>DATBFU010000084.1:0-11887 GCA_036558325.1 Thermoanaerobaculia bacterium | reverse complement strand
CGGGATCCTGAGCAGCGGAAATCGCCGCGGACAGGCCGGTGGCGAGAGCGGCGAGCAGGGCTTTCCTCATGGCGCGAGACCTCCTGGAGGCGGGAGACGCAAGACGGCGGCGAAGGTTTCGCGGCCGGTCCACTAGAATCCCCGTCGCACCGAATGGCTCTCGCAGCCGGCTCTCGTCTCGGTCCTTACGAGATCCTCGCTCCTCTCGGAGCCGGAGGGATGGGAGAGGTGTATCGGGCGAAGGACCCGCGCCTCGGCCGAGAGGTCGCCATCAAGGTCCTGCCGGCGTCGTTCTCCGCCGACGCCGACCGGCTGCGCCGCTTCGAGCAGGAGGCGCGCGCGGCGGGCGTCCTGAACCACCCGAACATCACCGCGGTCCACGACATCGGTCAGCACGACGGCGCGCCTTACGTCGTCCAGGAGCTGCTCGAAGGGGAGACGCTTCGGGCGGTGCTCGCGGGCGGGAAGCTCTCGACGCGGCGCGCGATCGAGTATGCCGTGCAGATCGTGCATGGACTCGCGGCGGCGCACGAGAAGGGGATCGTCCACCGGGACCTGAAGCCCGAGAACCTGTTCGTGACCCGCGACGGGCGCGTGAAGATCCTCGACTTCGGGCTGGCGAAGCTGACGCTTCGGGAAGCGGAAGGCGAGGCGACGAATCTTCCGACGGCGACCCAGGGCACGGAGCCCGGCGTGGTCCTGGGGACGATCGGCTACATGTCGCCGGAACAGGTGCGCGGCAAGCCGACCGACGGGCGCAGCGACATCTTCTCGTTCGGTTCGATCCTGTACGAGATATTGTCGGGGCGGCGCGCGTTTGCCGGCGACACGGCGGCGGACACGATGTCGGCGATCCTGCGGGAGGATCCGCCGGATCTGTCGGTGACGAACCAGAGCGTGCCGCCCGGCCTCGACCGGATCGTGCGGCACTGCATGGAGAAGGACCCCGAGCGGCGGTTCCAGTCGGCGCGCGACCTGGCCTTCGACCTCGAGTCGCTCTCGACGGCGTCGGGCGCCGCGCCGGCGGCCTCGGCCAAGGCGCGCGCGCCGAAGCGGGTGCTGGCGGCGCTCGCGTCGGCCGCGGGACTCCTTCTTCTCGGCGGCGCCTATTGGCTCGGCCGGCAGCGGGCCGCGCAGCCCGCGGCGAAGACGGCGGATTCCGGCATTTCGCGGCAGCGCCTCACCTTCCGCCGCGGCAACGTCCTCTTCGCCCGTTTCACCTCCGACGGACACGACGTCGTGTACGCCGCCTCCTGGGAAGGCCGCCCGACGGAGATCTACGTATCCCGCGTCGGGAGTCCCCAGACACGGCCCCTCGGGATTCCGGGAGCGAGCCTCCTCGCGGTCTCTTCGACCGGCGAGCTCGCGATTCTCCTCAAGAAGGAGAATCTCTACGGCGCCGTCGGCACCGGCACGCTGGCCCGCGTGCCGCTCGAAGGGGGAGCCCCGCGTCCCATCGCCGAGGACGTCATCGCGGCCGACTGGTCACCCGACGGAAAGAGGCTCGCCGTCCTGCGGAACGTCGGCGGCAAGCCGGTCGTCGAGTATCCACTGGGAAAGCGAATCTACGAGACCGGGGGCGATCTCATGCAGATCCGGGTTTCCCCGGACGGGAAACACGTCGCCGTCATCGAGGCGGCCGGTCAGAAGACCTGGATCGACGTCCTCGACGCGGCCGGAGGCTCCCGCAAGCTCGCGACCGATTTCTTCCTGGTCGATAGCATGGCCTGGGCGCCGTCGGGCGGGGAGATCTGGTTCGATGGTCTGAGCGCCGCGCCGGACCTCGGCATCTTCGCGGTCTCCCTCGACGGGCGGTGGCGGACCCTCACCAAGTCGCTCGACCTCGAGATCGTGCACGACGTCGCGAAGGACGGAACGGTTCTCGTCGAGCGCGAGATCGGTAGCACCGAGATCCTGGGAGCCTTCGGCGGCGAGAAACAGGAGCGCAATCTCTCGTGGCTCGAGAAGTCGCAGGTCGCGAGCCTCTCGCAAGACGGGAAGACGATGCTCTTCGATGAGGTCGCGGAAGGCGGCGGAGAAAACGGAAGCGTGTATCTCCGGCCGACGGCCGGAGGTCCCGCCGTACGCCTCGGAGACGGTCAGTCGTTCGACCTCTCGCCGGACGGGAAGTGGGCGTTGACGGTCGCGCCGTCGAAGGACGGCGCCCGCCTCGTCCTCCTTCCGACGGGAGCCGGCGAGCCGCGGAACGTCGCCATCCCGGGCCTGGCGATTTACGGCGGACTGTTCCTGCCCCCGGACGGCAAGCGTCTCGGAATCGCCGCCTCGGAGGCCGGTCACGGCGTCCGCCTGTACGTCGTGGACGCGGCGGGAGGCAAGGCGCGGCCGATCTCCGGGGAAACGGTGAACGGCGGCGCCGTCTCGCCGGATGGCCGCTTCGCGGCCGCCACCGCCGCGGACCATCGCGCGACGATCTTTCCCGTCGATGCGGGCGAGGCGCGCGCGGTTCCGGGCCTCGAGCCGGACGACGTGCCGATCCAGTGGAGCGCCGACGGCGAGTACCTCTTCGCGACGCACTACGGCCTGGCGCCGCTTCCGATCTATCGGGTGAACCTGAGGACCGGAAAGAAAGAGCTCTGGAAGGAGCTGATGCCCGCGGACCGGACCGGCTTCATCCGGATCAACCGCGTGTGCATGACCCGCGACGGAGCTTCATACGCGTACTCCGCCGACGTGGTTCACGCGTCGGACCTCTTCCTCGTGAAGGGCTGGAAATAGCTCAGATCGCCGGGCAGGGCGCGAACTGGGACCAATCGATCGAGGCCACGTACTCCTCGTCGGGCGGGAAGGTCTCCCGGAACGTGAACGCGAACGGCGTGGCGCCGTTCCGCTGCAGATGGTCGAGCCGCTTCTTCGCCTCGTCGACCGACGGCCGGTGTCCTGCGGGCACCCACCACATGGCCATCGCCGGAGCGCCGAACTTCTCGAACCAGTCCGCGCGCCGCTGCAGGACCTCGCGGTGCGCGCTCTTGTATGTGTAGTCCTTGAGCGTCTCGATCGACTCCCAGACGGAGAGGTTGAAGAGGACGCGGTCGTCGCCGTAGGGGCGCAAGTACGTCGCGTTGCCGGCCTCGTTCTGCAGCCGCCAGACGAAACCCGGGCTGCCGTCGGCGAGCGCGTTGATCTCGTCGAGCCGCGCCACGAACTCGCGCATGCTCGGATCGTCGAGCGGCGCGCGCATCCGGGCGATGTTGACCTCGGCGACGTGGAGGGTTTTCATGCGCTTTAGCCTACCGGTTTCATCGGCATCGAGCGCAAGGCTCGTGCGGCGCCGAGAAGATCGCGCAGCCGCCAACCGACGGCGCGGCGAGCAGAGGCCCGGAGAGAGCGGAGAGCCTTCGAATGCCGCGGATTCCAAGGCGGCGGTGCGGTCGTGCGGGGGCATACAATTTGCTGCTCGATGGCTTCGATGGCTCCGGTGCTGCTCGACGTCAACGGGTCTTCCCACCGACTCGAGGCCCCCGGAGACGAGACCCTCCTCTCCGCTCTGCGCAACCGGCTCGATCTGACCGGCACCAAGTACGGCTGCGGCGAGGGGCAGTGCGGCGCGTGCACCGTGCTCCTCGACGGCGCGGCGGTGCGTTCCTGCCAGATGACGGTCGCCGACGCGGCGGGCAAGAAGATCGTCACGATCGAGGGCCTCGAGCGAAACGGCCGGCTCCATCCGGTACAGGCGGCGTTCCTCGAGGTGGAGGCGTTCCAGTGCGGCTACTGCACGCCGGGCATGATCGTCTCGGCGGCCGCGCTTCTGCGGTCGAACCCGCACCCCTCGGCGGACGACGTCGTCGGGGCCATGGCGGGCAACATCTGCCGCTGCGGAACCTATCCGCGGATTCTCGAAGCGGTGCGCCACGCGGCGAAAGACCGGGGGAGCGCGTCGCGATGAGCGCACGGCCTCCGGAGCGCGGCCCTCTCCCGGCCGACCTCGAGCTCTCGCAGCACGAGACGCCGACGCTCCACTGGTTCGAAGCGAACCGCCGCGATTTCCTGCGCGTCGTGGGCGGCGGTCTCCTCGTCTGCCTGACGGCGCCCGACGCGGTTCTCCCGCAGGAGTCGGGCCGGTTCCGCGGCGGACGCGAGCTGCCGAAGGATCTCGCCGCCTGGATCCATGTGGACAAAGACGGCGCGGTCACGGTTTTCACGGGCAAGGTCGAGGTCGGCCAGAACATCCGGACGTCTCTCGCGCAGCAGGCGGCCGAGGAGCTGCGCGTGCCCGTCGCGTCGATCCGCATGGTCATGGGCGACACGGACCGGACGCCGTGGGACGCCGGCACGTTCGGAAGCCGCACGACGCCGACGATGGGGCCGCCGATCCGCGCCGCCGCGGCCACGGCGCGCGAAGCGCTGATCGATCTCGCCGCCTCGCGCTGGAATGCGGCGCGCGAAACGCTGTCGGCCGAGGACGGAAAGATTCGCGACGCCGGCGGCCGGGCGGTTTCCTACGGCGAGCTCACGCAGGGCCAGGATCTCGTCAAGACCGTCCCGGCCGACGCCGCGCTCACGCCGCCCGGGAGCTGGAAGGTCGCCGGCGCCGCTTCGCCGAAGGCGGGCGGCCGCGACTTCGTCACCGGAAAGCACCGCTACAGCTCCGACGTCGCGCGCCCCGGGATGATGCACGGCAAGGTCCTGCGTCCCGCTTCGTTCGGCGCGACGCTCGCGTCGCTCGCGACGGACAAGGCCGCGGCGATCCCCGGCGTCCAGATCGTGCGCGACGGCGACTTCGTCGGCGTCGTGGCTCCGGATCCCGGGTCGGCGGCGCGCGCCGTCGCCGCGCTCGACGCGAAATGGAACGAGACGCCCGGCCAGCCTTCGAACGCGAACCTCTTCGACTATCTCAAGAAGAACGAGGACGCCTCCGAGCGTTCTCAGCCGAAGACGACGGGCTCCGTCGAAGCGGCGCTCGCGTCGGCGGACGTCCGTCTCTCGCAGACGTACACCGTGCAGTACATCGCGCACGCCCCGCTCGAGCCGCGCGCGGCGGTCGCCGAGCTCGCAAACGGGAAACTGACGGTCTGGACGGGGACGCAGCGGCCGTTCGCCGTGAAAGACGAGCTCGCGGCGGCGCTCCGGATGCCCCCGGAGAAAATCCGCGTCCTCGTGCCCGACACCGGGTCCGCATACGGCGGCAAGCACACCGGCGACGCCGCGGTCGAAGCGGCGCGCCTCGCGAAAGCCGCGGGGAAGCCGGTCAAGGTCGCGTGGACGCGGGAGGACGAATTCACCTGGGCGTATCTGCGCCCGGCCGGCGTCATCGAGGTGAAGGCCGGCGCGCGCCGGGACGGGACGCTCGTCGCCTGGGAGTTCCACAACTGGAACTCCGGTCCGGCCGGCATCGAGACGGCCTACGACGTTGCCGCGCAGACGATCCAGTTTCATCCCGTGAAATCTCCGCTGCGGCAGGGCTCCTACCGCGCGCTCGCCTCGACGGCGAATCACTTCGCGCGTGAGAGCGCGATGGACGAGCTCGCTCATGCGGTCGCTATGGATCCGCTGGCGTTCCGGCTGAAGAATCTGACGAACCCTCGCGTGCGGGCCGTCTTCGAGGCCGCGGCCGAGAAGTTCGGCTGGGGGAAGGCCCGGGCCGAGGCCGGGCGCGGATTCGGGATCGCGGGCGGGACGGAGAAGGCCGGCTACGTCGCGACGTGCGCCGAGGTCGAAATCGAGAAGCCGTCGCGTCGCGTCCGGATCCGCCGCGTCACCGCGGCGTTCGAGTGCGGCGCCGTCGTCAACCCGGACGGGCTGCGCAACCAGGTGGAGGGCGCGCTCCTGCAGGGGATCGGCGGTGCGCTCTTCGAGGCGATCCGCTTCGAGAACGGCCGCATCATGAACCCGCACTTCGCGGAGTACCGTGTGCCGCGGTTCTCGGATCTCCCGCAGGTCGACGTCGTGATTCTCGACCGGAAGGACCTGCCGTCGTCCGGAGCGGGCGAGTGTCCCATCGTCGGCGTGGCGCCGGCGTTGGCCGGAGCGATCTTCGCGGCGACCGGAGTTCGGCTGCGCGCCATGCCGCTCGCGCCGGAAGGTGTTCCCGAGTCTTCGCCCTCAGCCTGATTCGGGAGTCAGGGGCCGCCGTGCCGAAGCACTTCCCCGATGGCGGCGCTCTCGATGACGTCCGTCGGGAACCCGCGCGCGGCGACCCGGATCATCGCGCGGGCGAGATCTTCGGTCGTCGTGACGAGCCGCGGGAAGAGCGCCTTCCAGACCGGATAGAACGGGGCCATGACGGCGTAGAAGGCGCGCGTCCATGTCGTGCCCGAGCGGATTCCGTGGAGAGGCTGGATATACGCGGGGCGAAAGAAATAGGCCGCGCGAAACGGGAGGCGCCGGAGGGCGTTCTCCGTCTCGCCTTTGACGCGCGCCCACATGACGCGGCCCTTCTCCGTGGCGTCGGTCCCTTTTCCGGAGATGTAGACGAAGGTCATTTGGGGATTGAGTCGCGCCAGGACCGCCGCCGCCGCGAGCGCGTAGTCGGAGGTCACGCGGCGGTAGTCCGCCTCGCGCATGCCGGCCGACGAAACGCCGAGACAGAAGAAACCGGCGTCGAAGCCGGTCAGGTCCCGCTCGAGCCCCGAAAAATCCGAGAAGTTCGCGTGGACGATCTCGCGGAGCTTCGGGTCCCGGACGCCGGTGGGGCGGCGGCCGATCGACAGAACCTCCGTCACTTCCGGATCGCGGAGGCACTCGCGCAGCACTCCCTGTCCGACCATTCCGGTGGCGCCGAAGAGGACCGCCCTCACGGTCCCTCCTTATACCCGCTTGCCCTCGCCCGCGGAGGCGGCGATACGATGCGTCCGAGGAGCGGACCATGAAGAAACGGAAGCGGGCGGCCGGCCGGAAAGCGGGAAAGTCGCGGCGGAAACCGATCATGCGCCACTCGCGCGAAGGCGTTCGGCCGCGCAACCGCCCGTCGAAGCCTGCGAAGAGGTCGAAGAAGGCGAAGAAGGCGAAGAAGGCGAAGAAGACGGCGGTCCGTGGCGCGAAGCCGGTGAGAGCGAAGGCGGCCGCGCGGAAAAAGAAGCCGGCGCGGACGGCTCGGAGACCGCGCGGTCCGGCCGGCGCGGCCCTGGAGCCCCTTCCCGACGAGCGCGGCTTCGGCGCCGAGGCCGGCGGCCAGTCGGGAGATACCGAGGGTCTCTCGCGCGACGAGGAGGCGGACTCGGAGAGCGTCGAGGAGCTCGTCGAGGAAGGACAGGCCTTCGAGGCCGGCGTCGTGGGCGGCGTCGAGGAGGCGGACTCGGAGCTCCACGAGGTTCGCACGCGCGAAGTGCCCGAGGACGACGTCCCGGAGGAATATCTCGACGACGACCGGCCGGGCCGATGACCGGTTCGAGCGACGACAAGAAGCCGCCCGGTCCCGATCTCTCGCGGGGCGTGCCGGCCGAGCGTCTGCGCGACGGCGAGCCGCTCCTCGGCCACGCGGGAAGCGAGGCCATCGTCCTCGTGCGCTCGGGGGGAGAGATCTTCGCGGTCGGCGCGAGCTGCACGCACTACGGCGGGCCTCTGGCGGAGGGCCTCGTCGTCGGCGACACCATCCGTTGTCCCTGGCACCACGCAAGGTTCAGCCTGCGTTCCGGCGCGGCGGAGGGCGCGCCCGCGCTCTCGCCCGTCGGCTGCTGGGACGTCGAGCAGAAGGACGGCATCGTTCGCGTCTCGGGCGAGTGCGAGGCCACGGTTCCCTCGGCGCCGAGGCAGCGGCCCTCCTCCGTCGTGATCGTCGGCGCCGGCGCGGCGGGCGCGGCGTGCGCCGACATGCTGCGCGCGAAGGGCTTTGCCGGCCCGATCACGCTCGTGGGAGACGAGGAGCCGGGCCCCGTCGATCGGCCGAACCTCTCCAAGGACTATCTCGCCGGAAACGCGCCCGAGGACTGGATCCCGCTCCGCACGCGGGACTACTACGCGTCGATCCGCGTTGAGCTGCTCGTCGGCGATCCGGTCGAGTCGATCGACACGTCGGGAAGGACGGTGACGCTCCGCGGCGGCCGCGCGCTCGACTACGGATCCCTCCTTCTCGCGACGGGCGCCGAGGCGCGGACGCTCCCGATCGAGGGCGCGAACCTCCCGAACGTCTTTCGCCTGCGGACGCTCGCCGACAGCCGCGCCATCATCGCCGCGGCGGAGAAAGCGAAGCGCGCCGTCGTCATCGGATCGAGCTTCATCGGCCTGGAGGTCGCCGCCTCGCTCCGCCACCGCGAGCTCGACGTGACCGTCGTCGGCGCCGACAAGATCCCGCTCGAGCGCGTCCTGGGTCCGGAGGTCGGCGGATTCGTCCGGCGGCTGCACGAGAGCCACGGCGTCCGGTTCCGTCTCGAGACGTCGCCGGAGGCGATTCGTCGGGACGGCGTCGCGCTCGGCGGCGGCGAAACGCTGCCGGCGGATCTCGTCGTGGTGGGCGTCGGCGTCTCGCCGCGTACGGGCCTCGCCGGGAAGGCGGGCCTGAAGATCGACAACGGCATCGTCGTGGACGAGAGCCTGCGCGCGAGCGCGCCCGACGTCTACGCCGCCGGCGACGCGGCGCGCTTTCCCGAGCGCGTCTCGGGAGAGCCGGCCCGCATCGAGCACTGGGCGCTCGCCGAGCGGCAGGGCCAGGCCGTCGCGCGCGCGATGCTCGGGATCGGCGGCCCGTTCCGGGACGTGCCGTTTTTCTGGAGCCAGCACTACGACGTCGCGATCAATTACGTCGGACACGCCGTGAAGTGGGAGGCGATCGAAATCCGAGGGGACCTCGAGGCGCGCCGCGCCGCGGCGATCTACCGGCGCGGGCGCAAGGTCCTCGCCGTCGCCACGGTCGGGCGCGACCATCTGAGCCTCGCGGTCGAGGCGGCGATGGAAAGAGGCGACGACGCCGCCCTCGAGGCGGCGCTGCGCGAGAACGGCTAGGAGCGCAACCTCCCTGTTTTCAACGACATCCCCGAGCGCATTGGACACACTCGCGTGACATAGAATCCTCCGCCGTTTCCAAGTTTCACAAAGTAAAGAGGAGGGGATTCATGAAGGTCAAGGCGATTCTCGCTTCGGTGGGGTCTTTTCTCGCGGTGGCGGCTCTCTCCCTGGCGGCGGATCCGATGATGGGGACCTGGAAGCTCAATGCGGCCAAGTCGAAGTACGCCGCGGGCGCGACCATGAACGACACGGTCACGTACACGATGGCGGGCGACATGGTGAAGTGCACGGTGGACGGCAAGGACAAGGACGGCAAGGCGACTCACAGTGAGTGGACGGGCAAGTTCGACGGAAAGGACTACGCCGTCACGGGCGACGCGACCTCCGACACGCGGGCCTACACGAAGGTGGACTCCGACAATTACACGATGACCATCAAGAAGGGCGGGAAGCCGGTGGGCTCCGGCAAGATCGCCATCGCCCCCGACGGCAAGACGCGCACCGTGACCACGAGCGTCATGGACTCGATGGGCATGAAGATGGACAACACAGCCGTCTACGACAAGCAGTAACTCGAATCGAGGGTCCGGGAGCCGGTGGTCCGCGCTTATCGCGGCCCGCCGGCCGCCGGATCGCCGTTTCCATGTTTCCAAGAAGAAAAGGGAGGAGATTCATGAGGACCAAGGCGATCCTGACTTCGGCGGTGTCTTTTCTCGCGGTGGCGGCTCTGAGCCTGGCGGCGGACCCGATGATGGGGACCTGGAAGCTGAACGAGGCGAAGTCGAAGCTCGCCGCGGGTCAGACCAGGAACCACACGGTGGTCTACGCGATGGCCGGCGACATGGTGAAGGTCACGGTGGACGGCACGGACAAGGACGGCAAGGCCACGCACAACGAGTGGACGGGCAAGTTCGACGGCAAGGACTACGCCGTCACGGGAGATCCCGCGTCGGACATGCGCGCCTACACGAAGGTCGACGCCAACACGCTCGACATGACCATCAAGAAGGGCGGCAAGGTCACCGTGACCGGCAAGATCGCGGTCTCTGCCGACGGCAAGACCCGCACCGTGACGACGAGCGGCATGGACTCCATGGGCATGAAGATGGAGAGCACGGGCGTCTACGACAAGCAGTAACCCTGAATCGATCCGCGAGCCGGCGATCCGCGCGGGTCGCCGGCCTGGCGGATCGCCTCACACCTCCCGGCAGCCCTCCCAGGCGCCTCCCGGTAGATCCGATAACAGCCACATACCTGTCGTCGTGAGGATCTCGCCGCCCTCCGTGATGAGCGCGCCTTCGACGTTCTCGGCCTTCTCGAGAAGCTCCAATCCGTCCGCCGGTCCCAGCAGAAACGACGCCGTGGCGTAACAGCCGGCGCGAAACGCCGTTGCGGCGACGACCGTCACCGACGCCAGGCCGCGCGCGGGCCATCCGGTGCGCGCGTCCAGGATGTGGTGGTATCGCACGCCGTCCTTCGCGAAGCCGCGCTCATAATCGCCGGAGGTTGCGACGCCGGCGTCCGACAGCGGCCTCACGGCGAACCGGCAGCGGTCGCGGCAGCGCGGGTCGACGACCCCGACCTTCCACGGACGCCCGTCGCCGCGGCTGCCGATCGTGCGCACGTCGCCCGAGAAGCTCACGACCGCCGAGCGGACGCCTTCCTCGCGCAGGAGGCGCGCGGCGCGATCCACCGCGTACTCCTTGCCGACGCCGCCGAGATCGATCTCCATGCCCTCCCGCCGCAGGAAGATCGTGCGCTCGCGGCGCGAGACCGCCGAAGCGTCCACCAGCGGGAGCAGGGCGTCGATCTCCGCGGCCGTCGGCACGCGCTCGGCCTTGAAGTCCCAGGCGCGGCGCAGCGCGCCGACGGTCGGGTCGAAGCGGCCGCCCGTCAGGTCGGAGAGCTCGAGCGCAATGCGCACGAGGTCGTCGGTCTCCTCGTCCACCGCGACCGGCGTCCGGCCGGCGTTGCGATTGATCTCCGAGACGATGCTCGTCTCGCGATAACGGGAGAACTTGACCTCGATGCGCCGTGCCTCATCCTCGACGGCGCGCGCGATGCGTTCGGCGTTCGCCCGCCCGCGGCCGTCCACGAACTGCACGAGCGCGCCGCCGCCCATGAGCGGAAAGCGCGTCGTGTAGAGCGCGTCGCTTTCCGTCATGGCCTCCAGGAGAAGCCGGCCACGATCGTCAGGACCGACATGTCGGCGGCCGAGACGTTCCCGGCGACGGGGGTCGGGGCGAGGCCGACGTCCTCGGGAGGCGGCGCCGCCGCCGTCGGAGCGACTCGGTCACGCCCCCGCTGCGATTGCCACGTGAAGCCGAGGCTGACCGTCAGGTGGTGCTCGAGTACGCGCCCGACCGTCAGGCCGGCGAGGATGCTGCCGAGCGGCGAGAGGCGGTAATCCGCCGACATGAACTTCTGAGGCGCCGCGAAGGAGCTCCCGTAGAACGACGCTCCGGTTTGCGTGTAGAGGCGCACCTGCGGGGAGACGATCCAAACGGAGTCGATGCGCTGGTCGTACGTGACCTCGAGCGTGTGCGCCTGGATCGACCAGGAGTCGTTGTAGTAGCGATAGATCATTCGCAGCGCGCCGTCCCAGAGATAGTGATGTCCGTACTTGACGACGAGCGCCCGACGCGAGCGCGTGTCGGGGCGCTGCTCCGGCAGGGTCTCCGATTTGTCGCCCCCGATCGGAACGACCTTGTACGGATCGGTGAGGTAGCCGCTGAGCTGCATGAGCGAAGCGGAGACGTCGAGCACGTCGCGCTCGCCGAGCACCTGCGTCCAGCCGAGCGAGTAGCCGTTCTCGTTCTTGGAGAAGTCGAGCGAAAGCCCGTCGGGATTCGTCTCGGGATTCTTGACGGGCGAGACGATGTCCCGCGAGAACGCGAGGCCGAAGTGGAGCGTTCCGAGCCCGTGGAGCATCGTCCAGGAGTCCGAAAGTCCGATCGCGCGCGCGGTGTAGTCGTTCTCCTTCGCGTAG
>DATBFU010000083.1:0-31980 GCA_036558325.1 Thermoanaerobaculia bacterium | reverse complement strand
GGAGAACGTGTTGCCGGTGACCATGAGCTCGATCGCCTTCGACTTGCCGATCATCTTTCCGAGGCGCGTCGTGCCGCCGGTGCCGGGGAGGACGCCGAGCGTCACCTCGGGCAGCCCGATCTTGCCGGCGTCCTTGCGCGCGAGGCGCAGGTCGCAGGCCATGGCGATCTCCAGGCCTCCGCCGACGGTGTGTCCGTTCAGCGCCGCGATGACGAGCTTCGGCGTGTGCTCGAGGCGCAGGAGCATCTCGTTGGCGTGGAGGCAGAAGAAGTACTTGAAGCCCGGCGTGACGGCGTTCAGCATGCCGATGTTCGCGCCGGCCGAGAAGAAACGATCGCCCTTGCCGCGCAGGACGATGACGTGGACGTCGTCGTCGAAGCGGGCCTTCAGGATCGCCTCGTCGAGCTGCCGGTTCATCGCGTACGTGTAGGTGTTGGCCGGCGGATCGTCCATCTCGATGACGGCGATCCCGTTCTCGGAGCGGTAGTGGACGATCTCCGCGCCGGCCTCCGGGCTCGTCCAGTCGCGGGTCTTGACGGGGGTGCTCATGAAGCCTCCGTAGCGGTTCGAATCGGGAACGCCGATCCTACCAGAGCGCGGTCAGAGACCCAGGACGCTCTTGGCGATGACGAAGTAGATGGCGAGCCCGGTCGCGTCGACGAGCGTCGCGATCAGCGGCGCCGACATGACGGTCGGGTCGATCTTGGCCGCGGTTGCGAGCATCGGGATCGTGGCTCCCACCGCGTTGGCCCAGGTGCAGATCACGAGGATTGAGAGGCCGACGGTCACGGCGAGGGGCATCGTCGACCCCCAGAGGAGCGCGCGCCCGAACCCGACGGCTCCGAGCATCAGGCCGAGCAGCAGGCCGCTTCCGGCCTCGCGCAGGAAGACGCGGCCGAAGTCCCGCAGCCGGATGTCGCCGACCGCGAGGCCGCGGACGATCGTCGTGACGGTCTGGGAACCCGAGTTGCCGCCGGTGCCGATCAGGAGGGGAATGAAGAAGGAGAGCGCCACGACCTTCGCGAGTTCGCTTTCGAAGTGCCGCAGCACGGTGCCGGTGAGCGTCTCCGCCACGAAGAGGAGGAGCAGCCAGTTGAATCGCAGCCGCACGTTGCGCAGCGGCTTCGTCGCGAAATAGCCCTCGACCTCCTCCTTGCCGGGCGCGCCGCCCAGCTGCAGCATGTCGACCGTCTGCTCTTCGATCAGGATGTCGATGACGTCGTCCACCGTCACGATGCCGAGGAGCTTTCCGTTGGAATCCACGACCGGGATCGCGTGCACGTCGTACTTGGATACGAGCCGCGCCACGTCCTCCTGCGGCGTGTCGACGCGCACCGTCAGGAGCCGACGCTCCATGAGCTCGGAGATCTTCCGCTCCGGCGGAGCGGGGAAGAGCTGCCGAAGCGAGACGTAGCCGACGAGCCGCCCGTTGTCGTCCACCGCATACAGGCTCTGGATCGTCTCGACCTCGGGGTCGATCTTCTTCAGCTCGCCGAGCGCCTGCGCCACCGTCCATTCCGGCCGGATACGCGGAACCTTCTCGGTCATGAGCCGGCCCGCGGTGCGCGGCGGATAGCGCAGGAGCCGTTCGGCCTCCGCGGCGTCGCGCGGGGACATCTTGGCGAGCACGGCCTCGCGCTGGCGCTGCGAGAGGTGCTCGAGGAGGAACGTGACCTCATCGGGCGGCAGGCGGTCGAGATAGCTCCCGAGCTTCTCGGGCGAAGCGCGGTGGAGGACGACGCGCAGGGTCTCGCCCTTGAGGTCCGAGAGCACCGCCGCGCCGCGCTCGGGCGGCAGGACCTCGAAGAGGACGATGCGGTCGTCGCGGGGGAGCTCGTTCATGAGCTCCGCGATGTCGGCCGGATACAGCTCCGCGATCGCCGCCGGCAGTTCCTGCGGGTTCTCGCGAATCAGCTCTTCGATGTCCGGACCGATGACCTTCGCCAGAGACATTGCGAATATTGTGGCTCAGGGGCCCGGGAAATCCGCGCGAAAAGGGGGGATTCGGCGAATCGGCCGTTCAGCGCTCGCGCGGCGCCGCGTGCATCCGCGTCGGGTCGACCCAGTCGGACGTGCCGTCGCGGTAGAACTCCTTCTTCCAGATCGGAACGGTCGTCTTCAGCCGATCGATCGCCTCGCGGCACGCGGCGAATGCCTCGGCCCGGTGCGGCGCGGTCGCCACGACGGCGACGGACGCGTCGCCGATCGCGAGCCGCCCGACACGGTGAAGGATCTCGACCCGGACCTGCGGCCAGCGCTCGGCGAGCCCGTTCACGAGCCGGCGGATCTCGGCTTCCGCCATCGGGCCGTACGCCTCGTACTCGATTCCCGTCGTTGCGCGGCCCTCGTTGTGGTCCCGCACCACGCCGACGAAGACGCAGACGCCGCCGTCACAGGCGCGCGCCCGGGAGACGAGGGCGGCCGCGTCGATCGGGTCGCGAGTCAGGTACATGGAGAGCGCCTCGGGCGGCCTCAGCCCCCGGCGACGGGCGGCAGGAACGCGAGCTCGTCGCCGTCCCGAAGGAGCCGGTCGGGCGCGGCGTACTCGAGGTTGACGGCCGCCGGCGGCATTGCCGGAAATGCCGCGAAATCAGGGACTTCGCTGGCGAGCGCCGCCCAAGCGTCCCGGACTCGCGACCCCTCCGGAAGCACCCGACTCTCCTCGTCGCGGCCGGCCTTATCCCGGAAGGACGCGAAATAGAGAAGCTTGACGTTCACGGAGGGCAGTGTATCGCCGCCGGCAGGGTCTTGACATTTGACCGACCGGTCAGTTAAACGTAGGCCATGTCCCGCGCCGCCGCCGTCGCCCCCGCCGAGAGGCGTCTCGCCATGCTCAAGGCCGCCTTCCGGGAGGTCGCCGAGAAGGGCTTCTCCGAGGTCACGCTCGACGACATCGCGCGGCGCGCCGGCGTCTCGAAGGGTGTCACGCTGTATCACTTCGAGTCGAAGGAAGACCTGTTCCTCGAGCTCTTCGGCTGGCTCATCGACTCGATCCACGGTCGGATGCGCGAGGCCGTCGCCGCGGCGCCGGATCCGGCCTCGAAGGTCCGCGCCTTGATCGGCGTGATCTTCCCGTCGCCGTCGAAGAACCGCGCGTTCTTCCGTGCCTATCTCGATTTCTGCGGCCTCGCGTCGCGGCGGGAGGCGTTCCGCGAGGTCGCCGGCCGCTTCTACGACGGCTGCCGCGAGATCGACGCGGCGATCGCGGCGGAGGGAGTCCGGCGCGGGATGTTCGCGGTGCGGGACGCCGGCGAAGCGGGCGTCACGATGCGCGCGATCTTCGACGGTCTCATGACGCGCTGGTTGACGGAGCCCGACCCCGACGCCGTGTTCGAGGAATACAAGCAGCGCTGCGAGCGCGAGATCCTGCGATACCTCGAGGGTCCCGCGGCGCGCGGCGAGGAAGGGGGCAGACGCCGATGAGGATCCCGCGAGAAACCGAAGAGACGCGGCCGCCGTCGCGGATCTGCTCGAATGAGGGATGCGGCCGTCCCGCCGAGGACGTCTTCTGCGAGACGTGCGCTCTCGAGCGCTCGCTCTTCCGTCGGGACGAGCGCGAGGCGACGCCACGCCGGGACGTCCGGACCGGATAGAATCGGCGCGCCCTGTCCTCCATGACGCGCGATCCGGACGACACCTCGCCCCACCGCCGCAAGACCGACGCGGCCCGCGTCGCCGGGCGGCGATTCGTGGACAAGGTGGCGCTCGTGACCGGCGCTTCGCGCGGGATCGGCGAGGCGATCGCGCGAAGGTTCGCGGCCGAGGGCGCGCGCGTGGCGCTCGCCGCGCGGGACGAGGCCTCCTGCCAGCGCATCGCGCTCGAGATCGCCCAGTCGGGCGGCGAAGCGGCGGCCGTCGGATGCGACGTGACACTGCCGGTCTCGGTCTCCGGCGCGATCGCGTCGATCGCCGCGCGCTGGAACAAGATCGACGTCCTCGTCAACAACGCGGGTTTGGGCGGCCCGACGCCGCTCGACGATCCGGACGACGCCCGGTGGAACGCCATCGTGGCGACGAACCTGACGGCCATGTTCCGTGTCACGCGCGAAACCGCCCCGTTCATCCCGCGGGGCGGACGCGTCATCAACCTCTCCTCGGTCCTCGGGCGTTTCGGCGTGGCCGGCCATGCGGCCTACTGCGCGTCGAAACACGGCGTCATCGGGCTGACGCGCGCGCTCGCGCTCGAGCTCGCGCCGCGCAAGATCACCGTCAACGCGCTTTGCCCCGGCTGGGTCGAGTCCGACATGGCGCGCGACGGCTTCCGCCGGATCTCCGGGGACGAGGAAGCCGGGCGCGAGGCTGCGGCGAAGATGGCGCCGCTTGGCCGCGTTCTGCCGCCCGAGGAGATCGCGGGCGCCGCGGCGTATCTGGCGTCCGAGGAAGCGCGCAACATCACCGGCCAGGCGATCGTCGTGGACGGCGGCCAGGTGATGCCCTAGCTGGGTGTCCCGGCCGCGCGCGGGGGCGGCCGCGGGTCTCGGACTCGCCGCCCTCGCGCTCGTCGCGTTCTGGCCGGTCGTCTCGGGGCGGCAGAACTTCTTCCACTACGACCTGCGGTACGAGCACCTGCCGGTCTGGGACGTCACGCAGAAGGCGCTCGCCGCGCGCGAGTCTCCGTTCTGGATCGACGGCGAGTATTGCGGGCATCCTTTGCTCTTCCACCAGGAGGCGCCGCTCTTCTATCCGCTGACGGCGCCCCTGCTCGCGACCGGCGCTCCCGTAGCGCGCCTTGCCGACCTGTTCTCGCTCTTTCATTTCTGGCTCGCGGGCTTCGGCGCCTATCTCCTGTTGCGCGATCTGGCGGCCGACGAGACCTCCGCCCTCTTCGGCGGCGTCGCCTGGATGCTCTCGGCGCGCCTCGTTCAGAGCGCGATCTGGCCCAACGCGGTCGCCGTCTCGGCGCTCCTGCCGTTCCTCCTGCTCGGCATCTTTCGGATCGGCGACGGCCGGCGGCGGTCGGGCGTCGTCCTCACGGCGGTTTCCGGGGCGCTCGCGCTTCTCGCGGCGCGCCCTCACGTCCTGCTCGGGGCCGCGCCGATCCTGCTCTCCGCCGCGGCGGCGGCGCTCGGGTCCGCCGGTTCCCGGCGGCGGCGCGCCGCGCTCGACCTCACGCTCGCGGCGCTGTTCGCGAGCGCGCTCGGCGGGCCGTCGCTCGCCCCGACCGCCGCGCTCTATCCGGAGATGTCCCGCGCCGCGGGCCTGACGCGCGCCGAGCGGGACCAGAACCCGATCGCGATCGGCCAGGGCCTCGATATGGTGTTCCTTCCCGTCGACGGCGGCACGCATTGGCCCGAAGCGGCCGCGTATCCGGGCGCGCTGGCCGCGCTCCTGTTTGTCGCCGGCGTCGTTCTCGTCTTCCGGCGGTCCGTGCCCGGGTTTCCGCGCGTCGTCTTCGCCGCGCTCCTCGCGGGAGGACTCGTCGGGCTCATCTTCGCCTTCGGCGAGCGCGGTCCCTACGGCCTGATTGCGGACCTGCCGCTCCTGAGGGGCTTTCGGGTGCCGGCGCGCTATCTGATTTCGTGGTCGTTCGCCGTGGCTCTCGGAGCGGGACTCCCTCTGGCGGCTCTCGTCCGCCGGCTCGGCCCCGCGGGGCGCGTCATCGCGGCGAGCGCGCTCGGAATCCTCGCCGCCGACCTGACCTTCCACGCCCGGCGGGCCGCGCCGACCGCGACGGCGGACCTCGACCGCGTGACGCCCGACGTCGTGGAGAAGCTCCGCCGCGGGCTCGGCCGCGACGAGGTCGGATTCCCGAGGCGCTTCTCTTCGGTCGCCCGCATTCCGCTGCTCGGCCGTCCGGACGCGGAGCGGCCGGCATTCGCGCGGCGGTTCGATCCTCTCGTCGGAGCGCTCGGGGCGCGGTTCGGGCTCGAGAGCGTGGGGGGCGGTGGTCCGGCGCTCGCGCGAACCGAGGCGCTCTTCGCAGCGGAGAGTACGCGCGCGATGGAGCTCGCCGGAGCGGCCGGACTCGTGTCGTGGGGCGGCCGCGAGCCCGTCGGCGGAATGCCCCCCGATCTCGCCGTGGAGTTTCGGCCGGCGCTCCCGCGGGCGATCCTTCTCGCGCGAACGGTTCGGGTTCCTCCCGAGCGGGCCGTGCGCGCGACGCTCGATCCGCGTCTCGATCCGCGGCGCACCGCCGTCGTCGAGGACGAGGGCGCCCTGCTTTCGGAGGCCGAGAGCGCGCCGTCGGATCCGCGGGGCTCCGTGCGTCTCGTCTCCCGTCGCTCCGCGCGCGTCGAGCTCGAGACGGACGCTCGGGCCGAGCGACTCCTCGTTTTCTTCGACGCGTACGAGGAAGGATGGAGCGCGGCCTTGGACGGCGCGCCCGCCGCCGTCTTTCGGGCCGACGCGGCGTTTCGCGGCGTGAAGATTCCGGCCGGCACGCACCGCATCGTTTTCTCGTACGGCGCGCCGGGCCTGCGGGACGGCGTGCGGCTGTTTCTCGCGGGAGCGCTCGGCCTCGCCCTCTTCGTGACCCGGACGCGTTGAAGTGCTAAGTTATCGCCCGCCCCGATACCGTCCTGAGCGAGAGGAGAAGAGATGGACCAGAAGGAATTCCTGGCGAAGCTCGACGCCCTGGTGGCCGAGAAACATCTGCTGAAGCACCCGTTCTACGTCCTGTGGAACGAGGGCAAGCTCTCGCTCGAGGATCTGCGCCAGTACGCCGTCTCCTACTATCCGCAGGTCGCCAACTTCCCGCGCTACGTCTCCGGCGTCCATGCGAACTGCGAAGACCCCGCGCTCCGCCAGGAGCTCCTGGAGAACCTGATCGAAGAGGAGCGGGGCGCCGAGAACCACCCGGCCCTCTGGCGCCGCTTCGCCGCGTCGCTCGGCGCCGCGTCGCCGGATCTGGCGTCGGCGCCGCGCACGCCCGAGGTCGCCGCCGCCGTCGAGGAGTTCCTCGCATCGACCCGCTCCGGCTCGGTCGCCGAGGGGCTCGCCGCCCTCTACGCCTACGAATCGCAGATCCCCGAGATCGCGAAGACCAAGCGCGAGGGCCTCGCGGCCTTCTACGGCATCTCGGACGCCGCGGCCACGAAGTTCTTCACCGTGCACGAGGAAGCCGACGTGTGGCACCGGGAGGTCGAGCGGATGGCCCTCGGGCGCGTCGCCGCCACGCCGGCCGACCGCGAGCGCGCTCTCGAGGCGGCGGGCCGCTGTCTGGACGCCCTGAACCGGGCGCTCGACGGCGTGATGCGGGAGATCGGACGAGCCTAGCCCTCTCCGGTGTACGCGCCGTCCTCTTCGACGCCGGCGCGACGCTCCTGCACCCGGACCCTCCCGTCGAGGAGGTCTACGCGCGCGAGCTGGCGCGCGACGGAGCGCAAGTCTCGGCCGCGGCCGTCGCGGAGGTCCTCGGAGAGTCCTGGCTTGAGGTCCAGCGCGCCGCGGCGGCGGCGGCGGATCGCTACGGCGGCGTGACGGGCGAGCCCGAATTCTGGCGGCGATTCCTCTCGGGTGTGCGGCGCCGGCTCGACGGCGGCGGCGTGTCGGAGGAGGCGTTCGCGCGGCTCGCCGCACACTTCCGGAGCGCCGCGTCCTGGGCCGTCTACGACGACGTCGTCGCGACGCTCGACCGGCTGGAAGGCGAGGGTCTGCCGCTCGGCATCGTTTCGAACTGGGACTCGCAGCTCCCCGGGCTGCTCGCCGACCTCGGCCTCGCCCGGCGATTCGACGCCGTCCTCGTCTCGGCGATCGAAGAGACCGGCAAGCCCGATCCGGAGATCTTCCGCCGCGCCTGCGAGCGCGTGGGCGTCGCGCCGGCCGAGGCCCTCCACGTCGGCGACTCGCCGCGCGAGGACTACGAGGCCGCCCGCGGCGCCGGGCTCCAGTCCCTGCTCCTCGACCGGGCGGGCCGGCACGCCGGCGTGCCGGATCGCATCGCGAGCCTGGCCGAACTGCCGCGGCTCCTCGGGCTGGCCGACCGCGCGGCCACGCCGGACGGCTCTTCTGCTATTCTCCGGCGCGCTTGAGCTCCTCGCAGAAGCTCTTCCAGACCAAGTCGCTCGACGCGATCCTCGCCGACGCCGAGGCGAAAGAGCATCAGTTGAAGCGCGTGCTCGGGCCGCTCGAGCTGATCTCGCTCGGCATCGGCGCGGTCGTCGGCGCGGGGATCTTCGCGGTCATCGGCACGGCGGCGGCCGGCGGCGGCCACCATCCCGGAGCGGGTCCGGCCCTCGTCATCTCGATCCTCATCACGGCGATCGGCTGCGGCTTCTGCGCGCTCTGCTACGCGGAGTTCGCGGCGCTCGTTCCCATCTCGGGCAGCGCCTACACGTACTCCGCCGCCACGCTCGGCGAGCTCGTCGCCTGGATCATCGGATGGGACCTCATCATCGAGTACGCCATGGGCAACGTGGCGGTCGCGGTGTCGTGGTCGGGATACTTCTGCGAGCTCCTGAAGGGCTTCGGCATCGTCGTGCCCGCCTGGCTCCAGACGGACCTGACGACCGCGATCAAGACGCCGGGTTTCCTCGACGCCGCGCCGCATCTTTTCGGAATCCCGATCGTCTTCAACCTGCCGGCCGTCGCCATCGTGGCGCTCGTGACGTGGGTGCTCGTGATCGGCGTGAGGGAGTCTTCGAAGTTCAACGACGTCATGGTCCTGACGAAGGTCGGAATCCTGATCTTCTTCATCGTCGTGGGCGCTTTCTACGTCAAGCCGGCGAACTGGCACCCCTTCGCGCCGAGCGGCTGGGCAGGGATCGGTTCGGGCGCCGCCCTGATCTTCTTCGCCTACATCGGATTCGACGCCGTCTCGACGGCCGCCGAGGAGTGCCGCAACCCCCAGCGCGACATGCCGATCGGTCTTCTCGGCTCCCTCGGCATCTGTTCGGTCCTCTACGTCGCGACGGCGCTGGTGCTGACGGGCATCGTGCCGCTCGCCCAGATCCAGGGCTCGAGCGAGCCGCTCGCCAAGGCGTTTTCGCTCCTCGGCATGAACTGGGCCGCGGGCGTCGTGGCCTTCGGCGCGGTCATCGCGACGACGGCCGTGCTGCTGGTGTTCCAGTACGGCCAGCCGCGCATCTTCTTCTCGATGGCGCGCGACGGGCTTCTTCCGGAATCGTTCGCGAAGATCCATCCGAAGTACCGCACGCCGCACATCACGACCATCTGGACGGGCGTCGTCGTGGCGGTGCTCGCGGCGGTCGCGAATCTGGACGTTTTCGTCGAGCTGACCAACATCGGGACGCTCTTCGCCTTCGTTCTCGTGTGCGCCGGTGTGATGATCCTGCGGCGGAGGGACCCCAACCGGCCGCGGCCGTTCAAGACGCCCCTCGTCCCGTTCGTCCCGCTCGCCGGCATCGTGATCTGCGTCTACCTGATGAAGAATCTCCCGCTCGCGACCTGGATCCGGTTCGGCGTCTGGCTCGCGATCGGGCTCGTCATCTACTTCTCCTACGGTTATCGCCACAGCCGCTTCGGCGCCGCGGCCGGCGCCGCCTCCCCGCCTCCGGCGAGGTAAAGATCTTGCAGGCGGGTGGAAGGAAAGGCCGGCCGGCGTTGTTCGGCCCGGCGAGGAGGTGTTTCGCATGAGTCTTCGGAGAATGGGTCTCGTGCTGCTCGCGGCCACGATCGCCGCGCCCGCCGCGGCGGACCAGATCAGCAAGAAGTTCGACTGGAATCCGGTCGGCGGAGTTCAGGACATTCAGGTCGAGGTCCAGCACGTCGTCGTCGGCCAGATCAACTTCGATCTGGGCTCGACGCTCAAGGGCACTCCCGTCCGCAAGTCGAGCGCCAACGCGAGGGTCCGGGTCGACAACAACGGGTTCATCGACACGGAGGTAGGTGTCGCCGTCGTCGTCTTCGACGAGGAGGGCAACGTCGTCGCCACCGGCTCCGGCGGCACGCAGTGGGGGTACCTGAATAAGGGCGATCGTGCGCACTACACGATCAATTTCCCCTATGTGTACCGCAACTTCGACCGGGCGAAATCCTTCCTCATCACGCTCGAGACGAAGGAAAAGGGGAGAAAGGCGCCGGGTCCCACGCCGACGCCGGCTCCGTAGTTCCGTCGGATGTGCCGGGGCGGACCCGCCGCCCCGGCTGATATGTTCGTCCTCCTTCGCGGAAAGGAGGACTTCATGTTTCGAAAGCTCTCGCCCGTCGTCCTGGCCGCGGCGCTCTCCGCGCCGAGCCTTCTGTCGGCCCAGCAGGTCACCAAGAAGTTCGACTACGCGCCCGTCAACGGCGTACAAGACCTGAAGTTCGAGCTCGACAGAGTGAACCTGAACCAGATCGTCTTCAAGCCGGGCAAGTCGTTGGGAGCGGGCGTGCGCCGGTCCGATGCGAGCGCGGAGATCCGGATCGACAACAACGGGACGGTGGACAAGATCGTGGGCGTCGCCGTGGTGCTCTTCGACGGAGACGGCAACGTCGTGGCGGCCGGATCGGGCGGCACGCGGGTGGGTTATCTGAGCGCGGGCGAGCGTGACACCGCCGCGGTGAACTTCCCGTTCGTCTTCCGGCACATGGACAAGGCGAAGACTTTCATCGTGACGATGGAGCTCCAGGAGAAGACGAAGTAGGCGGCGCAGTGAACCCGGGCACGTCGCGTCCCGCGTACCCCGTCAGCTCCACGTAGGCGCCGCCCGTGACGGGCTTCCCGCCGCGCGTTCCCGTGACGCGGCAGGCGCCTTCCCAGTAGGTCACGCCCGTCGATTTCTCCGTCACGAGCTCCTGGTCGGGCAGGAGGGGATTGATCTCGAGCGCCAGGCGAAGCGGCGAGAGCGCGATCCGCCAGCCGGCGGGGTACGCGGCCTGCGTGCGCGGAGACGTCCACCGCTTCGTCTCCTCGAGCTCGACGCCGTTCCACGCGACCGGCGCCGGCGGCCCCGAAGGCGGGACGAACGTCCCCGACGAGAACGCCGTGGCGCGCCCGTCCGGCTCCCGCAGGCGGTAGAGCATCAGCTCGGAACCGTCGGAGAGCTGCACGCCGAACCAGTCCCAGCCGGCGACGCCCGACGGCAACGCTCCCGGGCCCCACTCGTGATCGAACCAGGCGGAGCCGGCCAGGGAGACGCGTTTTCCGCCCCGCGCGATCGCGCCGGAGGCGTCCAGCCGCGTGATCGAGACGTAGTGCGAATACTCGGCGGCGCCGGCGCCCTTCTTCGAGACGCCGCCGGGTCCGTGGGCGACGGGCGCCTTCACGGCGCGGAGCGTCAGATCGAGCGCGCCCTCCGGGCCGTTCGCGCGCAGCCGATGGACGCCGTCCGCCTCTTCGGCCGACCAGTTCTCGTTCCGGACGCGGAGCCGGCCGGCATCGGCCGACGCGATCCCGGGAAGCTCGAGGTGGGTCTTTTCCTCGTAGCGGAACGTCTTTGCCGCGACGTCGGTCCAGGCGAAGTGCGCGAGGTGCAGGGTGCCCGCGCGGAAGAACGTGAGCTGGAATCCGTAGGCGCGCCCGGCCGGGTCCGCGAGATGCCCCGTGTAGTACCACCATTCGACGGCGGCGTCGGCATGCGACCCGTGGTCCCGCGGGAACCGGAGGCCGGGCACCGGTGCGGTGGGCGCGGGCGCCGCCGGGGCGAGGAGCAGGGCGGCGAGCGCCGCGAGGATCGCGGTCATTCTTCCGCGAGCGCGGCCGCCGGATCGACTCCCGCCGCGAGCCGGCCCGGATAAAGGCCCGCGAGGACCGAGGCGGCGAAGACGAGGGCCGCCGCGGCGATGAGGCGAGGCGCCGGGATCGCCGGTGCGACCGTCCAGCCGAAGGACTGCGGGTTGATGACGGCGAGAAGGAGGCCGGCGAAGGCGGCGGCGGCCGGGAGCGCGGCGGCCGTCGCGGTCAGCGCGGCGAGGCCCGCCTCGAGCAGGACCGCGCGGCGGATCTGCCGCGCGGAGGCGCCGACCGCCCGCAGCAGGCCGAACGCGCGGCGCCGCTCGATGGCCGAGGCGACGAGCGCGTTGGCGATCCCGAGGACCGCGATCAGGACGGCGATCGCCTCGAGCGCATGCGTGACGGCGAAGGTCCGGTCGAAGATGCGCAGGACCTGGCGCCGCAGCTCGACATTCGTCGCGATCGAGAGCGCGTAGCGCCCGTTCGCTTTGGCCAGAATTCGCCGCCGCAGCTCCGAGGCGTCCGCGCCGGGCGACGCGAGGACCGCAACGCTCGTGACGCGCCGGTCGTCGAAGAGCGCGAGATAGAGGGCGCGGTCGAGCAGCACGGTGCCCCGGTCGTTCGAGTAGTCGCGATAGACGCCGCCGACCGCGAGGCGCCGCGTCCCCCGCGGCGTCGCGAGCGAAAGGACGTCGCCGGCGCGGATGCCGAAGCGGCGCGCATAGGGCTCCGAGACGAGGACCTCTCCGAGCGAACGCGCCCGCTCCGCGGCCCGGCGCGGATCTGCGCCGTCGGTGAGGGGCAATCCTCCGATGCGCGCGAGAACTCGGAAGTCGCCGGAGCCCAGGGTCCAGGGCCGCCCCCGAGCGTCCACCTGATCGCGGGCCCGGAACGGATCGACGGCCGCGACGCCCGGCTGACGGCGGAGAAAGTCGACGACGTCCTCGGGCAGATCGCCGATGACGCCGGTGGCCTTTCCGGCGGGGGATTTGACCCAAAGGTCGGAGCGGAGCGTCGACTCGACCCAGACGCGCACGGTCTCGCGGATCGAGGCGACGGTGACGATCATGGCGAGCGTCATGCCGAGCGCCAGGGCGAGCGCGGTGACGGCGATCGCGTTGCGCGCCAGCGATCCGCCGAAAAAACGGCTCGCGAGGCGGCCCGGCTCACCGAAGAGTCGGGCGAGCGGTCCGACGGCGGCGCGGTCCGCCGCGCGCACGAGGGCCGGCGAGAGGAGCGCGAGCGCCGCGACGACGAGCGCCACGGCCGCGAACCCGAAGACCGGGAACTCGCGGACGGGCGGCGCCGCGGACGCCGCCGCGCCCGCCGCGAGCGCCAGAACCGCGGCGATCGTCCGGCCGCGCAGGCTCCGCCGGCGGACGACCTCGATCGAGCCCGCCCGCAGCGCCGCGGCGGGCTCCACCCGGATCGCCTCGGCCGCAGGAAGCGCCGCCGCCCCGACCGCCGCGAGAAGGCCGACGGCGCCGGCGAGGAGCGCGGGCCCGGCGAAGGCCGATGCGCCGATCTTCGCCGTCGGCAGATAGACGCCGGTGACCGTCGCGGACACGGCGCGAAGCGCCGCGCGTGAAAGGAGCGCGCCGCCCGCCTGGCCGAGGGCCGTGCCGGCGGCGCCGACCGCGAGTCCCTCGAGCAGAAAGACGCCGAAGAGCATCGCGCGCGAGGTCCCGATCGAACGCAGCGTCGCGATCTCGGGGCGCCGGCGGAGAACCGAGATCGAAACGGCATTGGCGACGAGGAACATTCCGACGAGAAGCGTCAGCGAGCCGAGCGCGTTCAAGTTGAACCGGAACGCGCGCACCATCCGGTCCGCCGTCGCCGCCGCGCGCGTCGGCGGCTCGAGCGTGAGGCCGGGCGGAAGCGCCGCGAGCAGGCGACGCCGAACGGCTCGGCGGTCGGCGCCGGTCGCGAGCACGACGTCCACGCGATCGACGACGCCCGGCTTTCCGAAGAGCCGCTGCGCCGTGAAGAGATCGGTCAGCGCGACGTCGCCGCCCGAAGCCCGGGCGACGCCGGAGAGCGCGAGGAGACCCGCCACGCGCAACCGGTGCTCGCGGCCTCCGGCGAGGAGAGAAAGCTCGGCGCCCGGCGCCAGGCCGTGGCGCCGCGCGAAGGGCTCGGGGAGAAAGACGGCGTCTCCCGAGAGCAGCCTCGCGCGCGAGGCGCGGGGATCGGAGACGAGCGCGACGTCCCGAACGGCCGCGTCGCCTCCGGCGTCGACGCCCAGGACCTCGACGAGCTCCCCGGACCCGTCGCCGACGACGGCCCAGCCCGTCACCGCGGGCGAGAAGGCGCCGACGTCCCAGAGAAAGGAGAAGCGCTCGAGCGCGGCGACGGGAACGCCGGCGATCCCCCGAACGACGAAGTCGCTCCGGCCCGCGACCGATGCCGCCGCGTCGCGAAACGACTCGGTCACGCTGGCGTTGGCGCGCCCGATCGCCGCCACCGCCGCGACGCCGACGGCGACGCCCAGGACCGGGAGAACGACGCGCAGCGGATGCCGCCGCGCCGGCCCCAGCACGAGAGCGCGAAACACCGTGGACAGACCCGCCACAGCCAGAGTCTGACATGCGGGAGCCGGTGGCAGCCGCCGCTCCGATGAAGGTGCCTAGCTCCTCATGAGATCGGCGGCTGCCGGCTTCGCGAGCAAGCTACGGCGACGAGAACTGCGCCTCCTCCGTCGACCCCCGAAGCGCCGCGGTGGAGGTCCGGCCGCCCGCGATGACCGAACCGACGTCGTCGAAATAGCCCGTGCCGACCTCGCGCTGATGCCGCGTCGCCGAGTAGCCGCGCGCCTCGCTCAAGAACTCGGCCTCCTGGAGGCGCGAGTACGCCGCCATGCCTTCCTCCTTGTAGGCGCGCGCGAGCTCGAACATCCCGTGGTTCAAGGCGTGGAAGCCGGCGAGCGTCACGAACTGGAACTTGTAGCCCATGCGGGCGAGCTCGTCCTGAAAACGCCGGATCGTCTCGGGATCGAGCTTCTTCTTCCAGTTGAACGACGGCGAGCAGTTGTAGGCGAGGAGCTTGCCCGGGAAGCGCGCGTGAATCGCCGCCGCGAACCGCCGCGCCTCGTCCAGGTCGGGCGTCGAGGTCTCGCACCAGAGAAGGTCCGCGTACGGCGCGTACGCGAGGCCGCGCGCGATGGCCATGTCGAGCCCGCCCCGGATGCGGAAGAAGCCCTCCGGTGTCCGTTCGCCGGTCAGGAACGGCTGGTCCCGCTCGTCCACGTCGCTCGTCAGGAGCTGCGCGCTGTTCGCGTCGGTGCGCGCGACGAGGAGCGTCGGCGTGTCGGAGACGTCCGCCGCCAGCCGCGCGGCGACGAGCGTGCGAATGAAGGCGGCCGTCGGCAGGAGGACCTTCCCGCCCATGTGTCCGCACTTCTTCTCGGAAGCGAGCTGGTCTTCAAAGTGCACGGCCGCGGCGCCGGCCTCGATCATCGCCTTCATGAGCTCGAACGCGTTCAAAGGGCCGCCGAAACCGGCCTCGGCGTCCGCGACGATCGGCGCGAACCAGTACACGCCGTTCTTTCCCTCGGCGTGGTGAATCTGATCGGCCCGCTGGAGCGCCCGGTTGATCCGCCGCACGACTTCGGGGACGGAGTTGACGGGATAGAGGCTCTGATCCGGGTACATGTGGCCGGACAGGTTCGCGTCGGCCGCGACCTGCCAGCCCGAGAGGTAGATCGCCTTCAGCCCCGCTTTGACCTGCTGCATCGCCTGGTTGCCGGTCATCGCGCCGAGCGCGGCGACGAACTCCTCCGTGTGCAGGAGGTACCAGAGGCGGTGCGCTCCCATCTCGGCGAAGGTGTGGCGGACCTCGATCGAGCCGCGCAGGCGCGCGACGTCCTCGGCGGCGTACGGCCGGCAGATCCCGTCCCAGCGCGCGTTCTCGTTCCACTCCTCGCGAATCCGGCGGGTGTCCTTGGGCTGCATGGCTCGTCTCCTCTCCTCGTGTGTCTCAGGCGTTGGACGTCTCGAGTTTCAAGAGCTCGTCATAGGCGGGCAGCGTCAGGAAGTCCTCGAAGTCTTCGGCTTCGATCAGGCGGTCGAAGAGTGAGGCCGCGAGCTCGTAGCGGCCTGCCTTCCAGGCCGGCCGGCCGAGCCGCTTCTCGAGAGATTTCGTCTCGTCGCGCCGGATCTCGCGGTAGAGCTCGCGCGTCACCCGCACGCCGTCCTCGAGCCGCGCGCCGTGGCGGATCCATTGCCAGACCTGCGCGCGCGAGATCTCGGCGGTCGCGGCGTCTTCCATCAGGTGGTCGAGCGGCACGCACCCGGAGCCGGTGAGCCAGGCGGCGAGATAGCGGATGCCGACGTTGACGTTGTGGCGCAGTCCGGCCTCGGTGATCGGGCCCTCCGGCACGGCGAGAAGGTCCGAAGCCGAGACGGCGACGTCCTCTCGGAGCCTCGCGATCTGGTGGGGTCCCGGCATCGCTTCGTCGAAGACGCCCATCGCCGTTGCGACGAGCCCCGGGTGCGCGACCCAGGTGCCGTCGTGTCCGGCCGCCGCCTCGCGTTTCTTGTCGGCGACGACTTTCTCGATCGCGGCGTGGTGCGCCATCGGGTCGTCCTTGATCGGGATCTGCGCCGCCATGCCGCCCATCGCGTGGATGCCGCGGCGGTGGCAGGTCCGGATGAGGAGCTCGGAGTACGAACGCAGGAAATGCCGGTCCATCGTCACGCGGCCCCGGTCCGGCAACAGCGACTCCGGCCGCGCGCGGAGCTTCTTGAGAAAGCTGAAGATGTAGTCCCAGCGCCCGCAGTTCAATCCCGCCGAATGCTCCCGCAGCTCCCAGAGGATCTCGTCCATCTCGAAGGCCGCCGGCAGAGTCTCGACGAGGACCGTCGCGCGGATCGTTCCGCGGGGGATTCCCAGGGTCTCCTGCGCGGCGACGAAGACGTCGTTCCAGAGGCGCGCCTCCAGATGGCTCTCCATCTTCGGCAGGTAGAAGTAGGGTCCGGTTCCCTTCCCGAGGAGGCGCCGCGCGTTGTGGAAGAAGAAGAGCGCGAAGTCGAAGAGCGACGCCGACACGGGCCGTCCGTCCAAGCGCACGTGCTTCTCGGGAAGGTGCCAGCCGCGCGGACGCACCATGAGCGTCGCCACGCGCTCCGCGAGGCGGTACCGTTTACCCGTCTCCGGGGCGACGAACGCGATCGTTCCTTCGACGGCGTCGATCAGGTTCGCCTGGCCGGCCACGAGGTTCGCCCAGGTGGGGGAGTTCGAGTCCTCGAAGTCCGCCATGAAGACGTTCGCGCCGGAGTTGAGCGCGTTGATGACCATCTTTCGGTCGGTGGGCCCCGTGATCTCGACGCGGCGGTCCAGAAGATCGGCCGGCGGCGCGGCCACGTTCCAGTCGGCGGCGCGGAGCTCCGCCGTCTCCGGCAGGAAGTCCGGCAGCGCGCCGGCGTCGAGGCGGCCCTGCACGTCGCGGCGGCGCGCGAGGAGATCCTGTCGGCGCGCCTCGAAGGCCCGGGCGAGCCCGAGGAGAAATGCGAGGGCTTCACGGGTCAGGACCCGGTCGGATTGCGCGACCTCCGGACCGAACACCTCCAGGCCGGAGATCGCGGCTTCGGTCTCGGCGCGAACGGTCAGCGTTGTCGTCATCGGGGGTTGTCAATGTCTTTCTTTCGAGACCTGAAGTCAATAAATATCGTATAATCAAAGTGTTAGGATGTAACACGATGTAATGATCCGTTTGCAAAGTTGTGAAATGCATTACGTTCATTGAATGACGGCGCCCGCGAGGCTGGGATCGAAGGTCCGCGCGCTGCGCCGGCGCCAGAAGCTGACGCAGGCGGACCTCGCCGAGAAGCTCGGGATCTCCGCGAGCTACCTGAATCTGATCGAGCACGACCGGCGGCCGCTGACGGCGCCGCTCCTTCTCAGGCTCGCGCAGCTCTTCCATCTGGATCTCGACTCTTTCGGAGGCGACGACGAGGGCCGGCTCGCCGCCGACCTGCAGGAGGCGTTCGGCGATCCGCTCTTCGAGGAGCACGAGCTCCTCGCCGCCGACGTCCGCGAGATGGCTGGAAACGCGGCCGCCGGGCGCGCCGTGCTCGCGCTCTATCGCGCTTATCAGAGCGCGCGGGATTCGGCGCGGGCGCTCGCCGAGAGGCTCGAGGAGGGGATCGACGTCGCGGAGCTCGACCGCCTGCATCTGCCCTCGGAGGAGGTCTCGGACGTCATCCAGCGAAACCACAACCACTTTCCGGCCCTCGAGGCGGCCGCCGAATCGCTGACGCGCGACGCGCGCCTCGATCCCGCGGATCTCTACGCCGGGTTCGTTGCGCACCTCAAGGGCGCGCACGGCATCGACGTCGTCATCACGACCGTCGAGAGCGATCCGACGGCGGTTCGGCGCTTCGATCCGGACGACCGGCGGCTCTACGTGTCGGAAGTGCTTCCGCCGCGCAGCCGCAATTTCCAGCTCGCCCACCAGATCGGGCTGCTGACGCTCGCGCCCGTCTTCGAGGACATCGTGCGCTCGTCGCATCTGACGACGGCCGATTCGGTGACGCTCTGCCGCGTGGCGCTCGCGAACTATTTCGCCGGCGCCGTGCTCATGCCCTACGAGCGCTTCCGCGAGTCGGCGGAGGCGGTCCGGTACGACGTCGAGCTGCTCGGCCACCGCTTCCGGACGAGCTTCGAGCAGGTCTGCCACCGGCTGACGACGCTGCAGCGCCCGGGGCAGGAGGGCGTTCCCTTCCATCTCATCCGCGTGGACATCGCGGGCAACATCTCGAAGCGCTTCTCCGCCTCCGGCATCCGTTTCGCGCGCTTCTCCGGCGCGTGTCCGCGCTGGAACGTCCATAAGGCGTTCATGACGCCGCAGACCGTGCGCACGCAGGTCTCCCGGATGCCGGACGGCACGACGTACTTCTCGGTGGCGCGCACCATCCGCAAGGCCCGCGCCGGCTACGGTTCGCCGCACACGCTGCTCGCGATCGAGCTCGGCTGCGACGTGCGCCACGCGCGCCGCCTCGTCTACGCCGACGGCGTGGATCTCGAGAGCCCGGAGGCGACGGTGCCGATCGGCGTGACGTGCCGGCTCTGCGAACGGCTCGAGTGCGGCCAGCGCGCCTTCCCGTCGATCGCGAACCGCCTCTCGATCGACGAGAACGTACGCAACGTCTCGTTCTACGCGCCCGCGCCGCGATAGAGACGGCCGTCCCGAAGCTCGACGACCCGGTCGGCCCGGCGCGCCGCGCCGTCCGAGTGCGTCGCGAGGACGAGCGTCACCCCGCGCTCGCGGCGGACCTCCTCGAGCCGGTCGAGGACCTGCTCGCCGTTGCGGCTGTCCAGGTTGCCCGTCGGCTCGTCGGCGAGGAGCAGCCGCGCCCCCGTGACGAGGGCGCGCGCGATCGCGACCCGCTGCATCTCGCCGCCGGAGAGCTCGTAAGGATGCGCGGCCGCGCGGTGGGCCAGCCCGACCCGGGCGAGCAACTCTCGCGCCCTCTCCGCCGCGTCCGGCCGCCCGTCGAGGCGGCGCGGAAGCTCGACGTTCTCCGCCACGTCGAGGTGGGGGAGGAGATTGAAGAACTGGAAGACCAGACCGACGTCGCGCCGGCGATAGAGCGTGCGTTCGGACTCGGGCAGGGCGGCGAGGTCGCGCCCTCCCACGACGACCTCCCCCGACGTCGGCCGGTCGATCGCGGCGAGCAAGTGCAGCAACGTCGACTTGCCGCATCCCGACGGCCCGACGACCGCGACGAACTCCCCCGGGGCGACGTCGAGATCGATGCCGTCGAGAGCGACGACGGGCAGCGGCCCCTCGTAGACCTTGCGGAGGGCCCGGCACCGGATGCCGGGAGCGGGGGCGGCGGAAGGTTCCGGAAGAGCGCGCTCCGCCACGATGCGAGAATACCGCGCGCCCGTGCTGCGGAGCCGGGCGCCCGATTGCGAATGCTGCAGCCGATCGCCCGCGCCTTTTCGCGACGCGCCCTCGTGGCGGCGCTGACCCGCCGCGAGCTCTCCGCGCGCTACCGCGGCGGCGCTCTGGGCTTCCTCTGGTCCTTCGTCAATCCGCTCCTCCTTCTCGCCGTGTATGCCGTCATCTTCCGGTTCGTCTTCGCCCCGCGCGCGGACGTGCGGCCCTATGCGCTCTTCCTCTTCGCCGGCGTGCTCGTCTGGGGATTCGTCTCGGCGGCGCTCGCGGACTCCGCGGAGACGTTTCGCAACAACGGACCGCTCCTGCGCAAGACGACCGTCGCGCCGGAGGTCTTCCCGGCGGTGGCGGTCGCGGCGCGGTTCACGCACCTCCTGCTCGCTGTTCCCGTTCTCGCGGCGGCGACGATCTATGCGGCGGCGCGCGGGAGCGTTCGGGCGAGCGCGTCCGTGCTGGCTTTTCCTCTCGTGCTGCTGCTGCTCGTCCTCACCGTGTTCGGCATGGCGCTCGCGATCTCGGCGCTCTCCGTCCGTTTCGGCGACGTGCGCGACATCGTCGCCAATCTCCTGACGCTGGCGTTCTTCGTCACGCCCGTCCTCTACCCGGCGGACGCGGTGCCCGAGCGGTTCCGCGGGATCCTGTACGCGAATCCGTTCGCGCCGTTCTTCAACGGGATCCACGACACCGTCTTCTTCTTCCGTCCGGTGCGGGCAGCCGACTGGCGGGCGATGGCGCTCGTGACGGCGGCGAGCCTTCTCGTCGGCGGCGCCGTCTTCGAGCGCCTTCGCGACGCGATCGCCGAGGAGGCCTGATGGCGGAAGCCCGTCCCGTCGCCATCGCCGTCGAGCGCGTCACCAAGCTGTACCGGCGGCATCGCCGCCGCGGCGCCGGCGGGACGATCAAGTCCGCGATCGTTTCCGCGGGCGCGGCGGGCGGTGCGCGGACGGAGGACGGCGCGGTGGCGGCGCTGACGGATGTGACCCTGCGCGTCACGGCCGGCGAGACGCTCGGCGTCGTCGGGGCGAACGGCTCCGGCAAGTCGACGCTCCTGAAGCTCCTGGCGGGCATCCTGCGGCCGACCTCGGGCCAGGTTCGGGTCTCCGGACGGCTCGCCGCGCTCCTCGAGCTCGGCGCGGGATTCCACCCCGAGATCTCCGGGCGGGAAAACATCGAGGTCGCGGGCCTCCTCCTCGGCCTCTCGAAGCGGGAGATCGCCGCCCGGCTTCCGGAGATCGTGCGTTTCGCGGGAATCCAGGAGTTCCTGGACGCCCCGGTCAAGACGTACTCCTCCGGCATGGCCGTGCGCCTCGGCTTTGCGGTCGCGGCGCACAGCGATCCCGACGTGCTCCTCGTCGACGAGGTCCTCGCCGTCGGCGACGAGGCGTTCGCGCACAAGTGTCTCGAGAAATTTTCCGAGTTCGAGCGGGACGGCAAGACGCTCGTCTTCGTCTCGCACGACCTGGCGCTCGTCTCGGCGCGCTGCCGACGCGCGGTCTGGCTCGACCGCGGGCGCATCTCGGCCGACGGCGCCGCGGCCGAGACGGTCGCGCGCTACCGGGAGCACGTCGCCCGCGCGGAATCCGAAGAGCGTCTCGCGGGCGTCGGCGTCGGCGCGCTCCCGTCGGACGGGCGGATCGGATCGGGCCGCGCGCGGCTCGAGGCCGTACGCCTCTGCGACGCGTCGGGCCGCGAGACGCGACGCCTCCGATCCGGGGAGGCCGCCAGCGTGGAGATCGAGGTCTCGGCGGAGGAGCCGGTCACGGATTTCGTCTTCGGCGTCGCGATCGCGACCGTCGCGGGCGCGCCGGTGCTCGGCGTCAATACGCTCGGCGACGGGATCGCCCCCGAAGCGCTGTCGGGCGCGGGACGCGTGCGTCTCGAGCTTCCGGCCGTCGCGCTCGCGCCGGGCCTCTACAGCCTCGACGCGGCCGTCCACGCCGCGGACGGCGCGCCCTACGACTCCCGTCGCGACGTGCTGCGCTTCGAGGTGACCGGCGGACCACCCACGCTCGGCGTCTGGAGCCCGCCGCGCCGTTGGAGCGCCGAGGGCGGCGTGCGCTGGAAGCGCTGAAGGACGAAAACGCTGCGCCGCCACGGCGCCGGCCGAAGGGCGCCGTCCGCCGCCGGCGATAAACTGCCGCCCGAACTCCCGATGCGAGAGACGTTTCTGCCGTTCGCCCGTCCGTCCATCGGTCCCGAGGAGATCCAGGAGCTCTCCGACACGCTCGCCTCCGGCTGGATCACCACGGGACCGAAGGTCGAGCGTTTCGCCGCGGCGTTCTCGGAGTACGTCGGCGGGCGCTACGCGGTGCCGGTGTCCTCGGCGACGGCCGGCCTGCACGTCGCGCTCCTGGCCCTCGGGGTGGGGCCCGGAGACGAGGTCGTGACGACGCCGATGACGTTCGTCGCGACGCTCAATACGATCGTCCACTGCGGCGCCCGGCCGGTGCTCGCCGACATCGACGCGGCGACCTTGAACGTCCGGGTGGAGGAGATCGAGAAGCGTCTGACGCCGCGCACGAAGGTCATCCTGCCCGTCCACTTCGTCGGCCAGCCGGCGGACCTCGATCCGATCCTCGAGCTCGCCGCCGCGCGCGGCATCGCGGTGCTCGAAGACGCGGCACACGCCGTCGGCGCCGAGTACAAGGGCCGGCGCATCGGCTCCTTCCCGACGACGTCGGTGTTCTCCTTCCACCCCAACAAGAACATGACGACCGGAGAGGGCGGGATGGTCGTGACGGAGGACGAGGCCGTCTTCGAGAAGGCCTCGCTCCTGAAGTTCCACGGCATGGATCGCGAGTCCTGGAAGCGTTTCGCGAAGTCCGGCAGCCCGCGCTACGACGTCGCGGTGCCGGGCTTCAAGTACAACATGATGGACATCCAGGCCGCGCTCGGCCTCCACCAGCTCCGGCGTCTCGACGGATTCCTCTCCGAGCGCGAGCGCATGGCCGCGAGGTACGACGCGGCGCTCGCGGGCCGCGTGGGCCTCATCCTTCCGCAGCGCGTCGCGTACCCCGTGCGCCATGCGTGGCACCTCTACACGCCGCTCGTGGACGTGGATCGCCTGGCGATCGACCGGGACCGGTTCATGGAGGAGCTGAAGAAGCGCAATATCGGGACGGGGCTCCACTACACCGCCGCGCACGAATTCTCGTACTATGCATCGGGATACGGCTGGCGGCCGGAGGATTTTCCCGAGGCGCACTATGTCTCGGAGCGCATCGTCTCGCTGCCGCTCTTCCCGGGAATGGCGGAGTCCGACCAGGACGACGTGGTCGCGGCGGTGGGAGAAGTGCTCGGGGAGTTCGCGCGATGAAGGTCTCGGTGGTCGTGCCCGTGTACAACGAGGAGGGCAACCTGCCGGCGCTCCTGCCGCGGCTGTTCGCCGCGCTCGACGCGACGGGCGACCCGTACGAGATCCTCTTCGTCGACGACGGCAGCCGCGACGGCTCGCTCGCGATCCTGAGGGAGTGGGCGCGCCGTCACCCCGACCGGATCCGCGTCCTCGAGCTCTCGCACAACTTCGGGCAGCACCAGGCCATCCTCGCGGCCTTCCGCGACGTCACCGGCGACGTGGTCGTGACGCTCGACGCCGACCTGCAGAATCCCCCCGAGGAGATCTCGAAGCTTCTCGGAAAGATCGCCGAGGGCCACGACGTGGTGGGCGGCGTGCGCCAGGGCCGGCAGGACTCGGCGTTCCGGCGATATGCCTCGGCGGTCGTGAACCGCATCACGGTCGCGATCACGCGCCTCCGGCTGACGGACTTCGGCTGCATGCTGCGCGCCTACGCGCGGCCCGTCGTCGACGAGATCAACGACTGCGACGAGGCCTCGACCTTCATTCCGGCGCTCGCGCAGAGCTTCGCCCGCCGCCCGACCGAGGTCGAGGTCGCGCACGCGCCGCGGCAGGCGGGGACTTCGGCGTACTCGCTCTATCGGCTCATCCGCCTGAATTTCGACCTCATGACCGGCTTCTCGATCGTGCCCCTTCAGGCGTTCGGCTTCTTCGGCACGCTCGTCGCTTTGGGCGGCATCGCCTTCGGCGTCTTCCTGCTCGTCCGGCGGCTCATCGTGGGAGCGGAGGTGGAGGGCGTGTTCACGCTGTTCGCAATCCTCTTCACGCTGCTCGGCATCGCGATGGCGGGGCTCGGCATCGTCGGCGAGTACGTGGGCCGGATCTATCAGCAGGTGCGCGGCCGGCCGCGCTTCCGCGTGCGCCGCGTCTACGGGCTACGCGCCGAGGCGCCGCGTCCGGAATCGCCCCGCGCGCGGGAGGCGTCGTCGCGGTGACGCGCATCGCCGTCTTCGCCTATTCGGAGACCGGTCACGAGTGCCTGAAGTGGCTGCTCGATCGCGGCGAGAACGTCGTGCTCGTCGTGACGCACGCCGACGCGCCGGGGGAGTCGATCTGGTTTCCGAGCGTGGCGGAGCTCGCGCGCTCGCGCGGGCTCGAGCCGGCGCTCGCCGACGTTCCGGATACGGCGCTCGCGGCGCGGGTCCGGGCCGCGGCGCCGGACCTGCTCTTCTCCTTCTACTTCCGCCATCTGCTTCCCGACGAAATCCTCGCCGTCCCGCGCCGGGGCGCCTACAACCTCCACGGCTCGCTCCTTCCGAAGTACCGCGGCCGCGCGCCGGTCAACTGGGCCGTCGCAAACGGCGAGACGGAGACGGGAGCCACGCTGCACGCCATGGCGCGCCGGGCGGACGCGGGCGACATCGTGGACCAGGAAGCCGTCCCGATCGGGCCCGACGACACGGCCTTCGAGGTCCAGAAGCGCGTCACGCAGGCGGGCATTCACCTCCTCGAGCGGCGGCTCGCGCAGCTCGCGGCCGGCACGGCGCCGCGCCGGCCGCAGGACGAGAAGCAGGCCACGACCTTCGGCCGCCGCAAGCCCGAAGACGGACGGGTCGACTGGACGCGGTCCGCGCAGCAGGTCCACGATCTCGTGCGCGCCGTGACGCATCCGTATCCGGGCGCCTTCACGGACGTCTTCGGCGGCAGGACGCTGATCTGGCGGACGCGCCTGCCGCACCTCGGCGCGCACGACAACTTTCCGGGGCAGGTGCGCTCCGAGCAGGGACGCCTCTACGTCGCCTGCGGCGACGACCGGTACGTCGAAGTCCTCCGCATCCAGCGCGACGGGCAGAACGAGATCGACGCCCGGCACTTCACGGCGCAGGCGGTGTCGCCGTGAGGGTTCTCATCCTGGGCGTCAACGGCTTCATCGGCAATGCGCTGACGGAGCGCATCCTCAACACGACGGACTGGCTCGTCTCGGGTCTGGACATCGCGAGCGAGAAGATCGCGCCGTTCCTCGGACACGAGCGCTTCACGTATCTCGAGGGCGACATCTCGATCAACAAGGAGTGGATCGAATACCAGATCAAGAAGTGCGACGTCGTTCTGCCGCTCGTCGCCATCGCGACGCCGACGGCCTACGTGCGCCAGCCGTTGAACGTCTTCGAGCTCGACTTCGAGGAGAATCTGCGGATCGTCAAGCAGGCCGTGCGCTACCGAAAGCGCGTCGTCTTCCCGTCCACGTCCGAGGTCTACGGGATGTGCCCCGACGCCGAGTTCGACGAGGGCACCTCGACGCTCGTCTACGGCCCGATCCAGAAGCAGCGCTGGATCTACTCCTGCTCGAAGCAGCTTCTCGACCGCGTCATCTGGGCGTACGGAGAGGCCGAGGGCCTGCGTTTCACGCTCTTCCGCCCGTTCAACTGGATCGGACCCCACCTGGACGACGTGGATTCGCCCAAAGAGGGCTCGAGCCGCGTCCTCACGCAGTTCCTGCACAACGTCCTCTACGGCGAGCCGATCAAGCTCGTGGACGGCGGCTCGCAGCGGCGCTCCTTCACGTACATCTCCGACGGCATCGACTGCCTGATGAAGATCCTCGAGAACCGCAAAGGGGCGGCCGACGGCGGCATCTTCAACATCGGCAACCCGTCCAACGACATCTCGGTGCGCGAGCTCGCCGAGAGGCTCGTCGCGGCCGTTGCGTCGCATCCGGCGTTCGGCGCGCGCGCGCTCGAGACGCGCCTCATCGAGGTCTCTTCGCGCGACTACTACGGCGACGGCTACCAGGACATCCTGACGCGCGTGCCCTCGATCCGACGCGCGCGCACGGCGCTCGGCTGGGAGCCGAAGATCGGGCTCGACGAAGCCATCCGCCTGACGGTGGACTTCTATCTCTCGAAGCGGGAGGCGCTTTCCTGAGAGGCGGAGCGGCCTGACGCGCATCGCCCTCAAGGTCGACTGCGACACGTACGTCGGCACCCGCGACGGGGTCCCGCGCCTCCTCGACATCTTTTCCCGCCGCGGGATCCGCGCGACGTTCTTCTTCACCTTCGGCCCCGACCGCTCCGGCGTCGCCGTCCGCCGCGTCTTCACGCGCCCCGGCTTCCTCGCGAAGATGCTCCGGAGCCGCGCCGCGTCGCTCTACGGTTTTCCGACGGTGCTGTACGGGACGCTTCTGCCGGCGCCGGAGATCGGTGCGCGCTGCGCCGGCGTCATGCGCGCGGTCGCGGCGGCGGGGCACGAGACGGGCGTGCACGCCTGGGACCACGTCGCCTGGCACGACGGGCTCGACCGCATGAGCGCCGACGCGATGCGCGCGCTGATGAGCCGGGCCCACGAGAAATATCGCGAGATCTTCGGCCGTCCGGCGCGCGCGGCGGCGGCGGCGGGCTGGACCGTGAACGCCCGGTCGCTCGAGGTCGAGGCCGAGCGGGAGCTTCTCTACACGTCGAACACGCGCGGCGGCGCGCCGTTCTTCCCGTCCGCCGGGGGGACCGCCTTCTCGACGCTCGAGGTCCCCTCGACGCTCCCGACGCTCGACGAGACGCTCGCGTGGCCCCATCTTTCGACCGACGCGGCGCAGCGCGAGTTCTTCCGCGGGGCGATCGGAGGCGAAGGCGGAAGCGGAGTCGAGACCGGGGCGAGCCAGGGCGCCCACGTCCATACGATCCACGCCGAGGTCGAAGGGCGCTCGAAGGCGTCCCTCTTCGAGGCGATTCTCGACGACTGGCGCACGGCCGGCGCGGAGTTTCGGCCGCTCGGAGACATCGCCGGCGAGGCTCTGGCGCGCCGCGCGGAGGTTCCGGCGCGCGAGGTCGTTCGGGTCCAGATTCCCGGGCGCGGCGGCACGGTCGCGACCGGGTGGCCTGAGACGTCGTGACGCCGACGGCGGCAGCGGGCGGCTCGCGGCGCGAAGGCCCGTCGGGCGGGGCGTCCGCCGTGGCCATTGCCGTGCTCCTCGCCGGCGCCGCCCTCCGGATCGCGTTCCTCGGGTCGCTGCGCGAGAACTACGACCTCGTCTCCTTTCGAATGGCGGCCGAGGTCGTCCGGCGGGGAGGCGCGCTCTACCGGGAGGTCGTGCGCTACAACTACTCGCCGGTCTGGGCGTACGTCGTGGCGGGCCTGGACTGGGCCCGGGGGGCGTTCGGCGTGTCGCTCGCCCGCGCGATCACGTCGCTCCTTTTGCTCGCCGACGTCGCGACGGCCGCCGTCCTCTATCGAATCGCCCGCGGGCGCGGCGCGAGCGCGGCGCGGGCGGGGGGGGCCGCCGCGCTCTTCTTCGCCAATCCCGTTTCCGTCGTCGTGTCGAGCCTGCGCGGGATGTTCGACGCGATCTCGATCCTGTTCCTCATCCTCTCGATCCATCTCATGGAACGGAAGCCGGCGCGCAAGGCGGGCGCGGTCGCGGCGATGTCCGCCTCCGTGCTCGTCAAGCACGTGACCTGGTTCCACCCGCTGCTCCTCGCGCGCCGCGGGTCGCCGCGCCTGCGATTGGCCGCCGCGCTCGTGCCGTACGCGGTTTTCTTCGCCTCGTTTCTGCCGTTCTGGAGCTCGCGCGAGCGCGTCCTGGCGCAGGTCTTTCGATACCAGGGGCTCTCCGAACCCTACGGCGTGGACGCGCTGCGGCGCCTGGCGTGGATTCCGACCTGGGGACTTCCGGCGCTCTGCGCCGCCGCGGCGCTCCTCGCGGCGTTCTGGCTCGCACGGCGCGGCGTCGAGCTCGGCCGCGCGAGCCTTCTGCTCTTTCTCGTGCTGCTCGTCTTCCTGCCGGGGATCACGCCCTACTACTTCGTCTGGCCGATCGCGCTCGGGGCGCTCGATCCCTCGGCCGGGTTCGCCGTCTATACGGCCGTCGTGACACTCTTCCTCATCCACTCGCCCGACGCGATCGGCGTCGAGCTCTCGCATCTGCCGGGCTGGTCGGGTCCCTGGTGGGCGGCGGTCCTCTGGCTGCTCTGGGAGATCCGCGCGCTCACGCGGCGCCGGCCCGAGGCGTCGCCCGCCGCGGCTTGACGAAGAGGAGAACGACGAGCGTGCCCGCCGAGATCGCGGCGCCGGCGCCCAGGCCTCGGCCCGCTCCATAGGTTCGGTCGATCTCGTGCGCCCCCGGCTCGAGCCGCACGGCGGCGAAGGCGTAGTCGGCGGCGCGGGTCTCGGCGGCGACGCCGTCCACGCGCACGGTCCAGCCGGGCACTCGCGGATCGGCGAAGACGAGGTAGCCCGCGCAGCGCGGCTCGACGGAGAGGCGGACGCGCGTGGCCCGAGCCTCCCGGACGGCGACCGGCGCCGGAGGACAGGGAGACGCCGGCGGGGCGGGCGCCGGGCCCTCCAGCAGCGCGGTTTCGCGCGGATCGAAGCCCTCCCGAGTGACGGCGTCGAGCGCCGCCTCCGGCGAGGCGACGGACTCCCATCGCGCCACGAACCCGGCGCGGGGCGCGGCGCGCGCGTTGCGGTAGACGAGGAAGGGCGTATTGCTCGCGTTCGGGATCGACGCGGCGGCCTCGAGGCCCTCCGCCGTGACTCGCTGCGCCGTCACGACGACGGTGACCGCGCCGGCGGAGAGCGCCGGGAGACGCCGCTCCCAAGGCAGTCCGCGCAAGCGCTCCGTCAGGCGCGCGAGACGAAGCGCGGCGAGGTCGTCGTAATCGATGTGAAAGATGACCGGCAGGTCGAACGCGGCGCCGACGTAGGCATAGAGCGTCTCGCGGTTCCAGGCGTCCTGCCAGAGGATGTCGTTGGAGGGAGCCGAAAGGACGACGCCGGCAGGGTTCTCGTCGCGGAAGAGGCGACCGCCTCCGAGCAGGCCGCGGACCGTATCGGCCGCGGGCGGCGTCTCCTCGAGGAGCGCCCGCGGCGCGACGGGATTGACGCGGGTTCCCGCCGCCGCGAGGTCGAGGACGAGCGTAGCGGACGCCGCGACCGCCAGCGAGGCGGACGCCCGCGAGGCTCCCCGCGCCGGACGGAAGGCCATCAGCGCGAGCGCGGCCGTCGCGAGGGCGCCGTGCGCAAGGCCGGCCGCGACACCCTCGCGCATCGCCGTGGAGGCCGGCAACCGGAAGAAGGTCCGCGAGAACGCGGAGACGAACGTTCCCGAGCCGGCAAAGGCGAGCCACAGCAGTCCGAGGCCGACGGCGGTCGCCGCGAGCAGCGCGCGGAGCGATCGGGAGGCGGGGCGTTCTCCGAATCCGTCGTCGACGCCCTGCGCGGCGAGGAGCGCGAGGGGAAGCGTCGCGGCGGCGAGGAACTTCGTCGGATGGCGAAAGAGCCCGAGAAAGGGCGCGGCGCGATAGAGCGCGGGCAGAAGCGGCAGGAACCGCCCCATCGCGAGGAGGAGCGCGAGCGCGGCCGCGCCTCCGAGGTAGCGGCGAAGCGGCGCCGGCAGGGTCATCTCGCGCCGCGAGGCCGCGGCCCACGCCGCGAGCGCGAGGAGACCCGCGCCGAAATAGACGCTCAGGAAGAGCGGGAAGCGCTGGTCCTCGACCTCGTGGCCCCAGTAGTCCGCGGGAGCGAGCGCGTCGGTGCGCCCGAAAAAGCCGGGCACGACGAGCTCGGGCAGGCGCTGTGGCGAGAGCGACCACGTCGCGAAAGAGGAGAAAGTCCGCGGCTGCCCGCGCGCGGAGCCCGCGATCACGGGAAGCGTCGGCAGGATCTGGACGGCGCCGAGGCCGGCGACCGCGAGCGCGAGCAGGAAGGCTCCGAAAAGTCGCCGGCTGCGCGTGCCGGACGCGGGGCCGTACGGGAAGAAGAGCGCCCATCCGGCAGCGAGCGCGAGCGAGAGCAGCAGAAATTCGGGCGAGCCGGTCAGGACCTGCAGCGCGCCGGCGCCGGCCGCCGCCGCGAGCCACCGCCGCCGCCGGGTCTGGAGATGCCGGTGCCAGAAGAAGAGGAGGAACGGAAGCCACGGCATCGCGAGCGCGCGGTTGAACAGGTTCGCGAGCGAGAGCGTGAAGCCGCAGAGCGCGAAGGCGGCGCCGCCGGCGGCGGACGCGGCGCGGGAGAGCCCGAGGTCCCGTGCGAGGAGGTACGCCGCGAGCGCCCCGAGGAGAAAGTGCAGCGCGATCTCGGCGTTTGCGGCGAAGACGGGGGGCAGGACGAGGGAGAGCCAGGCCGTCGGGTAGAGCGCCGAGTTGTTCGGGTCGGCGAGAAAGGGTTGCCCCCCGTGAAGGAAGGGATCCCAGAGGGGCAGCCCTCCCGCGGCGGCGAGCTTCGCGAGGCGCGCCCGCTGCGGGACGAACAGCAGGTACAGGTCGCGGAAGAAGAGCGTGCCGCCGAAGAGCGGCCGCGCGAAATACAAGGCGACGACGGCGAGGAGGATCCAGAGCGCGGGCTCCCGGAAGGCGGTTGCCCGGGAAGGCGCGCCGGGAGTCGTCGCGCTCATCGGCGGTCGCGGACCACGAACGCCGCCGCGAGCGCGAGGGCGACCGCCAGCGCCTGCAAGCCGACTCCGCGTGCGAACGGTCCGCGGTCCCACGCGAGATCGACGTCGTGCGTGCCGGCCGGGACCGCCACCGCGAGGTCGCGCGCGTTGGCGACGAGCACCGGGGCCTCGCGGCCGTCGACGCGCGCTTTCCACGCCGGGAACCAGGTGCGCGAGAGGACCACGTAGCCGGGGCCGTCCGCCTCGACGCGGACCGAGGCCCGATCGCTCTCGACGCGCGCGCCCGCGAGCCGCGCGCGGGAGTCGCCTTCGCCTTCCCGGTCCGCCGGTCCCGGAAGGATCACCTCCGTCTCCGGATCGAACCCGTCGCGGCGCAGACGATCGAGCACGCCGGACAAGAGCTTTCGCCGGAGGGCGCGCCCGGCCCAGCGCAGCGGCGCGACGGGGCGCTCGATCTCCGAGAGCACGAGGCGCCGCCCCGCCACGGTCAGACCGGTGACGAACCGGGTGCCCGGGTAGGACTCTCCCTCTTCTGCCAGGACCCAGCGTCCGGAGAACGCGCGCAGGAGACGCGTGCGCTCCTCGGGGGTCGAGGCGGAGAGGGCCTCGCTCGCGAGGCGGTTGAACCATCCGTACGAGCCGTCGGGGTCGGCGTCGAAGAGGTATTGCACGCCGAAAGGCTCGCCCGTGCCGGGGATGAGCTCTTCGATCTGCACGCGGGCGAGACGCGAGACGCGCGGGATGAGATCGGGATGAGCGCTCCCGGTCGCGAGCACGTTGAACTCGGGAAGGCGTGCGGACACGAAGAGCCGGCCCGGCGAGGACAGATGGCCGGCCAGGGCCGGCGGCCGTTCGAGGTCGCGCTCGTCGGCGGATACGAAGAGCGGCAGGCCCCACGGCAGGGCAAAAAGGAGCACGGCGAAGCCGAGAAGGTAGCCCGACGCCGTCGCCCGCCGCGTCGGGAGGACGGCGGCGAGCACCGCGGCCGTCGCGAGCCCGGTGAGCGCGTCGAGCGCGAAGGCGCGGCGGATCGCCGGCAGGAGCGCGGCCGGCGGGAGGGCGAGTCCGGCGAGGAGCGGGGTGACGCCCCGCTCGAGGAGGCCTCCCTCGCGCGAGACCGCGAGGCCCGCGACGAAGACGAGAGCGGCCGCGAGGAGCAACGACACCTCGCGGCGGCGCGGCCGCCGGCCGGTCAGGCGATCCGCCGCGAATCCGGCCAGGAGCGCGACGGCGAGCGTCGTGAGGAGATAAAACTTGATCGGATAGCGCAGGCGCCGCGCGAGATCGAGGCCGGCGAGCGCGCGCCAGAAGGGGAGCGCCGCGCCGAAGGACAGGAGCAGCGCGCCGAGCCCGCCGGCCGCGAGCCCGATCGTCGCCGGCCGCCAGAAGTCTTGGGACGAACCGGCCATCAGGACGAGCAGAAGAGGAATCAGCCCGAACGTGACGCACCAGAGGTACACGAGGTCGCCCGGATGGAGCGCGAACTGCCAGTGGCCCCCGGCGCCGAGCGCGCCGGGATCTCCCGAAAAGTGCGGGAAGAGCCATTCCACGAACCGCCACGCGGCGAACGGCGATGCGCCGAAGGCGCGCTCGGAGTAGAGGTGTTGGCCGCGGTAGGTCAGCGGGAGAATTCGCGCGAGCGGGACGAGGAGCGGCGACGCGACGAGGACTGCTCCGCCCCCGGCGGCCGCGGCGCCGAGGAGGCGTGCCGCGAGCGGGATGGCGCGCCGCGCCCGGAGAGCGGCGGCGAGCCCGGCGGCGAGACAGAAGAGGATCGTCAGGAGCGAGATCGCGGGCTCGCCCGCGAGGAGCTGGAGCCCGAGAGCGAGCGCGAGCGCCGCGGCGCT
>DATBFU010000082.1:0-38056 GCA_036558325.1 Thermoanaerobaculia bacterium | reverse complement strand
AGGCCGCCGCGTCGGGCGCCGCGCCGACCCCCAGTCCGTCGCACACGATGACGACGACGCGCCGGCTCATCGAGAGCGGGCCTCCGGCGCCGCAAAGCGGGCCGTCAGGAGGTCCGCGAGGTCTTCCGGCAGGAGGGTGTTCGAAGTCGCCCGCAGGCTCTCGAGCGGCCACCAGCGATGCTCGCGGATGTCCTCGCCGGAGGAGTCGGCGACGGCCGGAGCCGCGGCGTCCACCCGAACGAGGAAGTACCGCTCCACCTGACGCACCAAGCCGGCGCCGTCGCCGTGGTCGAACTCGAACGCGCACTCCCACAGGTCCGGGCCGATCTCGCAGGCGAGCCCGGTCTCTTCCCGGAGCTCGCGAGCCGCCGCGGCGCGGTGGGTCTCGCCCGGCTCGAGCGCTCCCCCCGGCGCCGTCCAGAAGGAGGCCGGACGACCCGGACGGTCGTCCTCGTAGCGGAGCAGAAGGACCGCGCCGTTCGCGTCGAGAATCACGAGCCGCGCGACGGTCCGAAGGGGAAGGCTCATCGGACGGAGGCCGCCGGCGGTCGGCTTTCTGTCTCTACCCGTTCGGAAGTTTCTGTCGAGCGTCCGCGCGGTACGGCGAATTCGGGTAGTCGTTGACGATGCGCTGGTAGACGGATCGCGCGTCCGAAGAGGCGCCGCTTCCCTCGTAGATCTGCGCGAGAGCGAAGAGGAGGGCGTCCTTCGGCATCGACGCGTCCGGCGACTCGACGGCGCGCTTCAGCCGCTCGACGGCCTCCGTGACCTTGCCCTGCGACGCCAGCAGGCGCGCGGCGTCGATCTCGGCCGCGGCGGCGATCTCGAAGCGTCCGTCGCGGGCGGCGCGCTCGAACGAGTCGGCGGCGGTCGCTTTCGCGTCCCGGGCGGCGAGGATCACCGACGCCGCGCGGGCCGGAGTTGTCCCGCCGTACGAGGCCGCCTTGCGCAGGTGCTCGGCGGCGGCGGCGTCCCGGGCGGCGGCCGACGGGAAGGACAGCGGCGCCGATGCGCCGCCTGGTTCTCCCGCAAGCGGCGCGTCGAAGGCGGCGAGACCCGCCGAAAGCTCGCGGCCGGCCCGCGCCTCGCGATACGTCTTGACCAGGAAGAATCCTCCGACGAGGAGCGCAATCCCGGCGGCGACGGCGACGCCTTCGCCGACGCCGCGGCGGTGGGAGGTGACGTAGTCGACGGTCCGGCCGACCGTCTCGACCAGATCGTTTCGCTTCAAGTCCTTGCGTGTGATCTTTTCGCTCATCCGGTCGATTATCTGCGAGGGCGCGAAAGGCCGTCAACGCGGGGCTATACTCGAAAACGTGACCGACGACATCAAGATCACCGGCGAGCCGGCCGCTTCCGGCGACCGCTGCCGATTCGTCGTGGATCGGCCGGTGCTGCCGGACCGTTCCGCGCACTTCCAGGACCGCGGCGAGGCGGTGCGCCATTCCCCGCTCGCCGCGGATCTCCTGGCGATTCCGGGCATCGCGGCGGCGCTCATCGCCGACAACGTCGTCACGGTCACGGCGGCCCACGCCGTGGACTGGCCGGCGCTCGGCATCGGAAACGTGATCCGGAAGCACGCGCGATCGGGAGCGCCCGCCGTGGCGCCCGAATACTTCGAGAGCCTGCCCTCCGAGGGCGACCTCAAGTGGGCGATCCACGACCTTTTCGAGCGCGAGATCAATCCCGCCGTGGCGCAGCACGGCGGCTGGGTGGAGTTGATCGACGTCCGGCAGAACAACGTGTATCTGCGCCTGGGCGGCGGCTGCCAGGGCTGCGGCGCCGCCGACGTCACGTTGAAGCAGGGCATCGAGCGCGCGATCCGCGATCTCGCGCCCTCCGTCGGCGAGATCCTCGACACGACCGACCACGCGTCGGGCCGCAACCCTTACTACTCCCCCGCCAAATAAGCGGCTCCGGCGATGCGGAACTCCAGGCGCCGGTGCGCCTCGCGCAGCGCGGCCTCGGCCTCTTCCGGCGTCGCGGCGCGGCTGAACACGAAACCGAGATAGCGCGATCCTTCCGGCAATGGCACGAGTCGCTGTCCGACGTGCGCCGATACGACGGCGTCCACAATCCCCGGAACCTCTTTCGCCCGTTCGAGACCCCGCACGGACTCGAGAACTCCCGCTTTCGGGATCGGGATCATGAGGACTCCGGCCGCGGCCCGCTCGCGCTCCAGCGTCTCGACCGGGAGCCGGAGCGCGCTCGTCAGGATGATCTCCTCGAGCGTCCTCCCGGTGCCGAAAACGAGCGTCCGCGAGCAGAGCCCTCCGATCGAACGTGCGGCGATCTCGATCAGGCACGGCCCGGACGGGCCCCATCGCACCTCGGCGTGCACGGGGCCGTGCGACAGGCCGAGCGCCCGCGCTCCATCGGCGACGAGGCGGCGGATCGCCGCCTGTTCCTCCGCGGGCCGCCGGGACGGCGTGACGTAGATCGTCTCCTCGAAGAACGGTCCGTCGAGCGGATCGGGCTTGTCGAAGAGCGCGAGGACGGAGAGTGCGCCGCCCTCGAGGAGACCTTCGAGCGAGAGCTCTCTTCCCGGCACGAAGTCTTCGGCGAGGATCTCGCGGCAGAGCTTGCCGCCGCGGCGCGCGACGTCGGGCCGATCCAGGATCCGTCCGATCCGGTCCCAGGCGGCCGCGAATTCCGCCGGGCCGTCCGCGCGAACGACGCCGCGGCTGCCCGAGAGAAACGTCGGCTTGAGAACGCAAGGGTAAGAGGCTTCGGACGCGGCGCTCTCCACCGGCTCGTCGCGCGAGAAGAGACGAAAACGCGGCTGCCGCACGCCGGCGGCGGCGAGGCGGCGCCGCAACGTGCCTTTGTGCCAGGCGGCCACCGCGGCGCCGGGAGGATTCGAAGGCAGCCCGAGTCGCGCCGAGATCGCGGCGGCGGCGACCGAGGTCTCTTCGTCCACGCCGACCGCGGCGTCGACCGGGTGCGATCGCGCGAACTCTTCGACGCGTCGGGCGCAGGCCGCCGGATCGCGGAAATCGAGCGTCAGGAGACCTTCCGGATGGACGCCTTCGAGCGCGCTCGACTCCTCCGTTCCCACGGTGACCTCGAGGCGCAGCTTCGCGGCCGCCTCGAGGAAATCGTGCGCCCGGTACGTCGTCGTCGGCAGGAGCAGCAGGACCCGAGGCATGAGGACCCTAGGTTAAGCTCCGCGCCGGAGAAAACGACATGACGATTCGACGCCCCGCGTCGGCGGCCGGCCTCGCGCTTTTTCTCGGCGCCGCGCGCCTCGCCGGCCAGCCGGCCAAGCCGGCCATGTCCGTCAACGTGGACGCGCGCGAAGCGCCGCGCCGCGTTTTCCACGCGAAGCTCCGGATTCCCGCCGCCGCGGGGCCGCTGACGCTCCTGTATCCCGAGTGGCTGCCGGGAGAGCACAGTCCGACCGGGCCGATCGCCGACCTGACCGGGCTGCGGTTCTCCGCCGGAGGGAAGTCGCTGGGCTGGAAGCGCGATCCAGTGGACATGTACGCCTTCCACCTCGACGTGCCGGCCGGAGCCGCCGCCGTCGACGTCTCGCTCGACTTCCTCTCGCCGGCGGCGACGCAGGAGTTCACGTCCGGCCCATCGGCCACGACCGAGCTCGCGCTCGTGAGCTGGAATCAGGTCCTCCTCTACCCGCAGTCCGTCGCGCCGGACGATCTCGTCTGCGAGGCGAGCCTGAGGCTGCCTGACGGCTGGAAGTACGGCACGTCCTTGTCGGCGGCGCGGGAGGGCCCGGACGGGATCGCGTTCGCGCCGGTGTCGCTGACGACGCTCGTCGACTCGCCGGTGCTCGCGGGCGCCCACTTCCGCACGATCACGCTGGAGGACGAGCCGATCCCGCACCGCATCCGCATGGCCGCCGACGGCGAAGCGGCGCTCGCGATGCGGCCCGAGGAGGAGACGGCCTACAAGAATCTCGTCGCGGAGACCGGGGCGCTCTTCGGCGCCCGGCACTACCGGCACTACGATTTTCTTCTGACGCTCTCCGACCGCGTGGCGCATTTCGGTCTCGAGCACCACGAGTCGAGCGACGACCGGGTGGCGGAGCGATCGCTGATCGACGAAGACGCGCGGCGGGAGATGGCGGGCCTGCTTCCGCACGAGATGGTCCACTCCTGGAACGGCAAGTACCGGCGCCCCGCCGATCTCCAGCCCGGACACTTCGACAAGCCCATGCGGGGCGATCTCCTCTGGGTGTACGAGGGACTGACCGAATATCTCGGCCAGGTCCTCGCGGCCCGCGCGAAGCTCCTGACGCCCGAGCAGTATCGCGAGGCGCTCGCGGAGACCGCCGCGGAAATGGACATCCAGCGCGGCCGCGACTGGAGGCCGCTCGAGGACACCGCCGTCGCGGCGCAGATCCTCTTTCCCGCGCGCCCGGACGGCGAGGCGTGGCGGCGCGGCACGGACTTCTATCCCGAAAGCGAGCTCCTGTGGCTCGAGGCCGACACGATCCTCCGCGGCGAGACCGCGGGCAAGCGCAGCCTCGACGATTTCTGCCGCCTCTTCCACGGGGCGCCGGGCGGGCCGCCCGCCGTCAAGGCCTACGTCTTCGAGGACGTCGTCGCGGCGCTCAACGAGGTCGCTCCGTATGACTGGACCGGCTTCTGGAAGGAGCGCCTCGACGGGACGCGCTCGAAGGCCCCGCTCGAAGGCATCGCGGCCGCCGGATGGAAGCTCGCCTACGGGCCGACGCCGACGGAAATGCAGCGCTCCGGCGAGGAGACCGGCCGTCGGGTCGACGCGCGGTTCTCGCTCGGATTCACCGTCGACGACGACGGCGACATTCCCGACGTCATCCCCGATTCCCCCGCGGCCCGCGCCGGCGTCGCGGCCGGGGACAAGCTCATCGCGGTCAACGGCCGGCGCTATTCGCGCGATCTGCTGCGCGAAGCGATCCGCGCGTCGGCGACGAAGCCGGTCGAGCTCCTCGTCGAGAACGGAGACGTCTTCGCGTCCCATCGGCTCCAGTACGCGGGCGGCGAGCGGTATCCGCGGCTCGAGAGGGACGAGAGCCGCCCGGATCTCCTTTCGAAGATCACGGCGCCACTCGTCCCGGCGCGGGCGCCCGCCGCCCGGTGACCCCGGCGTCCGCCCTCCGCAAGGCGGTCTTCGCCGCTCTCGTCCTGCTCGCCGCGGCCGGCCTCGGCCTCGCCCTGCTCGCGGCCTCCACCTTCCCGGCGTCCTCCGGTGAGCGCCGCGTCCGCGGGATCACGTCCGCCATAACGATCGAACGCGACGCGGCGGGCGTCCCGACGATTCACGCCGCCACGCCCGACGACGCGCTCTTCGGCCTCGGCTACGCGCACGCTCAGGACCGCCTCTGGCAGATGGAGTTTCAGCGCCGCATCGGCAGCGGCCGCCTCTCGGAGATCCTCGGCCCGCGCCTCGTCGAGACCGACCGATTCCTCCGAACCGTCGGATTTCGCCGCGCCGCGGAAGCCTCCTGGCCCGCCCTCTCGCCGGCGACGCGGCAGGCGCTCGAAGCGTACGCGGCCGGCGTGAACGCGTTCCTCGCGGCCGAGCGGGCGCGGCCCGTCGAGTTCCGGCTTCTCCGGGCGACGCCCGAGCGCTTCACGCCGGTCGATTCGCTTCTCTGGGGCAAGATGATGGCCTGGGACCTCGCCGCCAACGCGCGCGACGAGATTCGGCGCGCGCGCCTGACCGCCGCGCTCGGGGCCGACCGCGCGAACGCCCTCTTCCCCGAGGTCCCCGCCGAGCCGACGATTCTTCGCGACGACGAGTGGCAGGCGCCGATCGCGGCGTCCGGCGCTTCTGCGGGTCGGTTCGCGCCCACGGCCGCGCTCCGCTGGAAGCGGCTCGACGCGGCGTTCTCGCTCCTCGATCCGCTCGGTTTCGGCGGCGAGGAGCTCGGCAGCAACTCGTGGGTCGTCGCCGGCTCGCGAACCGTCTCCGGCAAGCCGCTTCTCGCCAACGACCCGCACCTCGGGCTCCGCACGCCCTCGGTCTGGTACCTCGCCCGGCTCGAGTCGCCGGGCCTCTCGGTCGCCGGTGCGACGCTGCCGGGCGTTCCGGGAGTGATCATCGGCCACAACGCGCGGATCGCCTGGGGCCTGACGAGCGTCGAGCCCGACGTCGAGGACCTCTACCTCGAAGAGACGGACCCGAAGGACGCGTCCCGGTACCGGCACGGCGCCGCCTGGAAGACTTTCGCGACGCGCGTCGAAACGATCCGCGTGCGCGGCGCGGCGGACGTCTCCCTCGAGGTCCGTTCTTCCGTCCACGGTCCGATCGTCAGCGACGTGATGGAAGGCGCGGCCACGCTCGGCCGGCCCGTCGCGCTGCGATGGACGGGGCTCGACGCGGGCGACACGACCCCCGAGGCCTTCCTCGGCATCGACCGCGCGGCGAACTGGAAGGAGTTTCTCGCGGCGGCCGCTCTTCTCGAAGCGCCCGCGCAGAACCTCGTCTATGCCGACACGGATGGCCACATCGGCTACACGGCGACGGGCGCCATCCCCATCCGGCCGCGGTCGGACGGCCTGCGGCCGGTCTCCGGAGCAGGAGACGACGACTGGTCGGGTTTCATCCCGGTCGAGCGGCTGCCCCGCGCTCTCGATCCTCCGCGGGGGTTCGTGGCGACGGCGAACAACCGCGTCGTCTCGGATCGGTACCCGTGGAGATTCACGCGGGACTGGCCCGAGCCCTACCGGGCCGACCGCATCACGAAGCGGATCCTCGCCGTCCCCCGGCTGGATCCGGACGGCATCCGCGCGATTCAGCTCGACCGCCACTCCGAACAGGCGGACGAGCTGATGCCTCTCCTCCTCGACACCAGGCCCTCCGACGCGGCGTCGGAGCACGCGCTCGCGCTCCTTCGATCCTGGAACCGCGATTTCGATCCGGACTCGGCGCCGGCGGCGATCTACGCCGCCTGGTATACGGCCCTTTCGGCGATGCCGGAGGACGAGGCGGGCGGCACGCCCCTCGGCAGCGTCCGCTCGCGCTTCCTCATCGAAGCGCTGCGAACGGACGCCGCCTGGTGTGACGACGTCCGGACGCCCGCGAAGGAGACCTGCGCCGACTTCAAGGCGGCGACGCTCGCTCGCGCCGTCGCCGAGCTGAAGAGCCGCCTGGGGCCCGATCCGACGGCATGGCGCTGGGAGACGCTCCACCGCGCCCGCTTCCCGCACGGCGTTCTCGATCGGGTCTCGTGGCTGCGTCCGTTCTTCTCTCTCGAGGTCGGGCAGGGCGGCGACGCCTCGACGATCAACGTCGGCGCCTACCGCCGCGACGGGACCTACGTCATGTCCGACGGCCCGAGCTATCGGCAGATCGTCGACCTCTCCGACCTCTCGCGCTCCCTCTTCGTCCACACGACGGGCCAGTCGGGAAACGTCTTCTCCCGGCACTACCGGGATTTCCTGCTTCTGTGGCGGGCGGGCGAGTACCTGCCGATGTCCGGCGGCAAGCCGGCGGCCACGCTGCGGCTGGTTCCCGCCCGGTAGCCCGCAAAGAAAGAGGCCGCCCCGAAGGGCGGCCTCGAAGCCCGCGAAGAACGCCTCTTCAATCCACCCGGATCTCGTAGGGCTCGGTCTTGCGGAAGACCGTGGCTCCTTCGACGAAGATCGTCCATTGCCCCGGCGGCGGATTCGCGATCGTCACGTATTCGGGACTGTTGATCGTGGCGCCCGCCAGGTTGAGCGTTCCGTCGGGGGCCTGCAGGATCATGTCCAGGTCGTCGGTCGGGTAGTTGCCCCAGTCGTCGATCCAGGACAGCCGGAACGTCACCGACGCCGTGCCGGGAGCGATCGTCAGCCGATATTGATCCTCCTCTCCCTGCGCGATCTTCGAGTGAAAGTCCTTCTTCGAGAGCGGCGCCTTGACCTCCTCGATCGTGATGTCCGCGGAGACGGGACCCGCGTTGGTCGTGCTGCCGTTGAGAGTGATGCGCATCAGGCCGGTGTCGAGCTGCTCGAACACGAAGCTCTGATCGGAAGCGACGTTTCCGAAAGCCAGGTAATCGCCCGTGGCCCCGATCTGGGAGGTCTTCGCCGAATGGACGGTGAAGAGGAGGTCGTCGCCGAAGAAGGCATTCTGCTGCGAAACCGGGAGCGCCGGAACGATCCCGGACAGCGTCACCCGGACCGTGTCCGTCGTGGGGTCCACGAGGAAATAGAACTCCTTTCGCTCGGCCGGGCGCAGGTTGGAGACGTGGGCCGAAAAATGCGAGACGATAATCGGAACGATCCCGTCCGGCAGCACGTTCAGGGCGACACTCGGCGTGCCGAGCCCCAGATCGAGGGCGGGCAGAACGCCCCGGTCGAGCAGCGCCTTCGCGGCGGCCGCGTCGACGTAGCCGGCGCCCTGGTCCGCCCGTTTTGCGGTCGGGATCAACGACGCGTTCGCCGAGCGGATGAGCGCCGCGCGGATCTTCGCCGGCGTCGCCGAAGCGTTGGCGCTGTAGAGCACCGCCGCGATACCCGAGACCGTCGGACAGGAGAACGAGGTTCCCGAAACGAGAGAGAGGCTTCCATCGGCCCCTTGCGCGAACGCGGCGAGCCCGTTCGCGACGAGATCCGGATCGATGCGCCCGTCGGCGTCCGGGCCCCGCGAGCTGAAGTCGGCGACCTGCTGATTGTCGTCCGGGCGGAAGAAGGGCCCGATGCCGGTCCCGAACTGCAGGTCCCGGAGGATCCGCTCGTTGACGGGGCTCGAGGCGGCGCCCACCGTCAGGATGTTGCGCGCGGTGCCCGGGCTTCCGATCGTGGAACCGCTCGGCCCGGTGTTGCCGGCCGCCGCGACGAGCGTGATGCCCGCCTGCGCCATGGAGGTCGCGAGCTCGTCCTCGATGTCGCCGCCGGCGAAGAACGTCGTGCCGCCGAGGCTCATGTTGACGACCCGCATGTTCGGGAGGGTCGACCCTTTGAGCTCGATGGCGCGGTCCATCGCCTGGAGGATGCGGCTCTCGGGCGCTCCCCCGCCGCTCGCCGGAAACACCTTCAGCGCGAAGAACTGAGCGAACGGCGCCTGCCCGACCATGGGGATCGCGTCGACCCCGCCGCCCGCGTCGAACGAGCACGGGGCGCTCGCCGCGGGGGTGCAGTAGGCCGCGACCGCGGCCGCGAAGGCGCTCGTGTGGAGGAAGCCGAAGGCGACGTTCGCGCCGATCGTGCACGCGACCCAGGTGCCGTGCGGGTCGTTCAACGCGGAGGTCGCCCCGGGCTCGGAGGCGCCGGGAACGAAGTTCTCTCCGCCGATCACCCGAGGGCCGACGGACGGGACCGAGGCCGAAACGCCGCTGTCGATGAGGCCGACGACGACGCCCTGCCCGAGAAAGCCGGCTTCCTGCAGAGGCGTCGCGTCGGTGACGTCGCTGCCATAGGGAAAGAAGTCCGCCGGAACGGCGATCGGATCGAGCCCCTCGACGCGCTGCGAGGTCACGTCCACGATGTCCTTTCCGCGGGGATTGGGCACCATCAGATCGCGCACGGCGTACTGGACCTCGGCGAGCGCCCGCAGAGCATCCGCCTTCTCGTCGGGGATCGTGACCGCCAGCCCGTTGGCATGACGGAACTCGTAGGTCACGACGCCCCCGAGCGCCGCGATCTTCTGCCGCACGGAGGAATACGGCTGACGGGTCCGGACGATGAGACGCTCCGCCATCGCCGGAACCGCGAAGACCGCGAGAGCCACCAGAGAAGACACCACGATCCGATACCGACGGGATACGGTTTCCATGAGACCTCCCCCGGGGAGCGCCCGCTCCCCTGTTCGAATGCCGAAACCCCTACCACGGCCGCATGCGGGATCGGTCGGGCTTCATGCAATTTTTTCGCCCGGCCGGCTGTCGGGCGGAGGGGGGGAGCGAAGGAGGGTCAGGCCGACGCGGCGCCGGTGGTGCGTTTCTCGTTGACGCCGTCGTCGCGGATCTTCCCGTCGCGCAGCCGGACGATACGCCGCGCGTGCGCCGCGATGTCTTCCTCGTGTGTCACGAGGATGATCGTGTTTCCGCGGCGGTTCAGGTCGTCGAAGAGGGCCATGATCTCCGCGCCGGTCTGGGAGTCGAGGTTGCCCGTCGGCTCGTCGGCGAGCAGGATCGAAGGATCGTTGATGAGCGCGCGCGCGACGGCGACGCGCTGCCGCTGGCCGCCCGACATCTCGTTCGGGTGATGCCCCATGCGGTCGCCGAGGCCGACGGCGCCGAGCGCCCGCACCGCGCGCTCGTGACGCTCCTTGCGCGGCACGCCGGTGTACACGAGCGGCAGCTCGACCTGCTGGAGCGCCGTCGTGCGCGGAAGGAGATTGAACGTCTGAAAGACGAAGCCGATCTCCTGATTCCGGATCTGGGCGAGCTCGTCGTCGGTCATTCTCGCGACTTCGCGTCCGTTCAAGACGTACGAGCCCGACGTGGGCGTGTCGAGGCAGCCGATGAGATTCATGAGCGTCGACTTGCCGGACCCGGAGGGACCCATGATCGCGACGTACTCGCCCCGCTCGACGCCGAGGGACACCCCGTCGAGGGCGCGCACGCGCTCCTCGCCCATGTCGTACACCTTCGTGATGTCGCGGATGTCGATCAGCATGGGAAGTGGGTCTGAAGGGTTATACGGATGCCGCCGCAGCGGGTTTGACCGCCCACGCCCGTCGCATCCTCAGAAGAGCGCCGCAAACCCCGCCTTTCCCAGCACGAACAGGGCCCAGAGCGTGACGACGACGCCGGCGGCCTGGCCCTTTCGGACCTTCGCCGCGGCGGCGAACCCGATCGACAGCAGGGCGATCGTCCAGAAAGAGAAGATGTCGAGCGACGAGAGCAGCGAGTGCAGGGCCTTCTGATTCCGCTCGACCAGGAAGCCGAGGTTCGAACGCACGAGGTCGCCGATCGCCTGCGGGTCCACCGTGTCGACCCGCATGACGAGCGGAATGGCGAGGATCGTGCCGAGCACTCCGGGCAGAAAGGCGTGCGCCGTGGCTCCTCGGGCCTGCCGGAACGTGGAATCCCAGCCGAAGGCCTTGAACGCGCCCCAGATCACGACCGCGACCAGAAGACAGACCGCGACGGGCGCGACGACTGCGATGCACCAGGTGACGGTCGTCCCGATCTTTTTCTGCGTCTCGATGATCCCCGACATCCGGTCCTCGGGAACGGACTGGCCGCGCCTCTCGATCGCCTGACGGACGACCTTCTCCCAATCGATCTTCGGCAGGAGCGTCGCCGTGAACAGGACGGAAACCGCGGTCCACAAGAGAAGCGGCGCGAGCCAGGTGGGCCGGGCCGCGATGGACTCGAACGTCTTGCCCGGCGAGAAGAACGTCCCCGGGATCCGCGCGAGCGCGGAGTCTCCGGGAACGGGAGCTGCGGCGCCCGCCTCCGTGCTCACGGCTTTGCGACCGCTGCCGACGGCCACGGCGACGGAATGGGAGGCGTCGACGTGTCGGGAATCCCCTCGATCCCGATCTTCTTCCACTCGAGGTTGTCGGCCACGGAGAAATGATACGCCGCGACGGCCTTGCGGTAGACGACGAGCGCCTGGAGCTCGGTCGTCCGCGCGGCCGAAAGGTCCCGCTGGATCTGGTTGACCTGGAAGGTCGTGCTCATGCCGTTGTCGAATTTCTTCTTCTCGGCGTCGAGGTTTTTCTCCGCGAGCTCCCGGCCTTTGGAGGCGGCGACGATCTGGCGCTGCGCCGTGTCGATCGCCCGAGCCGCCGCGCGCACATCGACGACGACGTTCTGCTGGGTCGTCGTGAGGATGGCCCGGTCGGACTCCAGAAGATACTGCGCGGCGCCGCGCTGGCCCTTGGCGTAGCGGTTCAGGATCGGATAGGAAACGTTCACGCCGATCGACCAGTTCTTGAACTTCCGATCCCAGACCTGCTGGTAGGCGTCGCCGAGCCCGTTGACGACGATGACGTTCCCGTCGGCGTCGTGGACGGTTCCATCGAGGCCGATGTTGCCGTAGCTGCCGACCAGGTTCACGCCGGGGAGGATCTGGTTCTTCCAGTACTCCAGACGGACCTCGTCCGACTGGGTCTGATATGCCGCGGCGATGACCTCCGGCCGCTTCTCGATCGCCAGGAGCGTGCCCGCGCGCAGGTCCACCGTCATGGACTGCGTGTGGACGTCGTCGGTCGCGACGATCGGCACGTTGCCGAGCTCGGGGTCGATGTTGAGCTGCCGCCGGAGGCGATCGAGCGCGTCGCCGACCTGGCCCTCCGCCGTGATGATGTCTTGCTCGGCCTGGGCGACGCCGACCTCCGTCTGCGTAATGTCGATCGGAGCGAGCGATCCGACGTCGATCTTGATCTTCGTGATCCGGTTGAGCTCCTGGGCGATGCGCAGCGACTCGTTTTTCACGTCCAGGTTCTGGCTCGCATAGACGAGGTCCCAGTAGGCCTGCTCGACGTTGTTGACCGTCGTCTGGATGCTGCGGACGTACTGCTGATAGGAGGCGTCGCGCGTGTTCTTCGCGATGTAGATCTGCCACTCGGTGGCCGCCTTTCCGAAGTTGCGGAGAAGGGGCTGCGAGAACGATGCCGTGAGACCCGCGTTGTACGACGGGTTGATGCCGCTGATGTTGTAAAACTGCGAGTTCGTCGAGAAGCGGCCGCCCGACGTGCCGAGGGTGAACGTGCCGCCCCACGGCGCGAGCTGCTGAACCTGCGCGCCATAGTTGTAGGTGTCCTGAACGACGAGGAACGCGCCCGAGAGCTGGTTCGACGCCGGAGAGTCCTGGTGGTTCCGGTTGGCGAAACCGGTCAGGAGGGGATCGAAGATTCCCTCGCTGGCGACGAGCTCGAAGTCCGTTGCGGCGGCGGCGTTGATCGTGACGTTCACGTCTTCGTTGTTCGCGAGCGCGAGCGAGATGGCCTCTTCGAGCGAGAGCTTGATCTGTCCGTCGACCGGCTGCGGAAACGCCCGGGGCGTCCGCTGCCCCACCCTCGCGGAGACCGACTGTGCGTTCTGCCCCATGGCGCCCGGCGCGAGCGCGAGCGAACCGATCAGAGTCAGAGCGGCGACACCCCACCGAGTCGTCGGGAACCTGCTCATTCCTGTCACTCCTTCGTCAACCTTTCTACGCACGCGCCGGATGAATGTTTCCCCGATTTCGCCCCTTTTTCCTTTCCGGAGCGTACTTTACCGGCCTCGAGACTCCGGCGGAGGCGCCATCATACTGGAGGGCCACCGGCCGCCACCGGCCGCAGCTCGCCGGCGTAGAAGCAGGCCGCGGCGTGGCCGCCGGGCCGCTCTTCGAGGGGCGGCGTGTCGACGGCGCAGCGGGGACGGGCGATGGGACACCTCGGGTGAAAAGCGCATCCCGAGGGCGGCGCCACCCGCGAGGGCGGCTCCCCCGCGAGGACGAGGCCGCGCGGAGAGCCGGAGGAAGACGACGCCGTCGCCGCCGCGAGCAAGGCGACCGTGTAGGGATGCAGCGGGCGCGCCACGACGTCCGCCGCAGGGCCCTCTTCGACGATCCGTCCGCAGTAGAAGACCGCGATCCGGTCCGCCACCCGCGCCACCACCGCGAGATCGTGGGCGATGAAGACCGCCGCCATGCCGCGGCGCTCGCGCAGGTCCGCGAGCAGATTCAGGATCTGTCCGGCGACGGAGACGTCCAGCGCGGACACCGGCTCATCGCACACGAGGAGCTTCGGCCCGGTGGCGAGCGCGCGGGCGATCGCGACGCGCTGCCTCTGGCCTCCGGAGAGCTCCGCCGGATATCGGTCCGCCGCCGCCGGCGAAAGACCCACGTCGGCCAGAAGCGCCGCCACGCGCTCGGCCACCGCGCGTCCCCGCGTGATCCGCTGCACGCGCAGCGGCTCGGCGACCTGATCGCCGACCTTCAGCAGCGGATGGAGCGAGCTCTGCGGATCCTGGAAGACCATCTGGATGTCGCGGCGCTTCGCCCGCAGACGGCCGCCCGAGAGGGCGCTCCAGTCTTCGCCGTCGAAGCGCATTTGCCCGGCGGTGGGCTTCTCGAGGCGAAGGATGAGGCGTCCCGTCGTGCTCTTTCCGCTGCCCGACTCGCCGACGAGCCCGAGGGTCTCGCCCCGGGCAACCGCGAGCGAGACGCCGTCTACGGCGCGGACCTTCCCCGCCGAGGCGCCGAAAACTCCCCGACGCACCTCGTACAGCTTGACGAGGTCCCGCGCCTCGAAAAGCGGCTCGGCGGAGCTCACGATGCCCGGCGTCCCCGATCCGCCGTCCTGCCGTCGTAGAGGAAGCAGCGCACGCCGATGCCGCCGTCCGCGAAGAGCGGCGGCTGCGATCGGTCGCAGGGCTCGAACCGATCGGGGCACCGCGGCGCGAACGCGCAGCCGCCGTCGGGCCGTTCGAAGAGGTCGGGCACCATCCCGGCGATCGCCGCGAACCGGCCGTGCCGAATCCCTCCGCTCCCGGCCGTCAGACGCGGCTGGCAGGCAAGAAGTCCGCGCGTATAGGGATGCCGGGGCGCGCGGAAGATCTCGGAGGTCGATCCTTCCTCGACGATCCGTCCCGCGTAGAGGACGAGCGCCCGGTCGCTCTCGCGCGCCACGAGCCCGAGGTCGTGGCTGATCAGGACGAGCGTCAGCCCCCGGCTCCGGCGCAGACGCGCCAGGAGATCGAGGACCTGCGCCGCGATCGTCGAGTCGAGGGCCGTCGTCGGCTCGTCGGCGATGAGGACCGCGGGATCGGCGGCGAGGGCCACGGCGAGCCCGACACGCTGCTTCTGCCCTCCGGAAAGACGATGCGGGTACTCGTCCACGGCGCTCTCGGGATCCGGCAGCGAAACCTCGCGAAGGCGCTCGATCGCCCGACGACGCGCCTCGGCCGGCGAGACCCTCGCGTGGAGACGGATCGCCTCGCCGATCTGGTCGCCGACGGTCCGCACCGGATCGAGCGCCGCGCCGGGCTCCTGAAAGAGCATGCCGATGCGCCCGCCGCGGAGCCGTTCCCAATCCTCGTCCGGCAGGCCGTTGATCTCCCGTCCCTCCCACGCGACCTGGCCCGAGACCCGGGCCGAATCCGGCGGCAGTCCGATCAGGGCGCGCGCGAGGAGGCTCTTGCCGCAGCCGCTCTCGCCCGCGACGGCGAGCGCCTCGCCGCGCTCGACTTCGAAGGACACGCGGTCGACGGCGGGGAACCATCGGCCCCCGCGGGCGAACTCGACGGCGAGGTCCGTAACGGAGAGGAGCGGGGCGGTCACCGGATCAGCCGATCTTCAGTTCTTCTTGACCGCCTCGAGCTCCTTGACGCGGTTCACGATGTCCCGATAGTTCGTGTTCAGGCCGTACACCTCGAGGAAGGTCCGGTAGGCGAGCTCGAGATCCCCGGTGTCCTGATACACGCCGCCGAGATCGTACAGGAGCCCGACGGTTTCCACTTCCTTGATATCCGGCGACTCGAGCCCCTTCCGATACCACTTGATCGCGAGCTGCGGCATTCCCTTCTCGAGGAAGCAGAGCCCGAGCATGCTGCAGCACTCGACCATTCGCGCGGGATCCTTGCTCGCGAGCTGAAATTCGCCGATCGCTTCGTCGGTCAGGCCCATCTCCTTGTAGGCGATGCCGAGGTTGAAGTGCGTCTCATAATCCTCGGCCGAGAGCTGCTGTTCGACGCCCTTCTTGAACTCGCGGAAGATCTCCTCGAGCGAGGCTTCGCCCTCCGGGCCGCCGAGCGCCGGCGCGTCCGGAACGGGCGCCTCTTCCGAGAGCTCCTTCTCGAGCTCTTCGGCGAGATTGAAGAACTGCTGCTCGTCGGCGAAGAGGCTCTGCTCGTCGAGCAGCGGCTCCGGCGCGGCGGGCGCCTGCGATTCGGCCGCCTCTCCGGCCTTCTGCATCTCCTCTTCGAGGAGCGATCCCAGCTCCTCGTACGAAACGAACTCGGAGTCCGAGGACGAGGCGATCCGGGTGGCCGAGGTCGCGCGCGGCGCGGCGGGAGAAGGCGGCGGCGCCGCGGGCTTCGGAGGCGCGGGCTCGGGAGCGGCCTTCGGCTTCGCCTTCGCCGCGGGGGTCTGCGTCACGCGCGCAATCGGCGCGGGCGGGGGCGGCGGCTCAGGCGCAGCGGGCTCGAACTCCTCGATGGGCTCGGGCATCGGCAGCGGCTCGGGCAGACCCGGGTGCGCGCCGCCCTCGAGACCGAACTCGTCGAAAGCCACCTCGGGCGCGGCGGCCGGCGGCGGAGCGGACGGCGGAAGCGGCGCGGGCGAAGGAGCCGCTTCGGCGGAGGCCGCGGGAGACGGCGCGGGCGCCGGCGGTCCGGCGCCGTATCGCCGCGCGAGGGTCTGCGCGTCCGCGGCGCGGCCGGATTCGCGGTAATACGTCGCGAGATCCTCGACCTCCCGGCCGAGCGCGGGATTCTGGGATTCGGCCATGAGCTCGAGCATCCGCTCGCGCGCGCGCACCAGATCCGGACGCCGCCGCACGAGCGTGCGGAGCCGTTCGACCGCCTTGTCGGCCAGGCCGTACCGGGCGAAGACCTCGGCCTCGACGACGAGGGTCTCGACCTCGCGATCCTCGGGCGGAGGCGTCGGAGCCGGCGGCGCGGAGGCGGCGGCCGGAGGCTGAGGAGACGGAGTCGCCGGGGAGGACGGAGGGGCGGCCGGTGCGGACACCGGAGGAGGCGCGGGGGCGGGCGGCGGAGCGGAGGCGGCGGGGGGCTCCTCGTCGATCTCCACCTCGATCTCGGGAGCGGGAGGCGCCGCCGCCGGAGCGGCCGACGGCGCGAGCTCCCGCAGCCGTGCGGTTGCCTCGGCGTCGCCGGGCGAGAGAACGAGGGCCTTGCGATACAGCGCGATCGCCTCGTCGGCGCGCCCCTGCCGGGACGCCGCCGCCGCCGCCGTCGAGAGAAGCGCGGCGGCCTCCGGCCGACGTCCCTCGGCCTCGCGCACCTCGGCCAGTTTCTCGAGCGCCGGACCGTACGAGGGTTGCGCCTCGAGGATCGGCGCCAGGTGCGACGCGGCGCGCAGGAAGTCGCGCGCGGAAACCGCGGCGTCCACCGCGGGAAAGATCGCCGCGAGCGACGCATCGGCATTGCCCTGCGCGATGCGGACGCGCGAGAGCTGGACGCGGCACGCCTCGTTGCCGGGATCGAGCGCCAGTCCCTGCTCTGCCGACCGGACCGCCTCGGATGGATCGCCGGTGTCGAATTGCGCCTCGGCGAGGAGGGCGAGACCCTCCGGAGTCGGCGGCGCCTTCTTCAGGATCGTGATCGCGGCTGCGGCGTTCCTCTGGGCGAGCATCGAGCGGACGAGCTTGCGCTGGACGTCCGCGTCGCCGGGAACGAGCTCGAGCGCCTTCTGAAACACGGCGATCGCCTCGTCGTGTGCGCCCCGCTCCGCGAGCGTCGCGCCGATCACTCCGTACTGCGCGACCGCGTGATTGATCTGGCGGTTGACGCGGTACAGGTCCGCCAGGCGAGCCTGGATCTTGAGGTCCCCCGGCTCGACCGCGACCATCTTCTTGTACGCCGCGATGGCATCCTCGGGCTTGCTGTTCTTCGAGTAGTGGTCCGCGAGGACCTGATACTGGCTGCGGGCGTCCTGAGTGAGGCCCTGTTTGTGGTACAGGTCGGCGAGCTGCTCGTAGACCTCGAGGCGCGCCGGGTCGATCTTGTTGATCTTCTTGTAGATCGCGATGGCCTTCAGGAAGAAGCCGTCCTTGGCGTAGAAGTCGGCGATGCGCATGAAAAAGGGGATCGAGTCGGCCGGCCGGTTGATCCGGACGTAGAGGTCGCCGACCTTGTTCAGCGTCGAGATGTCCTTCGGGTTTTCGTCGAGGACGCGCAGGTATTCCTTCAGCGCGGCGTCGAGCTTTCCCCGGGCGAGCAGCTTCTCGGCGCCCTGGAGGATCTGATCCCGATTGGCCATGTTTGCTTAAATTCTAACCGGAGAAGGGCGTGCGCTTGGGTTCCGCCGCGCGGGCGCGGTCAGCGCGCCTCCCGGCGCCGCCCCGCCGGCGGGGGCGGAACCGGGCGCGGAATGCCCTCGATGACGCCCTCGAAGCTCAGCCGGTGCTCCGGACACGGCCCGTAGCGCTTGAGCGCGTCCCAGTGTTCGGCGGTGCCGTAGCCCTTGTGATGTTCGAATCCGTAGACGGGATAGCGGCGCGCGAGCTCCCTCAGGAGGCCGTCGCGATAGACCTTGGCGACCACGGATGCCGCGGCGATCGACGCGCAGAGGGCGTCGCCGTGCACGATCGGAAGCTGCGGCCGGCGGACGCCGGGAATCGTCACCGCGTCGACGAGCAGCGCTTCGGCGGGCGGCGTCAGCGCCTCGACGGCCTCGCGCATCGCCTGCAGGCTTGCTCGCAGGATGTCGCGCTGATCGATCTCCGGGGCCGCGGTCACTCCGACACCGATCGCGACGGCCCGCGCACGCACCGCGCCCCCGATCTTCTCGCGCGCCTCCGCGTCGAGACGCTTCGAGTCGTCGAGTCCCGGCAGCACGCATTCCCCGGGAAGAATCACCGCCGCCGCGACGACGGGCCCCGCCAGGCATCCCCTCCCGACCTCGTCCACTCCGGCGACGAGGCGATACCCGCGGCGCGCCAGCTCGCGCTCGAGGCGATGGAGACGGGCGAGGCGACCCAGCTCCGCGAAGAGCGCGGAGAAAGGGTCGGCGGGCACGGGGCGTCGGGGCTCCGCCTATTCGGCGCGCTTCTCGTCCCGCTTCTCGTCGATGCGGGCGGCCTTCCCCTTGCGCTGTCTGAGATAGTAGAGCTTCGCGCGCCGCACGGCGCCTCGGCGCTCGACCTCGATGCGGTCGATCACGGGGGAATGCAGTGGAAAGATCCTCTCGACGCCGATCCCGCTCGAGATCTTGCGGACCGTGAAGGTCTCCCGGGAGCCCCCGCCGCGCCGCGCGATGACGACCCCGGCGAAGACCTGAATTCGCTCTTTCTCTCCCTCGCGCACTTTCACGTGCACGCGGACCGAGTCGCCGGGCGCGAAGTCCGGGACCTCGGCGCGAAGGGACGGTTTTTCGACTTCCAGCAGCAGATCGCTCATGAAGGGTTCCTCGGCGAAAACGCGAGAGTTTAGACGAAGCGGGCGGCCGCTTGCAACCCTACCCGCCGTCCGCTTCTCCGGGCGCCTCCGGGCGCTTCGCGAGCAGATCGGGCCGCCGTTCCCGCGTTCGCTGGAGCGCGCGCGCCCGGCGCCAGCGCTCGATCTGCGCGTGGTCCCCCGAGAGGAGCACCTCGGGCACCGACAGCCCGCGGAACTCGCGCGGGCGCGTGTAGTGCGGGTAGTCCAACCGGTCTCCCACGAACGACTCGCGCTCCACGGACTCGGCGCGGCCCACCACGCCGGGCACGCGCCGCGACAGGGCCTCGACCACCACGAGCGCCGCGGCCTCCCCTCCCGAGAGGACGTAGTCCCCGATCGAGATCTCCTCATCGAAGAGGCCGAGATCCCGCACCCGCTCGTCGATGCCCTCGTAGCGGCCGCAGACGAGGAGCAGGCGTTCGCGGGCGGCCAAACGCTCGACGCCGTCCTGGTCGAGCCGCCGGCCGTCGGGCGTCAGGAGCACGCGCCATGCCGGCGGATCGCCCTGCCGCGCCTCGATCGCCTCCGCGACCACGGGCGCGAGGAGGACCATTCCCGCCCCGCCGCCGTAGGGCTCGTCGTCGGCCTTGCGGTGGCGGTCGTGCGCGAAGTCCCGAAGGTCCGTCACCGCGACCTCGAGGCGGCCGCTTTCGCGCGCGCGTCCGAGGAGGCTCTCCTCGAGCGCCGATCGGAAGTAGCCGGGAAAGAGCGTCAGGATCTCGATGCGCATGCGGGCGCGGGCTCAGGAGTCCGTGGCGAGGTCGAAGAGGCCGCCCGGGGGATCGAGCACGATCCGCCGGCCGGGCGCGTCCACCCGGACGACGATTCCCGCGACGAAAGGCACGAGCACGATCTTCCCCTCCGGCGTGCGCACGGTGAGAAGCGGTCCCGCGGCGGTCGTCTCGAGCTCGGCGGCCTCGCCGAGCGCCGCGCCGCCGGCGTCCACGCAGGGCCAGCCGCGGATCTCGTGCGCGTAGTGGTAGCCCTCCGGCGCGGGAAAGGCGTCCGTCTCGGGCACGAGGAGCTCGCCGCCCGAGAGACGCTTCGCGCCCTCGACGTCCGCAATTCCTTCGAATCGCAGCAGCACGCGACGACCGTGCGGCCGGGCGGACGCCACGACGAGCGCGCGCTCCTGCGCCTCGCGACGCCACGTCACGCGGGTGCCGCTCTCGAAGCGCTCGGGAAAATCGGTCGCGAGATCCACGGAGACCTCTCCGGAAAGACCGTGCGGCCGGCGGATCAGGCCGACGACGAGATCCGCGGCCGTCGCTCTAGTCCTTGACCCGGACGACGGCGCGCTTTCCGCGCGCGGCGGCGGCGGCGTTGACGAAGCCGCGCAGCGCGCGCACCGTGCGACCCTCGCGGCCGATGAGGCGGCCCCGGTCGCCGGCGGGCACCGAGATCTCGTAGACGGCGGTGGGCCCCTCGAAGAACTCGTGCACGCGCACCTCGTCCGGATGATCCGAAAGGCGGCGGACGACGGTTTCGACGAGCTTGCGCATCAGGAGGCGGCGGGCGCCGCGGGCTCCGGCGACGCGAGCAGGGACGCGACGGTCGGCGAGAGGCGGGCGCCTTTGGCGACCCAGAAACGGGCGCGCTCCCGATCGAACGAGAGCACCGCGGGCGAGACGACGGGATCGTAGGAGCCCAGCTCCTCGAGCACCTCCGCCCGCGCCGTGCGGCGCGAATCGGAAACGACGATACGGTAGTACGGACGATTGCGGGCGCCCATGCGGCGCAGCCGGATCTTCACCATGGTTCGACGGTCCTTTCGCTTTCCTCGAAAACGGCGGATTCTAGCCTAAATCGGGCGACTTCGGAGCCGGAAGCGGCAGCCGCGAGAAGTCCATGCCCCTCGGGCCCTTTTTCGCCATCCGCATGAGCTTGCGCATCTGCTGATACTGCTTGAGAAGCCGGTTGATCTCGGCGACGGACGTCCCGGATCCCGCGGCGATCCGCTTCTTCCGCGAGCCGTTCAGGATCTGCGGGTAGTGGCGCTCGTCCCGGGTCATCGAGTCGATGATCGCCGTGACCCGCACGAGCGACTTCTCGTCCACGGACTCGGGACCGGAGAGCCCCCGAAAGGCCCCGCCCTTCGGCAGGAGATCGAGGAGCGAAGAGAGCGGGCCCATCTTCTTCATCGACGCCAGCTGATCGCGAAGGTCCTCGAGGGTGAACTCCCCCGCCGCCGCGCGCTCCGCGACGCGACGCGACGCGTCGGCGTCCGTCTGCGCCTCGACCTTCTCGATCAGCGTGAGCACGTCGCCCAGCCCGAGGATGCGCGAGGCCATGCGGTCCGGATGGAACGGCTCGAAGTCCTCGACCTTCTCCCCGACGCCGACGAACTTGATCGGTTTGCCGACCGTCGTGACGACCGTGAGCGCCGCGCCGCCGCGCGCATCGCCGTCGGTCTTCGTCAGGATGATTCCGGTCAACGGGAGGGCCGCGGCGAAGCCGGAGGCCGATCGCACGGCGTCCTGGCCGGTCATCGCGTCGGCCACGAAGAGAACCTCCTGCGGAGCGATCGCGTCGATGACCGCGCGCACCTCGCGCATCAGATCCTCGTCCACGTGGAGCCGACCCGCGGTGTCCACGAGAACCGTATCGCGGCCGGTGAGCTTCGCCTCCGCGAGACCGTCGCGCGCGACCGCGACCGGATCCGTCCTGCCGCCGGGATCGAACACCGGGATCCCGATCTGGCGTCCGAGCGTCTGGAGCTGCGACACGGCCGCCGGCCGGGCCAGGTCGGCCGCTACGAGCAGCGGATAGCGCCCACGCGACTTGAGCTGCAGAGCGAGCTTTCCCGCGGACGTCGTCTTGCCCGATCCCTGGAGACCCACGAGCGCGAGGACGGCGGGACGGCCGGAGAGGTCGAGGTCCGCTCGCACCCCGCCGAGAAGGGACATGAGCTCATCGCGGACGATGCGGGTGACTTCCTGGGCCGGCGACAGCTGCGCCAGCACCTTGCCGCCGACGGCCTTCTCCTTGACGCGCGCGGTGAAGTCGCGCACGACGGGCAGCGCCACGTCGGCCTCGAGAAGCGACAGGCGGATCTCGCGGAGGGCCGTGTCGAGGTGGTGCTCGGTCAGGTGGCCTTCGCCGCGAAGCTCCTTGAAGACGCCCTGAATCCTCTCGCCCAGGCCTTCGAACATGCCGACTCCCCCGCGGACGGCCGGGCCGCCCGCCGAAAAGCCTAGGATAATCGGGTCCCGGAGCCTCCGTCGACGCCTTGCAGGCGGTTGACAGCCCCGCCCGATGGGGTATCATTCCGCCTCGTTTTTTTCCTTTAGGATTCTATTCGCGCCACAGAAGCGGGAGACGAAAGAAGGAGATGAGTCTTATGAAGAAGTTCTGGACCCTGGGCCTCGCGGCCGTTCTCGGGACTGCCCTCCTGACGGGCTGCAAGAAGGCGGAGCAGACGACGACCGAAACGACCACGACGACCGAGGCCCCGGCGGTCGTTGAGGAGACCGGCACGACGGCGACGAGCACCGCGACGACCACGGGAACGGAGTCGACGTCCACGGCCACGACGACCGAGACCACGACGACCACGACGAGCACGGTCACCCCGAAGATGTAACTGCGGAACCGACCGCAAACCCGAGGCCCCCGATCCGGGGGCCTTTTTCTTTTCCCGTACACTCGTGCGGCGTGCTTCCGCTCTGGGCCGGAATCCTGCTGGCGGCCGCGGCCCTCCTCGGCGCCGGCGCCGCGGCCCGCGAGCGCCGCCGAGCCGCTCATCTCGCCGAGCGGCTGGCCGCGCGGGAGCGCGAGACGCACCTTCTCTCGGAGTCTCCGAACCCGGAAACGATTCTGCGCCGGGCCTACGAGGCGGCCTCGGAGCGCCTCCCGATCTCGCGCTTCGACCTCTACACGATCGACGACGCCGGCCGCGTCGAGGACGCCTGGACGCTCTCGGGAGAGCCGGGCCGCCGCGTTCCCCGCCGCGACGAGGGAAGCCGCTGGCGCGGCCTGACCGTCGATGCCCCCCGCGTCAAGGATCTGACCGCGACGGAGACCGGCCTCTCCTTCGCGCCGCGGGATCTGCTCGCCGGCGGCCCCGCAACGAAGCGGCTCCAGCTGCCGCTCTTCTCGGGCGATCGCCTCGTAGCGCACCTCGTCCTCGAGAGCCCCGCACCGATCGACGACGGCGCCAAGGCCGAGATCCGGGCGCTCCTCGCGCCGTTGACCGCCGCGCTTCACGGCTCGCGCAACTGGCGCATCGCCGTGACCGACGAGCTGTCCGGTCTCGCGTCGCGCCGGTACTTCGAGACGCGGCTCGCGGAGGAGTGGGCGCGACAGGAACGATACGGCGCGCCGCTCGCGGTCGCGATCCTCGACCTCGACCACTTCAAGGGCATCAACGACACGTACGGGCATCCGGCCGGAGACCGGGTCCTGAGCCGATTCGGAGAGATCGTGCGCGGAGAGATCCGTTCGAGCGACGTGGCCTGCCGCTACGGAGGCGAGGAATTCGCGATCCTCTTCGCGGAGTCGACCGCCGCCGCCGCGAGCGCCGTGGCCGAACGCGTCCGGCGCGCCCTCAAGCGCGACGCGTTCGCGTCGGAGGGCAGGACCTTTCACGCCACGGTGTCGGCGGGCGTGGCCGGGGCCGAGGACGCGAAAGAACCCGCGACGCTCCTCTACCGGGCGGACGAGGCGCTCTACCGAGCCAAGGGCGGCGGGCGCAATCGCGTCGTCGTCTGGCCGGACACCGCTCGCCGCCGGTCCGCTCGCCCGTGAGCGCCTCCGTCGAAGAGCTCCCGGAAGAGCTCATCGAGGGGCAGCGGGCGCGCCTCCTCGAGATCGCCCGGCGGATCGCGCCGGAGATCGCCGCGGACGACTTGCTTCAGCCGCACGATCATCCGGACCCCGGGAACCACCTCGACTTCCCGTTCGAGCACGGGATCCTCGCCGGCTATCTCGCCGTACGCGCCGCTCTGCGGGCGAACCGATAGATCCTCGCACGCAGACCGACGCCGCGCGGCTCGGGCCGCTCCAGGCTCGCGATCGCCCGGGCATGATCGGAAATCCACCGCGCGTCGGAGGGTCGAACGCCGAGCGCGGCGAGGTCGGCGCCCGCTTCCCGCGCGAGGCGGACCAGGACTTCGGGAGCGATCATCGCGCCGAGAGCCCCGCGGCACGCAGGAGCGCGTCGACCGGACCGTCCCACGTGAGCCTCTCGACGCGCCGGCGGCCCCTCTCTCCCATGCGCGCGAGAGTCTCCGGACGGCTCCAGGCGATCTCGAGCGCCGCGCCGAGAGCGCGCGGTTCCGGCGCGACGACGAAGCCGGTGTCCCCGTCGCGTACGAACTCGAGCGGCCCCCCGGCGTCCTCGGTCGTCACGACGGGCTTTCCGGACAGGAACGCCTCGAGAGGAACGTATCCGAGATCCTCGCCCGAGGGTGCCACGGCCACGAGCCGCGCGCCGGCGTAGAGGTCCAGAAGCTCCTCGTCGGTCGCGAACGGAATCGACCGCAACCGCCCGGCGACCCCCGAGTCCTCGGCGAGCCGGCGGAGTCGCTCCTCCTCCGGTCCGCGGCCGACGAGCGTCAGCTTCGCCGACGGCGCGAACGCGAGCGCTCGCACGAGCAGATCCGCGCGCTTCCAGGCATCGAGGCGCCCGACGGAGAGGACGTAGTCACCGAACGGGCCGCTCCGGTACCGGCCCAGGAGCGGCGGAGGATGGTAGAGCGCCTCGCTCTCGATGCCGTTGAACCGGCGCAGGCGCTCGGCCACCGTGCGCGAGTTGGCGAAGACGCGCCGCGCTTCCGAGAGGCCGACCCGGTCGATCTCCGCGATGGCCTCGCGCGTGCGGCGGTCCTCGGGCGCGGCGGTCAGGTCGCTGTACGTTGAGCCGAACTGGTCGTAAGCCTGGCGGTATTGATGGATGAGCCACACGACCTTGTTCGGGTGGCGGGCCGCGTAACTCGGGAACCGTGTCGCGATGACGGCGTCGACCCTCCGGCCGCCCACCTCCGTCAGGTCGAGCATCCGCCAGGCGAGCGCGCTCCGGACGAGATCGAACCGCTCGCGCTCGACGAGCGGCATCGCGACGAGGTCCGCCTCGACGCCGCGCCGCGAGAGCTCTTCCGTCAGACGCCGCACGTGCTTCTCCGCTCCGCCGTGCGCGAAGGGAGTCTGAACGGCCAGAACGAGGACCCGCGGTGCGGTCAAGGGCCCGGCACCCGCGCGATCACCGCGTAGTCCTGAGGACCGAAGAGCAGCCGGTTCAGCCGGGCGTCGTTCTCGCTCCGTTCGGACAGCCGCTCCTCGGGCGGAAGCGGCGACCGGAACTCGATGCGCGCGTCGACGAAGCCCGCCGCCTCCGCGAGAAAGGCGAGCGCCGCCGGCGGCACGGGCCGGACGTGGGTCGGGTCGAGGAAAAACGCGCGCAGGGCGGAGAGCGAGTCGGTGTTCACCGTCTCCGCGACGAGAGTCCCGCCGGGCGCCAGCGCGCGGCGCGCCGCCGCGAGGAACGCGAAGATCTGGGCGGCCGGCCAGTGCTCGACGACCTGAAAGGCGACGACGGCGCCGAGGCTTCCGGGCCGCGCCGCGGCGAGAAATGCCGGCGCGTCTCCCGGCTCGACGTCGAGCCCCGCGTCGCGGCAGAGCCGCACGGAGACCGGGTTCGACTCGACGCCGCGGGCGGCGATTCCTTCTTCGCGCAGGAGGCCGAGGAACTCGCCGCGGCCGCATCCCGCGTCGAGAACGGGCCCCGGCGCGCCGCGGAGAAAATCCACGTAGAAACGCTGTCCCTCGGCGATCGCTTTCGGGTCGCCGCGGAACCGCTCCTCGAAGAGGCTGTAGACGGCCGGCGGCAGGGACGAGGACGCGACGGAAGGGGCGGAAGGGACGGGCGAGACGCCCGGGCCCCGCGGCGACGACTCGAGCTCGGCGAATCGGGCGTCCTGCACGGCCGCGCGCCGGCGCGCTTCGGAGAGCGCGCGCTCGGTCGCGTCCCGAAAGCTCGCGAAGCGGCCCTCCCATTCCTGCCGCGCCCGCCGAAACGCCTCGAGCGTCAGCGCGTTGAACGCGGCCTGATCGCGCCAGACCAGACGCAGAGCCCGCAAGACGCCTTTCTTGACGCCCGCGAGCCGCGCGCCCTCGGGGACCGACGGCGTGAGGTGAGCTTCGGCCAGCCGCACGGGATCGGGGGGCGAGCCGTCGTCGCTCGCATCGGGGGCCTCGGGCGCGAGCCTTCGAATCGCCGAACGGATCTCCTCCGCGAGCTCCCGCTCGAGATCGTCTCCGGACGTGGCCATCTCAGCCCGCCTCGCGGGGCGCCGGCGCGGCCGCCGCGGACGGGGAGGGAGCACGCGCTTCCTCCGCGAACTGGATGAGCGCGACCGCGAGCGCCACGATCACCGGTCCGAGGAAGAGACCCACGAGCCCGAAGGTCGAGAGACCGCCCACCGCCCCGACGAAAGCCGCGACGGTCCCGATCTCGGCCCGTCCGGAGATGAGGAAGGGCCGCAGCACGTTGTCGGCGCTGCCCACGACCACGACGCCCCAGACGAGGAGGAAGATCGTCTTCCACCACACGCCGAGCGTCGCGAGGTAGACGACCGCCGGAACGAGGACGAGCGCCGTGCCCACGAGCGGCACGAACGACGCGATCGCCGTCAGCACGCCGAACACGACGGGCGAAGGCAAACGCACGATCGCGAAGCCGACCCCCACGAGGATCCCCTGCGCCATCGCCGTCAGGATCGTGCCCTTGACGACGGCCGACGTCACGTCCGAGAGGCGCGCCACGAGGCGGCGCTTCCGGCGGTCGTCGAGCGGCACGAGGAGCATCATCCGGGCCGCGAACTCGTCGCCGTCCCGAAAGAAGAAGAAGAGAAGAAAGAGCATCAGCACGATGCCGGCGAGGAGACCGAACGCGCCGAGGATCGCCTGCTGTCCCCGCGCCACGACCCACGCGACGGTCTGGTGCAGCCACCCCGCGAGATCGTCCTGGACGCGGGCGGGATCGAGATCGAGATGCGCCTGGGCCCAGGTCATCGCCTTTCCCACGACCGGAAGGTTCAGCAGATCTTCCACGCCGCTGATGCGATACCGCGCGGCGGCCGCCGAGAGCTGACGGCCGAGGCTGACGGCTTGATCGGCGAAGGCGTAGCCCGCGAGGACCGCCGGAAGGACGAAGCCGAGAAGGACCCCGAACGTCAGGAGCGTCGCCGCGAGCTTCCGTCCGCCGAAGCGCGCGCGCAGCCGCCGGTTGGCCGGAAAAAGGAGGAAGGCGAGGAGCGCCGCCCAGACGGCCGGCGCGAGGAAGGGCTCGGAGAGCCGGAAGACGAAGTAACCCAGAACGGCGGCCGCCGTCAGGGCGAAGACGCGCGCGTAGAACCGATCTTCCGACGCCAGGAGAACCTCGGGGAGGATGCTAGCAGCTTGCGCCGCGCGCCGCCCGGCGCGCGACAGGCGTTGCCGACGGCTGCTAGCATGCGCCCTCTCGTGCGCTCGCCGGCTCCCGCTCCGGATCGCCTTCTCGCCGCCCGCGTTCTGCGCGAGGAAGCGCGCCGCGAAGGGTTCGCGCGCATCGGCTTCTCCCGCGCGGAAGAGCCCGAGGGTTTCGACCGCTTCCGCGCCTGGCTCGCGGCCGGGCGCCACGCGGGAATGAAATACCTCGAGGACACGCTCGAGGCACGGTCGGACCCGCGCCGAATCCTGCCCGGGGCGCGGTCGGTCGTCAGCCTTTCGGCCTTCCATTCCGCCGCGCCCTTCGTCGCCGCCGACGGAAGCCGGGTCGCCCGTTACGCGCGCGGCGCCGACTATCACCAGACGGTCCGGCGGGCGGCCGAGCGAGCGGCCCGCGCCGCGATACCGCGGCTTCCGGGAGGCTTCCGATATCGCGTCTGCGTCGATACGACGCCGGTCGCGGAGCGTTCCTTCGCGGCCGCGTCCGGCCTCGGCTGGATCGGCAAGAACGGCTGCCTCATCGACCCCGACCGCGGCTCCTACCTGATGCTCGCCGAGATCGTCACCGACCTCGAGCTGCCTCCCGATGCGCCGATCGCCGAGCAGTGCGGCGCCTGCGTGCGATGTCTCGACGCGTGCCCGACGCAGGCGTTCGTCGCCCCCGGCGTCCTCGATGCGGCGCGCTGCCTCGCGTACTGGACGATCGAGCATCGCGGCCCGCTGCCCGACGACGTGAAGGAAGCGCTCGGCGATCGGGTGTTCGGCTGCGACGTTTGCCAGGAGGCGTGCCCCTGGAACTCCGGCGCGGCGACGCCCGGGACGCCGGCGTCGGCCTCGAACGACGCGCCGCCGACGCGCGGCGAGTGGCTGGCGCTCGGGCCGGGCGCCTGGCGGCGCCGCTTCGGAAAATCCGCGTACAACCGCGCCGGCCGACGGGGTCTCCAGAGAAACGCCGCGGCCTCGGCGGGCTCGCGCCGCGACGCCGCCGTCCGCGCGGAGCTCGGTTGCGCCGCGAAATCGGCGACGGAGCCGGGCCTCGTCGATGCCGCCCGATGGGCCGCGGCGAGGCTCTCGGACGGCGCCGGCGGCGGCGACAGTTAGACTAGGCCCCTCCGAAAGGATCCCCATGGACCTGCAATCCGGGCTCTTTCTGGCGCTGCTCGTGCTGTCGCTGGCGCTCTCGGCGTTCTTCGCCGGCGCGGAGACGGCCCTCGTGTCGCTCGGACGGATCGATCTCCAGCGGATGCGCGAGAGCGGGGACCCGAAAGGCAAGATGATCGGCGACCTGAGGGCCCAGACGCCGCGCCTGCTCGCGACGATCCTCATCGGCCAGAACCTGTTCGTGAGCTCGGCGTCCGCGCTCGCGACCGCGATTCTGACCAACTGGATCGGCGACGAGTACGGCGTGCCGCTCGCCATCGCCTTCTCGACGGTGGCGCTCTTCGTTTTCGCCGAGATGACGCCGAAGGCGATCGGCGCCGCTTCCCCCGTTTCGATCTCCCGCGCGGTCGCCGGCCCGGTGACGGCGATCATGAAGGTTCTCTCGCCGATCGCGACCCTCTGCGTCCGGCTGACGACCCGGGCCCTGCGGCTCTTCGGGATCCCGGATCGCCTCCCGACGCTCACGGAAGAGGAGATGAAGAGCGTCATCAATCTCGGCGCCGCCGAGGGCACGATCGCTCCCGAGGAACGCAAGCTCCTTCACAAGGTCCTCGAGTTCGGCGACAAGACGGTGCGCGAGCTCATGGTGCCTCGCACCCGCGTCGTGGCGCTGCCGGATACGGCCGCGTTCGTCGACGTCCGCCATCTCCTGCGGGAGCACAAGCTCTCGCGACTTCCCGTCTATCGCGGGACGCTCGACAACGTCGTCGGAATCCTGCACGCGAAGGACCTCTACGACCTCAGCGACGAGGAGGAGCGCACGTTCCGGCTCGCCGATCGCGTCGATCCGCCCTTTCTCGTCCCGGAGTTCCAGCGCGCCGAGGATCTCTTTCGGGAAATGCGCCGCCGCCGCACCCACATGGCGGTCGCCGTGGACGAGCACGGCGGGACGGCCGGCATCGTGACGATCGAGGACGCGATCGAGGCGCTGCTCGGGCCCATCCAGGACGAGTTCGACGAAGAAGAGAGCCCGGGCTTCGTGGCGGCCGGCGAGCGCACGTTTCTCCTCGAGGGGACGTTTCGCCTCGACAAGCTCCAGGAACAATTCGGAATCGATCTTCCTCGCGACGAAGCGGAGACGATCGCCGGGCATCTCATGCTGCGTTTCGGCCGCATCCCCCGCAAGGGCGAGCGATGGAAAGGCCGCTTCGCCGACTTCGTGATCGAGGACGCGACGCCCACCGGGATCCGGCAGGTGAGAATGATCGTGCGGGACGCCGCCCAGCGCGAGACCGGGACGCGCCCCGCCGAACGTGGAACGCGCTGAATCACAGAGCGCCGGACCCGACGCGCACCGCTCGGAGAGAACCTTGCAGACCAAGACGATCGTCCTGATCCGCGGCGACGGCATCGGGCCCGAGGTGTCCGACGCCGTGGTCTCCATTCTCCGGAAGGCCGGCGTACCGCTCGCCTTCGAAGAGGCCGTCGTCGGCCGCGAGGCCGAGCGCCGCGAGGGCGAGCCGCTTCCCGGACGGGTGCTCGAGGCGATCCGCCGCCATCGCGTGGCGCTCAAGGGCCCTGTCGGGACGCCGATCGGCAAAGGCTTCGCCTCGGTGAACGTGCGGCTGCGCCAGGCGCTCGAGCTGTACGCGAACCTGCGCCCGGTGAAGAACCTCCCGACGGTCAGGTCGCGGTTCGAGAACGTGGATCTCGTCGTGATCCGCGAGAACACCGAGGACCTCTACTCGGGCCTCGAGCACACGGTCGTGCCGGGCGTCGTCGAGTCGCTCAAGATCATCACCGAGACCGCCTCGACGCGAATCGCGCGCTACGCCTTCGAGTACGCCCGCCGCCACGGACGCCGGCGGGTCACGGCCGTCCACAAGGCCAACATCATGAAGCTCTCCGACGGGCTCTTTCTCGACTGCTTTCGCCGCGTCGCGGAGGGGTATCCCGACATCGTCGCGGACGACCGCATCGTGGACGCCGCCTGCATGCGCCTCGTCTTGAACCCGGAGTCCTTCGACGTCCTTCTCTCGGAGAACCTCTACGGCGACATCGTTTCCGATCTCGCGGCGGGGCTGGTCGGCGGCCTGGGCGTCGTCCCGGGCGCGAACCTCGGCCACGAGGCCGCGATCTTCGAGGCGGTCCACGGGACCGCGCCCGACATCGCCGGGCAGGACCGCGCCAACCCCACGGCCCTCCTCCTCTCGGCGATCCTCATGCTGCGCCACCTCGATCTCGCGGAGGATGCCGATCGCATCGAGCGGGCTCTCCACGCGACGCTCGCCGCCGGCGTTCGAACCTCCGACATCGGCGGAACGGCCGGAACCCGGGCCTTCGCCGAGGCGATCGCCGCGCGGCTCGCCTGAGAAAGGCCGCCGTGGAGCCGCGTCCCGCGGGCGGCCGGTTCCCGGGCTCGCCCGACGAGGAGCTGTGGGGCGATGAGCCGTTCGACGCGGCGCTCGTCTTCGGCCGCCGCGCGCCCCTCGAGGTCGAGATCGGCAGCGGCAAAGCGCGCTTCCTGCTCGAGGCGGCGCGGCGGGCGCCGGCGCACGACTTCCTCGGAATCGAGCTCGCCCTCGCCTACTACCGCATCTGCCGTGATCGCGTGGCGCGCGCCGCTTTCTCGAACGTCCGGATCCTGCGCGCCGACGGACGCCGCTTCGCGGAGCGCGCCCTCGCCGCGGGATCGGTCCGCGCATTCCACGTGTATTTCCCCGACCCGTGGCCGAAGAAGCGGCAGCGCAAGCGCCGGCTGCTCGACGGCGTCGGGCTCGAGATCCTCTCGACGCGGCTCGAGCCGGGCGGGCTCCTGCGCGTCGTGACCGATCACGCCGACTACGCCGCGGCGATCGCGCCGCTCCTCGAGACCGTGCCCGGCCTCGAGCGCCTCGAGTGGTCCGCGCTGCCGGCTCCGCCGGAGACGCACTACGAGCTCAAGTATCGCGAGGACGGACGGCCGCTCTGGAGATTCCTCCTGCGCCGCCGGCCCGCCGAAGACGAACCTTAGGGCTCGGCCGGAGGCGCTCCCTCGAGAGACGTGACACGCTGGAGAAACCGGAGAAAGTACTGCGTCCCGGATGCCAGCGCGACAATCACCACGATCCACAGCATCAGTTTGCCCGGCACGATGAACACGTCGTGGCGCAGCGCGAGGATGAGCGCCGAAGCGGCGAGCACCTGGGAAAGCATCTTGGCCTTGCCCCATCCGGACGCGGGGATCAGGATCCCCTGACCCGACGCGATCGCGCGCAGTCCCGACACGGCAAACTCGCGCCCGACGATGACGACGACCATCCATGCGGGCGCGAGCCCCAGCTCCACGAGCGAGATGAAGACGGCGGAGATGAGGAGCTTGTCGGCGATGGGGTCGAGCAGTGTGCCGAAGGTCGTGATCTGCCCGCGCCGGCGCGCGAGCCAGCCATCCAGGAAATCGGTGGCGGTCGCGAAGAGAAAGATCAGGAGGCCCACGGTCTCGCGCCCGTCGAACTTCGTCAGAAGGACCACGACGAGAAAGGGAACGAGGAAGATTCGGAGGAGGGTCAGGGAGTTGGGAAGATTCAGCTTCATTCGGTCGGCCGGGCGCAGTCTATCGCCGGGCCGCCGCGCCCTTCGCAGTCGACGGCCGGACCGGGAGACCTCATAATACCGTCGTGAATCTCCCCTGTCCGGTCCACGAGGGCCGCCGCGCGCACCGGGGCTGTCACTCCTGCCGGCGTCCCATCTGCCGGCTCTGCGAGCTCAAGATGCGCGGGCATCTCTACTGCTCGCCGCGATGCGCCCGCGAGGACGGCCGGATGGCTCTCTGGCGTCCCGTGCGGGAGGCTCTCGTCCGCCCCGTCCCGCCCCGCCTCGCGCTCGCCGTCCTGGCGCTCGGAGCGGCGGCGCCCGTGCTCCTCGCGCTGCGAACCGTGGGCGAGCTCGACCGGCTCTCCCGCCAGGCGCCCCCGCCGCCCCTGCACCGGCCCACGGCCCGTATCGAGAACGTCGTTGCCGGAGCGGCGGGCGCGCGGATCGAAGGAAGCGCCTCTCCTTCGGGCGCCGTCTTCCTCTTCGGCTCCGGAGGTCTCGTCGCGTCGACGCCGGTCCGCGAAGGCCGATTCCGCTTCGACGCCGTCCGCGATCCGGGACCTTATCGCGTGGGCCTCATGCCCCTGTCCGCCGAGTCGTCGTCGGCGGCGACGTCCCCGAATCCGACCGGTTCGACCGCCGGCGAGACGCCCGCCGAGGATACGGCGGCCCGGCAGCCGGCGGCCCCCGAGAAAACGGCGCCTCCCCCGGTTCGGGTGGAGACTCCGACGAGCGTCGCGGTCGCCGCTCCCGCCTCGCGCTCGCGGCCGTCCTCGCCGCCCTCGTCCGGCTTCACGGCCTTTCCCGACATGACGCGCGGTCCCGAGGATCGACCCGAGCTCGTCGTCTCGTTCGACGCGGGAAGCACGTCCCGGGGCGCGCGTCAGATTCTCGCCGCGCTCTCCGAGCGCGGCATCCACACGACGATCTTCCTGACCGGGGAGTTCATTCGCCGCTACCCCGACATCGCGCGGCAGGTCGCCGCCGACGGCCACGAGGTCGGGAACCACACCGACTCGCACCCGCATCTGACGACCTACGCGCAGGACGGACGCCAGGCGACGCGCCGCGGCGTGGACCGCGCGTACCTCGCGGGACAGCTCCGCGCCGCCGCGGATGCCTACAAGGCGGCGACCGGCCGCGCGATGTCGCCGCTCTGGCGCGCGCCTTTCGGCGAGCAGAACGCCGAGATCCGCGCCTGGGCGGCGCTCGAGGGTTACTGGCACGTCGGCTGGACGGGCGGCCGCGCCGGCCTCGACGGCCTGGACTGGGTGAGCGATCCGTCCTCGCGCGCCTACCGGAGCGCCGACGGCGTCGTCGAGCGCCTCGTCGCGCACGCCGAGAACGGCGGGATCATCCTGCTGCACCTCGGGAGCGACCGCGAGGACCCCGTCGCGCCGCGGGTCCCGCAGCTCCTCGACGCGCTCACGAAGAGAGGCTTCCAGTTCGCCCGCGCCTCGCGATTCCTTGACCGCATGGGGATGACCGAAGAGCGGCTGCTCGCGCTCGCCTCGCGCGGCGGCGGCTCCTCGACGCAGACTCCTTGACCCCTTGACGGCGCACATGCACCTCGGCACGGACGGCTGGCGGGGCCTCCTGGCCGAGGACTGCACCTTCGAGGAGATCCGGCGCCTCGCGCGCGGCACGGCGCGCTGGCTCGCGGCCGACGGCGGCGACTGCCCGCGCGTCGCCGTGGGCTTCGACACGCGCTTTCTCTCCCCGGAGCTCGCCCGCGCGGCGGCCGAGGAGCTGGCGCGCGACGGCGTCGGAGTCCTGCTGTCCGAGCGCCCGATCCCGACGCCGGCCGTTTCCTTCCACGTGCGGCGGCTCGGCCTTCGCGCGGGCGTCGCGATCACGGCGAGCCACAACCCGGGCGCTTACAACGGGTTCAAGCTCAAGGCCGCCTTCGGCGGGAGCGCGCCGCCCGAGATGTACGCGGCGGTCGCGAAGGAGCTCGGGAAGCCCGCGCCGCGGGCGTCCGCGGTCGCGGAGGTCGAAACGCGCGACCTCACGACGCCGTATCGGGAACGGCTCGCCGCGCTCGTCGATCTTCCGGCGATTCGCGCCGCGAACCTCTCGGCGCTCGCGGACTCGATGCACGGCGCCGCGGGCGGCCTCCTGGCCGACATCGCGGCCGGGGCCGGCGCGCGAGTCCTCCCGTTCCGCGCGGCGCGCGACCCGCTCTTCGGCGGCGTCCACCCGGAGCCGATCGGCGAAAACCTCGCGGCATCCGGCGAGCGCGTCCGCGCCGAGGGGCTCGACCTGGCCGTGGCCAACGACGGCGACGCGGACCGCCTCGGCGTCCTCGACCGGCGCGGCGCCTTCGTCTCGCCGCACCGGGTCTTCGCGCTCCTGCTGCTCCACGCGTTCCGGGCGCGCGGGGTCTCGGGCGGCATCGCGAAAACGTTCTCGACTTCGCTCCTCATCGACCGCGTGGCCGCCGGACTGGGAGCCCGCCTTTACGAGACGCCGATCGGCTTCAAACACATCGCCGAGCTCATGACGCGCGGCCAGGTCGCCGTCGGCGGCGAAGAGAGCGGCGGATACGCCTTCGGGTTCCACCTGCCTGAGCGCGACGGCCTCGTTTCCGCCCTCGTGCTCCTCGAGAGCCTCGCGCTCGCCGGACGCGACCTCGACGGCGCGCTCGAAGCCCTCGCGCGGGAGTTCGGAGAGTTCGCCTACGGCCGGCGGGACGTGCTGCTGCCCGCGCCGGTCGTGCGGGCATTCCTCGAGGAGGTGCGGGACGCGCCGCCCGAGCGGTTTGCGGGCGAGGAGATCACGCGCGTGCGGGACCTGGACGGCGTCAAGTACGACTTCGGAGCCGACGGCTGGCTGCTGCATCGGCTCTCCGGAACCGAGCCGATGATCCGCCTCTACTGCGAGCACGCGCACGCCGACACGGTCCGCCGCATCCTGCACGAGGCGGTCCGCCGGCTCGAGGATTTCGCGTCCGCTCGAGGCGCCTCGCCGCGCTTCCCGCGCGGCGAGTGATCAGGTCCGCCGGCGGTCCCCGACGACCCCGGTCGCGCGGTCGGTGGCCCGGCGGCGCGGGCGCGGCGGCTCGGTCAGGACGGTTCCCTCGCCCTCGAACCGGATCTTCGGCGCGCTCGCCGAGTCGGGCAGCATGACCTCCTCGAGGAAACGATCCTCGAGGACCGATGGCAGGAGGTTGCCGCTCCACGCGACGAGGTCGTGCGCCGAGACGATGAGCGGGAACTCCGCGGAGACCTCGTGCGCGAGCAGCGGCCCCGTCACCGAGAGGATCACGCTGCCCCGCCCCTGAATTCTCAGGATGTCCACGCGGCGATTCATCCGGAAGTCGTGGATCGGCTCCAAGCGGAAAGAAAGGCCGTGGTCGAGCGCCAGCAGGCGGCTGCCCTCGAGGGAGAGCGCCTGTCCGGCCAGGTCGCGCCGGAACGCGTGCCGGCCGGGATCGTTCACGAAGAGATAGCCGCGCCCGTCCGCCCGGAGGATGCTCTCGAGACGCGTGCCGCGGAACGCCTGTTCCGACGTGAAGCGGACGTTGCCGCTGTACCAGACGACGGAGCCCTTGCGCACGTAGACGACGCCCGGAGACGCGATCTCGAGCGCGCCGTCGGCGCGGACGACGAAGAGCGGATGCGCCTCGGAGGCTCGTTCGGCCGCGATCTCCTCGGTCCAGGCGTCGCCCTCGGGAGCTCCTTCGGGTTCCCCCTCGGAAACCGGCGCCTCGGCTTCCTCGTCCGCCGGACTCGGGGCCGTCTCCCGGGGCGGGCCGGCCGGCGCCGCCTCGGCCTCGCGGTCGGAGCTTTCCGACGGAGCGACCGGCGTCGCGAGCCGCAGGATCGAGCGGCCCGGCGGCGCGTCGGAGGCGGACTCCGCGGGCTCGGCGTCCGCGGCCGAGAGAAACGGCGCCGGGTCGATCGTGCGCGCCGGTTCCGCGGCGGCGTTGGTCCGCTCGCCCCCCCCGCGCGCGCCCTTCCGGAGAGCCTCCTCGAGCTCGCCGACGAGCTTCTTGGCGCCGGCGAAGCGCAGGTGCTCGAGGGCGAGGCCGAGCTTCCCGCGGTCGCGGTAGAGGAGTCCCAGGTAGAGATGGCTGCGCGCGTGGTCCGGCTTGATCTCGACCGCGCGGCGCAGCTCCCCTTCGGCCTCGTCGATCTCCCCGTCCTTGAAGAGGATGAGCCCGAGATTCGCGTGAAGGATCGCCGACTCGGGATTCTTCGCGAGGAGCTCGCGTGCCGCGCGGGCCGCCTCGCGGAAGTTCCCGCGCTTGAACTCCACGATCGAGATGAGGTTGAGCACGTCCTCGTCATCGGCGCGCAGCATCTGCGCCTGCTCGAGCTCCTGCCGCGCCGTGTCGAGGCGGCCTTCGCGCAGGCTCTTACGCACCCGAATCAGATGGACGAGGAAGACGCCCTGGTCGACCGAAGAGGACGATTCGCCGGTCGATCGAGCCACCGCGCTCCCGCCTAGCGGGCGTCCCGGCCGGCGGTCCGCCGGGCGGGCTCCGTCGTCAACAGCACGCGGTCGTTCGCGTCGCGCGTCACGCGAACCGGCTTGCCCTTCACGGCGCCGAAAGTCGCCCCGGCCGGCAACCCGAAGCCGCCCGCGAGGGAGGACTTGCCGTAGTAGGCCGTCAGCGCCTTGTGCACGTAAAGCCGCGTCTCGTCGTACGGCGGAACGCCGCCGTAGCGGAGCACGGCGTTCTCGCCGGCGTTGTAGGCCGCGAGCGACTTGGGCACGTCGTTCCCGAAGAGGGAGAGGAGATAGGCGAGGTGCTGCGCGCCGCCGCGAATGTTTTGCGCGGGATCGAAGATGTCCTCGACGCCGTGATGCCGGGCGGTCTCGGGCATGAGCTGCATGAGGCCGCGCGCTCCCTTGCGCGACACCGCCGCGGGATTGAACGCCGACTCGACGAGCATGACGGACTTCACGAGCTTCGGATCCACGGAGTGCGTGCGCGCCGCATCGTCGATGAGACTGTCGTAGAGCGAGGGCATCGCGACGCGCGCCGAAAGCCACTCGTCGCTGTGCGCGAGCGCCTCATGGACCGTCTCGCCGACACCGTCGTTGTAGACCATGCGCCGCCCGTCCTTCCAGCCGACGCGCATGCGCGCCTCGAGCGGCAGGCAGGACAAGAGCAGGATCGCGAAGCCCAGGAGGCCGTTGCGCTTCATGAGGCTCTGGTGTGGCTCGGCTTGGTGGCCCGGTTCGATCCGGGGACTGACTCAATTATAGCGCAGGGCCGCCGGACGCCGCGGCACGGCTCCCGAGGCGCTTTCAGGCCACTTCGGCCAGGAGCTCCCGGAGCGCGGCCTCCGCCTCGGCGAGCGCCGCCGGCAGCAGGGCCTCGTTCTTTCCGCCCGCCTGGGCCAGGTCCGCCTTGCCACCGCCGCTTCCCCCGAGCGCCTTGCCGATGCGCGCGGCGATGCGCGACGCGGGGACCCGGGCCGACAGGTCCGGCGTCACGGCGGCGACGACGGAGGTCTTTCCCTCGTGCGCCGTGCCGACCACCACGACCCCGCTCTTGATTCGCGAACGGAGCGTGTCGGAAAGATTCCGAAGCTCCGGGATCGACAGACCGGGCGCGATGCGGCGGACGAGCGGCACGCCCGCGACGTTCACCGTCTCGCCGGAAGCGCCGCCGTCGCCGGAGGCGAGCTTCAGCTTGAGCGACTGGACCTCACGCTCGAGCGCCTTCAGGCGATCCTGCGTCTCCTGCCACCGCTGCGGGAGCTGCTCTCGCGGCGTCTGCGCGGCGGCCGCGATCGCACCGAGCGTCTCCTCGTCCCGCGACAGCAGCTCCACCGCGCCGAGCGACGTCACGGCCTCGAGGCGCCGCACGCCCGCGGCGAGGCCGCGGTCCGAGACGATCTTGAAGGCTCCGATCTCCCCCGTCCGGCCGACGTGGCACCCGCCGCACAGCTCCGTCGAGAATCCCGGAACGGCCACGACCCGCACGCGCTCCCCGTACTTCTCGCCGAAGAACATGTC
>DATBFU010000081.1:0-9856 GCA_036558325.1 Thermoanaerobaculia bacterium | reverse complement strand
CTGGGCACCACGGTCGCGTATCTCGCGGGCTACGACCTCCATTCGGCCACGGCGTACGTCTTCTCCCTCGGGTTCACCTTCATCGGCGCGGCGATCTTCGCGATGACGCGCGTGCACCGCAAGACCCGGATCCCGCAGGAGGCGATCATCGGCATCGTCTACGCCGTCTCGGCGGCCATCGCGATCCTCGTCATGTCGAAGGCGACGCAAGAGACCGAGCACTTGAAGGAGATGCTGGTCGGGAACATCCTGTCGGTCTCCTGGAAGGAGCTCGCGAAGACCGCGGCGCTCTACTCCCTCGTCGGCCTCTTCCACTACATCTTCCGCGACAAGTTCCTCCTGATCTCCATGAACGAGTCCGAGGCCGAGCGGCGCGGGCTGAACGTGCGCTTCTGGGATTTTCTCTTCTACGTGTCCTTCGGCTTCGTCGTGACTTCGTCCGTCGCGATCGCCGGCGTGCTCCTCGTCTTCTGCTTCCTGATCGTGCCCTCGGTGACCGCGATGCTGTTCGCCGAACGGCTGGGACCGCGCCTGGCGATCGGATGGACGATGGGAGCGCTCGTCTCGGCGCTCGGCGTCATGTTCTCGTTTTGGCTCGATCTGCCGACCGGCGCGGCCATCGTCGCGACCTTCGGCGCGACGCTGCTGATTCTCGCCGGGTATCGCCGCGCCTTCCGCAGGCCCGCGGCGGCTTGAAGCGGCACTTCCGCCCCCTCCGCCGTGATCCTGCCGGACAGGGAGCACCTCGGCGGCCCTCAAGGCGCTCCCAGGGAAGCAGACCGTCTTCCAGCCCCCCGACGCGCACCCCCGAACCAGGTGGGGGCCATGCGCTTTGGCCCTCGCGGGCGCTCATCGGTTGACGTGTGGCATCCCATCCCCTACCCTCATCGCGATGCGCTGTCTGATCCCAAGGCGCCTTGCGGCCGGGGCTTTGGCGGCGGCGGTGTTCGCTGCCGGCGCCGCGCCGCATCGCCACTTCGATCTGGCGGATGAAGGCGCGGGGGACAAAGCCTCCCAGAGCCTTCTGACCACCCACGATCCCCTTTCTCGCGCTTTCCACTGGCATGCCGTTCTCAAGATCGTGCAGGAAGACCCCTGCTGGGCGTGCCATTGGAATCGCGTCGCCGGCCTGAGCTCGACGTCCACCTACCGTCCCGCCTTACTACCGGGCCGGGCGCTGCCACTTCTCCCTCCGCGCTCGGCGCGCTCCGTCGCTCGATTTACGCGGCTCTCCCGCGGCCCTCCCTCTCTCCTCTAGCTCTCGAATCTCCTTCAACAGATCGCTTCTCTCCGGAGAGGAGCGGGCCGGCTCATTGCGCCGGCCTTTCGAGGCTTTTGAGAAGAGGACAACATGGCGAAAGCCACGCGACGACTCACGAATATTCTGGCCACAGCGCTGTGGCTGACTCTCACCATCTCCGTCGAATCAGCGTTCGCGGCGGGAAGCGCGGGCGCGATCCGCGGCACGATCACGGGTCCGGACGGCAAACCGATGGCGTCGGTGCCGGTGCAGCTTCGAAACGACATCAGTGGATTCAAAGCGGACACGACCACGGGCCGGGACGGCACCTTCCAGTTCTTCGGCGTTCCCTTCAACCCCTACGAGCTCCACATCGAGGTCCAGGGGTTCAAGCCCGTCCACCAGCAGGTCGATATCCGCACGTCGATCCCGAGGGAGATCAACATCGGTCTGGAGCTCCCCTCGGTGACCGAATCCGTGACGGTCACGCGAGAGCCCACGGCGGCCGAGCTCGAGACCGACACATCGATGTCCCACATCGACATCGACAAGTCCTACATCGAGCGCGTGCCGTCCGCCGTCTCCTCCCGGGCGATGGAAGACATCATCACGTCGACGCCCGGCTTCTCGAAGGACGAGAACGGCCGCTACCACTTCCAGGGCGCGCACAGCCAGAACGAGTACGTCATCGACGGTCAGACGATTTCCGACCAGACCGGCGTGACCTTCTCCAACTCGATCGACCCGGGAATCGCCCAGTCGATCGAGGTGATCTACGGAAACGTGCCGGCCGAGTACGGCGAAAAGATCGGCAGCGTCGTCAACATGGTGACCAAGTCGGCGCTCGGTACCCCCGGCTTGAAGGGCGATGTCTATGGCGGCTACTCGCGCTTCGACACTTACGAAGCCGGTGCATCCGTCGGCGCCGGCAGCCAGACGTTCGGGTTCTTCGGATCGATGGCGGCTTCCGGCTCGAATTACTTCACCGATCCGGTCAACCCGGACAACCTCAACAACCATGGGGAGACGCAGAGGGCGTTTTTGCGATTCGACGTGGCCTCCCCGAATCTCTCGTCGAGCTTTCGGCTGTCCGCGCTGCTCGGACGCACCGACCGCGACGTCACCAACACGTACACTCAGGCCGCCAACGGCCAGGACAAGACCGTCAAGACCGAGGACCAGAACTACAACCTCGGCTATCAGACCATCCTGTCCGCGGACACGGCGCTCGATGTGACGGCGTTCGGCCGCATCGCGAGGTTCACGCTGTACCCGTCCGCCGGAGACACGCCTCTGTACTCCCACTCGGACCGGTCTCTGGACAACTACGGCATCACGCCGTCGCTGACCGTGGCCGCGGGGGTCAACGAGTTCAAGGTCGGCGCCGTCTACAAGCGGTATCCCGTCGACGAGCTCTTCCAGTTCGGAATCACGGACCCGGCGTTCAACGATCCCGCGTCCGAGGATTACAACCCGAACCTCGCCCCCTACGACCTGACGCGGGGCGGCTCGCTCTTCGACTTCCAGGAGTCGAAGAACGGCACGTACTGGGCGGGCTACGTCCAGGACAACATCCGACTGCAGGACCTCACGGTCAACGTCGGCGTGCGTTACGAGCACAACCAGCTGCTCGTGACGGATTCGCAGCTCGAGCCGCGGGTGGGAATCGCCTACTACCTGAAGAGAACCGGCACGGTATTTCGGGGAAGCTACAACCGCGTCGTCTACACGCCGGAGTACGAGAACATCCTCCTGAGCTCTTCGGCGGAGGCGGCGGCGATCGTGCCGCCGGCCGTCCAGGACTCCCGGCCGCTCGGCGGCGGAGTCCTCCCGGTGAAGTCGGAGCGCCAGAACGCCTACACCGTCGGTTTGCAGCAGGCACTCGGCTCGAAACTTCGTCTGGATTTCGACTACTGGTGGCGCCGGGGGACAAACGCGGGCGACCAGGACCAGTTCGAGAACACGGGCGTCGTCTTTCCGCTGGCCTTCGCGGAGGGCAAACACAACGGCTGGGACATTCGTCTCGATCTCGCGAAGACCGCAGGATTCAGCGGCTTCGTCTCGGTGGGCCACGTTCACGCCATCTACGTTCCGCCCCCCGCCGGCGGTCTATTCCTCGACCAGGAATTCGTCGACGCGATCACCGGAGGCCCGTTTCTCATCGACCACGACCAGAAGATCCAGATTCAGTCGGGCATCTTCTACGACATCGCGGACACGGGTCTCTGGCTCGGCACAAACGTTCGATACGACTCGGGCCTCGTCGTCGACGCGAGCCCCGAAGACCTTCTGACCGACCCGGACAACGCGTTCGCTGCGCCATACGTCGTCGTCCACAGCGGCGGGGACCTCGATCCCAATCGAATCAAGGCGCGGACGGTCGTCGATTTCTCGGTCGGCGCCGACCTCGCGAGATTCCACATTCCTGTCTCGCTTCAGGCAATTGTCTTGAATGCGTTCGACGAGAAGGGCGTCTACAACATCGAGTCGGTCTTCGGCGGAACTCACGTCATACCGCCCCGGCGCTACGCCTTTCGGGCATCCGTTCACTTCTAGTCGTTCGAAGCGGCGGAGGCCACGCGCCTCCGCCGCTCTCTCGTCAAACCGGCCTTCCGCCCCGCCTAGGGGCTCGACAGCTCCTCCAGCTTTTGCGCCCGAACGACTGCCCCGGCCACGATCCCGGCGTAGTAGCGCGTCATCGCGCCGGCGTCGGGCGACACGAGCCGGGCGGCGTCCGGCGAGGAACCGAGCGCCAACCCCTCGAGAGTCCTCAAGCCTCCCCCGTCCAGCAGGGGCTTGACCCAAACCAGCGGCTCGGTGCCGACGTCCGTCACGGCGACGCGGCGCACGATGCGTCCCGCATCGAACGCGACCGCCACCCCGACCGGGCCATGCTGGGACGGCATCCAGAGAAACACGACGGATCCGACGAGGACTCCGCCGTCATTGCGCCCGACGTAGACCTTGGTGTCCTCGTCGGTCGGGGTCCAGCCCGTCGCCTGCCGGATCGCCGCCCCTTCCGATCCCGCGATCATCAGATGCCTCTCGAAATATTTCGTCGCGCCGGGAAGGGCTTCCTTGAGGAAGTCTCCCTTCCGGACGAGCGTGACGTTCGGCGTGACGTGAGCGAAAGCGGCCGCCGCGCATCCGAGCGCGACGAGCGCGGAGAAGACTCTATGCATGAGACGGCTCCTTTTTTCGAATCCAGAGTTGAACGACGGCGACGGCGAGGACCGTCAGATACCCCGCCCCCATCAGGAAACCGCCGGCGATCGCCGCGGCCCCGAAGGCGGCACCGGCATCCGGCAGAAGGTGAGCGCCCCAGAGTCCCGCGAAATCCAGCGCGGGCGCCGCGAAGAGCAGAGCGATGATCGCCGACCGAGCCCGCGACGACAGCCGCAGCCCGAGAACGATCAAGGCCAGCAGTCCCGCGGCCATCGCGTAGACCGGCACGTGGACGTGGGTGTCCTGGACGAGCAGCTCCCGGTCGATGTGATGTTCCGTCCGGTCGAGGGACTCGGGCGTGACCGGAGTCTCGGCCACCGTCGAGACGGTGCAGCACGCCATCGCCATTTCGTGATGCCCGGTCCGAGCGACCGCGGTCGCGACGCCTCGCGGCGTGAACGCGGCGAAGTTGCGCACCTGCCACGCTCCGAACAGGTCGGCGACCCCCAGAAGCAGAAGAAACAGCGTCGCGCCCAGCCGCGCCTCGAAAGGACTCTCCGGGAGCTTGCCCATCGCGACCTCCTAAAACAGGAAGACCGTTTGCAGCGTCGTCGAGAAATGATCGCGCCGGCCGGCGTCCTCGACCCGCGTCGCGAAAACCGGCTCGGTCGATCGGTCGTACCGCAGATCGAGGCGCACGGTGAAGCCCGGGAGCTGGAGCGACGTGCGGTCCAGATAGCGGAAGAGCCCGAAGAACCCGCTTCCGAGCAGGAACTGCGGCGAGACGGTGACGGACTTGAGAACCTGCCGCACGCCGGTGCGCGATCCGCCGGCATCGTCCATATAGTCGAGCCGCACGGTCGCGCCCCATTTTCCGTCGAATCGGTAGTGCGCGAAGAGAGTTCCGGCGTACCACTTGGCCGTCGTGTCTTCGGGCGACGAATGCGGCTCGGACCCGTAGACGAGCTCGCTTCCGACCACCCAATTCGGAAGGGGTTGAAAGAGCAGCGTGCCGACGAGCGTCGTCCGCGCGTCGCCGGTGCGGTCGTCTTTCTCGGGTCCATAAATGACGCCGAGGCCGAGGTGCGCCGCGAGCGAGGGGCTCCACATGCCGTACAGCGCGCCCGTCTTCGCCTTGTTGTTGTCGTGATCCACGTCCCAGCCGTTGGCGAGGATGCCCCAGAGCTCGAAGTGCTCGGAGAACGCCTCGTGAACCTGGAGGCCGGTGAACTTGACCGGGCGCGCGAAGTCGAAAGTGAAGGACTCGGTGGCCTGGAAGTTCAAGGGAGCGTCGTCTCGCTCGATCGCGAGCGGCGAATCGAACTTGCCGAACGTGATCTGGAGGCCGCTCCGCGCCGACGGCACCCACGTGACCATCAGATTGTCGATGTCCGTATCGATCCCCGACTCCTCTTCGGCGCCGACGAATGGAGAGTCCGCTTCGCGGGCCGCCGTGAGCTGCGCAAAGACGGAAAAGTGATCCGAGAGAATCTTCGAGAAAGCGATCGCGAGGGCGCTGTCGCCGAACGAGTTCTGATCGTTCTCGAAGTTGTAGGCGTACGTTCCGACACCGAATCCGGTGATGCTCAGCTGCCGCGAGGGGTCTTCTCCGAAGAACGAGACCGCCGGCTGATCGACGGAATCCGGCGAGACCGGCTTCTCCTGCGCCCGTGAAGGCGGGCAGAGGGCCAGGAGGGCGGTTGCCGCAAGCACGGCACGGCGCCCGTGAAAACGTTTCACAAGAATCCTCCTTTCGAGTCGGAAGCGGCCGAAGGGCGCGCTCAGGCTCGCGGAGGAGGGTCGGGCAGATCCGGAACCGGGTGGGCCGCGCGGGAGATCCGTGGGGGCAGGATCCGGCCGGTCTCGGCCGGCGGCGGCGCGGAGACGGAGGGCGGCAGAACGCCCGGACCGAGAGCGGCGAGAAAGAGCGAATCGGGCAGAGGGCAGCGCCGCATCGAGCACCCGGAGCCCTTGCAGCACGAGCCGTCCTGACCGAGCGGGCAGCACTTCATCCCGGACGGCCCCACGTCCCGTACGAACGGGGAGAGCGGCGCGACAATCAGGAGAGCTCCGAGAAGCAGGACCCCGAGTCTCATTCGCCCCGAAGGATACCGCCTTCCGGCCGGCTTCAGCCGGTGGGCTCGCCCGCTCGACCCCGGAAGAACCGGCGCGTCGCCTCGATGTCGCGGCCAATCTGCTCGGTCAGCGCCATGACGGAGGCGAACTTGCGCTCCTCGCGCAGGCGCTCGAGGAAGAAGAGCCGCACGCGCTCGCCGTACACGTTGGAGTTGAAATCGAGCACGTACGTCTCGATCGTCGTCGCGAAGTCCTCGTAGACAGTCGGACGCCGGCCGATGTTCGTCACGGAGTCGAAGCGCCGCTCGAAAGAGCGGATCTCGATCTGCGTCACGTAGACGCCGTCGGCGGGAAAGAGCTCGTTTTCGGGCGAAAGGTTGATCGTCGGGTAGCCGATCTTGCGGCCCACGCGCTCGCCGCGCGCCACGATGCCGTCCACCTCGTAGTCGCGCCCGAGGAGCTCGCGGGCCAGAGCCACGTCGCCGCCGGCGAGCGCCTTCCGGATGCGCGTCGAGGACACGGGCTCCTCTCCGACCACCACTTCCTCGACGCCTTCGGCCACGAAGCCGCACTCCGGCCCGAGCCGCTGCAGGAGCGCCAGGTCGCCGCGCTTGCCGCGCCCGAACGCGAAGTGCGCGCCGAGCACGACCTCGCGGACGCGGAGCCGGTCGGCGAGAAACCCGCGGGCAAAGTCCTCGGGCTCGGTCAGCGAGAAGTCCCGGGTGAACGGCACGACGAGCAGCCACTCGAGGCCGATCGCCTCGATCGCCTCCTCCTTCTGGCGCAGGGTCTGGAGCCGCGGCGGCGCGTGATCGGGGCGCAACACCGCGAGCGGGTGCGGCTCGAACGTGATGGCGACCGACGGACGCCCCTCGGCCCGCGCCCGGGATACGACGGTCTCCAGGATGCGGCGGTGGCCTCGGTGGACCCCGTCGAAGTTCCCGATGGTGGCAACGCCTTCGCGGGGCAGGTCGGAGGAGCGGAGCGGGTCGCGGACGACGTGCATCGCTCGGCGCTCAACACCTCTCGCCGTCAGACGATCCGTCCGACGATGTCGTACTCGTGAGATTCGGTGATCTCGACGCGGACGATCGACCCGGAGACGACCTCACGGCCGCCGGTGTCGTTGACGAGGAGCCGCCCGTCGATCTCCGGCGCCTGGGAGCGCAGCCGTCCCTCGAGAAGGTGCTCCGTCTCGTCGCACGGTCCCTCGACGAGAGCCTCGACCGTCCGGCCGACGAGCCGGCGGTTCGCGCGGCGCGCGATCGGGTTCTGCAGAGACAGCAGGAAGTCCCGCCGCCGCTCCTTCTCTTCCGCGGGCACCGGATCGCCCAGCCCCTCCGAGGCGGAGCCGGGCTCCGGCGAGTACGTGAACGCGCCGAGATTGTCGAACTCCGCGTCGCGGACGAACTCGCAGAGCTCTCCGAATTCCGCCTCCCCCTCTCCCGGAAACCCGACGATGAACGTCGTGCGGATCGCGAGATCCGGGACGCGCTCCCGCATCCGCGCGATCATCGCCCGATAGGAGGCGGCGTCGCCGCCCCGGCGCATCCGCGACAGGATCGCTCGCGAGACATGCTGCAGCGGAATGTCGACGTATGGCAGGAAGCGGCGGTCGCACGCCATCACGTCGAGGACCGAGTCGTCGAGCGTCCTGGGATAGGCGTAGAGGAAGCGGATCCAGGGAAACGCCGTCCCCGCGAGAAGCGCCTCGACCAGGCGGGCCAGCCCCTGCCGTTTCATGCCGAGGTCCTCGCCGTAGCGCGTCGTGTCCTGCGAGATCAGGACGAGCTCCGAGATTCCCTGCGCTTCGAGGGCACGCGCTTCCGCGACGAGGGACGCGATCGGCCGGCTCCGCTGGAACCCGCGCATCTGCGGGATCGTGCAGAAGGTGCAGGGATTGTCGCAGCCCTCGCCGACCTTCAGGTACGCGTAGCCGCGACGGCGCGACAGCACCCGCGGCGCCGCGTCGTCGTACAGGCGCGTCGCGAGCGGCTTGTCCGTGAACCGCGGGAGCGTCGCCAGACCCGCCGCCGCGGCCGGCGCCTTCTCGAGCTCGTCCAGCCCGAGGAAGGCGTCGACTTCCGGGATCTCGGCGGCGAGCTCCCGCCCGTACTTCTGCACCATGCAGCCCGCGACGATGACGCGGTCGATCTCGCCGCGCCGCTTGCGCTCCACCTGCTCCAGGATCGACTCGACCGACTCTTCCTTCGCCTTGTCGATGAAGCCGCACGTGTTGACGACGACAACCCGCGCCTTCTCGTCGGGGACCACCGCGTGGCCCGCCCGCGCGAGATGGCCCAGCATGATCTCGCTGTCGACGAGGTTCTTCGGGCAGCCGAGCGAGACGATGCCGACCGACGGGAGCGTCGGCGCGCTCACGGGTAGATCCGCTTCAACGTGCGCGGGTACGGGATGGCCTCGCGCAGGTGATGGATTCCGCAAATCCACGTCACCACGCGCTCGAGGCCCATGCCGAAGCCGCCGTGCGGGAACGTCCCGTAGCGGCGGACGTCCAGGTACCACTCGTACGCCTCGCGCGGCAGCCTGTGCGCCTCGAGCCGCTTCTCGAGGAGCGCGAGATCGTGGATGCGCATGGAGCCGCCGATGATCTCGCCGTACCCTTCGGGCGCCAGCATGTCGAGCCCGAGCACGACTTCGGGGTCCTCGGCGTCCGGCTGCATGTAGAAGGACTTGATGGCTGCGGGAAAGCGCGACACGATGAGCGGCCGGTCGAGACCCTCCGCGAGCGCCGTCTCCTCGTCGGCGCCGAGGTCGTCGCCGAACTGCACCGGAAACCCCTTTGCCGCGAGGCTCGCGATTCCTTCGCGATACGTGATCCGCGGGAACGGCGACGTCACGGCCTGGAGCTTCGCCGTGTCGCGCTCGAGGCGTTTGAGCTCTTCGCCGCAGCGCTCGAGCGCCCGTCCGACGAGATGAACGATGAGCTCCTCCGCGAGCCGGCAGAGTTCCTCGAAGTCGATGAACGCCACCTCGGGCTCGAGCATCCAGAACTCGGTCAGATGGCGCCGTGTCTTCGACTTCTCGGCGCGGAACGTCGGGCCGAAGCAGTACACCTTCCCGAAAGCCGCGGCCGCCGGCTCGAGGTAGAGCTGCCCCGACTGCGAGAGGTACGCCTTGTCGCCGAAGTAGTCCGTCTCGAAGAGCGTGGACGTCCCTTCGACGGAGGATCCCGTCAGGATCGGCGAGTCGATCCGCACGTACTCGCGGTCGTAGAAGAAGTCGGCGATCGCCTGCTCGAGCTCCGAGCGGACCCGCAGGACCGCGTGCTGCTGCGACGAGCGCATCCAGAGGTGGCGCAGATTCATCAGGAAGTCGACGCCGTGCTCCTTGGGCGAGATCGGGTAGTTCTCC
>DATBFU010000080.1:0-24622 GCA_036558325.1 Thermoanaerobaculia bacterium | reverse complement strand
AACGCCGTTGATGAGCGCGAGGCCCTCCTTCGCGCCCAGGGTGACCGGGCGGATTCGCGCCGCGGCGAGCGCCCTCCGCGCCGGCACGCGGCGGCCGCGGCGGACCAGCTCGCCCTCTCCCATGAGCCCGAGCGCCAGGTGCGCCAGCGGCGCGAGATCGCCGGAAGCGCCGACGCTGCCCTGCGACGGGATCGGCGGGAGGAGATCGGCCGAAAGCATCGCGACGAGCGTCGCGACGGTCGCCGGCCGGATGCCGGAGAACCCCCGGGCGAGCGCATTGGCGCGCAGGACCATCATGGCGCGCACGGCGCGATCCGGGAGCGGCTCGCCGACGCCCGCCGCGTGACTGCGAACCAGGTTTCGCTGGAGGATCTCGATCTCGTCGGGCGAGATCGTCACGTCGGCGAAGTTTCCGAATCCGGTCGTGAGGCCGTACACGCGCGCCCCGCGCCGCAGCGCCCGCTCGACGACGTTTCGGGAGGCCGCCATCGCGCGCCGCGCGGCGGGCGTGAGGACGGCGCGGGCCCGACGGTCGGCGACGTCCGCGAGATCGGCGAGCGTCAGCCCGCGTCCCGTCAGCCGGAGCGTTCGCATCGCGCGATTCTAGCGTGCGCGGCCGCGCGACCCGCGCGGCCGTGGTCCGCGGCGCCTTGGAAATCTGTTACGCTGCCTCGTTTTTTCTCGCGAGGAGAAGAGCGTGCGCGTGGCGGCGGTCCTCGGCGGACAGTGGGGCGACGAAGGCAAGGGGAAGATCGTCGATCTTCTCGCCGATCGCTTCGCGATCGTCGCCCGCTATCACGGCGGCCACAACGCCGGACACACTGTCAAATTCGGCGAGCGCCATTTCGCGCTCCATCTCCTGCCGGCCGGCATCGTGCGCGGGCGGACCGGCGTCATCGGTCCCGGCGTCGTGGTCGATCCCGACGCGCTGCTCGCGGAGATTGCCGCGGTGCGCGCGCAGGGGGTCGCGATCGGCGGCAATCTCTTCCTTTCGGACCGCGCGCAGGTCATCCTCCCCTACCATCGTCTCCTCGACGCGGCGCGCGAAGCGGCGGCCGGCGCGGGCAAGATCGGCACGACGCTTCGGGGCATCGGCCCGGCCTACGAGTCGGCGGCGTCGCGCAAGGGCGTGCGCGTCGCGCAGCTCTATCGCCCCGACACGCTCCGAGAGAGAGTCGAGGGGCTGGCCGCGGAAACGGGAGCGCTCGCGAGCGCGCTCGGCGGCGGAACGATCCCGCCCGCCGCGGAGGTGGTTGCGGGGCTCGAGCGCGCGGCCGCGAGCCTCGCGCCTCACGTGGCCGACACCGGCCGTCTGCTCCGCGACCACCTGAGAAAGGGAGGCTCTCTCCTCGGCGAAGGCGCGCACGGCGCGATGCTCGACGTCTCGGCGGGGACATATCCCTTCGTGACGTCGTCCCACTGCACGTCCGCGGCGTTCGCCGCCGGCCTGCAGGTCTCGCCGCGCTCGCTCGAATCGGCGCTCGTCGTGTTGAAGGCTTACACGACGCGCGTGGGGGGCGGCCCGTTTCCGACCGAGCTTTCCGACGCGACCGGCGAGCACCTGCGCGCCCGCGGCAACGAATACGGCACCTCGACCGGCCGTCCGCGGCGGACGGGATGGTTCGACGCGGTCGTCGCCCGCACGGCGGTCGACCTCTCCGGCGCCGATGCCGTGGCCCTCACGAAACTCGACGTCCTCGACGACCTCGACAAGATCTCGGTGGCCGTCGGCTATCGGCTGGACGGCCGCGACGTCGACGACCTCCCCCCCCTCGTCGAGGATGTCGCGCGCCTCGAGCCACGCTACGTCGAGAGGCCGGGGTGGAAGGCGCGGACGACCGGTGTCACGCGGTACGAAGATCTCCCGGCGCGCGCGCGCGATTACGTAAATTTCCTCGAAGAGCATGTCGGGGCGCCCGCCGTGCTCATCTCGACCGGACCGCGGCGCGAGGAGACCATCTGGCGCGCCGAGGCCGGGTTCCTGAAATCGTTGCCTCCCGAGGATTCCGCGTCCTGAAGAGGGCCCGACTGGCAGCCTCCTTGCTCTGAAGGCTTCCGGATCGCCGTAGGGGCGCGCCCCTCCAAACGCGCGCCGCCGCCTGAAAGGAGCGAATCATGGGACTCGTCCTTCTCATTCTGCTCGTCCTCATCCTCTTCGGGGCTCTTCCGACCTGGCCGTACAGCCGCAGCTGGGGATATCGCCCGACCGGAATCGTTGGGATCGTTCTCATCATCGTCGTCGTGCTGCTGCTGACGGGAAGGCTGTAGAACCCTCTCCATCCGATTCGAGGGCGCGCGCGGAAACGATCCCGCGCGCTTGGTGCGGTATTCTGCGACTCGCGGTCGAGCCGGGCCGTTAGCTCAGCCGGTAGAGCATCGGCCTTTTAAGCCGGTGGTCGTGGGTTCGAGTCCCACACGGCCCACCAAAGTGCCATCCTCGTCCCCCATTCAGGCGAAACATCGCGCGGCCTGCCGACGTTGGTTAAAATTGCCTGGACACGGGAGCGTTCTCCACAGCTCGAGAGACCATGAAGAGCGAAGGTATGTCCCGGGAAGACTTCTTGCCCGGACCTGTCCGGAGCCTGCGCAGTCCGAGACGGCCGCGGCATCGGACCGCGCTCGCGGAGGCTATTCTCGCGCTGCTTTGCGCCGCCTCGGCCGCTCGGGCACAGGGCGCCCTCTCGACCGGTGACGGACTGACTCTTTCCCTGACGGCGAACGGAACCGTGGACGGCCTGCGTGTCAACGGCGTCGAGTACGCCTCGGCGCTACTCCCCTCGGGATTCGCGTATCGCGAGCTGCCGCATGCGGCCGCCGATCTCGCCCCGAACGGCTCTTTCGAATCAGGGAGCGGCCGCCCGAACGGATGGTCCTGGTCGAACGACTCCTTCAGCTCCTGGAGCTGGGACTCGAACGACGCCGCGGCCGGCACGCATTCGATGAAGATTTCGATCCCCGGATCGGCGCTGCGGCACACCCCGGCCCTGACGTCGAGCGTGTTCCCCCTGGCGCCCAACACGGCCTACACCTTTTCGTGTCAGTTGAAAACGGACGGTCTGACCGCGTCCACGCTGACGCTCTACTTCCTCGAAACGGACGCCGAGGGAAACCAGGTCCAGAGGCAGGTGGCGAGCGCGTCGGGCACGACTCCCTGGACCCTGCGCAGCCGGACTTTCATCACCGGCCCACGGACGGTCTCGGGCTCCTTCAAGGCCGAGGTCTTCAGCGGGTACGGAACCGGCTGGATCGACGCCGTCCAGGTGCTCGATCATTTCGCCGGCCGGTCGCCCGTTCCGTTCGGAGGCGCGGTCACGGCGGGCGACGCTGGATTGACGCAGACGGCGTCCGCAGACGGCCTCACGCTCACGGCGAATTTCACTCCGGCCGCCTCGGCCCTGCGCGTGGATCTCGAGCTCGACGACTCGAGCGGCGCCGACCGCGCGGTCGAGCTGTCGTTCCGGCTGCCGGTCGACGGGACGGGATGGACTTGGGACCAGGATCCCGTGACCCCCCTTTCGATCGTGAACGGCGTGCGTTACGAGACTCTCGACACCACCTTCGGCGCCCAGACGCACTCGATCTATCCTTTCGCGACGGTGCGCAACTCCGACGTGGCCTTCACGCTCGCGGTGCCGATGGGCCCGCAGATGAGCCGGCTCACCTACGATCTCCAGACCGGACTCCGGCTGACGTGGGACGTGGGCCTGTCCGCCTCGGCCGCGAAGACGCCTTCGAGCGCCCGCCTTTCCTTCTGGATCTACTCGCAGGATCCGCGCTGGGGCTTTCGTTCGGCGGCGGACAAGTACTACTACCTCGACGCGAACTCGTTCACATCCGGCGCGTCGTCGAGCGGGGCGTGGCTCGCCGACAGCGGCACGGTCGACTTCGAGGACGTCCCCAACTCTTCCGACTTCGGCTGGTACTTTCTCGAGGGCATCGGGAGCGTCGACTTCGGGAACGACGCCGGCCTCCTGACGCTCCACTACATCGACGCGTCCGGATGGTTCCGGAAATTCCCCGGTTACGGCGAGCAGCCGCCGTACGACGTGCTCGCCTCGGCGCTCACGGGCGACGCGGCGAGCAGCAGCGGCACGACGGTGGATTCCACGCCCGTGTCGGAGATGGCGAAGGCGGTGCTCGATTCGTCGCCCTACGACGGCGCCGGACGCTATCAGTTCTCGGCCGACTCCTATTTCTGGTACGCAAACAAGTTCCAGATCTATCCCGTGTCTCCGGATCCGGACATTCCCGCTCCGAGCATGTGGAGCGTCGTCACGAAATACGGAGTCGACAACCGTCTCGCGGCGGCGCGGCGGGATGAGTACCACATCGACGGGATCTTCATCGACGACGCCTCGACGACGTTCGCCGCCGTCGAAAACTGCCGCGAGGATCTCTGGGCCTACAGCGACACACCGCTCTCCTTCGCGTACAGCACGCAACGCCCCCTGCTCTGGGACGGCTTCTCGATGGCGGAGTTCTATCGCGCCTTCTCGACCTACGTTCATCAGCGGGGGCTCGTTCTGATGGGGAGCATGAACCCGGGCATCTACACGTGGTTCGCTCCGTCGTTCGACGTGGTCGGCGGAGAGACGCCGGGCGCCGACACGCCCGCCCGTTCGTACGCGCGCCGTGTCCTGGGCCAGGGCCATCCGTGGAGCAACCTTCTCGTCCTTCCCGGCGGCACGGTTCCGACTTCGGCCGACGTGCTCGCCTATCTCCGGCAGGCGCTCGCGCTCGGCTTCCATCCCGGCCTGAGCTCCGTCTACTGGGCGCAGCCCGTGGCGTACGAACGCGATCGTCCCCTCTTCCGGCAGTATGTGCCGCTGATCCGGACGATCGCGACGGCCGGCTGGAAGCCGATCAACGGGGTGACCGTTTCGGATTCCACTTTCTGGGTCGAGCGGTTCGACGACGAGACGGGCGACGTGTTCTACCTGACGATCTTCAACTCGGGAACCGAGACGCGCACCGTCCAGCTCACGCTCGACGCGGGCGTTCTCGGCTACGGAAGCGGCGCGGTCGACGTTCACGAGCTCGTTCGGAATCAGGCATTGAAAGCGACGCGGAGCGGACCGGATCTCCTCCTCTCCGACAGCCTCGGGGCCGGCGAGACGCGCCTCTACCGCGTCACGGCTCCGCGGACGGCCCCCCCTCGGAGGACGGGCTCTCGCCTCGTCGCGCGCTGACGCCGCGGAAGGGCGGCCCGTGAGCCCGAGTTCGGCGGGGCGTGGCGTGGCCGGTCGGAAGCCGCGTCTCCTCTTCCTCTCCTACTACTTTCCCCCGGCGCGCACCATCGCCTCCGTCCGGAGCGGCGCGATCGCCAAGTGGATCGCCCGCCGAGGGTGGGACGTCACCGTCGTCACACCGCGCGTCGACGTCTGGAAGCGAACGGAGGACCCGGAGGGAGAAGAGCGCGCCCTCGCCGCCGAAGGCATCCGCTGTCTGCGCACGCCGCATCCGTTGAGCTTCCTGGCGTCCGGACACACGGTCCACTTCTACGAGCGCCTGGGCAAACCCGGACGTGCTCTGGGAGCGAGAGCGGCCGATCGGCTCCGGGTCCTCGCAAGTCTCTGGCACCTGCCGCCCGAGATCGGCTGGGTCCGCCATGTCGCGCGGCTCCGTCTCCCGAACACCGAGGCGCCGGACCTCGTCCTCGCCACAGGATCGCCATTCGCGGCGTTCGATTCGGCCCGCCGGCTCGCGGACCGATACCGATGCCCGTTCGCGCTCGACTATCGGGACCTCTGGACGGGAAATCCTCATCTCGAGACGCCGCCCCGGGCCGCCGAGGTCGCCCGCGAGGCCTCGCTGCTCGAAGCGTGCGCGGCCGCCACGACGGTCTCGCCGAGCCTCTCGCGATCCCTCGCGGAGAGCTTCGGGTTCGCGACGAAAATTCACACCGTATCGAACGGCTACGACGGCGAAGCGCTGCAGTCCATCCGCCCGCGCGATTTCGGGCATTTCGCGGTCGTCTATACGGGCCTCTTCTATCCCCCGAAGAGGGTCCTGACACCGGTCGCGGCGGCTCTGGCGGAGCTGCAGCGCCGGGCCCCGGCGGACCTGCCCGACTGGCGCTTCCACTACTTCGGGCGGCACGAGGAGCACGTCCGAGACGAGGCGGCGCGGCACGGCATTTCCGGTCGAGTCATCTGCCACGGGGAGGTTTCGCGGCGCGAGGCGCTCGAGGCGGTCCGGGGCGCCGGCGTCTCTGTCGTCATCAGCACAGTGATGAATCAAGGAACGCTTGCCGACGAGGGCGTCGTCACGGGGAAGGTCTTTGAAGCCATCGGCCTCCGGACGCCGATCCTGGCGATCGCGCCGCCGACGAGCGACCTGGCGGCCGTGATCGAGACCTCGGGTCTCAGCCGGCGGTTCGTCGGCGAGGACATCTCCGGGATCGCCTCGTTTCTTCACGACCGGATGCGCGGTGTCCCGATGCCCGGCGGCCGGCCCGAGGCCTACGACTGGGCGGAGCTCGGTCCGCAGCTCGACCGGATCCTGCGCGAAACACTCTCCGCGAGCGAGCGGCCGGCGCCGCGCCCTTGAAGACATTCGTCAGCGACCTCGCGACGCTCCGCGCCGACGGAGGCGTCGAGCTTTCTTGCCGCGTCGGAAAGGGCTGGGGCGCGCAGCGCGAGCACACCGCGACCTCGCCCGAGCATCCCGGGACCGAAGTACGATGGGACGGGCGCCTGTTCGTAGCGAGCGCGGGCGTCCGAGCAGGAACGCCGCGCCGGCTCGATCCGAAGGCGCCGCGCCTGCCTCTTTTTCGCGCCGCTCGCCGGCCACCTTCCCGCCGCGATCCAGCTCTGGATGGAGAGCGACTTCGGGTCGCCGGCCCGGGAAATGACGATCGCTTCGGCCCTGCCCCTGCTCGTGCTCGGCGCCGTTGGAGTTCTGGCGGCCCTCGCCGCGTCGTTCGGCGGCGGCGCAGCCTTCGCCGGACGGCCGATCCTACCCCTGCCGCTCGCCGCGTTCTTCTTCCTCGAGGCGTTGGGGCGCCTGGCCTATGCGTTCGTGACCGACGAGCCGGTCAGCTCGCTCGCCGGCACGATCTTCGCTAAGCTCCTTGCGACGAGAAGATATTGTCCCAGGTCCCGGAGCAACGCCTCCGGCCAGGAGGATTGATGATAGCTTCGAGAATCGCCGTCCTCCCCCTTTCGCTCGCCGTATTCGCCCTAGCGACCCTCGCCTCCTTCGCACAGGACGCCGCGGCCCCGGCCGCACCGGCGCGCAAGATCACGGTGACCGCCAGGAAGTACGAGTTCAACCCCGCGAAGATCGAGATGAAGGTCGGAGAGCCGGTCGAGATCACTCTCCAGGCGGAGGACACGACGCATGGCTTCACCTGCAAGGATCTCGGTGTGGAAAAAGTGGTCGTCGAGAAGGGTCAGAGCCAGTCGTTCGTCGTGACGCCCCAGAAGGCCGGCACATACGAGTTCAAGTGCGCCAAGTGGTGCGGGTTCGGCCATGGGAAGATGAAGGGCGAGATCGTCGTCACGGCAGCCGATGCTTCGAAGAATTGACGCGGGACCCCTCTTGCCCTAGGATGCTTTCCGCGATGCGCCGCCACGACCTCCGATATCGCCGCCTCCGCCAGCTCTCCCGCGAGACGGCGAGAAGCCTGTCTGCGAGGTCCCTGATCTAGAACCGGCGCCTCGAGTCACAGCCCAATCGCCCGCCCTCTCGGGAGAGAGGGGCGGGCTTTTTTTTTGGGGAAAGGAGCGTCTCGTGCCCTTCACGGAAGAGCTTCACGACCGGGTCCTTCGCCACGGCGCGGTGAACAACGCCTATCTCGACCGGTTCCAGCAAGGGAGTCTCTCGCCCCCGGAGTTCGAGCGGTTCGCGGTGCAGTTCTTCGCGTTCGTGAAGAGTTTCCCGCGCATCCTCGCGACGCTGCTCGCGAACACGCCGGACGACGCGGCGGCCGACGAGCTCGCGACGATCCTCGTGTCGGAGCTCGGAGACGGAAACCCCAAGCGCCGCCACGAGTACCTCTACCACCGGTTCCTCCGCTCCATCGGGCTCGACCCCGTGGAGGCCGGCCGACGAAGGTGGCTGCCCTCGACGCGCGCGTACATCGAGGGCCTGGCCGACCTCTACGGGGATCGTGAATACGCGCGCGCTCTCGGCGCCTCCTTCGGCCTCGAGCACATGGCGATCCCGATGTGGGACCAGCTGATTCCCGGCCTCCAGGCGCTGCGCGAGCACAACCCGAACCTCGCGGGCATGGATCTCTTCTACTGGACGTTCCACCGTGACCTCGAGCAGGGCCACGAGGACGCGATGAACCGGACGCTGAACGGGCTCACCTCCGCCGAGGAGCGCTTACTGACCGAAGGCTGCCACGCGGCGCTCGACCTGCTCGAAGGCTTCTGGATGGGTCTCGACCGACCGACGTCGAGCGAGAATCCGGTGTTCTGACGCGAAACGGCGGCCCGGTCGCGAGGCCGGGCCGCCTGTCCGCGCTTCAGTCGGTCGCGGCGACGCTCCCTTCGGCGGGCAACTCGCCGGCGCCCCGCACGCCGGACGGAAGCTCGCCGATGAGAGACCGGATCGGCTTCGAGAAAATCAAGACCACCAGCGCGCCGGCGCCGATGACCTTGGCCACGGATCCGAAGAGGCCCGGCAGCGGCATGGACGCGAAGCCGCCGGCCACGAGACCCGCGACGAGATTGCCGAGCGCGTTGCCCATGAACAGGACGCCCATCATCTGTCCGAGCAGCCGTTTGGGCGCAAGCTTCGTGACGGCGCTCAACCCGACCGGACTCACACAGACCTCGCCGATCGAGCTGAAGACGTAGAAGCTGACGAGCCAGCCCGGGCCGACGCGGTTCGCGCCGCCGTGCGTGTTCAAGGCGCCCCACGCCATCACGAGGAACCCGATCGCCATCGCGGCCAGCCCGTAGCCGAGCTTCGCCGGCAGGGAAGGCTGGCGCGAGCCCAGGCGAAGCCAGAGGATTCCGGAGAGCGGCGAAAAGACGATCACGAGGAGCGCGTTGACCGTCAGGAACCAGGACGCCGGGAACTCCCAGCCGCCGATCAGGCGATTCGTCAGCTGAGACGCAAAGAGGTTCATCGACGAGCCCGCCTGCTCGAACCCGGACCAGAAGAGGGCCGTCGCCGCGAAGAACACGAACACCGCGGCCACCCGCTTCTTTTCGGTCCGGTCGAGCCCGCCGAAGAGGAGGAGGTAGAGCAGATACAGCACGACGAGCCCGAGAATGATCACTCCCGTCGATCGCGCGACGCCGGGGAGTGTCAGGTGCAGCACGCCTGCCCGCTGGAGGACCGCCAGCGTCACTCCGACGGCCGCCGCGCCCGCGCCCGCGAGCGCCAGATGTCGGACCGCCCGGCGCCGCGCTCCCCCATCCCCTCCGGCCGCCCTTTGCGCGCTCGTCCGCGGAAGGTATTTCGCGCCGAACCGGTACTGGATGACCCCCAGGATCATCCCGATGCCGGCCGCCCCGAACCCGAGGTGCCAGTTGATGTGCTCCCCGAGGAACCCACAGACGATCGGGCCCGCGAAGGCGCCCGTGTTGATGCCGGCGTAGAAGATCGAGAAGCCCGCGTCGCGACGGACGCCGCCCTCCGGGTAGAGATCGCCGACGATCGCGCTGACGTTCGGCTTGAGCAATCCCGTTCCGACGACGATCAGGCAGAGCCCGAGGTAGAACGTTGGAACCGAAGGGATGGCCATCGAGAAGTGCCCGGCCGCGATGATGCAGCCGCCCACGAAGACCGCGTTCTGCTGGCCGAGGATCCGGTCGGCGACCCAGCCCCCGGGCAGCGCGAACAGATAGACGCAGCAGACGTAGAGGCCGTAGATCGCGGCGGCCACCTCGTCCGTCATCCCGAAACCGCCGCTCCGGACCGACGCGACCAGGAACAGGATCAGGAGCCCGCGCATGCCGTAGTAGCTGAACCGCTCCCACATCTCGGTGAAGAAAAGCGTCGAGAGGCCTCGCGGCTGCCCGAACCACTGCTTGCCGGCGGCCGGTGCGGATGAGCTCATGCGCTTCACTCTACACAAGTTTCCGCGCGTGCCCGCGCTAGAGTGAAGACGTGCCGGCGACGGGATACCTCGGACCCCTGGTCCTCGTGTTCCTCGCGGCCCTGGCCGCCGCGTTCCTTCTCCACCGCCTCCGACAGCCCCCGCTCATTGGATTCCTTCTCGCGGGCATCCTGCTGGGCCCGTACGGACTCGGCATCGTCCAGGACGTCGGGATCGTCGAGTCGCTCGCCGAGGTCGGCGTCGTGCTGCTGCTGTTCACGGTCGGCCTCGAGCTCTCGTTCGCGAGCCTGCGCGGGATGGGAGCGGTCGTCTGGCTGGCCGGCCCGATCCAGCTCTTCGGCGTCATCGGTCTGGCGGCCGGAGTCGCGATCCTCCGCGGCGAGCCGCTCGCACGCGGGATTCTCTTCGGCTTCCTCGTCGCGACGTGCTCGACGGTCATCCTTCTCAAGCTCCTCGTCGAGCGCGGCGAGGTCGACTCGCTCCACGGGCGTTTCCTCATCGGAATCAATGTCTTCGGGGATCTCGCGGTCGTTCCGATGATGCTGCTGATCCGCCCGCTCGCCGGTCGCGGGCCGGGAGACCCCGCGGCGCTCGCGCTGGCGCTCGGGAAGGCGGCCGTCACCGTCGCGATCACCGTCTTCGTATCGCGGCGAGTCGTCCCCTGGATCCTCGGCGCCGTCGTGCGGACGCGGCAGAAGGAGCTCTTCACCGTGGCGGTCCTGCTGCTCGTCTTCGGGACCGCCCTCGCCACGTCTTCGGCGGGCCTGTCGCTCGCGCTCGGCGCCTTCCTCGCCGGCCTCGTCGTGTCGGAGTCCGACTTCGGCCATCAGGCGGTCGCCGAGATCGCGCCCTTCCGCGACGCCTTCAACGCGCTCTTCTTCGTGTCGGTCGGGATGCTCTTCGACGCGCGCGTGCTGCTGCGCCAGGCGCCGCTCGTCGCCACGGTCCTCGCCCTCGTGGTGCTCGGGAAGGCGGCCATCGGCGCCCTCCCGCCGCTCCTCCTCGGATACGGCCCGCGTCTCGCCGTCGTCGTCGGCGTCTGCCTGGCGCAAATCGGCGAGTTCGCCTTCGTGCTGCTCGAGGAGACCCGGAAGGCCGGCGCCATCAATCCGGTCGAGTACCAGGTGATCCTCGCGGCGACGATCGTTTCCATGCTCGCGACGCCGCTTCTCTTCGAGTCGAGCCACGCGCTCGCGCTGCGGGTGGTGGACGCGTTCCCCGGACCGGACTCCGCCGGCGCGGCCACGGCCATCCGCGGCGAGGCGCGGCTTCCTTCCGCCGGGCACATCGTGATCCTGGGATTCGGCCACACGGGCGAGACGCTCGCGCGGGTTCTGTCGCGCGCCGGCGTTCCATTCCGGGTCCTCGACCTGAATCCCGAGCGCGTCGGACGAGGCCGGGCGCGCGGTCTGCCGATCGAGTTCGGCGACGCCGCGAGCGACCGCGTCCTCGCGCACGCGGGGATCGCGCAGGCGCGGGCCGTGCTCATTCTGCTGTCGGACCCGCGCGCGACGCGGCGCGCCGTGAGTCACTGCCGGAAGCTCGCTGCCGGCATCTTCGTCCTCGCACGGACCCGCTATCTCACCGAAGTTCCCGAGCTCTCCGCGCTCGGAGCCGACGAGGTCGTGGCCGAAGAGTTCGAGACGTCGCTCGAGATCGCCGGCAGGACGCTCCGCCGCCTGGGTTTCCCGCTTCCCTGGGTGGAAGCCGAGACCGACGAAATCCGCCGCGCCCGGCACGACGGCTTCGGAAAGTTCCACGCGCCCGAGGCTTCCCGCGAGCAGATCGAGCGCGCGCTCGGAGCGACGCGGCTCGAGCTCGTCGCCGTCGGCGCTCCGTGGGCGGCCGCCGGGAGGTCGCTCGAGGAGCTCTCCCTCCGGGCCCGCGGCGGCGCGAGCGTGCTTGCGGTCGTTCGCCGGGGCGAAGCCATGGTGACGCCTGACGGCGCCTTCCAGCTCGTGGACGGAGATCAGCTCCTGCTTCTCGGGAGCGGCCCGGCCATCGAGCGAAGCCTCGCGATCCTGAAGGGTTGAGTTTGAGACTCAGCCCTTCGCGTCGAACGCCACGGCCAGGCTCTCCCCCGCGGCCCGCGCCGTTTTGCGCAGGTCGGCGTCCGAGTGCGCGGTCGAGACGAACCAGGCTTCGAACTGGGCCGGCGGCAGGAAGACGCCGCGCTCCCGCATCGCGTGGAAGAAGGCGGCGTAGCGGGCGACGTTCGACCGCTTGACCGACGCGAAGTCCGTCATCGGGCCGGGACCGAAGAAGAGCGTCAGGAGCGACCCGACCCGTGTGACGCACGGCGGTTCCGCGAGACCGCGTTCTCGGATCTCCTCGCCCAGGAGCTTCTCCAGGAGGGCGCCCTTGCGCTCGAGCTCGCCGTACGGCGGCCGCCGCGAGATCTCCTGGAGCATGGCGATGCCCGCCGACATCGCGAGCGGGTTTCCCGAGAGAGTCCCTGCCTGATAGACGGGCCCGGACGGCGCCATCTTTTCCATGACCTCGCGCGGGCCGCCGTACGCACCCACGGGCAGCCCGCCTCCGACGATCTTGCCGAGCGTGGTGAGATCAGGCCGAACGCCATAGAGCTCCTGCGCGCCTCCCGGCGCCACGCGGAACCCCGAGATGACCTCGTCGAACACGAGGAGAGCGCCGTGGCGCTTCGTGAGGTCGCGGACCGCGGCGAGGTAACCCGGACGCGGCGGCACGACGCCCATGTTCGCCGCGAGCGGCTCGAGGATGAAGGCCGCGATCTCGCCGGGATGGCGCCGGAACGCTTCTTCGAGCGCGCCGGGATCGTTGTACGGCACGACGACCGTCAGGGCGGCGATCTCGTCCGGCACGCCGGGGCTGCCGGCGATCGCGAGCGTGGCGACGCCCGAGCCGGCCGAGACGAGGAATCCGTCGCCGTGTCCGTGGTAGCCGCCTTCGACTTTGACGATGCGCTTGCGGCCGGTGGCCGCGCGCGCGAGACGGACCGCCGTCATCGTGGCCTCGGTGCCGGAGCAGACGAACCGCACCATCTCGATCGACGGCACCATGCGCGTGATCCGCTCGGCGAGCCGGACCTCGAGCTCGGTCGGCGCGCCGAACGACGTGCCGCTTCGCCCCGCGCGGGCCAGCGCGCGCCGGACCGGCGCCGGAAGGTGGCCGAAGAGATGCGGCCCGTAGGACATCACGTAGTCGAGATAGGAGCGGCCGTCCGCATCGCGGACCCGCGCGCCGCGGCCCGTCCGGACGAAGAACGGCTCGCCGCCAACGGAAGCGAATGAACGGACCGGCGACGACACGCCTCCCGGCATCAACCGGAGCGCGCGCCGGTAGAGCGCGGCCGAGCGCGTCCCGGCCTTGGGGGTCGTCCGGCTCAAGAGGCCTTCAGCCTTTCAGCCAGCCCGCGGCGTCCTTCGCGTGGTACGTCAGGACGAAGTCGGCGCCGGCCCGGACGATGCCCGTGAGGATCTCCAGCACGGCGCGCCTCTCGTCGATCCATCCGTTGGCCGACGCGGCCTTGACCATCGCGTATTCCCCGGACACGTTGTACGCGGCGAGCGGCGCGTCGAAGCGCGCGCGTGCCTCGCGAATCACGTCGAGGTAAGCGAGCGCCGGTTTGACCATGACCGCGTCGGCGCCCTCCTCGAGGTCGAGCGCGATCTCCCGCATCGCCTCCCGGCGGTTCGCCGGATCCGTCTGGTAGCCTCGGCGGTCGCCGAACTGCGGCTCCGACCCCGCGGCTTCGCGGAAGGGGCCGTAGAACGCCGACGCCGTCTTCGCCGCGTAGGACAGGATCGCCGTGCCGCCGAAGCCGCCCTCGTCCAGGGCGCGCCGGATCGCGGCGACGCGTCCGTCCATCATGTCGGACGGGGCCACGACGTCGGCGCCCGCGCGCGCGTGTGAGAGCGCCGCGCGCGCGAGGAGCGGCAGCGTCGCGTCGTTGTCCACGTCGCCGTCGCGCACGATGCCGCAGTGTCCGTGCGAGGTGTATTCGTCCAGGCAGACGTCGGTCATGACCGCGAGCCCCGGGACCTCTTTCTTCAGGCGCCGGACCGTCTCCTGCACGGCGGCGCCTTCGTCCCAGGCCTCGCTCCCCTCCTCGTCCTTCTTCTCCGGGATTCCGAAGAGGATGACGGCCGGAATTCCCAGCGCCTGGAGCTCGCGGGACTCGGCGACCGCGGCGTCCGGCGACAGGCGCGAAACGCCGGGCAGCGACGCGATCGCCTCGCGCAGGTTCTTGCCGTGGCGGACGAAGAGCGGCGCCACGAAGCGGTCCGCCGAGAGACGCGTCTCGCGCACCAGGTTGCGCAGCGGTGGAAGGCGGCGGAAGCGCCGCAGACGAAGAGCCGGAAAGCCAGGCACGGCGGGGGGAGACTACGACGCCGCGACGTCCGTCGCAAGGTCCTCGAGGAGCTGCAGCGCGGCCGCGAAGCTCGCGGTCGGCGTCACCGCGATGCGCTCCACGCCGATCTCCTCGAGATACCGGCGCGTGTGCGGGCCCAGGACGACGGCGTCGGTGTGCCGCAGCCGGTCGATGGCCTCCGTCCGGAGCCCGTCGAAGAGCCACCGGACAGCGGACGGCGACGTCGTGCAGAACGCCGCGAAGGGATGTTCCAGGATCTCGCGCTCGAGCGCCGGATCGTGCGGGCGCGCGATCTTCCGGTAAAGGACCAGACGCTCGACGCGCGCGCCGCGGGCGCGCAGTCCCGCCGGCAGCTCCTCGGCCGCGTCGTCGGCGCAGGGGAAGAGAACGTTCCACCCCCGGAGATTCGTCGGCAGCCTGTCGAAGAGTGCCTCGGCGGATCCGGCAGCCGTGACGCGCGGAGGAAGGCCGTGCTCGGCCAGCGCCTGCGCGGTCACGGGACCGATCGCGGCGAGCCGCGCGCCCTTGGCCGCGGCGAGGACGAAGCCGAGCTTCGGATCCGTCGCGACGCGCTCGACCGCGACCTGGCTCGTGAAGACGACCAGATCGGGGCGCGCCTCCGGACGTTCCGCCGAAACGCCGACTTCCTCGATCGTGTGACTCGACCGTTCGACGACCTCGATCGCGGTGCTCGTTCCGAGCGACAGAAACGGGTTCGCTCCCGAGCGCACGACGAGCACGCGGCTTCCGCTCATGCGGTCGCTTCCGCGAGCAGGGCGGCCGCCCCGCGCGCGAGGAGTCTTTCGGCCACGGCGCGGCCGAGCGGCGCCGGTTCCCGTCCGGTCCCTTCCGCGGACTCCCGGAGAACACGCGTTCCGTCCGGGGAGAAGACGGCGCCCGTCAGCTCGAGGCGCCCGCCCGAGGCCCGCGCGAGGCCTGCCACCGGAGCGTGGCAGCCGGCCTCGAGCGCCGCGAGGAGGCTTCGCTCGGCGGCCGCCTCCGCGTGTGCGTTCGTGTCGTCGATCGAGGTCAGCGCTTCCGCGATCCTCCGGTCGTTCCCGCGCGCCACGACCGCGAGCGCTCCCTGGCCGATCGCGGGCAGGAGGACCTCCGCGGGAAAGACGTCGCAGATCTCCTCGAGCCGGCCGAGACGTGCAAGCCCGGCCCGCGCGAGGACGACGGCATCCCACTTCCCTTCCGCGAGCCGCCGCAGCCGCGTGTCGACGTTGCCGCGAGCTTCCGATACGTCCAGGTCGGGCCGCGCCGCGAGAACCTGCGCCCGCCGGCGAGGACTCGAGGTGCCGACCCGGGACTCGCCGGGGAGCTCCGCGAAGACGCGTCGAGGCCGCGAGACGAGAACGTCGCTCGGGTCCTCCCGCAAGGGAACAGCGGCGATCGCAATCCCCTCGGGGAGCGCCGACGGCACGTCTTTCAGACTGTGGACGGCGAGGTCGATCTCCCGCGCGAGGAGCGCCGCGTCGAGCTCCTTCGTGAAGTCTCCCTTCCAGCCGATCGGGGCGCCGGCCGCCGAGAGGCGGTCGCCGGTCGTCCGAATGGCGACGATCTCGACTTCCGCCACGGCCGCGAGAGCCCGCGCCACCCATTCGGCCTGCACCCGGGAAAGAGCGCTTCCGCGCGCACCGAGCCGGAGCTTCATGGAATCGGCCGGCTCCTACTCGTCGTCCAGCCGGAACACGTGACGAATCGCCTCCACGCGGTCGATCTTGCGGCCCGGGTCGGTCTCCGCTTTGAGCCGGCGCAGGGGCTCGTGCAGCAGGCGAGCGGAGAGCGCTTCCGCGAATCGCCGCAGCCGTTCCCGTTCGGCCTCCGGCGCGCGGGCGAGCTCGGCCTCCTGCGCCGCCGCGAACCGCCGCCGGAGGTCGGTCAGCGTCGGAACGACCGAGAGATTCCCGTGCCACGCGAGGAACTTCTGCAGCTCCTCCTCCAGGATCGTCTCCGCACGGGGAACCTCGCGGGCTCGGCGGATGCGATTGGCCGCAGCGGCCTCCTCCAGATCATTCACGCCGTGGACGAAGACGTTGTACACGTCGGACACTTCGGCCTCCACGTCCCGCGGCACCGCCAGATCGAGAAAGAACATCGGCCGGCCCCGGCGCTTTCGCATCGCGTGCTCGACGTCGTCGCGCCTCACCACCGGGGTCGGGCTCGCGGTCGCGCCGACCACGACGTCGGCGGAAGCGAGCTCGTCCGCCAACGATTCCCAGCGCACCGCGCGTCCCCCGATCCGCCCGGCGAGCTCCGATCCGCGTTCCGCCGTGCGGTTGGCGATCCGCAGGTCCGCCACACCGGCTTCCGCCGCGTGCCGCGCGAACAGCGAGGCGGTCTCTCCGGCGCCGAGCACCAGCACCGTGCGCTCCGACAGATCTCCGAAGACCTTCGCCGCCAACTCGAAGCCGATGGCCGGAATGGAGAGCGGGTGGACGCCGATCTCGGTTTCCGTGCGCACGCGTTTGCCGGCCGCAACGGCCCACTCGAAGAGCCGATGGAGAACGGCGCGGGTCGCGCCCGCTTCCCGCGCGAGCCGCAGCGCCTGGCGAACCTGCCCCAGCACCTCGCTCTCCCCGAGCGCCATCGAGTCGAGCCCGGAGGACACGCGGAAGAGGTGCCGCGCCGCCTCGTCTCCCACGCGATGGAAGCCCGCGCCGGAGAGCTCCGCCGGATCGAGGCCGCGCCACTCCGAAACGTAGCGCGTCAGGCCGTCCCCGGCGTCGCCCTCCGCGACGCCGTAGATCTCGCTGCGGTGGCAGGTCGAGACGATGACGCCTTCCGACACGACGCCGCGCGCGACGAGGCCCTGGAGGCCCTCGCGGATCTCGTCGGCGGTGAACGCCACCCGTTCCCGCACCGCTTCTCCGGCGGTCCGGAAGTTCCAGCCGAGAACGAGCAGGCGCGCTTCCATCGTCGCGTTCATCGGAAGTCGTGCGCCCGCGAGAAATAGAGGTTGACGACGGTGTACGAGAACAAGACGAGCCCGAAGCCGACAATCGAGAGGACCGCGACGCGCTGGCCTTTCCATCCCCGGCGGTCCATCCACAGGAGCAGGCCGTAGACCGCGAGCGTGAAGACGGCCCACACGAGCTTCGCGTCGCCGAGCCCGCTCCAGAACCGCGCCGCCCAGATCGTTCCGAGAAGCGTCGAGACGACGAGCGAAGACAGCCCGATCGCCACCGCGGTGCGGTTCATGCCGCCGATCGCTTCGAGCGAGGGCAGCCGGGCGAAGAGGAGGCCGGTGCGCGCGCGCCGGATCTGGCGCGCCTGGATCAGATAGAGAAGCGACAGGACGAAGGAGATGGCGAACGCGGCGTAGCCCAGGATCGCGAGCGTCACGTGCAGAGCAAAGAGCGCGCCCTGCGTCTCGGGGCTCGGGGCGGAGGGAGGCGAGGGCAGCCACATCGCCAGGAGGGAGAAGAGGATCACGAAAGGAATGAGGAACGGGCCGATCGATCGTTCCCGGTGCCGGAGCCACAGCAGGAGATAGGCGACGCCGAGCATCCAGCCGAAGAGGGCGAGCGATCCGGAGAGGGTCCGGTAGGGCACGGATTGCAGCTCCCGCGCCCTCGCGTGCAAGTCGGCGAACTGAACGGCGAGGCCCGCCGCGAGCGCGAGCGGGGCGGCGGCAGGCAGACGCGCGCCGACCAGGGACGCGATCGCGAGGGCCTCCGCGGCGACGTAGAGAGAAACGGCGAGCCAGCCGAGGAAATGGCCGTCCATGGCGGGCCGCCAGTTTACCAGCAGGTTCCGCGGCGCCTCCGCCGTCGATCCGACCGGCCTAGTTTCCGCCGCTCTTCGGAGCCTCGGGCTCCTTTTTGTTCGCCTCCACCTCGATCGAGATGTCGACGTCGTCTCCCAGCAGAAGGGCGCCCTGGTCGAGTGTGCGGTTCCACGTGACGCCGTAGTCCTTGCGGTTGAGCGGAAAGGCGATCGAGAAGCCGGCCTTCTCCGTCTTCCCCACCTTCGCGAAACCGTTGCTCTGGACCGGGACGACGATCGATTTCGTGACGCCGTGCATCGTGAAGTCGCCGGTCACGGCGTAGTTGTCGCCGCCCTTCGACTCGACCTTCGTGCTCTGGAACGCGATCGTCGGGTACCTGGCGACGTCGAAGAAGCTCTCCCCGCGCAAATCGTTGTCGCGGTTGTCATTGGCCGTGTCGATCGACGTTGCGCGGATCGTCAGCTCGACGCGCGACCGGGCGGGGTTCTCGCGGTCGATCCAGATCGTCCCGTCGAAGTCCTTGAACCGCCCTTCCACGCGGGAGACCGCGTGTCGGATGCGGAAGCCGACCTTCGTGTGCGCCTTGTCGAACGCGAAGACCTCCTCGGCGGCCCTCGCATCGCGCGCGGAAGCGGCGATCGTGGCCGCGGCCAGCAGAGTCGCCCCGATCCGAATGCTCCGTCTCGTCGTCATCTCTGCGTCTCCTCTGTTTTCTCTCCGAGTCCCTCGGACGCCGGCGTCGGCTTGACCCGTCCGGCGCGCCGACAATAGACTCGTTTGGTCCATGCCAACACGCCGGCCGAGCGGCCTCTTCCCCCGGTTCGAATGACGCCGGGCGATCCGCTCGGCACCCTCCGGACGTTTCGACTCCCCTCGGGGTCGGACGGCCGCTTTCATTCCCTCGCCGCGCTCGAAGAGAAGGGCTTCGGCCGCGTCTCCCGCCTGCCCGTCTCGCTGCGGATCGTCCTGGAATCGCTCGTGCGCAACCTGGACGGCGAGCGGATCAAGGAAAGCGACGTCCGGTCGCTCGCTGGCTGGAAGCCGAAGGCCGAACGAACGGAGGAAGTGCCGTTCGTGGTCGCCCGGATCGTGCTGCAGGACTTCACCGGCGTGCCTCTGCTCGTGGACCTCGCCGCGATGCGCTCGGCCGTCGAGCGCCTGCGCAAGGACCCGAAGCTCGTGGAGCCGCTCGTGCCGGTCGCGCTCGTCGTCGATCACTCCGTCCAGGTGGACGAATGGAACACGCCCGACGCGCTGCGCAGGAACATGGAGATCGAGTTCCATCGCAACCGCGCGCGCTACGAGTTCCTCAAGTGGGGCATGCAGGCCTTCCACGGCTTCGAGATCGTCCCGCCCGGGATCGGAATCGTTCACCAGGTCAACCTCGAGTACCTCGCGCCGGGCGTCCACGCGCGCGACGGCCTGTATTACCCCGACTCGCTCGTCGGCACCGACTCGCACACGACGATGATCAACGGCCTCGGCATCGTGGGCTGGGGCGTCGGCGGAATCGAGGCGGAGGCCGGGATGCTCGGCCAGCCGGTGTACTTCCTGACGCCGGACGTGGTCGGAGTGCATCTGACCGGAACGCTGCCGCCGGGGGCGACGGCCACGGACCTCGTGCTCGTCGTCACCGAGATGCTCCGGAAGGCGAAGGTCGTCGGGAAGTTCGTGGAGTTCTTCGGCGAGGGCGCCGCGACCCTGCCCGTCACCGACCGGGCCACGGTCGCCAACATGGCCCCCGAGTACGGCGCGACGATGGGCTACTTCCCGCCGGACGAGAAGTCCTGCGAGTACCTCCTCGCGACGGGGCGCTCCGCCGACCGGGTCGAGACCTTCCGCGCGTACTTCCGCGCGCAGGGAATGTTCGGCATGCCGCGGCGCGGCGACTGCGACTACAGCGAGACGCTCGACCTCGACCTCGGCACGGTGCGTTCGAGCGTCTCCGGCCCGAAGCGCCCGCAGGACCGCATCGACCTTCCCGATCTCAAGAGACGATTCCGCGAGCTCTTCGGCAAGCCCGTCACCGAAAACGGCTATGGGAAGGACCCGGCGATTCTCTCGCGGCGCTTTCCGGCGCGGCTCGGCCGGGCGACGCCCGGCGGCGGCAGCCAGAGCTCGCCGAGCATCTCGGCCGCGCGCCGGGCGGACATCAACCCGTGGACCGAAGCCGAGATGGCCAACAACCGCCCGACGCCCAACGTCGAGGCGCTCGAGGTGCTGCCGCCGGTGCAGGTGGAGGTCGGACACGGCGACGTGCTCATCGCCGCGATCACCTCCTGCACCAACACGTCGAATCCGAGCGTCATGGTCGCCGCGGGGCTTCTCGCGAAGAAGGCCGTGGAACGCGGACTGACCGTATCGCCGCGGGTCAAAGCCTCGCTCGCGCCCGGGTCGCGCGTCGTGTCGGAATACCTGGCGAAGACGGGGCTCCAGCCCTACCTCGACCACCTCGGGTTCAACCTCGTCGGGTACGGCTGCACGACCTGCATCGGCAACTCGGGGCCGCTCGACGCCGGCATCGAGGAGACGGTCGCCGGCAACGACCTCATCACCGCCGCCGTTCTCTCGGGAAACCGCAACTTCGAAGCGCGAATCCACCAGGCCATCAAGGCCAACTTCCTCATGAGCCCGCCCCTCGTCGTGGCGTTCGCGCTCGCCGGGCGCGCCGACATCGACCTCTCGAGCGAGCCGCTCGGCACGGACAAGAAGGGCGATCCCGTCTTTCTGCGGGAGATCTGGCCGTCGCCGACCGAAGTGGCCGGAGCGCTCCTCTCCTCCGTCGGTCCCGAGACGTACCGCTTGCTCTACGGCAACCTCGCCGAAGCCAACCCGCTCTGGAAGGAAATTCGCGGCGCGTCGGGATCGGCCTACGCGTGGGACCCGAAGTCGACCTACATCCGGGAGCCGCCATTCTTCGACGGCTTCCAGGCGGCGGCGCCGGCGGCCGTGCCGCCGATCCGCGGAGCGCGGGCACTCGCGATCTTCGGCGATTCGGTCACGACCGACCACATCAGCCCCGCCGGCGCGATCGCGAAGAGCACGCCCGCCGGCCTCTACCTTCAATCGCTCGGCGTCGCGCCCGCGGACTTCAACAGTTACGGATCGCGCCGGGGAAACGACCGCGTCATGACGCGCGGGACGTTCGCCAATGTTCGCATCAAGAACCGCATGGTGCCCGGCGTCGAGGGCGGCGTCACGATCCACCAGCCGTCGGGCGAGAAGCTGGCGATCTACGACGCCGCCGTGCGCTACGAGAAAGAGGGCGTTCCGCTCGTTGTCTTCGCCGGCCAGGAATACGGCGCCGGCAGCTCCCGCGACTGGGCCGCCAAGGGAACACGGCTCCTCGGCGTGCGCGCGGTCGTCGCGCAGAGCTACGAGCGCATCCACCGATCGAACCTCGTCGGCATGGGCGTCCTTCCGCTCCAGTTCCCGGATGGGACGACTCCCACGACGCTCGCGCTGGACGGAACGGAGACGTTCGACCTCGACACGGGCGACGGGCCGGTCCGCGCGCGCCAGGAGGCGAAGCTGACGATCCGCCGCGCGGACGGCAGAACCGAGACCCTCGTGCTCAAAGTCCGCATCGACACGCCGATCGAGGCCGACTACTACCGGCACGGCGGCATCCTGCCCTTCGTCCTGAGGCAGCTGATCCGGTAGGCGTCGCTCGGCGCTCGCTCCCGAGCGGAAAACGACCGCGTGAGATTCGACCGCTGCCGAGCGGTATATTTGCGCCGGATGACCCACCCGTCTCCCTCCCTCTCTTCCGCTCGGCGGCTCCTGGACGCGGCGCACGGACAGCCCGTGGACCGCCCGCCGGTCTGGATGATGCGGCAGGCCGGCCGCTATCTTCCCGAGTACCGGGAGGTCCGCCGCAAGATCTCCTTCTCGCAGCTCTGCCGCACGCCCGATCTCGCCGCCGAGGTCTCGCTGCAGCCGTTTCGCCGCTTCGCGCCGGACGGGGTCATCTTCTTCTCCGACATCCTCGTGCCCGCCGAGGCGATGGGCGCCCGGGTCGAGTTCGGCGACGCCGGACCCCGCCTGCCCGAGCCGGTGCGCGACGCCTCGGGCGTGGCCCGCCTGCGCCGCTTCGATCCGTCCTCCGCCATACCGTTCACCGGCGAGATCCTGGCGCGACTCGCGCGCGAGGTCGGCGATCGCGCCGCCGTGCTCGGTTTCTGCGGCGCGCCGTGGACGCTTGCGAGCTATCTCGTCGAGGGCGGAACGTCAAAGAGCTTCGCGGTCATCAAGCAGATGATGGGCCGCGACCGGCGAACGCTTCGGACGCTGCTCGACTTGCTCGCCGACGTCGCGTCGGACGTTCTCTCCTATCAGCTCGCGTCCGGCGCCCGGGCCGTCCAGCTCTTCGACACGTGGGCCGGCGAGCTCGCGGCCGAGGACTATCGGGAATGGGCGCTGCCCGCCGCGGCGCGGGCCATCGCCGGAATCCGCCGACCGGCTGGCGCTCCGGTCATCCTGTACGTCAACGGCTGCGCGCACCTGCTCGAGGCGATGGCCGAGTCCGGGGCCGACGTGCTCTCGATCGACTGGCGGCTGCCGCTCGCGGACGCGCGGCGTCGGGTGCCGTCGAAGACGCTTCAGGGAAACCTCGACCCGGGGCTTCTCCTGGGAGATTCGAGCGAGGTCGAGCGCCGCACGCGCGACATGGTCGCGGCGACGGACGGTCGGAAGCACATCGTGAACCTCGGCCACGGCATCCTGCCGGAGGCGCGGATCGAATGCGTCGAGGCCTTTTTCGCGGGGGCGCGCCGCTCCGTCGCGGCCCAGCCGGTGACCGCGTGAAAGCCGCCGACGTCCCGCTGGAGCTGCTGCGCCGCTACAACGTCCCCGGCCCCCGCTACACCTCCTACCCGACCGCGCCTATGTGGAAGGAGGACTTCGCGGGCCCCGACTACGGCCGGCTGCTCGCCGAGAGCGGCGCATCCGGGCGTCCCCTGTCGCTCTACTTCCATCTGCCCTTCTGCGAAAAGCTCTGCTACTTCTGCGGCTGCACCGTCGTCATCACCGGGAGCCAGCACTCGCCGGCCGCGCCGTACCTCGAGGTCGTCGAGAGGGAGATCGAGTGGGTGGCCGCGCGCGCCGGAGCGGGCCGCAAAGTCGTCCAGGTCCACTGGGGCGGCGGCACGCCGACGTACTTTCCCCCGGAGCTCCTCGAGCGCCTCGGCCGGAGGATCTTCGACCGCTTCGCCCTGTCCCCCGACGCCGAGCTCGGCGTCGAGATCGACCCGCGCGTCACGACGCGGGAGCATCTGCGGACGCTCGCGCGCCTCGGCTTCAACCGTCTCTCGATGGGCGTCCAAGACTTCGATCCGGCGGTGCAGCACGCGATCAACCGCATCCAGCCGGCCGCCGACACCGCGCGGCTCGTCTCGGAGGCCCGGGATCTGGGTTTCCCGAGCGTCAACATGGACCTCATCTACGGACTGCCCCACCAGACTCCGGATACCTTCGCCCGCACGATCGATCGCGTTCTCGAGATCGGCCCCGACCGGCTGGCCGTCTATTCCTATGCGAACGTCCCGTGGATGAAGAAGCATCAGAGTGTGCTCGAGCCGCATCTCCCGGACGAGCGCACGAAGTTCGAGATCTTCCGCACCGCGCTCGAGCGCTTCACCGACGCCGGGTTCGAATACATCGGCATGGATCACTTCGCCCGGCCGGACGACGAGCTGGCGCGCGCCCGGCGCGACCGCACGCTTCACCGCAACTTCCAGGGCTACACGACCAAAGCCGGCACGGACCTTCTGGGACTCGGGATGAGCGCGATCGGGTCGGTCGGCCCGGCCTACGTGCAGAATCGGCGGGAGCTCTCCGCCTACCGGTCGGCGGTCGAGGCGGGCGGCCCCGCCACGTTCCGGGGATGCCGTCTTTCGGACGACGACCGTCTTCGCCGTACCGTGATCGGGAATCTTCTTTGCCACGGCGTCGTCGTGAAGTCGGAGATCTCCGACGCCTTCGGCATCGACTTCGACGACTCCTTCGCCGATGCGCTGGAACGCCTTCAGCCGTGCGCCGACGACGGCCTTGTCGAGATCGGCAGGACCGAGATCCGGGCGACGGCGCTCGGGCGGATCTTCCTCCGGAACCTCGCAATGCCTTTCGACGCGTATCTGGAGACGAAGCCCGAAAAGCAGGTCTTCTCCAAGACTCTGTAGCGATGCCGCGCCAGGAACAGAGCCGCTAGCGACGCGTGTCGCGGCGCGGCATCGAAGAGAGTTTCGAAGGCACTCCGGTTCGATGACCGAAGCCAGAGCCGTTCTCTTCCTCCAGCTCGGAGGCCCCGAGAACCTCGACGAGGTCACGGGATTCCTCTACCGTCTCTTCTCGGACCCCGAGGTGATCCGGGTGCGCCCGGCGATCCTCCGAAAGGCGATCGCCGCCGCCATCGCTCTCGGGCGCCGCAAGGCATCGCAGGAGCTGTACCGATCGATCGGCGGCGGCTCTCCCATCCGGCGCTTGACGGAAGACCAGGCGCGCGGCGTCGAGGCGCGGCTCA
>DATBFU010000079.1:0-10527 GCA_036558325.1 Thermoanaerobaculia bacterium | reverse complement strand
GATCGTGACGTCCGACAACCCGCGCACCGAGGATCCCGAGAAGATCCTCGACCAGGTGGAGCGCGGCCTCGTTGCTTCCGGCGCGACGAAATACCTGCGGCTCGCGGACCGACGGGAGGCGATCCGCGCGGCGATCGATCTGGCCAACCCGGGCACCGTCGTCGTGATCGCGGGAAAGGGCCACGAGACGACGCAGGTCATCGGCGCGCGGGAGGAACCGTTCGACGACCGCGCCGTCGCGGCGGAGCTCGCGGGGGCCCGATGAACTTCATGACGTCCGATCTCGCGGCGGCCCTCGGTACGGCGTCCCCGGCGGAGGCGCGGCTCTCGGGGGCCGCCGTGGACTCGCGCGCCGTCCGGCCGGGCGACCTCTTCGTCGCGCTCCCGGGAGCCCGCGTGGACGGCCATGACTTCGCCGGGGAGGCGGTGAGCCGGGGCGCCGCGGCGGTGCTGGCGTCGCGGGAGATCGCCGCCCTGGCGGGCCGCGTCCCGGTCCTCCGCGTGCCCGATACGGGCGAGGCGCTGATGCGGTTCGCCGGCTGGATCAAGCGGCGCGCGGGATTTCGCCTGGCGGCGATCGGCGGCTCGGCGGGAAAGACGACGACCAAGGAGTTCGCCGCGGCGATTCTCTCGCGCCACGCGAGCGTCGGAAAAACGCCCGGGAACCAGAACAGCGCGATCGGTTTCCCACTCTCCGTCCTGAACCTCTCGGTCGCGCCGGACTGGATGGTTGGAGAGATGGGCATGAGCGCGCCGGGCGAGATCTCCCGGCTTTCGAGGGAATTCACGCCGGACGTGGCCGCGATCACGCTGATCGCCCTCGAGCACCTGGAGTTTCTGGGCTCGCTCGACGGGATCGCGAAGTCCAACGCCGAGATCCTCGACGGGTTGAAGCCCGACGGTGTCTTCGTCGTCAACGCCGACGATCCCCGGATCGCGGCGATCGCGGCCGGCCATTCCGGACGCCAGCTCCGATTCGGCCGCGAGGCGGCCGCCGACGTGCGCGTCGAGCAGATCGTCATGGGAGACCGGGGCTCGCGCTTCCGCCTGAAGGGACCCTCGGGGGAGGCGGCGGTGGCTCTGCCGCTGCCGGGAAGCCATCAGGTCTCCAACTTTCTCGCGGCCTCGGCCGTCGCGATCGCCTGCGGCGCCGGCGTCGAACAGTGCGCCGAGGCCGCGGGGCGTCTGACGCCGGCGGCCCATCGCGGCCAGACGCTGCGGCACGTGTCGGGGGCGCTGCTCTTCGATGACGCCTACAACGCGAGCCCGCCCTCGATGCGGGCGGCGCTCGACACCCTCAAGCTCCTCCCCGGAAAACGGAAGATCGCCGTGCTCGGAGACATGCGCGAGCTGGGCCCGGAGTCGGAGTGGTGGCACCGGGAAACGGGCCGCTACGTCGTGGGGCGAGCCGACCGGCTCATCTGCGTGGGCGTTCTCGGGCGCTTCCTCGGCGAAGGAGCGATCGAGGCCGGCTTCGCGCGCGCCGAGGTGCGAGCGCTCGAGACGCCGGAACAGGTCTCGAACCTCCTCGACTCGATGCTCGACGCGGGAGACACGGTGCTCTTCAAGGCGTCCCGCGGCGTCGGTCTCGAGAAGGCCGTCGATCGCCTCGCGGCGCGCGGCCCGCGGACGGGTGGCTGATGCTCTACTACTGGCTCTATCCGCTCGCGAAGCAGTATCCGGTCTTCAACGTCTTCCGGTACATCACGTTTCGCACCGCGATGGCGGCGGTAACGGCGCTCGTTCTGCTCCTCCTCCTCGGGCCCGGAATGATCCGGGCGTTGAAGCGCCGCCAGATCGGCCAGGCGATCCGCGAGGAGGGCCCCCGGTCGCACCTCTCCAAGGCCGGCACGCCGACGATGGGCGGGCTGCTCATCCTCCTCGCGGTTACCGCCGCGACGGTTCTGTGGATGGACCTGTCGAACCGGTTCGTGTGGATCGGGCTGGGCACGCTCCTCGCCCTCGGCGCCGTCGGGTTCGCCGACGACTATACGAAGGTCGCGCGCAAGCGCAGCCTGGGCCTGACGGGCCGGGGCAAGCTCCTGCCGCAGTTTCTCGTCGCGTTCGCGGCGGCCTGGGCGATCGAGCAGTGGGCCGCGCACGGCGCCTTCTCGACGATCGTGACGTTCCCTTTTCTGAAGAAGGTGCTGCTCGATCTGGGCTTCTTCTACGTGCCGTTCGTGGCGGTCGTGCTCGTCGGGTCCTCGAACGCCGTCAACCTCACCGACGGCCTCGACGGCCTCGCGATCGGCGCCGTCGGGATCGCCGCCGGCACCTACGCCATCCTCGCCTACGTCACGGGAAACGCGGTCGCCGCCCGCTACCTTCAGATCCCGCTCGTCGCCCAATCGGGCGAGCTTTCGGTCTTCTGCGGCGCGCTCGTGGGCGCTTCGCTGGGGTTCCTCTGGTTCAATTGCCATCCCGCCGACATCTTCATGGGCGACGTCGGCTCCCTGCCGCTCGGCGGAGCGATCGCCGCGGTTGCCGTGATGACCAAGCAGGAGATGCTCCTCGCGATCGTGGGCGGCCTGTTCCTGCTCGAGGCGCTCTCGGTCATCATTCAGGTGGTGTCGTTCAAGTCGACGGGCAAGCGCGTCTTTCGCATGGCGCCCCTCCACCATCACTTCGAGCTGCTCGGCTGGGCCGAGTCGCGCGTCATCATCCGCTTCTGGATCCTGGCGCTCTTCTTCGCCGTGGCCGCGCTGTCCACGTTGAAACTGCGATGAGCGCCGCGGCCGTCCGGACCTCGTCCGAGGTGCTGCCCTCGAAGGTGGCGATCGCCGGGTTCGCGCGGAGCGGCCGCGCGCTCGCCGCGGCGCTGCGCGACCGGGGAGTCGCCGTGTCGATCGCCGACCAGAAGCCCGCGAGCGCCTTCCCGGAATCCGCGGAGCTGGCGGATCGGGGCGTCGAGTTCTTCTTCGGCGCGCGCGGCGAGGGGGCGCTCGCGCTCGAAGGAGCCGACTGGCTGGCCCTCTCGCCGGGCGTCCCGCTCGACGCGCCGCTCGTCGCCGCGGCGCGGCGCCGGAAGATGCCGGTGCTCGCGGAGTTCGAGATCGCCTGGCGGATCGCGGAGAACGAGGTCGAGGGAGAGAACCGCTGGGTCGCCGTCACCGGGACCAACGGCAAGTCGACGACGACGGCGTGGATCGCGGACGTGCTGCGCCGGTCGGGACGGCCGGTCGCGCTCGCGGGCAACATCGGCGTGCCGCTGTCGGCGTTTCTCTCCGAGCGCGCGCCGCGCGACTTCGTCTGCGAGCTGTCGTCGTTCCAGCTCGAGACCGTCGATCGCTTCGCGCCGCACGTCGCGGTGCTCACGAACGTCACGCCCGATCACATGGACCGCTATCCGGACTTCGAGGCCTACGCGCGCGCCAAGGAGCGGGTCTTCGCGCGGCAGAGGCCGGAGGACGCGTCGGTCGTCAATGCGGACAACCCGCGCGCGGCATCGGTCCGGACGCCCGCGCGCCGCGTCCCGTTCTCGCGGAGCGGCGCGGCGCCCGACGGCGTCTGGGTTCGCGACGGCGTGATCCGTTCCGCGGTGGCCGGACCGGAGCGAGAGGTGCTCGCCGCGGACGCCCTCGCGCTTCCCGGCACGCACAACCTGGAGAACGCGCTCGCCGTCGTCGCCGCCGCGGACTGTCTCGCGGCGCCCGCGGACGCCATCGGCGAGGCGCTCACCCGGTTCGCGGGATTGCCGCACCGCAGCCAGCTCGTGGCGGAGGCTCGCGGCGTGCGGTGGGTCGACGACTCGAAGGGGACCAACGTGGACGCGACGCAGAAATGCCTCGAGGGCTTTCCCGACGCGAAGGTCATCCTGATCCTCGGCGGTCGCGACAAGCACGGCGACTTCGCGTCGCTCGTACCGACGGTCGCGCGCACGGCGCGCCTCGTGCTGACGATCGGCGAGGCGGCCGAGACGATCGAGCGCGCGCTCGGCGGCGCGGCGCCTTTCGAGCGCGCCGGGACGATGGAGAACGCCGTCCTGCGGGCCGGCGAGGTCGCGCAGCGCGGCGACACGGTGCTCCTCTCGCCGGCCTGCGCCTCCTTCGACGCCTACGCCAACTACGAGGAGCGCGGAAACCATTTCGCGACGCTCGCGAAGGCCGTCGCGGCCCGGGCCGCGGCGGCGGAATAGAGAAGGAGAGAGGTCTTCCATGGCGCGGAAACTCGCGAGCGACAAGGTCCTGTTCGTGGCTCTCGTCGCTCTGTCCCTTTTCGGCTGCGTGATGATCTACAGCGCCTCCGCCGTCTCGGCCGCGGAAACCGCCGGCAGTCCGTATCGCTACCTCCTGAAGCAGGTCGCCGCGCTCGTCGTGGGCGGGGTCGCGGCCTACGGAATCTCGCGCGCGGACTACCGACGGCTCGCGAGCCCGGCGGTCGTCTACGGCGCCTACGGGCTCGCCTTTCTGCTCTGCGTCGCGGTGCTCTTTCGCCCGCCGATCAATGCCGCGCGCCGCTGGCTCGCCTTCGGCCCCGCCGCGGTGCAGCCGTCGGAGCTGCTGAAGATCGCGCTCGTGCTCGTTCTGGCCTCGCAGGTCGCGGGGCGCGACGGCAAGCGCGGCGGGGTCGACCGCGCCGTCATCCCCTGCGCCGTGCTCGCGGCGCTCGCCTCCGGCATCGTGCTGCTCGAGCCGGACATGGGAACGGCGGTGTGCTACCTGGTGCTCTGCGCCGTCGTCCTCTGGCTCGCCGGCGCGCGCGGACGCGTCTTTTTGATCGGCGCCGCGGCGGCGCTCCCGATCCTCGCGCTGCTCGCGTTCTCGGCGAGCTACCGCCGGGCGCGCCTCCTCGCGTTCCTGCATCCCGAGGCCGATGCGCTGGGCGCCGGTTTTCAGGCGCTCCAGTCGCTGATCGCCGTCGGGGCGGGCGGGTGGCTGGGCAACGGCCTCGGCGGCGGACGACAGAAGCTCTTCTTTCTCCCGTACCCGCACACCGACTTCATCTTCGCCATCGTCGGCGAGGAGCTGGGCTTTCTCGGGGCCGCCGCGCTCGTCGCGGCATTCGGGGTGATCGCGTGGCGGGGCTTGCGCGCCGCGCGGCGCGCTCCGGACGCCTTCGGCGCGTTCCTCGCGGCGGGTGCGACCGCCATGATCGTCGTCCAGGCGGCCATCAACATGAGCGTCGTGCTCGCGCTCATGCCGACCAAGGGGCTGCCGCTCCCGTTCGTCTCGTACGGCGGCTCGTCGCTCGTCGCGTCCTGGCTCGCGGCCGGACTGATCCTCAACGTCTCGGCGCATGAGGTCGAGCGGGCGGAGGCGTGAGACTTTCGGCTGCGGCGGTCGAAGACGACCGGCAGCCGAGAGTCTCGGCCCGGAGGGCTCAATGCGACCCAAGCGAGAAACTCTCGGCAGCCGTTCGCGATGCGAACACCCGCGGCCGCCCGTCGGACACGACGCTCGCGTCCATTCTTCGGCAGCCTGCTAAGTTGTCGGCGTGGAGGAGGCGACGTACGTGATCGCGGCCGGGGGGACGGGAGGACACATCTTTCCCGGGATCGCTCTCGCGCGCGAGATCCTCGCGCGCCGGCCGGAGGCGCGCGTCGTCTTCGTGGGTGCGTCGGCGGGCCTCGAGACGCGGCTCCTTCCCGCCGCCGGCTTCGCCGTCGAGACGGTTTCGGCGAGCGGCTTCGCGGGAAAGCGTCTGGGCGCGCGGATGGCGTCGCTCGCGGCGGTGCCGCGCGGCGTCGCCCAGGCGCGGCGGCTCCTCCGGCGCCTGCGGCCGCGCGCCGTCGCGGGCGTGGGCGGCTACGCGAGCGTGCCCGTGGTGCTCGCCGCCGCGTCCCTCGGGATTCCGACCCTCGTGCACGAGTCGAACGCCCGCCCCGGCATCGCGAACCGGCTCCTCGCGCGCTTTGCGACCCGCGTCGCCGTCGGCAGCGAGGCGGCCGCCGCGCGATTGCCCGGACGCCCGGTCGTGACCGGCAACCCGCTGCGCCCCGAATTCCTGGAGCCGTCGTCTTCCTCGGACGCCGCCCGCGCCGGAACCGCCCGGCGCGTCCTCCTTCTCGGCGGGAGCCAGGGATCGGCGGCGCTCAACCGGGCGATGACGGAGGCCGCGCGGGCTCTCGGCGCCGACGGGCTCGAGGTGCTCCACCAGACCGGCGAGAAGTGGCTCGAGCCGGTCCGGGCGGCCTACGGCGGACTTCCCGCCGGCTGGCGTCTCGAGGCTTTCCTTCCCAGGCCGTTCGATGCGATGGCCTGGTGCGACCTGGCCGTCTGCCGCTCGGGAGCCCTGACGCTCGCCGAGCTCTCGGCGGCGGGGCGCCCCGCGGTGCTCGTGCCCCTCGCGACGTCGACCCACGGCCACCAGCTCGAGAACGCGCGGGAGGTCGAGCGGGCCGGCGCCGCCGTCGTGCTCCAGGAGAAGGACCTGACCGGCGATTCGCTCGCCGCGGCGATCCGCGCGCTCCTCGCGGACCCGGCGCGCCTGCGGGGCATGGGCGCGGCGGCCTTGCGGCGGGCGCGGCCTTCCGCGGCGAGGGAGCTCGCGGAGATCCTCTTTTCGATCGAGCGCGCGAGGGCGGCGGCATGAGGTTCCTTCGTCTGCGGCGGCTCCACTTCGTCGGCGCCGGCGGCGTCGGCATGAGCGGCCTCGCCGAGATCCTGCTCCTCTCGACGCCGCTCGAGATCTCCGGATGCGACCGGGAACGAAGCGAGAACACGGACCGGCTGGCCAAGCTCGGCGCGCGGATCGCGACGGGGCACGACGCCGCGCACGTGAAGGAGGCCGATCTCGTCGTCATTTCCTCCGCGGTCGCGGACTCCAATCCCGAGGTGGCCGCCGCGCGGGCCGCCGGGATCCCGGTCATCCGCCGCGCCGAGATGCTCGGCGAGATCATGCGCCTGAAGCAGGGGATCGCGGTCGCCGGGACGCACGGCAAGACGACGACGACGTCCATGACGGGGCTCGTGCTGACGGAGGCCGGATTCGATCCCACGATCGTCGTGGGCGGCCGCGTCCGGATCCTCGGCACCAACGCGCGCCTGGGCTCCGGGGAATACCTCGTCGCCGAAGCGGACGAATACGACCGTTCCTTCCTCGAGCTGACGCCCGTCGTCGCGGTCATCACCAACGTCGAGGCCGATCATCTCGACACGTATCGCGACGTCGACGAGATCGTCGAGGCGTTCATCGCGTTCGCCAATCGCGTGCCGTTCTACGGCGCCGTGATCGCGTGCGCCGACGACGCGGGCGTGCGGCGCGTCCTGCCGGGCGTCAAGCGCCGCGTCGTGACCTACGGCGAGTCGCCGGAGGCGCACCTGCGCGCGCGCGACATCCGTCCGGACTCCGCGGGCACGACGTTCGAGGTGTGGGAGGGGGAGCGGTGGCTTCTCGGGTCGGTCCGCCTGCCGATCCCGGGACGCCACAACGTCGCCAACGCCCTCGCCGCCGTGGCCGTCGGGCGAGAGCTGTCGATTCCGTTTCCCAAGATCGCCGGCGCGCTCGCGACGTTCTCGGGCGTGATCCGCCGCTTCGAGACCAAGGGGGAGCGCGGCGGCGTCCTCGTCGTGGACGACTACGCGCACCACCCGACGGAGATCGCCGCGACGCTTTCGTCGGCGCGCCAGGTGTATCCGGACCGGCGCCTCGTCGCGCTCTTTCAGCCGCACCTCTACTCCCGCACCCGCGACTTCGCCGCGGAGTTCGGCCGCGCGCTCGCCGGAAGCGACGTGGCCGTCGTGACCGACGTCTACCCTTCCCGGGAGAAGCCGATCGCCGGCGTGACCGGCGAGCTCGTGGCGTCGGCGGCCCGCGCGGCCGGTCTCGACCGCGTCGTCTATGTGTCTGATAAGTCGAGACTTGTTCCGGAACTCGAAGCTCTTCTCCAGCCGGGGGACCTCCTCCTGACGATGGGGGCGGGGGACATCGTCCGCTTCGGCGAGGCGTTTCTCCGGGAGGCCGCGCATGCCTGAGACGGGGTTTCTCCGGCGCGGGCGCGTCTCCCCGAGGCGCCGCCGCGCCGCCCTTCCCTGGCGCATCGGCTTCGCCGCGGCCGCGGCCCTCCTCGTGCTCGTCGCGGCGGCTCGACTGCCGGTGGGACGGCTGCTGCGCGTCGAGCGCTTCGAAATTTCTGGCAATCGCCGGCAGCGCACCGAAGAAATTCTGGCGGCGCTCGCGCCGTACCGAATGAAGAACCTGTTGACGCTCGATCTCGCCGCTGCCGCTTCGCAGGTCACCGCGCTGCCCTGGGTCGAGCGCGTCACGCTCTCCAAGCGATTCCCCGACGGGCTCGAGATCCGCGTCGTCGAGCGGCGGCCCGTCGCTCTCTGGCGCGACGCGGGCGCCCGGCTCTTCTTCCTCGGAGTCGACGGCCGTCCGATCGCTCCGTACGATCCACGCGCCGATTCGGCGGACTATGTCCTCGCCGCCGGCGACGCGCGTCAACTTCCCGAGCTCGTCGCGCTCGCCGAGGATTTGCGCGCGCGTTTGCCCGACTACTTCGCCGCGCTCTCGCAAATCGATGCGTTGCCCGACGGAGGATTCGGTATGATGGACTCCATCTTCCGGAAGCCGGTGCGTGTCCTGCGACGGGACGCTTCCGAGAAGATCGCCGCGCTCCTGGCGGCGCGTGGGCTGATGGAGAGCCGGGGTTGGGAGGCGCGCGTCATCGACCTTCGTTTCGCGGATCAGATCGTGCTCATGGGCGCCTGGGGATCGGGACACTCGTTGTGAGCGGCGGCGAGGAAGATAGGCGAGAGGGGGAGCGAGAGCGTTGTCGCAGGTCCAGACGCGTACTCCGACCTCGCCTCCGCGTCTGCCCGCCCGTGGTTTCCTGACGATGGCCAAGCCGGAGAGCTTCCTCGTCGCCTGCGACATCGGATCCTCGAAGATCTGCGTCCTCATCGGGGAACAGAACGCCCACGGCTCCCTCGACGTGATCGGGAAGGGTGCGGCGATCAACCGCGGCACCCGCAAGGGCAACATCGTCAACGTCGATACGACCATCGAGGCGATCAAGCGGGCCGCCGAGGAGGCCGAGATCATGGCCGGGGTCCAGATCTCGCGCGCCTGGGTGGGGGTCTCCGGCTCGAACGTGAGGTCCTTCAACAGCCGGGGCGTCGTGGCGGTGGCCGGCAAGGACCGGGAGATCAATCGGGACGACGTCGCCCGGGTCATCGACGCCGCGCGCGGCGTCCAGATCCCTCAGGACCATGAAGTCGTCCACGTCGTGCCGCGAGACTTCACGGTGGACGGGCAGGACGGCGTCGGCGATCCCGTCGGAATGGTCGGGCAACGCCTCGAGGCGGACGTGCACGTGGTGACGGCGCCCGTCGCCGTGACTCAGAACGTCGTGACCTGCATGAACAAAGCCGGCATCGAGGTCGTGCAGCTCATTCTCGAGCAATTCGCCGCCGCCGAGGCGGTGCTGACGCCCGACGAGAAGGAGCTCGGCATCGCGCTCGTGGACATCGGCGGCGGAACGACCGAGCTCGCGGTTTACCACCGCGGCTCGATCGCCCACACGGCGGTGATTCCGATCGGCGGCGACCATTTCACGAACGACCTCGCGGTCGTTCTCCGCGCGCCGATCACCGACGCCGAGCGCATCAAGAAGAAGTTCGGCTGCGCGCTCCGGTCGGCGGTCGGGGAGGATGAGATGGTCGAGGTGCCGATGGTCGGCGGACGCGCGCCGAAGCTCTGCCCCCGCACGACGCTCGCCGAGATTCTTCAGCCGCGGGCGGAGGAGCTGCTGGGCCTGGTGCGCGAGGACCTCCAGCGCCTGGGGCTCGAGAAGGAGATCCGCTCCGGGGTCGTGCTCACGGGCGGCGGCGCGGAGCTCGAGGGGCTCGTCGAGGTCGCGGAAGGCATCTTCGAGGGACCGGTGCGCCGCGGGGTGCCGTCGGGTGTGGGCGGACTCGTGGACGTCGTGTCGCGGCCCGAGTGGGCGACGGCGACCGGGCTCCTCCTCTACGGACACCGCAACAAACCGAAGCGGCGTCGGGCGCAAGGAATCTCACGGATCACGAGCTCGGTGGCGAGGGCGTTTCGAGACTTTTTCTGATCGGAGGGCGGTGAGCATGGCGCGAGGGAGGGATCGGTCGATGATCGAGTTCGTGGGCGACGAGAAACCGCCGCATCGGCTCTCGATCGAGCTCGAAGGGGGCGATGCGTCGCCCGCGACGATCAAGGTGATCGGAGTGGGAGGCGGCGGAACCAACGCCGTCAACCGCATGATTCAGGCGGGGCTGCGCGGCGTCGAGTACGTGGCGTGCAACACCGACCTCCAGGCGCTGCGCCTCGCGTCGGCCCCGCTGAAGCTCCAGATCGGCTCGCGCCTGACCAAAGGCCTCGGCGCGGGCGCGGATCCCGACGTCGGCCGCAACGCCGCGCTCGAGGACCAGGACAAGCTCGCGCACGCGGTCGCCGGCGCGGACATGATCTTCCTCGCGATGGGTCTCGGCGGCGGAACGGGCTCGGGCGCCGGCCCGATCATCGCCAAGCTCGCGGCCGAGGCGGGGGCGCTCGCGGTCGCCGTCGTCACGAAGCCGTTCGAGTTCGAGGGCAAGAAGCGCATGCGGCAGGCCG
>DATBFU010000078.1:0-30283 GCA_036558325.1 Thermoanaerobaculia bacterium | reverse complement strand
GGCGGCAATTTCTGTCCGACGGCGACGGTGTCCCGCGGAGAGATGGCGGGCTTCCTCGTCCGGGCGTTCGGATTGTAGACTAACCGTTCAGGGGAGGTATCGCGTGCAGGCGCCGGGGAAACTCGGCGCCGTTCTTTTTATGCGGCCGGAGTCGTCGCCGCCTCGACGAGCGTGAACGTCTTGTTCGTCGCGTCGAGCGCGGCCTCGACCCCGAGCGGGATCGTGGCTTTCTCCTTCGTGTGCCCGAAGACGAGGCCGGCGAGAACGGGCTTGCCGAGATTTCCGAGCAGATCGTCGAGCAGGTCCGACATCGAGAGGTTGATCTCGAAGCCCGAGCTCGACGGCTCGCAGTCCGTGCACGTGCCCCAGACGATCCCCGCGGCGTCGGCGAGCTTGCCCGCGAGCGCGAGCTGCACGAGCATCCGGTCGATCCGGTACGGGGCCTCGCCCGTGTCCTCGAGGAGCAGGATCTTCCCCTTCGTATCGATCTCGTAAGGCGTGCCCATCGTCGTCGAGACGAGCGTGAGGTTCCCGCCGACGGTCCGTCCACGCGCCGTTCCGGGGGACACGGTGTGCCGAGGAAACGCGGGCGCCAGCGGGTCCGTCTCCGGAGGATTCTCGACGGCGCCGATCGGCTCGGGCGAGAAGAGCGCCTTGCGCAGGGAGGCGAGCGTCCAGTCGGGCAGCGCCGAGATCGCGACGGGGCCGTGAAACGTGACGAGGCCGGCGAGCTTTCCGAGCGCGAGATGCAGGCCCGTGATGTCGGAGTACCCGAGCAGGATCTTCGGGTTCCGGCGCACGAGGCCGTAATCGATCCGGTCGAGGAGCCGCTCCGTGCCGTAGCCGCCGCCGAGACAGAAGACCGCCGCGATCTCGGGATTCTCGAATGCCGCGTGAAAATCCGCGAGGCGCTCCGCCTCCGTGCCGGCCAGGTAGCCGCGCCGGGCGCGGACGTTGCGGCCGAACTCGCACTTCAGGCCCAGCGCGGCGAGGCGCGGCGGGACGGCGTCGAGCTTCCAGAGGTCCCAGATGTAGGAGGACGGTGCGATGAGACCGACCGTGTCGCCGGGCTTCAAAGCGCGGGGCTTGAGACGCGGGACCCCCGCCTCCGAGGCCGGGCCCTTCTTCTCCGGCGCCGCGAGGAGAGCGCCCCCCGCCGCCACGCCCGCCGCGGAGAGAAAGGCGCGGCGAGAGGATGTCACTTCGGCGCGAGCTCCTGCAGGGACTTTCGACGTGCCTCCCCGAAGGCTGGCCGGCAGGCGGTCGCTTGGCGACCGGCCGGCAGAGTTTCGAAACCGGGGCTCTTCACTTCGGCGTGAGCTCCTGCAGCGACTTTCGGCGTGCTTCTGCGAACTCGTCACCCCGTCTCCAGAACGGCATTCCGTTGGCGCCGGCGATCTTCGCGCCGAGGAAGAAATCGAGCCGCACGTCCTCGATGGCGCCGGAGAGGTCCCAGCTGTCCCGGTACTCGTCGGACGGCTGGTGATAGTCGGTCTTCTCGAAGTTCTCGATCTGCTCGCGGCCCCAGCCGGGCGGCCGCCCGATGAAGTCCGTACCCTCCGCGAAGAACGCGGCCGGGATGCCGGCCTTGGCGAAATTAAACTGATCGGATCGATAGAAGGACCCGCGGTCGGGAAACTGGTCCGGCTTGACGACGCGGCCCTGCGTCCGCGCCAGCGCCACGATGAGCCCGTCGAGACTCGACTTGCCGAAGCCGATCATCGTCACGTCGCGTGTCTTTCCGAAGATGTTCAGGCCGTCGATGTTGATGTTCGCGGAGATGCGCCCGGCAGGCACCGGCAGATGCCTGGCCAGATACTCGGACCCGAGCAGGCCCTGCTCCTCCGCCGTGACCGACGCGAAATAGACGGTCCGACGCGGCGCCGTCGGCAGCGCTGCGTACGCCTTCGCGATCGCGAGCAGCGCCGCGACCCCCGAGGCGTTGTCGAGCGCCCCGTTGTAGATGACGTCGTCGCCCGGCTTGGCGCCTTCTTTGATGCCGAGATGATCGTGATGCGCGGTGTAGAGGACCGCCTGGTCCTTCAGCTTCGGGTCGGAGCCCTCGATCCTGCCGATGACGTTGCCGCTCTCGACCTGACGAATCTCGCTCGTCAGCGCGAGCGATACCTTCACGCCGAGCGGGACGGGCTTGAAGTCCCGCTTCTCGGCGGCGGCGCGCAGCTGATCGAGGTCCTTCCCGCCGAGCGCCGCGATCTTCTTGCTCGCGTCCTCGGTCGCCCAGGCCTTGATCTGGACGCGGGGGTCGCCCTCGTAGGGCAGCTCGTACTTCGAGCCCGACCACGAAGTCTGGACGACCTGCCATGGGTACCCCGCCGACGGCGTGGTGTGGATGATGATCGCGCCGACCGCGCCCGTCTTCCCGGCCTGGTAGTACTTGTAGTCCCAACGGCCGTACCAGAGGCGCGTCTTCCCGGCGAAGAGCCGCGGGTTGGTCTCCGGGTCGTTGTTCATCATCAGCAGGACTTTGCCCTTGAGGTCCGCGCCCTTGTAGTCGTCCCAGTGGTACACCGGAGCGACGATGCCGTACCCGACGAAAACGATCTCGGCGTCGTCGATCCGCACCTCGGGGTTCTGCATGCCGGGGAGCGCCACGAAGTCGGCGCGATACTGAAGGTCCATCGACTTTCCGCCGCCCGTGACCGTCATCGTGTCGGGCACCTTCGGCGTCATCGAGACGAGCGGCACCTTCTGCACCCAGCCGCCGTCCGGTGCGCCGGGCGCAAGGCCCATCGCCTCGAGCTCGGTCGCCACGTACTCGCGCGCGAGCGCATCGCCGCGCGTCGACGGCCCGCGGCCCTCGAGAAGGTCCGACGCCAGGAATTTCACGTGGGCCCGAATGAGCCCGGGCGTGATGACCTCGGCCGCCTTCCGTTCATCGGCGCTGATCAGGCCGGGCGGAGCCGAGGCCGGCGGCGCCGCGAGAAGGCTCGAGGCGGCGAGAGTGGCGGCGAGTAGCGTCACGGTGTCCTCCTCCGGAAGCGGCGGGACGGTACCATCGCGCCTTCCGGCGGGTCAATGAAGCGCGCGGGCGCGTTCACTTCGGGGCCGGTGGCGCGGCCGGCCGTTCGCGCGGCATGGGCTTGCGCGGCAGCATGTCGGGCCGCGTCGCGGCGTTCCAGGCGAAGCTCGCCACGACGACCGCCGCCTGCATCAGGTCCTCGCGCTGCAGGCGCTCGTACGTGTCGAGGTTCGTGTGGTGCGTGCGCGTCTCGTACTCGATCTCGTCCTGAATGAACTGGAAGCCGGGCAGCCCGACGCCGTCGAACGACTCGTGGTCCGTTCCGCCGGTGTCGCGCATCGTGACCGTCGAGACGCCGAGATCGCGCAGCGGAACGATCCAGCTCTCGAAAATCGGAACGACGGCGGCATTTTCCTCCGTGTAGATCCCGCGGATCTTCCCGGTGCCGTTGTCCACGTTGAAGTAGGCCGCGAGCTTCGCGTGCTCGGGCTTCGTGGTGATCGGCCATGTCTTCTTGCGCAGGAAGTCGGGCAGCTTCAGCTGCTCGGGATCGGTCACGGGAGGACGCGTCGCGAAATGGTCGGCCACGTACGCCTCCGAGCCGAAGAGTCCCTGCTCCTCGCCGCTCCAGAGCGCGATGCGGATCGTGCGGCGCGGCGCCGTGTTGAGCGATTTGAGAATGCGCATCGCCTCCATCATGACGACGGAGCCGGCGCCGTTGTCGGTCGCGCCGGTGCCGGCATGCCAGGAGTCGAGGTGCGCGCCGAGCATCACGACCTCGCCCTTCTTGTCGGAGCCCGGGATCTCCGCGACGGCGTTCCATTGCGTCGTGCCGCCCTCCGTGAATCGCGCGCGCACGTCGAGCTCGAGCTCGACGGCGATCTCGCGATCCAGCAGCCTTGCGATCCGACCGAAGTGCTCGGCCGACATGACGAGCGTCGGGAGCGTCGCGGCGACGTCCGTCTTCCAGCCCTCGCCCGCCGCCTGGACCGCGAGCGCGTTCTCGCGCCGGCTCGGCGTGACCAGGGCGAGTGCCTTCTCCTGCGCGAAGAACTTCCCGGCCGCGCGCTGCAGCTCGCGCCGCTTGCGATAGGCCTCGCGGTCGAAGCGCGACGGCCGGCCCGGGATCTCGTACTCGAAGAGCTCGGCGAGCTCCTTGTCGTCGTAGCGAGCCGATTCGCCCTTGTCGTGCGTTTTGATCTCCGGCAGCTCCCCGAAGAAGACGATCTTACCGGCGAGCTTGCCCTTGTACTTGTCGAGGTCCTCCTTCGATTCGGCGGTGACACGGAAGGCGTTCGCTCTCACGGCGCCGGCGGTGCCCGGCGCCCAGGCCTCGGGCAGCGCGAGCAGCTCCGCGTGGTCCGGCGCGAGCAGGCGCACACTCGACGCCTCGTATTCCCAGCCGCGCCCGAAGGGTCCCCAGGGCTCGAGGTGGGCGTTGGCGAGACCCCAGGCGGAGTATTTGCTCACCGCCCAGTCGTCGGCCATCTTCATGTTGGGCGAGCCCGTCAGCCTCGGTCCGACGCCGTCCATGAGCTCGCTCGCGAGCATCATCACCTCGGAGTGGCGAAAGCCCTCGTCGCGGATGCGGGTGAGGACGTCGAGATCGATCCGTTCCGGCGCCTGCGCGAGCGAGGTCGGCGCGGACACGGCGAGAAGCAGAACGGCGAGGGCGAAGAGCGATCGCTTCATCGGGATCTCGACCTCCTGTGGGCGCAATCGCGCGCACGCTACCACGGAGGGGGAGACGAGAAAAACCGCGAGACCGTTACGCCTTACGGTGCGGCGAAGAGCGTCAGGGCGAAACGGGCATCCGGCTCGATCCACTGGCCGGCCGGACGGAAGCCCGCGCCCGCTCCCAGGCGCAGAATCTCGGCCGGCTCGTACTTGTAGGAGCTCTCGGTCCAGATGGCCTCGCCGGCGTCGAGCGAGAGCGCCAGATCGGCGCGCGGAATGGCGACCTCCTGGTCGCACCGGGACACGAGATGCATCTCGACCCGCCGGTCGCGCGGGTTCCAGACCGCCCGGTGATCGAACGCCGAGAGGTCGAAGTTCGCGAAGAGCTCCGTGTTGATGCGGCGCAGGAGGTTCTTGTTGAAGGCCGCCGTGACGCCGAGCGGATCGTCGTAGGCGAGCAGAAGCTCCGCCTCGGGTTTGACGAGGTCGGCGCCGAGCAGCAGCGCGTCGCCCGGACGAAGCGCCCCGCGAATCTCCTCGAGGAACATCTGCGAGTAGGGCGGATCGAAATTGCCGACGTTCGACCCGAGAAACAGCACGAGAAGCGTGGCGCCTTCGGGCCGCTCGCGCGCCGCCCGACGCAGGCCCTCCTCGTAGGTCGCGCGGTGGCCCACGACCGAGACATGCTCGATCTCCCCGAGATTCTTCTCCGAGAGCTCGAGGGCGGCGGGAGAGATGTCGATCAGGTGGATCGGGATCGGCTTCTGCCGGAGTTGCCGCGCGATGAGCGAAACCTTCTCGCCGCTGCCGCAGCCGAGCTCGACGAGCGCGACGGGGCCCTGAACGCCCGCCACCATCTCGCGTCCCCACCGCGTGAGAAGCCGGCCTTCGGCCCGCGTGATGCGATACCACGGCAGGAGGCAGATTGCCTCGAAGAGGGCCGACCCGAGCGCGTCGTAGAGATACTTCGACTGGAGCTGGCGCGGCGAAAGCTGGAGGTCGCGGCGCACGTCCTCGGCGAACGCGCGGACGGCGTCCTCGGGCGGCGCGGCGATGCGCGAAGGCAGGGTCACGCCGAATCCTTCACGCAGCGGAACGTCGCGTAGACGTAGGGGTAGTTGCCTCGGAACCAGTTGCGGAAGGTCGGACGGAGGAGCTCCTTCGCCGTGACCGGAGACGCGCCCTTCAGCACGAAGTGCTTTCCGTCGAAGAAGTCCGACGAGTAGACGGGGTACGACGGCATGGGCTCGAATCCCGGGAAGCCCGCGAAGACGCTCGAAGTCCACTCCCACCCATTGCCGACGAGATCCTGCACGCCCCACGCGCTCGCGCCACGCGGAAACGATCCGACGGGCGCGGGATCCGATCGGAGAAAGTCGAAGTTGCCGCGAGTTGCGTCGGGCGCATCGTCTCCCCACGGATGGCGGCGCTCGCGGCCGTCCGGCGTTCCGTACGCCGCCCGCTGGAACTCCGCCTCGGTCGGAAGGCGGACGCCCCGCCACCGCGCATAGGCCGAGGCCTCGGCGTGCGAGACGTAGACCGGCCAGGCCTCCGGCAGCGGCACGCGCTCCCACATCCCCCGCCAGAGCCAGCGGCCGCCCTCCTTCTCCCAGAACGCGGGGAAGGCGACGTCCTGCTCGACGCGCCAGCGCCAGCCCTCCTCGTCCCAGAAGTCCTCGCGCCCATAACCGCCCGCTTCGACGAATTCGAGGTAGTCGCCGTTGGTGACGTCGTGCACGTCGACCTCGAAGGCGGGCACCTCCTCGACGCGGAGCGGGAACTCGTTGTCCCAGCCGAAGAGGATCGCGCCGCGCGCGGCGCCGAGCGTCGCGCGTCCGGCCGGCACACGCACGGTCGCGCGCGGCGGCGGCGCGCCTCCGGGGTCCGGCGCCGGAGCGGCGGCCGGCCGGATCTTCCTTTCGTACGGGAGCCGGTGCCACATGTACGCGAGCGTCTCCTGATGCATCGGCTCGTGCTCGAGGACCGTGAAGAGGGCGAGGCCTCCGGAAAGGACCGGGTTGTCCGCGCGGGCGATGTCGCCCGCCGTGATGGCCTGCGCGATGCGCCGGTCGGCCTGATCCGCATAGCTCCGGATCTCGCGCCGCTCCGGCCAGCCGTTCCCGGAGCCGCCCGGCACGTGCGACTCGTCCTCGGGATCGATGCCCCGCTCGAAGAGCGTCTCGAAGCCCGGGTCGATCCCCGGTTCCCCGAGGCCGCGCCGCAGCAGCGTATTGACGCCGAAGGCCGGCAGATGCCCCTCGTAGAAGCAGATCGGATTGCGCAGAGCGATGGGTCGGTCGTAGTACGCCTCGGGACGAACCGAGGCGAAAATCTCCTCCGACCGGCGCCGGTTGCGTCGGAACCAATCGAGGCAGGACGAGCGATCGATCTCCATCGTCCCGGTCGGCATGCTAAACCCATGCCCTCCCATCGGTGTTAGATTCCGGCGTGCGGACGCGCGGCCGCGGGGACAGGCCCGTCGGGTCGCGCGCGTCACGCCCGAATACGATCCGGAGGTTCCCATGAGCGAATCGGAGATCCCCATTTCGGCCGCGCCGGCCGGCGACGCCCCCTCGGCCGCCCCGCGGCGCCGCGCGGCGTCCCGGCCCAAGTCGGCCGCCGCCCGTCCCCGGACGGCGCGGCGCCCGTCCGCCTCGAAGTCCCCCCGGAAGAAGGGCGCCCCCGCCGCGCGTCCGGCCAGCCGCGGCGAGCTCGCCGCCATGATCCGCGCCCTCGGCAAGACGGCCGTCAAGGCGCGAGGCCAGATCAACGCGGCCTCGGCCGAAGGGTCGGAAGCCACGCGGCGCGCCTGGAAGAAGGTGTCCGGGGCCTCCCGGCGGACGATCGATCGCCTGGCCGCCGAGTGGAAAGGCATGGACAAGGCGCGCAAGGCGCAGGTGGTGGCGGCGCTGCTGACCGCGCTCGCCGCGGCGTCGGCGCCGCTCGTCCGGCGCGGACTGAAGAAGCGGTAAGGCGCCGTCGTCCCGGGCGCCGCCGAAACTCGCATCGCGCGTTCGCGTAATTTCCGCCGGAGTGAGATCGTGAAACGCCTTCTGGGTGTTCTGGCGGCCGCGGCGTGTCTCGGGGCGGCGCTCGTGGCGCTCGACGCGCGCGCGGTCGAGGCCGCGCCGCCCGGCACGGAGCTCCCGCCCCCCGCGACGGGAGGGATCGCGGCCCTCGATCCGCTCCTGCACAAGCTGACGAACAATCGGCGGCTCCTGATCGTCGGCGCACACCCCGACGACGAGAACTCGCAGCTGCTCGCGGTCGTCTCGCGCAAGCTGGGGGGAGAGGCCGCCTACCTCTCGCTCACGCGCGGCGAAGGCGGGCAGAACCTGATCGGCGACGAGCTCGGCGTCGGGCTCGGGCTGATCCGCACGCAGGAGCTCCTCGCGGCGCGCCGCCTCGACGGCGCGCGGCAGTACTTCACCCGCGCGTACGACTTCGGCTACTCGAAGTCGCTCGACGAGGCGCTCCGTTTCTGGCCGAAGGCGGCGCTCCTCGAGGACGCGGTGCGCGTGATCCGCCGCTTCCGCCCGCAGATCGTCTTCGTGACGTTCACGGGAACTCCGCGGGACGGCCACGGCCAGCACCAGGCGTCCGCGGTCGTCGCGCGGGAAGCGTACCGCGCCGCGGGAGACGCGGCCGCGTTTCGCGCCGGCGGCGAGCCGCTGCCTCCCTGGATGCCGAAGACCCTGCTGCGCTCCAACTGGTTCGATCCCGACGGGACGGGATTTCCGATCCCCACGGGAGACCTCGATCCGCTGCTCGGCAAGTCCTATCTCCAGATCGCGGTCGCCTCTCGCAGCCTCCACCGGTCCCAGGGAACCGGAGCGCTCCAGCGGCCCGGTCCCGGCGAAACCGGAGCGATCTGGGTGGACGGCGCGGGCAAGGACGGAACCGACCTCTTCGCCGGCGTGGACACGCGCCTGCGCTCGATCGCCGCGGAGATCGCCGACCCCGCGCGGCGGGCCCGCGCCGAAGCGCTGCTCGACCGCGTGGAAACGCGGGCCGTCGAGACCCGCCGCAACCTCGCGCCCGCGCGCCTCTCCGACGCCGTCGAGCCGATCACGGCGATCCTCGCGGACCTGCGCGCGGCGCGCGCCGAGGCCGAAACGGCCGACGGCGGCGCCGGGATGCTGATCGAAGAGAAGATCGCGGCGGCCGAGGAGGCCCTCGCCGCGTCCGCCGGCGTCGTGCTCGACGCGCTCGCCGAGACCGAGACGGCCTCTCCGACGGAGTCCTTCGCGACGACGGTCTCGGTCTGGAACGCCGGCGCGCGCCCGGTCGCCGTCGAGTCGGTCGCGCTCGCGAGCCCGGACGGCTGGAAGGTCCCGGAAGCGGCGGCGGGGCGCCCGGTCGCGGCGGGCAAGCTCGAGGAGTGGAAGCTCTCGGCCGCGGTGCCGGCCGGGTCCCGGCCGACCGTGCCGTATTTCCTCGAGAAGCCGCTCAAGGAGGCCGTGTACGACTGGTCCGCGGCGGCGCCGGAGGCGCGCGGCGAGCCCTTCCAGAAACCGCCGCTCGCGGCCGTCGTCGAGCTGCGAATCGGGGAGGCCCGCCTCCGCCTCTCGCGCGAGGTCACGCGACGGATCCGCGACGAGGCCTTCGGCGAGATCCGGCACGCGCTGCGCGCCGTGCCGCGCGTCGAGGTGTCGGTGGACCCCGCGATCCTCGTCTGGCCGATGGACCGGCCGGCGCCGCGCGCGCTCCAGGTCACGCTCACCTCGAATAGCGCGGCGCCCGTCTCCGGCGCCGTCGAAGTCTCGACGCCATCGGGATGGTCGGTCACCCGGCCCGCGTTCGCGCTCGCGAAGAAAGGCGACCGGGCGCTGATCGAGGTCCCGATCACCCGGGATGCCGGCGCCTCCGCGGGGCGCTTCGAGATCCCGGTCGCCGCCGTCGCGGCCGACGGCGCCCGATTCGACGCGAGCATCCGCCGGATCGACTACGAGCACATCCGCCCCACGTCCTTCCCGCGTCCGAGCGCCGCCGCCTTGACGGCGCTCGACCTCAAGCTGCCGGCGCTGCGTTCCGTCGGCTACGTGCGCGGCGCGTCCGACCGCGTGCCGGAGTCGCTCGCGGCCGTCGGCCTGCCGATCCACGTCCTGACGCCGGCGGAGCTCGAGCAGGGCGACCTCTCGAAGTTCGAGGCGATCGTCGTCGGCAGCCGCGCCTACGAAACGGAGCCCGCGCTCGCCCGAGCCAACGCCCGTCTGCTCGATTACGTCCGGGGCGGGGGCCTCGTCATCGTGCAATACCAGCAGTATCCCTTCGTCGACGGCGGGTTCGCTCCCGCGAAGCTCGAGATCGCGCGGCCCCACGACCGCGTGACCGATGAGACGGCGAAGGTGACTCTCCTCGATCCGAAGAGCCCGATCTTCACCGCGCCCAACCCGATCGGGCCCGCCGACTGGGACGGATGGGTCCAGGAGCGCGGCCTCTACTACGCGCACACATGGGACGCGTCGTACACGCCGCTCCTCGAGATGGCGGACCCTGGCGGCGAGCCGCTGCGCGGCGGGCTCCTCGCGGCGCGCATCGGAAAAGGTCGCTACATCTACACGGGGCTGGCGTTCTTCCGGCAGCTGCCGGCCGGCGTGCCGGGCGCCTATCGGCTCTTCGCGAATCTGCTCGCCTGGAAGTAGCCGTCGGCTGTCGGCTGCCCGCTTCCCCTCGTGCGACAATTGCCTCCGAATCCGATACGCGTCGTGAGGAGGGTCATCACGTGAGATTCGTTCGACTGGCATTCCTCCTGTTTCTGGCCGCGGGAGCCGCTTTCGCGCAGTCGGAAGGCATCGCCGAGTTCCAGGGCTCGGTGCACACCGAGAAGGACAAGACGATTCCGTCGCACGGGAAGGTCTACATGACGTCGGCCGCGGTGCGGGTCGAGTGGGAGACGGACCTGCGAGAGATGAAGAAAGACCGCGCCGAGAAGGGCGCCGCCGGGATGCCGGACACCTTCCAGATGACGATGATCCAGAAGGTCTCCGAGCCGGGCCAGATGTACGCCATCAACGACAAGAACAAGACCTACGCCATCGAGAAGACCGACCTGCGCGACACGGGAAAGAGCGACCGCAAATGGAAAGTCGAGCGCCAGGGCCGCGACAAGGTGGCGGGCTTCTCGTGCGAGAAGGCGACTCTCACGTCGGAGGACGGAGACCAGAACGAGGTCTGCATCGTGACCGACTGGAAGATCAACTCGGCGTGGCTGCGCGCGTGGAACCGGCGGGAGGAGCAGGCGTCTCCTCTTCAGGCGCTGAAGGACGCGGGAATCACCGGGTTTCCCGTCCGCTGGACGTTCCGCCACAAAGGCGGGAAGGAGTCCTGGTCCTCCATGGAGCTCGTGCGTTTCACGAAGCAGTCGGTCCCCGGATCGCTCTTCGAGATCCCTCCGGGATACCGGAAGGTCGACTCGCTGTTCGAGACCGCGATGACGCCCGAGCAGGAACAGAAGATGCGCGAGGCGCGCCAGAAAATGAAGGAGGCCATGGAAAACATGACCCCCGAGCAGCGCAAGCAGTACGAAGAGATGATGAAGAGGTACGCGCCGACGCCGCACGACTGAGTTCGGCGCGGCACCCCTGCGATAAAGTCGCGACTTCCCGATGAAATCCTCGCGAATCGCGTCTCTCGCCCTGGCATCGCTCCTCGTCACGGGCGTCGAAACGGCTGGGGCGCAGGAGACTTCCGAGACCCCGCCGGCGCGCCGCCCGAAGATCGGCCTCGCCCTCGGCGGCGGCGGCGCGCGCGGCGCGGCGCACGTCGGCGTCCTGCGGGTCCTCGAGCAGCTTCGAATTCCGATCGACTACATCGCGGGCACGAGCATGGGCTCGGTCGTCGGCGGGCTCTACGCCGTCGGCTACTCCCCCGACGAGCTCGAAAAGATCATCAGCAAGGTCGATTGGAACAATCTCTTCGTCGACACGGCGCCGCGCCGCGACACCGTCTTCCGCGCCAAGGAGAACGAATATCTCGTCCCGCCGGGCGCCACGGTCGGCATCGCCCACGGCGTCACCCTGCCCGCGGGCCTCATCGCCGGCCGGAAGCTCGGGTTCCTCCTCAACACGCTGACGCTGCCGGCGGCGAACATCAACGACTTCGACCGGCTCTCGATCCCGTTCCGCGCCGTGGCGACCGACGCCCGGAACGGCGAGGTCGTCGTCCTCGGACACGGCAGCCTGCCGACCGCGATCCGCTCGAGCATGGCGATTCCGGTCGTGTTCACCCCGGTCACGTTCGAAGGACGGTCGCTCATCGACGGGGGAACCTCGCAGAATCTGCCGGTCCAGACCTGCCGGGCCATGGGCGCGGATATCGTGATCGCCGTGGACGTCGCCTCCTCGAGCGAGGTCCCCACGGAGGCGCCGCGGTCGGTGGCCGACATGCTCGGGCGTCTCATCGATCTGCCGCTCCTGCGCAACACGGTGGAGTCGCGGCCGCTCGCCAATCTCGTGATCACGCCGGATCTGAAGGGCCTCTCCTCCGGGGACTTCGCGAAAACGCTCGAAATCATCCCGAAAGGCGACGTCGCCGCGAAGGCGCAGTCCGCCAGGCTCTCGCAATGGTCGGTCTCCGAGGAGGAGTACGCCGCCTGGCAGAAATCCCACCGGAAACCGCTTCCGAAGGAACGGCCCATCCTCGACGCGGTCGTCGTGGACCCGATCCCCAACTTCGACACCCGGCGGATCACGCGCGTCATCGCGACGAAGGCGGGTCTTCCGTTCAACGAGCGGGTGCTTCAGGCCGACATGCGCCGGATCTCGGGAATGGCCCTCTGGCAGAACGTCGAGTTCCGGCTGGAAACGACGGCGGAAGGCAAGAGCACCCTCCACATCATCGCGACCCCCAAGTCGTGGGGACCGACGTACGTCTCGGCCGGCATCGATTTCGAGATCAACGCGAGCCAGGCCGACGCGGACTGGAACCTCTCGATGCTGGTCGACGCGACGGAGCTCAACCGGATCGGCGCCGATTGGAAGACAGGCCTTCGGCTCGGCACCGACATCGGGCTCGCGTCGAAGTACTACCAGCCGCTCGACTACACGGGCCGTTTCTTCGTCGCGCCGACGCTCTTTTTCGACCAGCAGAAGATCGACGTCTTCTCCGACGAGGTCGACGTCGCGAGCTATCGCGTCCGGCAGGGGTACGCCGGTCTCGACCTCGGCCTTCAGCTCGGCCACCTGCTCTCGCTCGGTCAGTTCTCGGCGGGAATCGACCGGGGAATCCAGAAAGCGCACCGCATCGTCGGCCTCGAAGAGTTTCCCGACGTGGATGCCGACACGGGAGGATTCCACTCGGAGCTCATCCTGGATCAGCTCGACAACTTCTGGTTTCCCAACAAGGGCTGGTTCGTGGATCTGGCCTACCAGGGCAACCGCACGGGCCTCGGGGCCGACACCGCCTTCAATCGGATTCAACTCCAGGCCCTCGGCGTTCGGTCGTTCAATCGCTGGACGGTGACGGGCCGCATCGGGTACGGCGACAGCTTCGGCTCGCCCCTGCCGCTCGGCTCGCTCTTCAGCCTGGGAGGATTCCGGAACCTCTCCGGGCGCCCGAAGGGACAGCTGATCGGAAGCACCATGGCGATTGGGGTTCTTCAGGTCCGATACCGGCTGACGCCGCTTCCCGGCACGGTCGTGAAGGGACTCTACGTCGGCGCGACCGCCGAACTCGGCAACGTCTGGACCTCGCGTGAGGATGCGTCCTTCGACAACATGCACGGCGCGTGGAGCGTCTACGTCACGTCCGATACGTTGCTCGGGCCGCTGTATCTGGCGTACGGCAATTCGGGGAACAAGAACACCGCGATCTACCTCTTCCTGAACCGGGGGTTCTAGGAAGTCGGTTCGTCGGGGCGGCCCTCGCGCGGCCGCCCGATCAAGACGGGCGGGGACAAGCCGCGACGTGCCTCCTTGAGAACGAGGAGACCCTTGCTACACTCCGCCGCGTCGTGAGAAGCGGCCTCCGGCTTGCGCCCCTGATCCTCGCGCTCGCTCCCGCCTTCGTCTCCTGCCACCGCGACACACGGACCCCGCTCACGCTCTACTCGCCGCACGGTCGCGACCTGCTCGCGCTCGTCGAGAAGACCTACGAGGCCGCGCACCCCGAGATCGACGTCCGCTGGCTCGACATGGGATCGCAGGAGGTCTACGACCGCATCCGCTCGGAGAAGGCCAACCCGCAGGCGGACATCTGGTTCGGCGGCCCGAACACGATCTTCGCGCGCGGCGTGCGCGACGGCCTGCTCGCCGCGTATCGTCCGTCGTGGGCCGGCGCGATTCCCGAAGAGAGCCGGGCGTCCGGCGACTTCTTCTTCGGCCTCTACCGGACGCCCGCCGTCATCGTCTACAACACGGCCGTCGTCTCCGAGTCCGAGGCGCCGCGGGACTGGGACGACATCCTCGCGCCGCGGTTCACGCGCAAGGTGCTGATCCGGGACCCGCTCGCTTCGGGGACGATGCGCGCGATCTTCGGCATGGTGATCATGCGATCCCTCGCCGAGACCGGAAGCCCCGACCGCGGCTTCGCATGGCTTTCGAGGCTGGACGGGCAGACGAAGGAATACGTCGTCAACGCGACGCTCCTGCTCGAAAAACTCGGACGGCGCGAGGGCCTCGTGACGCTCTGGGATCTTCCCGACGTCCTCCTCGAGCAGAAGCGCGGGCTTCCGCTCGCGTGCGTCTTCCCTCCCTCGGGCACGCCCGTGATCGACGATGCCGTGGGGCTCGTCGCGGGCGGCAAGCATCCGAAGGAAGCCCGCGCCCTCGTCGAGTGGCTGGGCTCGATCGAGGCGCAGCGACTCGCCGCCGAGCGTGCCTACCGTCTGCCGGCGCGCCTCGACGTTCCCGCGGCGGAGCTGCCCGCCTGGGCGCGCGACGTCGAAAGCAAGCTCGTCGCGGCGAAGATGGACTGGGATCTGCTCGAACGCGAGGGGCCCGCGTGGATGGCGCGCTGGGACCGGACGGTCCGGGGCCGCGCGGCCCGATGACGCAATGACGCGGCCCGGCGCCGCGCTCGTCGATCATCCCGTCGTTCGCGCCGTTCTTTTCGAGCGCCTCCTCCTGACCGCGTCGGCGGCTCTGGCGCTGCTCGCGCTCGGCCTCGGCCGCGTCCGGCCGGCGGAGATCCCCGAGCTTCTCGATTGGCGCCTGCTCGCCCTCTTCTTCGTCCTGACCGTCGCCGTGGAGCTCGGCAAGGACTCCGGGCTCTTCGATCGCCTCGTCGCGGCGGCCGTCCGCCGCGCGAAGAACGCGCGCGCGCTCGCCCTGGCGCTCGTCGCGGTGACGGCGGCCCTCGCCGCCCTCCTCACGAACGACGTCGCCCTCATGCTCGTCGTTCCCTTCACCATGCTCCTGCGCCGCGCCGCCGGCTTCGATCCGGCGCCCATCGTCGTCCTCGAGATCGCCTCGGCGAACGTGCTCGGCGCATTGACGCCCGTCGGAAACCCGCAGAACCTGTTCCTCTTCACCCGGGGCGGCTTCTCGCCCGGGGGCTTCTTCGCGGCGCAGCTTCCCTTCGTCGCCGGCGCCGCCGTGCTCCTCACGGCCGCCGTCCCCGCGATCGTTCCGAGCCGGCGCTTTCCGCCGCCCGTGTCGGCCCGGGCCGGCGTCGACGCCGGCCTCGCCGCGGCCTTCGCCGTTCTGCTCGCGGCCGAGATTGCCGCGCTGGCCGGCGCCCTTCCGTGGCCGGTGCCGCTCGCCCTGTCTCTCGCAGGCGCCGTTCTTCTCGGACGCCGCCTCTTCGAGGCCGACTTCTCGCTCGTTTTCGTCTTCGCCTTCCTCTTCGTGGGCGTCGCGGGGCTCGAGCGCGGCCGCGTCTACCGCGCGCTCGACCCCTCGCGTCTCTTCGGCCACGCGCCCACGGGAATCGCCGTCTCGGGCGCCCTGCTCTCGCAGTTCGTCTCGAACGTGCCCGCCGCCCTGCTCCTCGCGCCCGCGGTCGCGACGCCGCCGGGTTTCCGCGCGCTCCTCTATGGCGTCAACGCCGGAGGCTGCGGCACGCCGATCGCCTCGATCGCCAACCTCATCGGGTGGCAGCTCTACCGCCGAGACGGCGGATCGGCCGTCCGCTTCTGGCGCCTCTTCCTCCCGGTGTCGTTCGTGCTCCTCGGGGCGCTGCTCCTCTGGAGCCTGGCGATCCTGCGCCTTCCGATCGGATAATCGCGCCGTTCTCATGTCCAAGGCCGAACACCTGGCGCTCGAGGCGCTCGAGAAACGACTCGGCGGCAACCTCGTCACGCGCGGCGTATCCCTCGGCGTCGCCGAGAGCGAGATCGTCGCTCTGCTCGGTCCCTCGGGAAGCGGCAAGACGACGATCCTCCGGCTCGTCGCGGGATTCGAGACGCCGGACACCGGCGCGATCCGCCTCGACGGCGAGGACATGACGCGCGTGTCGCCTCAGCGTCGCAACTTCGGCATGGTGTTCCAGCACTACGCGCTCTTCCCGCACATGACCGCCGGGGAAAACGTCGCCTTCGGCCTCGAAGCGCGCGGTCTCGCGCCCGCCGAGCGCCGGCGCCGCGTCGAGGAGTCCCTCGCCGCCGTCGAGCTCTCGGGGCTCGAAGCGCGGCCCGTCTCGCGCCTCTCGGGCGGCCAGCAGCAGCGCGTGGCGCTCGCGCGCGCGCTGGCGCCGCGGCCGCGCGTGCTCCTCCTCGACGAGCCCCTTTCCAACCTCGACCCGACGCTCCGGGAGAAGACGCGGCGCGAGCTCAAGAAGCTCATCCGCGCGACCGGCATCACGACGCTCTTCGTAACGCACGAGCAGGAGGAGGCGTTCGACCTGGGCGATCGGATCGCGCTCCTGAACGCGGGACGGCTCGAGCAGGTGGGCTCGCCCGAAGAGCTCTACGAGTCTCCGGCGACGCGCTTCGTCGCCACGTTCATCGGGCGCGCGAGCGTCCTGCCGGCGACCTGGTCCGCGGCGCGCGGAGAGGCGGTGCTCGGTGCGAACGCCGCCTGGCGGGCCGCCGGCGAGCCGGGCCTCGCCGAAGCGCAGCCGGTCGATCTCGTGGTTCGGCCGGAGGGTCTGGAATTCGCCTCTTCGGCCGAGCCCTCGGCGCTTCCCGGCGAGATCGCCGGCCGGCGCTTCGCGGGCCGCGCCGCGTTCTTCGAGGTCGCCCTCGCTTCGCCTCCCGGCGGGACGGTGGAGGTGCTGGCCGCGCCGAACGCCGCCGCAGCGGGCGCGAGGGTTCTCGTTCGTCCGGTTCCGGACGGCCCGAGGCCCCGCGCGTACCGGAGGCCCGCGTGAAATGGCGCGGGCGGGACGCCGCCGCGGCGCTCGTCGCGCTGCTTCTCGTCTGGCTCGTCTGCTATCCGCTCCTCATCACGCTCGCCGAGGCGCTCGGCGCGCCCTCCTGGACGCTCGGACACTTCGCGGCGTTCGTGCGCCGGCCCGACGAGTGGCGCGCCCTCTGGGCGAGTCTGTGGATCTCGTTCGCGACCGTGGGCCTGGCCGCGGCGATCGGCGTTCCCCTCGCCTTCCTCTTCGAGCGCGCGGAGTTCCCGGGACGCCGTGCGCTCGGCGCGATGGTCGCGCTTCCGGTGGTCCTCCCGCCGCTGGTCGGGGTGGTGGCGTTTCTCTTCCTCTACGGCGAGAGCGGATTCGTGTCGCGGGCCGTCCAGTGGACACTCCGTCTCGAGGAGCCTCCATGGCGCCTCTCGGGACCGGGCGCGATTCTCCTCGTCCACGCGTACTCGATGTACGTCTACTTCTATCTCTTTACCCGGGCCGGCCTCGCGGGCCTCGACGCCGCCTACCTCGAGGCGGCCGCCTCGCTCGGCGCCGGACCGGCGCGTACGTTTCGCCGCGTGACGCTGCCGCTCCTCCGTCCGGCGCTGGCCGGAGCCGCCCTCCTCACGTTTCTGACCTCCCTCGCGTCGTTCAGCGCGCCCTACATTTTCGGCGGCACCTTCCGGGTGTTGACGACGCAGATCCTCTTCTCGCGCCTGAACGGCGACGTCGCCATGGCGATGGTGGAGACGAGCGTGCTCGCCGCGGCGGCGCTCGCCGGCCTCTTCCTCCTGCAGCGCCACGAGGCACGGATCGGCGCCTCCGGGAGAGAAGGCGGCGCCGGCGGCGTCCGCGGCCTCTCCCCGCCGCGCCGACGGCTCGGCGGATCTCGATTCCTCGTCGCCGCGCTCTCCTGGGCGCTCGCGATCTTCCTGCTCCTGCCGCACGCGACCCTCGTCCTCGTGTCGCTCGTGCCCTCCGGAACGTGGACGAGCGAGGCCTTTCCGCCCGTGCTCTCGCTCGCGAACTACCGATCGCTCTTCGCGGAGCCCGAGCGGCTGCGCCCGATCGTCAACTCGCTCTGGATGGCCGGCGTCTCGACCGCGGCGGCGCTCGCCGTCGGCGTCGCGGCCGCCTGGCTCGCGGTGGCGCGGCGCGCGCGGGGCCGCGGAGCGATCGAGGCGCTCATCGGAATGCCCTGGGCGCTGCCGGGGACCGTCTTCGCCGTGGCGCTCGCCGCGACCTTCTCGGTGCATGCGCCGTTGGCCGGGCGTTTCGTGCTCGTCGGAACGGCGGCGATCCTGCCGCTCGCCTATTTCCTTCGGAGCCTGCCGCTGACCGGCCGCGCGGCGTTCGCCGGACTGCGCCAGCTCGACCCGGCGCTCGACGAAGCGGCGGCGTCGCTGGGAGCCGGGCCGCTCCGGCGCCTCTGGCGGATCACGCTCCCGATCCTGCGTCCCGCGCTCGCGGCCGGCGCGGCTCTCGCCTTCCTCACGGCGCTCGGCGACTTCGTCGTGTCGGTCGTGCTCTACACCTTCGAGACGCGGCCGATCGCGATCGAAATCCTCTCCTCGCTCCGGATGCAGGAGATGGGCGCCGCCGCGGCCTACGGCATCCTGCTCGCGGCGCTTTCCGCGGCCGCGTTCTTCCTCTGGGGACCGGGCAGCGAGCCTTCCCGCGGCGGCTAGGAAGCGGACGGCTCCGGCCGCTCGACGGCCCGCGGCGTCACGACCCGGCGTGGAGCCGGAATCACCTGCCGGGGCGGAAGCTCCGGCGTTGCCGTCGGAGTCGAGGTCGGAGTCGCCGTCGGAGCCGGGGCATTCGGATCGACGAACCGGTAGACGTGGCCGTCGAGCGTCCCGAGGACCAGATCTCCATCCTTGTCCTCGCCGAACGTCGTCAATTGCGGCACGACGGGGGCGAGCACCTGTCCGCTCGCCCAGAGACGGCCGGAGCAATAGTCTCCGTAGACGTACTTTCCCGCGAGCGCCGGAACCCGCGTCCCTCGGTAGACGTAGCCGCCGATGACGGTGCATCCGTCCGCGTGCGTGTACTCGTAGCGCGGGGCCGTGAACGTGGGCGATCCGCACGGTGGCGTTCCCGACGGGCAGGCGGAATCCCCACCGTCGCCGCAGCGCGTGCCCTCCATGAGCTTCCAGCCGTAGTTCTCGCCGCCGTGGCTCGCGTGCGGCTGGAAATCGACCTCTTCGCGCTGGTCCTGCCCGACGTCGCCGATCCAGAGATCGCCCGCGACGCGATCGAAAGAGAAACGCCAGGGATTCCGAAGGCCCTTGGCCCAGATCTCGTCGAGCGGTCCGCCCGGCGCAGCGAACGGGTTGTCATTCGGGATTCCGTAGAACGGCGGCGTGTTCACGTTCTGGTCGACGTCGATGCGCAGGATCTTCCCAAGAAGCGACTGATCGCTCTGCGCGTTGCAGAACGGGTCGTTGGCGGAGCCGCCGTCCCCCATGCCGACGTAGAGGTATCCGTCCGGACCGAACTGGAGCTGGCCGCCGTTGTGGTTCGCGAAGGGCTGGGCGATGGTCTTGAGGATCACGCCCGACGACGGCTCGGCGGCGATCGGGTCGGCGGCGGATCTCTGATATCGGGCGATGACCGTGTCTCCGGCGGTGTTGGTGTAGTCCACGAAGAAGAAGCGGTTTTCGGCGTAGTGCGGATGGAAGGCGAGCGAGAGGAGGCCGCGCTCGCCGCAACAGGACACGAGATTCGTGACGTCCAGAAACGGCGCGGGCTGGACCCGGCCGCCGACGATGACGAGAACCCGGCCGTTCTGCTGGATGACGAAGAGACGGCCGGTCCCGTCGTCACGAAGCGACGTGATCTGTCCGAGCCCCGAGCCGACCTGCGTGAGCGTCACGATCGGCGCGGCCGCCGCGAGCACCGCGGACTCCCGATCGGCCTCGCGGACCCTGCGGGCCGCCGAGAGCGTGGCGACGACGAGGACGCCCGCCACCAGGACCGACGCGATCATCGGCCGCAGAACGCGGTTCACCTCGTCTTTGTAGCACGCCGGAACGACGGCGGCGCCGTCTTGAGGTCGTCTACAGGTCGAGGACCGCGTCGAGACCGCGCCGCAAGCCTTTGAAGCTCCCGACCTTCCGCACGGCGAGCAGCGTGCCGTCCACATAGGGCGCCGCGCCCGAGCCCGAGTCGTGCCGGATCGAGAGGCGCTCGTCCGGCCGTCCGAAGAGAACTTCGACCGACGAGACGAATCCGGGCAGGCGGACCGAATGAACGGGCGTTCCGAGAAGCTGCGCCCCCCGCGCCTCGGCCATTCCGCGCGTCCGATCGATCGGAACCTCGATCCGCGACGCGCCCACCCGCGCGAGCCGCGCCGCGAGCTCACGCGCCGTGCCGCTCGGCGCGTCGGGCTTTCGCGCCATGCCGTAATCGATGATCTCCCAGGACGGGACGTGCCTCGCGGCGATCTCGGCGAACTTCGCGAGCAGCACGGCCGTCAGCGCGAAGTTTCCGGCGGCGAGGACGCCCACTCCCCTCGATTGCGCCGCCGCGTCGATCGCCGCGAAATCCTCCTCGGTCAGCCCCGAGGTTCCCACGACGGCATGCACGCCGCGCCGCACGGCCTCGAGCACGTTGCCGCGCACGACATCGGGGCTCGTGTAGTCGATGAGCACGTCGCACGCGCCCGCGCCGAGCGCCTCGGCGACGCTTCCGGAAAGCGGGACGCGCGGCACGTCGATCTCAGTGCCGCCGAGGACCTCCACGAGACGCCGCCCCGCGCCGTTTCGCGCGACGGCCGCGGCCAGCTCGAGATCCGGCGCCGCCGCGATCGCGGGGACGAGGCCGCGCCCCACCCATCCCGTCGCGCCGGCCAGACAGACGCGCGTCATCGCGCGGAGAATCTCACAGAAGGAGGAAGAGCCCGCCGATGCAGAGCAGGAGGCCGGTGACGTTGGCCGCCGTGAGGCGCTCGCCGAAAAAGAGCAGGCCGATGGGGATCAGGAGGACGGCCAGCGCCGCGTTGACCATCGTCGAGCCGACGCTCACGCGCCAACCGGCCCGGTACGCCAGCAGGACGCCCATCTCGACGCCGACGATCGCGACGCCCACGGCGACGCTCGACCAGTTGAGGCCGCGCAGCGAGCGCCAGGACGGCGCGCCGCCGGGGTAGAACGGCCAGAGAACGAGCGTGAGCGCGAGCGCGACGACGTACGTGACCGTCAGCGACATCAGCGGATGCGCGCCGCCTGGAATCGACTTTTGCGAGACGTGGTAAAGGACGTTCGAGCCGACGGTCAGCGCGACCGCGAAGGCGAGCAGTCCCATCGAAACCTCCCTTTCAGCGTGCGCCCTCCGGCACCACGGCGTAGGCGCGCACGGGAAAGCTTCCCACGTTCCGGAGTGGCGCGGGACTCGCGTGCAGCCGGAAGCCCGATCGCGGGAGACGCGCGAGATCGCAGAGGTGCTCGAGGATCGGAATGCCGGCCGCGAGGAGCGCCGTGTGCGCGGGTCGTTCGCCGCCGGAGTTGTCGTCGATGTTGAGCGAGTCGATCCCGACGAGCGCCGGATCCGCGGCGGCCAGAGCACGGGCCGCCTCGCCCGTGAGGAACGGATGCCCCTCGAAGTAGGCCGGCGTGCCCCAGTGCCGGCTCCAGTCCGTGCGCACGAGGACGGCGCGGCCGGAAAGCGGCAGACCGGAGAACGCGTCGGGACCGATCGCGCGGCCCGAACGACTCGAGACGTCCACGATGACCCCGTCCACGTCGGCGAGCTTCTCGAGCGGGAGGGACGCGACGTCGGCGCCGTCCGGGAAACGATGGTACGGCGCATCGACGTACGTTCCGGTGTTCACGACCATGTCGACGCGCGCGATCAGGAAAGTCGTTCCGGGCGCGTAGTGCGCCCGCGAATCCTCCCGCGAGAGGAAATCCGAGACGACGGGGCCGGGCAACCCCGGATACGTGGCCATCCCGGGAACGATCTCGTGGGAGATCTCGACGAGCCGCCGGCCCGCGCTCATCGGGCGGCCGGCTCCAGACCGAGCTCGGCGGCGAGGAAGTCGCGGACTCCGGGCGCGCCCGTCAGCCGCACGACGGCCGGCTCGCCGGGCTCGCCCAGATCGATGTCGAAATCGAGGAACGGGCAGCAGCGCCGTTCGCGCGCCATCCACTCGATGAGCCAGCCCGCCTCCGGGCCGCCGTCGAAGGACAGCGCCCAGCCGTTCTCGAGACCGTCGATGCGCCGCGCCGAGTCGACCAGCCGCGCGGTGAGCTCCGCGTGGCGGACGCGCTCCGCCGGAGAGAGCGCGTCGAGCCGGCAGACGAACGAGAGCGGCGTCCTAGCGTCCACGGTTGCGGCGCTGGCTCTTCAGCAGCTGAATCTGGCCCGTGTGGTACACGTTGTGCGAGGCCGCTCCGTAGACGATCGTCGCCGCGGTGTACCTGCTTCCCGGCGGACGCCGCTCCAGAGACCGCGGCGGCAGGGCCGCGACGGCCGCCCGCAGACGCCGGTGCGCTTCGTCGAGGACGACGAGATCGGCGCGCCAGGCCTTCTCCGTCGGCGAAACGGGGCGGCGGAAGAAGTTGGTGCCGGGGATGGCGAACGCGCCGCGTCTTTCGCCGGTGAGCCGCCGCGCGGCCGCATACTCCCAGTACGCGACGTGCAGCACGAGCTCCCAGATGTTGTGGCTTCCGGGAGCGGGCCGCCACGCGGCCTCGGCCGCGCGCACGCCCCGCAGCGCACCCCGCAGATTCGGTCCCTGCCAGGCCTTGCGCTCGAACGACTCGTCGAGCAGAGCGAGCAGCAGTCGGATGCGCGGGTCGCGCGACGGGCCGGCCGCCCTCTTCATATGGTCCGGGAGACCTCCGCCGCCGAACGATCGAGGTCCGGCAGGTACCCGGCTCCCACCTCGTAGTGCTTCACGTGCGGCTCCTTACCGAGCAGATACCGATCGTCTTCGGGATAGTAGACCGCGTTTTCCGGATGCGGACCGGCGAAGCGCCGGATCGCCTCGAAGCCCTCCCAGAACGAAACGACGAGGAACTCGGCCGTGTCGTTCTCGACACGCCTCAGAACGAAGGCGCCGAGATTTCCCGGCGTCCGCCGGTATTCGTCGAGCCCGGTTTTCTCGACATATGCCAGGTACTCGTCCGCCTTGTCCGCCCGCACGTTCCCGCGCCAGATCCTGGCGATCATGACGACCTTCCCGTCGAGACTCGCGCCGGCTCGACCTCGGCCACGAGCTCCCGCGCCACATCGACCTTCTCTCTCCGTCCGCCGAAACCGATGATGATCGCCACGGCGCCGACGATGCCGATCGCGGCGAGCCCGATCCGCAGCGTGATGGCCTCGCCGGCGACAATCCAGCCGATGAGCACCGCGACGATGGGGTTGACGTACGCGTACGTGGACACGCGCGCGGGCGTCGTCACGCCGAGAAGCCACATGTAGGCCGAGAAGCCGGCGAGCGATCCCATGACGATGAGGTAAGCGAGCGCGAGCAGCGAGCGCGAGGACACCGCGGTCGGATGCAGGTCCGCGCCCTCGCCGGAGACGAGCCCCAGCGCCCACAGAGCCGCACCTCCGGCGATCATCTCCATCGCGACCGCCTGAAACGTCGGCACGGAGAACTTCACGCCGCGCGAGTAGAGCGAGCCCACGGCCCAGGAGAGCGCCGCGAGCAGCAGCACCCCGGCGCCCAGGGCGTCGACCCGGGACCGCCCCGGCGCGACGAGCCAGCCGAGTGAGAGGAGGCCGAGGACGAGCCCCGCGATCACCGGCGCCCGGGGGGCCGTGCGCCGCTGGACGGCTTCGAGCACGGTCATCCAGAGCGGGACCGACGCGACGATGAGCGCCGCGAGACCCGACGGCACGCGCTGCTCCGCCCACGACACGAGGCCGTTTCCACCGAGGAGCATCATCGCGCCGATCGCGGCGGCGAGGGCCCACTCGCGGCGCTTGGGCCGCGCCTTCGAGCGCGAACGAGTCCAGGAATAGAGGATCAGTCCCGCGGCGAGGTGCCGCGTTCCGGCCATCAGGAACGGCGGGATCGTCTCGACGGCGTAACGGATGCCGAGATACGTCGAGCCCCAGAGCACGTAGATCGCCGCGAAGGCGAGGACGATCCGGCCGCGCAGGGCCCCCTCTTCAGGCACGGCGGACCTCCGGGAGGCTCGCCTCGTCGGAGCGCTCGAGCGGAAGGCCGGACTCCTCCTTGACCGTCTCGAGAACGATCGTCGTCCGCGTGGAGGTCACGGCTGGAATCGCACCGACTTTCTCGCGCAGAAGTCTTCCGAGCTCCTCGGTGTCCGCGGCGCGAAGCTTGACGAGGAAGCAATCCTCTCCCGCGACGTGGTGCACCTCCAGGACCTCCGGGATCTTCGCGATCCTCTCGGCGGTGGAGATGCCGCCGGCCCGCTCGTCGGAGCGCACGAAGACGAAAGCGAGCAGCGGCAGCCCGATGGCGTGCGGATCGACTTGCGCGTGGAAGCCCCTCAGGACCCCCCGCTCCTCGAGCTTGCGGATGCGCTCGAAGACGGCCGAAGGCGCGAGCCCTACCTGGCGAGCGATCTCGGCATTCGACGTTCTGGCATTTTCCTGAAGAATCGTCACAATTGAGGCATCCTGGGCGTCGATCATTCGCATTTGCGTATCATACTACGGCGAATCGTCTAACGGGATTCGGAGGCGCTCCAGGTTCCATAACCCGGTCCGGGCCAGATGGTTGCGAAAACGGAAACGCTCCGGCGCGATGCCCGCCGGGGCTCGTCGCGCCGCCGCCGAGACTCCCCCGCCTCGCGTCAGACCGCGAAGTACCGCGCCTGCGGGTGGTGGACGACGATGGCCGAGACGGAGGCCTCCGGATCCATCATGAATCCCTCGGTCAGCTCGACGCCGATCTTGCGTCCGTCGAGAAGCGCGAAGAGCTTCGCCTGGTCGGAGAGGTCCGGGCAGGCCGGATAGCCGAAGCTGTAGCGCTTGCCCTGGTAGCGCGACTGGAAGAGGTCCGTGAGCGTGACCGAGCCCGCATCCCCGATCCCCCAGCAGCCGCGCAGCTTCGCATGAAGCCACTCGGCCGCGGCTTCCGCGGTCTCGACGGCGAGCGCCTGAAGGGAATGACAGAGCAGGTACTCGCCCTTCTGCTTCAGCTCCTCGGCGCGCGCGCGCACACCCTCGCCCGCGGTCGTGATGAGGAGCGCGATCGTGTCGGGGCGCGGCCCGCGCGGCGCGACGAAGTCCGCGAGGCAGAGACGCTCCCCCGCCGTCTGCCGCGGGAAGTGGAACACCGCGGCCTCGCGCCCGCCGTCGAGGACGTGAACGGAGTTCCCCTCCGAGTACGCCTCGTAGTAGCGGTACATCGCGCGCGCCCGGATCTCGCCCGTCGTCTTGATCTTGTCGACGACGGCTTCGAGCTCGGCGAGTCGGGGGTCTCCCGCCTCCTTCAGCTTCCCGTAGCTTCCGCGCAGGCCCAGGTGCTTGGCGTAGAGCATGTGGGGGTTGAGATATTTCCAGACCTCCGGCAGATCGAGGGGCGAAAGCACGTGCTCGGCGGTGTCCGGGGCGGAACGCGGCTCCGCCGCCGCGATCTCTTCGCTGCGCACGGCCGGCGCCGCGAGCGGGCTCTCGTCGACAGCCCGAGCTTCCATCGGTCCGCCGTCGCGCTCGCGCCGCGCGCGCGCCTCCGCGGCGAGGGCGTCCCGCGCGGGCTCGCCCGAGAGAATGCGGTCGGCAAGCGCGAGACCGCGCATCGCGTCGACCGCGTACACGACGAGGCCGCCATACGCCGGACCGATGCGGTGGTCGGTGAACTTCTGCGAGAGCGCCGCGCCGCCCACGAGGAGAGGCGCCGTCACGCCGCGCGCGGTCAAGTCCTCGGCGGTCGTGACCATCTGCTGAGCGCTCTTGACGAGGAGCCCCGAGAGCCCGATCAGATCCGGCCGGTGCTCTTCGTAGGCGTCGACGAGCTTTTCCGGCGGCACCTTGATCCCGAGGTTGACCACCTCGTAACCGTTGTTCGACAGGATGATCTCGACGAGGTTCTTCCCGATGTCGTGCACGTCGCCCTTGACCGTCGCGAGGATCACCTTGCCCTTGCGCGAGTCGGACGCCTTCTCCATGAACTTTTCGAGGTGCGAGACCGCCGCTTTCATCGCCTCGGCGGACTGGAGCACCTCGGCGACGATGAGCTCATTGGCGTTGAAGAGGCGGCCGACCTCCTTCATGCCGTCCATGAGAGGACCGTTGATGATCTCGAGTGGGGCCATTCCGGCCCGGCGCACGGACTCCAGATCCTCGACGAGTCCCTCCTTCGAGCCTTCGAGGATGTAGCGGGGCAGCCGCTCGAGCGGCGTGCCGGCGCGCTCCCGCGGCACCTTGGGCGCGGAGCCCTTCGCCTTGAAGTGGGCGGCGAACGCCGCGACAGGGTCTTCCCCGCGGTTCCAGATCAGGTCCTCCGAGAGGCGCCGCTCCTCTTCGGGAATCGAGGGGTAACGCACGATCTTCTCGGTGTTCACGATGGCGAGATCGAGCCCTGCCCTGGTCGCGTGATAGAGGAAGACCGAGTTCAGCACCTCGCGCCCCGCCTCCGGCAGGCCGAACGAGACGTTCGAGATCCCGAGGATCGTCCGCGTCCGCGGGAACTCCGCCTTGATCGCCCGGATGCCCTCGAGCGTCTCGACGGCGCTGCCGACGTACTTGACGTCGCCCGTTCCGCAGGGGAAGACGAGCGGGTCGAAGAAGACGTCTTCGGCCGCGACGCCGTACTTCTCGGTCAACAGCGTGTAGCTCCGCCGCGCGATCTCGAGCTTGCGCTCGCGGGTGACGCCCATCCCGTTCTCGGGGTCTTCGTCGATCGTCCCGACCACGAGCGCCGCGCCGTACTTCTGCGCGAGCGGCACGACCGCCGCGAAGCGCGCCTCGCCGTCCTCCAGATTGATCGAGTTCAGGATCGACTTGCCCTGGCTCCACTTGAGCCCGAGCTCGAGAACCCGCGCGTCGGTCGAGTCGAGCATGAGCGGCACCTTGACCATTCGCGTCGCGCGCTCGAGAAACGCATTGGCGTCGGCCGTCTCGTCGCGGTCGGGATCCTGCAGGCAGACGTCGATGACCTGCGCGCCGCCCTTGACCTGCGCGCGGGCGATCTCCGCCGCCGCGTCGAACTGCCCGTCGGCGACGAGACGCTTGAACTTGCGGCTGCCGAGCACGTTGGTCCGCTCGCCCACGAGCACCGGACGGTTCTCCTCCGTGATCTCGAGCGCCTCGATCCCCGAGAGGAAGACCCGATCGTGGATCGCCGGACGCCGCGGCTTCTTCCCCGCCGCGGCCGCCGCCACCTTCACGATGTGCGCGGGCGTGGTGCCGCAGCAGCCGCCCACGATGTTCAACCAGCCTTCCTCGAGAAAACGCGCGAGCTGGAGGGCGAGCTTCTCCGGCGTCTCCGGATACTTCCCGTCCACGTCCGGAAGACCCGCGTTGGGATAGCAGGAGACCGGCGTCTTCGCGAGCCCGGAGAGCGTCCGCAGATGGTCCGTCATGAACTCGGGGCCGGTGGCGCAGTTCAGTCCGATCGACAGCAGCGGCGCGTGCGACACCGCGGCCCAGACGGCGTCCACCGCCTGGCCGGCGAGCATCGTGCCCATCGGCTCGATCGTGACCGAGACGGACACCGGAGCTCGCCAACCGACTTCGGCGAACGCCTGTTCGACGCCGATGAGTCCGGCCTTGAGGTTGCGCGTGTCCTGCACGGTCTCGAGGAACAGGACGTCCGCGCCGCCCGTCAGGAGGCCGATCGCCTGCGCCCGGTAGTGCCCGATCATCTCTTCGAACGTCGCGCCGCCCGTGACGGTGATCGCCTTCGTCGTCGGCCCCATCGATCCGACGACGAACCGCGGCCGCGACGGCGTCGAGAATTTCGCCGCGGCCGCGCGCGCAATGCGCGCCGCCGCCGCGTTCTGCTCGATCGCGCGGTCCGACAGGCCGTACTCCGCGAGCACGAGGGGCGTTCCGCCGAACGTATCCGTCTCGACGAGATCCGCTCCGGCCGCGAGGTATTCCTCGTGCATCCGGGAGATCACGTCGGGCCGCGTGAAGACGAGGTTCTCATTGCAGCCCTCGAGCGCCTCGCCGCCGAAGTCCGAGGCGTCGAGGTCCTGCCCCTGGATCCAGGTCCCCGTGGCACCGTCGAGAACGAGGATCCGCTCGGCCAGGGCCTCCTGGAGGGCCTCGGTCCGCTCGCGCTGGGACGCGCCGTCGGGAGAGCGGATGTCGTTCATGGAGAGCACATTATGGGCGATTCCCTCCGACGCGGGGACGCTTCGGCGGGCCTGGCGGCGATGAATTCCCGGGTGCGAACCATGACTCTTCTCCTTCGGATCCTCAATCGGGAGAGACACCTCTACGGGATCAGGCCCGAGCGGAAGGGTCGGAGTCCGAGGCGGTTAGCGGATCGCGACGATCACGCCGCCGCGCACGGGCTCGTCCACCCCGTGCTCGGGCCGCGCATGGGCACACCGGTCGGCCAGCGTCGCGACATCTCACCGGCAGTCTATCATCCTCGACCCCTCCTGATCCCGGTCGGCGGTCTCCTGCGCGTGAGATAGGGAGGCCAGAATGACTGACCTCGTGGCTCGCACGCGGGAAGCGATGGCGAAGTTCCTCGGGAACGTGTTCGCGCAGAATCTCTGCGCACCCTAGAAGCTTCGACGGCACGAAGGTGCGCGGGAGGTTCGGCTACCCTATTGCCGCTGCAATCGGAGGTCGCTATGCATGCTTGGGGCCCGTCTCTCTGCCCGGGCCGCGTCTTCCTCACGATGGTCCTCGCCGCCGCCCCGCTCCGGGCCGCCGCGGGTTCGGCCCCCGATCCGAGAATCGCCGCGGCCTCGCGCACCCTGGCGATCCCGTTCACGGCGAACCACGGCCGGTTCGACCGGCAAGTCGCTTTCTTGGCCGCGTCGTCGACAGAAACCGTCTTCGTCACGAGGGAAGGACGCCTCGTCCATGCCCTTCCCGGCTGGACCGTCGTCGAGTCGTTCTCCGGCGGTCGCGCGAACGTACGGCCCGGCCCGCTCTCTCCGACGCGCGTCAGCCGGTTTGCCGGCGGCGCTCCCGCCGGTGCCCCCGCGGCGGAAGCGACATACGAATCCGTCTCCCTCGGAACCGTCTGGCCGGGAGTCCGGCTATCGGTAAAGGCCGGGCCGCACGACATGGAAAAGATCTTCCGCGTGGCCGCCGGCTCGACCGCGGACGCGATCTCGGTCCGCCTCGACGGAGTCTCCGATCTCCGCGTCGCGGCCGACGGCTCGCTCGTCGCCGGCACGGGGATCGGCCCGATCGTCTTCTCCGCGCCGATCGCGTATCAGGAAGACGGCCTCGGTCTCCGGACTCCCGTGGCGGCGGCGTACCGGGTTCGACGTCACGGCTACGGCGTCCGTCTCGGCTCCCATGATCCGTTGCGCGAGGTCATCATCGACCCGATCGTGCGCTCGACCTTCGTCGGCGGCAGCGCCGATGAGGGCGCAAACTCCCTGGCCATCAATCCGGCCACGGGCGATCTCTATCTCGTTGGCCGCACGACGTCGACGGATTTCCCGGACACTCTGGGAGGAGCCCAGGCGACCAACGCCGGCTTCACCGACGCGTTCGTCGCGCGGCTCTCCGGCGACCTCAAGACGCTTCACCAGGTCACCTACCTCGGCGGAACGCTCAACGAATACGCGCGGCGCGTCATCTTCCACTCCGGCACCAATGAAGTGATCGTCATGGGGCCCACCGGTTCTACCGATTTTCCGGGGACATCGGGAGGCGCGCAGACGTCGAGCTCCGGCAGCGCCTACTGGGTCGCGCGCTTGAGCACCGACCTGACGACTCTCAAACAGTCCACCTACTTCGGGGGAAACGGCCTCTCCGGCGGGCTGATCTCCGGCGCGCTCGCCGTGGATGCCGCGACGAACGACATCCTCATCGCCGGCGATTCGAGCGCCACGAACCTTCCGGGCACGGCCGCCGGCGCGCAGAGCACATCGGGCGGCGACATCGATGCGTTCGTCGCGCGCTTCGACAGCACGCTCAAGACGCTCAAGGCGGCGACGTACTTCGGCGGCAGCGGCCGCGAAGCTTCCTTCGCTCTGGCCGTCGAGCCGACGAGTCACGACGTGCTGATGGCGGGTTACACGCAATCGGCGAGCCTGCCCGGCACGACGAACGGCGCTCAGGCTTCTTCTGCCGGCGGTCAGGACGCCTTCGTCGCGCGCTTCAAGAACGACCTCACTTCGATCATCCAGGCGACGTACCTCGGAGGGACGGGAACGGACACGGCGGCGAGCCTCGTCCTGCGGTCCTCGGGGAGTCTCCTCGTCGCGGGCGGAACGACGTCGTCCGATTTTCCGCACACGGCGGGCGGAGCCCAATCCTCCCTCC
>DATBFU010000077.1:0-23936 GCA_036558325.1 Thermoanaerobaculia bacterium | reverse complement strand
TCGTCACACCGTCCGCCTTGAGCTGCTCGATCCAGCGGGCCAGGAGGGTGGACGGCGTGACGTCGCCGAAGACCGCGCCGGTGGCGGCCGCCGGCGCGAAGTCATAGCCGTGCCGGGCCCTCACGAGAAAGACCGCCATCTCCGAGCGCTGCACCGGATTGTTCGGACAGTAGTTTCCGCCGCCGCAGCCGGTCGTGAACCCTTCCGTCCCGAAGAGTTCGATCCACTTCCCGAGGAACGTCGAGACCGTCACGTCGGCGAACTCCGTTCCGAGCGGCGGGGGCGCCTGGAAGGATCCGCCGTGCTTCGCGCGGAGGATGAAAACGGCCATCTGGTCGCGCGTGACCGGGCTCGACGGACAGTAGTTGGGGCCGCCGCAGCCCGTGGTGATGCCCGCGCGCAGGATCTTCGCGATCGCCCCGTGGAAGAGATGTGAGGGCGGCACGTCGGCGAAATCGGCGAGCCATCCCTTTTCGAGAACGCCCGCGCACCCCCCGGGGTTCGTCACCGCGACGTCGGACAGGGAGCCGGCCGGCCGCGCCGGGACGGTGGCGGTGATCTGACTCGGGGTCACGATGACTCCGGTCGCGGCCGTGCCGCCGATCGTCACTGTTGCGCCCGGCAGGAAATCGCTTCCGGAGATCTGGACCACGATGCCGCCGGCCGCGGAGCCGGAAGCCGGCGTGATCGACGCGATCGAAGGACCGCTGGAAGGAACCGTGAATTCCACATCCGCGGCCACCGGCGCGCCTTCCACGTTTCCGACGAGATCGCGCGCGACGCTGTAGAACGCGTAGCTCTTTCCCGGCGCTCCCTGGAAGACGGCCGAGGTCGCCGTCGTCTTCGTCAGCCACGGGGTGAACGGTCCGCCGTCCTCGGAGCGGTAGATGTCGAAGCTCGCGATTCCCCCGCCCGCGTCCGTCCCGGTCCACGCAATCGCCATGCGAGCGCAGGCGAGCGCCGGGGCGAGCACATGGCTCGACGGCGCGTCCCGATCGACGGTGTTCGTCCAGACGGGTGTCAGGATCGGGTCGTTCGCGTCGAACACGATCGCGGCGTGATTGGAGACCGCGGTGCCCGTGGGGAGTCCCTCCTTGAGCTTCACCTGGAAGCGGACCGACCCCCGGCCCTCCGGCGGAGCGGCGTCGGGCGGCAGGAAGCCGCCAAGGGCATCCGTGACGGGCTCGCCCGAATCGGGATCGAGCGAGGTGAAGCGCCAGACGACATGACCGCTCGGCCGGTCGATCTCGCCGGAAACCCGCGCGATCACGTCGCGCGCCGGGCGGAGATCCAGGTCCATGGTGAAGGCGTCGGCGCCGGGCGCGGGGTCGCCGCTCCGGCGGTCGGCGATCCGGAACGGCCGGAATTGGAAAGTCGAAAGGTCGTACACGCTCGTGTCGAGGTCGTCTTCGACGGTCACCTCGCGGGCGGGCGCCGTCGCCGCAGGCTTGTTCTCGAAAGTGATCTCGTAGTCGAGGGGCTCGTCGGGCAGGATCGCGCGGCCGGGGCCGGCGCCGTCGGGGCCCATCTTGTCGTTCGGATCGAACGAGAGAACGACCGTCGTGTTGTGGAAGACGTAGCGCTGGACGAGCGGGTTGCAGTCGGAGAAGAGCTCCGTGCCGTTGATCAGCAGGTTGATGACCTCGAGCGCCGCCTTGTAAGCCTTGAGGACGGGAATGCCTTCCGCGCACTGGAGGATCGCCTCGCCGAGCGCCTGCGCGAAGCTCCAGAGCGCGTCGCTCTCTTCCGAGCCCAGGAGGCTTCCGGTCTCCGCGACGACGCCGAGCGCCGCGAGCGCGCAGTCGAGGCCCGGAACGAAGTTCGAGGCAATCTGCGCGATCTGGTAGAAGCATCCGGCCCACGTGCCTTTCATGGGCGACCCGAACATCGGGGTCATCAAGGCCGCGCGCAGCGGGATGTTCCCGGCGCCCGGCATCTTGAGCGAGAACGAGAACACGCGCTCGGCCCCCGGCGGGATCAGGGGCAGGAAGAGCGGGATCTCCTGCCCGGCGCCGGTCTGAACGATCTGCGGAAACGCGGACAGGTCGACGGGATTTCCGGGGAACTGCGGAGGGGTCGCGAGCGGCGTCAGGATTTGGACCTGCGCTTCGGAGGGAATACCCGAGAGCCAGACGACCACGCCGTGCGCGTCCACGTCGCCGCGATTGCCGACGATGAGGTGGAACGTCCACGGATAGCCTTTGACGATCTTGGACGGACCGATGATCTGGGTCCACGGAATCGGGCCCACGCCCTCTTCGATCTGGAAGGCGTCGGGCAGCGTCGCCGTGGCGCCGCCCGGATTCTTCACGACGACGTCGCAGAGTCCCGCCGCCTCGCCCGCCAGCGGGAACGTCGCGAGAAGGCTTCCGCCGTCCGGGGCGACGTCGGCGCGGATCGCCCCGACGTCGGTGTGGCCCGACCGGACGAGCTTCGCCGTCGCGCCGACGCGGATTCCGTCTCCGCTGATTCGGACGGTCACGTAAGCGGTATTGCCTCCGGCCGACGGGACGACGACGGCGACGGAGAGCGGCACCGAGGAGGGCGGCGCCGGGTCGCCTTCCACGAGCCGGCATTGGGAAAACTCCGAGGCCTCGGGCGCGTAGACCCCCGGCGTGAAGACGGAGTAGGCCGTCACGAACTGGCCCCCCGGCACGGCGGGTGTGACGACCTTCGAGAAGCTCGCGCTCCCGGAGGCATTCGTCGTCACGTTCGTCGAGCCGAGATAGACGCGCCCTTCGCCGTAGCCCGACGGATCGCAGGCCGGGCTCGCGTAGAAGTGGATCGCGTAGCTGCTTCCGGCCGCCGCGGAGAGGGTGCCGCCGATCGTCGTCCCCGACCCGGACCGCACCGCCGAGGTGAGCACCGGGAAATTGTCGTAACCGCCGGGCACGTTGGCGGTCACGACGCCGTCGGCGAGACGATCGAGACCGAGCCCGCCGTTCCCGAAGATGCGGTTGGGCTCGAGGTGAAGGCCGTAGTTGTACGTCGCCACGACGCCGGCGCCCTTGTTGTACGCGATCGTGTTGACCTCGCCGGCCGCCGCGCCTCCCAGCGTGTGGCCCGAAGAGTTCGCACTGAAGACGACGCCCGCCTTCGCGTTGCCGAGCGGCGCGTTGCCGAAGACGTTCGTGCCGATGAGATTGCCCTGGATGACGTCGGGATGTCCGGCGGGGGCGAGCCGCTCGATCCAGATCCCGTTCTCGGCGTTTCCGGACACGACGTTGGCCTCTCCCGAGCCCGCGCCTCCGATCCGATTTCCTTCGGAATAGGGCAGGTGAATTCCATTCCCGAGGTTCGGGATCGCCGTCGTGCCAGTGACGTCGGTGCCGACGAGATTTCCGTGGACGACGTTCTCGGTGCTCATGATGTTGACGAAGCGGTCGAAGAAGAGCCCGTGGCCGCCGTTTCCCGAGACGAGGTTCCCCTCTCCCGTGCCCGATCCTCCGATCGTCGTCTGCGAGATGCCGACGAGGTGAATCCCGTGCGCCGTGTTGGGCACCGCGCCGGTGCCCGCAGCGTTCGTCCCCACGCGATTGCCCTGGACGACGAGGTCGGCCGCGGCGTTGTTGGCGAGCTGGATGCCGTCGCCGGCGTTTCCCGAGACCAGATTTCCGGCGCCTGCCGCGGTTCCGCCGATCGTGTTCGGGCCGGCGTTGAAATAGGAGATCAGTCCGGCCGTTCCGTTGCCGATCGCGAGGGCTCCGGTGACGTCCGTTCCGATGCGATTGCCCTGGACGACGTGGCCCGTCGTGTCGATGCGGATTCCCGCGTTGCCGTTGCCCGAGACGAGGTTGCCCGTTCCGGCGGCCGTTCCTCCGATCGTCGCACCGGTCGATCCGAAGACGTAGATCCCTTCCGACTGATTCGCCACGGCGGCGGTGCCCGCAAGATTCGTCCCGATGAAGTTTCCCCGCACCATGATGCCCGAGCCGCCCGAGAGGTTGACTCCCGGCCCCTGGACGCCCGAGATGACGTTGCGCGCCGCGGCCGTCGTCCCCCCGATGAGGTTTCCGGTGCCCGAAGAGACGCGCACGCCCGCAACGCCGAGCGGGCCGACCGCGGCCGTGCCCGCCGCGTCGAGGCCGATGACGTTTCCTTCGACGACGTTGTCGCTCGAGTCGAGGACGATGCCGGCGTTTCCGTGGCCGTTGATCACCAGGCCGCGGACGAGCGAGCTCCCGCCTTTGATCGAGAGGATCGTCGCGCTCGAGGAGCTCGGCGGCGAGATCTCGACGAGCCCTCCCGGCTGCGTCGTGCCGTCGATCGTCACGACGTCGGTGATCGTCGGCGGCGCCCCCGCGATGACCGGGACGCCGCTTCCCGGAATGGCGAAGTGGATCGCGTCGAGCCCGGGATTGGCCGGCGTGCCGGAGACCTGCGCCTTCTCGGCGGCCGTCAGCGCCGCGACGTCGAGCGTGCCGTTGGCGATGCGCACGGCTTCGGCGAGGGAGAGGACCCCGTCGCGCGCGTCCGCCGTGTCCGTCGTGTTGACGACGATCGTCGCGCCGGCGGCCGGCGCGAGGACCGAGAGCGTCCCGGAGGCGCCGAGCACGAGAAGGCCCCGGGCGGCATGCGGCCCGACGCGCAGGGCGATGGCCGCGACGGGATCGAGGCCCGCGAGATCCCGCGGAGACGCGCCCACGGACTCCGCGGCGAGAAGCGCCGCCGGGCATGCCGCGTCGGCGGGACCGGCCAGGCGAACCCGCGGACGGCCCGGATCGCGGGACGGCCCGACCGAGATCGCGGACGTTTCCGCCTCGAGCGGCGCGCGCTCTTCGGTGAGCCGCGGAGCCGCCCCGAGCGGCCGGCCCGAGACGGTGAGCAGGCTGGAAGTCGTCGCGACGGCGGCGTCGCCGTAGCCATCTTCGTCCAGATCGCCGCCCGCGACCGCGGCGGCCTCCGACGGAAGCGCGACGATTTCCGGCGCCGACGCGAGCGCGCCCGCCGGTCCATGGAAGAGCAGCAGCCTCGGATCTCCGCCGACGGCCACGGCGAGGTCGGGCAGGCCGTCCGCGCGGCCGAATTCTCCCGCCGCCGCCGCGGTCATCGGGCCCGGCAGAGCGATGGTCCGCGGCCCTCGAAAGGTTCCCTTGCCGTCGCCGCTCCAGAGAAAGAGCGCGCGGCCTCCCCGCGAGCCGGCGACGAGGTCCGCGTCGCCGTCGCCGTCGAAGTCCCCGGCGGCGAGAAAGTCGGGACGGTCCGGAAATGCGAGCGCGGCCTCCGCCGCCGTCGCCGAGAACGGCGCCGTGCGCATCGTCTCGTCGCTCGCCCCGTAGATCGCGCCGGCCTCGCCGCGGAAGATCCGAAGAACGCCGCCGCCGGCCGCCGCGAAACCCGCCGCGGCGTCGGGAATGCCGTCGCTGTCGAAATCGGCCGAGGCGACGCTCAGCGCCTCCCAGGCCGGGTCGAGCGACCCGGACTCCGCCGCTTCGAGCGCCGGCGCCCCCCGGAAGATTCCGGGCGCGCGAGCCGCCGCCGCGGCCGGCGCGGACCACGCGACGAGTGACGCCGCGGCGGCGAGCCGGGCGATGCGGATGCGATCGAACATGGGTCCCTCCTCCGCCTCTCTTCTCGGGTAAGCGGAAAAGCGGCCGGGAAGGGACCAGCCGGCCCTCCCGGCACGTTCGTGTCGTTGGCAACCCTCTGAGGAAGCGATATTTTTCGGGCTTCCGGCGAAGGGACGGGTGTGCAGACTGACGAGACCGACCGGCCTCCCCAGGGATCGGCGGGCGCGGGGGAGTCGCGCTCGAAGCTCGACGCCCTCGTGCCGGAGATCTACGGCGAGCTGCGGCGCCTGGCCTCCCGCGCCATGGACGGCGAGCGCCGGGGACACACCCTCCAGACCACCGCGCTCGTCCACGAGGCGTACCTGCAACTCGCGCGCGTGCATCGCCTCGCGGTCGAGAGCCGGCCGCAATTTCTCGCCCTCGCGGCGCAGATCATGCGGCGGATCCTCGTGGACCACGCGCGCGCCCGGCGCGCCTCCAAGCGGGGCGCCGGCCTCGCCCGCGTGACGCTGTCCGAGGCGGTCGCCGAGACGCCGGAGCCGAGCGTCGACGTCCTGGCTCTCGACGAGGCGCTGACGCGCCTGGCCGCGCAGGACGAGCAGCTCGTGCGCATCGTCGAGATGCGCTTTCTCGGCGGGCTCACGGTCGAGGAGACGGGGGAGGCCCTCGGAATCTCGCCCACGACGGTCAAGCGCGATGCCGCCATGGCGCGCGCCTGGCTCTTCCGGGAATTGAGCGGTGACGGCGCCCACGTCTCCTGAGCGCTGGAGGCGCCTCAAGGATCTCTTCGCCGACGCGATCGAGCGCCCGGCGGCCGGCCGGGGAGAGTACCTGGACGACCTCGCGCGCCGCGATCCCGAGTTGGAGGCGGAGGTTCGCGCGCTCGTGACCGCGCACGAGCGGGACTCCGATTTCCTCGAGCGGATGGTCGCCGAGGAGGGCGGACATCTTCTCGACGACGAGGCGTCGTGGACCGGGCGCCGCGTCGGGCCCTACGAGCTCCTCGAGCGGATCGGGCGAGGCGGTATGGGCTCCGTCTATCTCGCGCGCCGCGCCGACGACGAGTTCGAGGAGCGCGTGGCGGTCAAGCTCATGCGCCCCGGCGTTCTCTCGGAGGGCGCGCTCCGGCGATTCCGGCAGGAGCGCCAGACGCTCGCGAACCTCGACCACCCCGGAATCGCGCGACTGCTCGACGGCGGAACGACGGCCGAGGGCGTGCCCTATCTGGTCATGGACCTCGTCGACGGCGCGCCGATCGACGTCTTCGCGGCGTCCCACGGACTCGCGCTCGAGGAGCGCCTGCGACTCTTCGGCGACGTCTGCGAAGCCGTCCAGCACGCGCATCGCAATCTGGTCGTGCACCGGGATCTCAAGCCGTCGAACATCCTCGTGACCCCGGAAGGGCGCGTAAAGCTGCTCGACTTCGGGATCGCGCGCCTTCTTCCGGCTCCGGGACAGGAGACCGCCGGCCTGACGCGGACCTCCGAGCGCGTGATGACGCCGGAATACGCGAGCCCCGAGCAGATCCGGGGCGAGGCGGTCACGACGGCGACCGACGTGTACGCCCTCGGCGTCCTGCTCTATCGCCTTCTGACGGACGAGCATCCGTACCGCTTCGAGAGCGACCGGGCAAGCGACGTCGAGCGCGTCGTCTGCGAGCAACTCCCGCGCCGGCCGAGCACCGCCGTGAGGCCGGCGGATCCCGGCGATCCGGACGCGGTGCGCGAGACCGCGAAACGGCGCCGGCGCCTCCGCGGAGACCTCGACAACATCGTTCTGAAGGCTCTCCGGAAGGAGCCGGAGCGCCGCTACGGCTCGGCGGAGCGTCTGGGAGAGGACGTCGCGCGCTTCCTCGCCGGAGAGCCGGTCGGCGCGCGCCGGGCGACCGTCGTCTACCGCGCCGGCAAGTTCCTCCGGCGGCACCGCGCCGGAGCGGCCGCCGCGGCTCTCGTCGCGCTGGCGCTCGTCGGCGGCCTCGTCGTCTCGATCCGATCGGCTCGCGTCGCGCGCGTCGAGGCGCGGAAAGCGGAGCAGATCAACGCGTTTCTTCAGACGATCCTGGGGGCCGCCAGCCCGTGGCGCGACGGCCGCCGCGTCACCGTGCAGGAGGTCCTGGACCGCGCGTCGCACCGCATCGCGACGGAGCTCGCGGGGCAGCCCGAAGTCGAATCGGGCGTGCGGCGGACGATCGGGGAGACGTACGCGGGCCTCGGCCTCTACGACGAGGCGGAGCGGGAGCTCGATCGAGCCCTGGCGATCGCGCGCCGTGTGCGCGGGGCGGCGCACCGCGAAGACGCGGAGATCCTGCTCGCGATCGCCGCGCTGCGCACGAGCCGCGGCGAGGCGGTCTCCGCCGAGGCGCCGGCGCGGGAGGCCCTCGCGATTTCCCGCAGGCTGTTCGGCGAGCGCGATCCGGCCGTCGGCTGGGCCTGGAACCGCCTCGGGAGCGTTCTCCAGGCGCAGGGCCGGCTCGACGACGCGGAAGCGGCCGAACGGACCGCCGTCGGGATCCTGCGCGCCGCGGCCCCCTCGGGCGGCGAGCTCGCCGAGGCGCTGAACGATCTCGCCGTGACGATCGGCACGAAGGGAGATTCGCGCGCCGCGCTCGCGCTTCACCGCGAGGCGCTCTCGGCGGCGCGCCGCGCGCACGCCGGGCCGCATCCCGACGTGGCGGAGGCCTTGAGCACGCTCGCGTCCGCCGTGTGGGACACCGAACGGGACTCGGCGGAGGCCGAGACCCTCTATCTCCAGGCGATCGCCATGCGCCGGCAGCTCTTCGGCGAGAGCCACCCGGACGTGACGTGGCCGCTCTACAACTTTTCGTTCATGTTGATGGAGAAGGGCGACTTCGAGCGCGCGGAGTCGGTGGCGCGCGAGGCGCTGCGATACCGCGGCCGGACGCTTCCGGACGAGCATCCCATGGTCGCGAGCTCGCTCCAGGTCATCGGCCGCTGCCGGATGGGACGCGGGGATGCCCGCGGCGCCGAGCCTTTCCTGCGGGAGAGCCTGGCGCTGCGGCGGCGGACGCTTCCGCAGGGGCATTGGCTGCTCGCGAGCGGGGAGAGCCTGCTCGGCGAATGCCTGATGAAGCAGCGCCGCTTCGAGGAGGCCGAGGCGCTCCTCCTGCCGAGCGACCGGGCGCTCCGGTCGCAGTTCGGGCCCGACAGCCCGCGGGCGCGCGAGTCGGCGGCACGCGTCGAGAGTCTGTACGCCGCCTGGGGCCGGACTCCTCCGGCGGGGTCAAACTCCGCGGAAAAGAAAAGGGCGGGGTAGAGCCCCCCGCCCTTCGTCTCGACGCGCGACGCGAGAAGCGGCGGCTCGCGCTAGAACTCGACCCGGCCCGCGAACTGGAGCGTCCGCGGGAGCGTCGACACGCCGTTGACTACCCCGAACGTGGACGACGGGCTCTGGCCGTCGCCCCAAACGAGGTTCGTCACGAAGCGGTTTCCGGTGTTCGTGCAGTTGAAGCACTCGACCATGGCGGTCAGGCCCACGGGGCCGATCGGGAAAGTCTTCGCCAGACGGAGGTCGAGCTGGTAGAAGTTCGGCTGCCGGAATTGATTGCGCACGAAATGGAGGCCGCCGATCGTCGGCCGGTCGTTGAAGAATCCGTCGCCGTTGGCGTCGGAGCCGGTCGTGGCGGTGAAGGGGGATCCGGTCGCGTACCGGTACGTACCCGCCAGAAGGAGGCCCCACCAGGGCGTGTTCCAGCTCGCGTTGGCCGCGACTTTCCAGCGCTGATCGCGGTTGGACCAGCTGAAGCTGTTCTGGAGATTGTGAAGATCCTCGGCCTGCGCGCCCGCGAAGTTGCGCTCGTTGGAGTCGTTGTCCTTGTCCTCGGACCACGTGGCGAGAAGGTAGAACTGCAGGTCATTGGTGAAGCGCTGCGACACGTATCCCGTGATCCCCCAGTACCGGGACTTGGCGTCCGTCGTGTAGGTCGAGATGCGCCCGTAGAAGGGGTCCGGGCGCGTCTTGGAATAGTGGGGCTGGCCGTTGATCGGGGAGAGCGTCCCGTCGTAGACGAGATTGGGATCGTTCAGCCGCTCGAGATGCTGGGCCAGGGCGTACGTCCCTTCGATTCCGGCCGTCGTGTTCGAGAGGACCTGGCGATCCACGCCGACGGTGAAACGATTGGTCACCGGGTCCTGGTAGTCGGGACTCGTCGTGAAGACTCCGAGGCCGGTCGGGTTGGGTACCTGCGAGAAGTCGATCTTGGCAAGGCCCGTTGGATCGAAGTCCGGGCCCCAGCCCGGAGAGAGTGGATCGGTCGGACCGTTCGCTCCGGCGTTGATCGTGTACTGCGTGCCCCGCAGGCCGTTGGACGTGAACAGCTGCGCGAAGAGAATTGCCGGAGTGCGCGCCCAGAACCTCCCGAGCGAGAACCGGATGGCCGTCTTGGCGTCCGGAGAGTAGGTCAGACCGGCGCGGGGAGACCACTTGTCGTTCTGGTCCGGAATCTGGCCGTCGAGCGCGAACTGTCCGTTGTCCAGGACGTGGTTCGGGTTGAGGATCGGCTGGTCCGGGTTGTCCAGACGCTCGTAGCGGACGCCCGCGGTCACGGTGAGGTGCGGGTTCACGAACCACTGGTCCTGCGCGAAGAACGCGAGCTCCTTCTGCGCGAACGCGGCGGTGCCCGCCTCGTCGGCCGACAGCCCGTTCAGCCCGCCGAACTGGAAGTACTGGGTCCACTTGCCGGCGAGCAGGTTCGGCTCGTTGTTCCCGGCGAAGACGTAGACGCCGCGCCAGTTGCCCTTGAAGATCTGGTTGATGGAGGTCTTGTTGTATTCGGCGCCCGCTTTGAGGACGTGATTGCCGAACAGATACGTCGCCGAATCCCCGAAGGAGATGCGATCGGCCGCCGACGTGATCGGCAGGAAGCTCACGCTTCCGAAGCTGAAGCTCCCGTACCGGATCTCGGGCAGATCCGGCGGGATCGCCGCGCGCGGCGTCTGCTCGATGACGTACTGCCCGCTCAGGTCGTTCAGGAAGCTCGCCCCCCATTGCCCGCTCCACGAGGCGACGTAGGCGTGCGACTGCAGGCCCTCGATTCCGTTGTGGTCGCTCGCCTGGCTCTGCGACGACGAGGTCCCGTGGTCTCCGTCGTATTGCGCGTAGTTCATTCGGGCCATGATGCGCTGCGAGGAAGAGGCCTGATAGTCCATTCGCCCGAAAATGACGCGGCCGTCCTGAGTCTGGACATAGGTCGGGTCGGACGCCCAGGCCGGATAGGTGTTTGCGATGTCCGGATCGAGGACCACGGAGTTGATCGGAATTCCGACGTTCTGCTTCTGCTGATCGTACGACGCGAAGAAGAAGAGGTGGTCGCGCACGATTGGGCCGCCGATCGATCCGCCGTACTGCTCCTTCTTCTGGTCGGGCGCCTCGAGACCGTTCGCGAGATGGGCGGTCGTCCCGTGCGGCTCGTTGTAGTAGAAGCCCGATCCGTGGAAATCGTTCGTCCCGTTCTTGGTGATCAGGTTGATCGCGCCTCCGCCGGACGGTCCGAACTCCGCCGACGCGCCGTTGCGGATGACGCTGAACTCCTTGATGGATTCCTGCGAGACCGCGAGCGGCGCGCGGCCCTCGGCGGACCCGAACGTGCCGCCGAAGAATCCGTTGTCGAAATCCATTCCGTCGAGCGTCGTGTTCGTGTTGATGCCCCGCTGCCCCGAGACGAGCACGGTTCCCCGGTTCTCGGGGTCCTTCCGGGTCTCGGGCGTCAGGAGAACGAGGTCCTGATAATTGCGCCCGTTCAGGGGGAGGTTCTTGATCTGCTGCGTCTGGACCGTCGTCGAGGCCGACGTATTCGTCACCTCGACGAGCGGCACCTGCGAGGAGACCGTCACGGATTCCTGCACGCTCTCCAGCGAGAGATTGAAATCGACGGTCGGCGCCTTGCCGATGTCGAGGCGGACGTCCGCGCGGACCGCCTCCTTGAAGCCGGAGAGCGTCGTCTTGATCGTGTAGACGCCCGTGGGGAGGTTGACGATCTGGTAGGTCCCGTCCGAACGCGTGAATGCCGCGGCCTTGAGGCCGGTTCCCTGATTGCTCGCTTCGACCGTGGCGCCGGGCAGTCCCTTGCCGTCGGCATCCCTCACCGTTCCGGAGACGCGACTGGTCGTGACGTCCGTTTGAGCGAGGGCGGAAGCGCTCGCGAAGAGAGCGGCGGCGAAGAGAACCAGAGGGACGTAGCGAAGTCGAAGGCGTAGCAAACCGATGCTCATGCGATCCTCCTCCTGTGAAAGAAACTCGGGCCGCAGACTGTCAAAGGGCTCGGTGTGTTGACCCGAAATCTATATGAAGACGGCGTGAAGAGAGCGGTCAAGCCACGGCGGACGCCTTTTTTTCGCCCGCCCGGCCGGGTCGGGCTGCTCCTCGCGTTGGCCGCGGCGGCCGGCTGCGCGACGTATGCCGCCCGCCCCTCGGATCTCACGCTCGACGAAAAGATCGGACAGCTCTTCGTTTACGCCGCGCGCGGGGTCTTCCTGAACGAGCAGTCGCCGGATTACCGCGAGCTCCTGCGCCAGGTCCGGGAGAACCGCGTCGGCGGGATCCTCTGGTATCAGACGGAGAACGTCTACGAGACGGCGTGGTTGAACGACCGGCTGCAGGCCGCCGCGCGCGTCCCGCTCCTCGTGTCGGCGGATCTCGAGACCGGTCTCGGGATGCGGTTCGCCGACACGACGGACTGGCCCTGGCCGATGGCGATCGCCGCGACCGGAGATCCGTCGCTCGCCGAGCGGGAGGGCCGGATCGTCGGCGAGGAGGCGCGAGCCGTCGGAATCAGTCAGGTTTACGCGCCGGTCGCGGACGTCAACAGCGACCCCGAAAACCCGACGATCAACGTCCGCAGCTACGGCGAGGACCCCGAGGACGCCGCGCGATTCGTCGCCGCCTTCGTCCGCGGAGTACAGGGGGCCGGCGTCGTCGCGACGGCCAAGCACTTTCCGGGGCATGGCGACACGCACACCGACTCGCATCGGTCTCTTCCCGTGCTCGCGGCGTCTCCCGACGACATCGAGCGCCGGGATCTGCCGCCGTTCCGCGCGGCCATCGCCGCCGGCGTCCGTGCGATCATGACGGCCCATCTCGCGGTGCCGTCTCTCGACGCGTCGCCCGCCCCGGCGCGGCCGGAAGGCGTCCGCGAGAACCCTTACACGCAGGACGCCGGCGACGTGGCCCGCGACGCGACCGTTCCGGCGACGCTCTCGCCGGCGATCACGACCGCGCTCCTGCGCAAACGCCTCGGATTCTCCGGCCTCGTGGTCACCGACGCGATGGACATGGGCGCGCTCGTGGATCACTTCGATCCCGGCGAGGCGGCCGTCCGCGCGATCCTCGCGGGGGCCGACCAGATCCCCAAGACGCCCGACGTGGACCGCGCGATCGCGGCGGTCCGCCAGGCGGTGGCGTCCGGCCGCATCTCGCGCGACCGCGTGGACGAGTCCGTCCGGCGGATCCTCGAGGTCAAGCGATTCGCGGGCGCGCCGCGGACCGAGCCGTCCGGGATCTTTCGGATCGTCGACCGTCCCGAGCATCGGGCGTTCGCCGAGGAGCTCGCGCGGCGGTCGCTGACGCTCGTGCGCGAGGAGCCGGGCGTCCTGCCGCTGCGCGCGGGCGGCCGATTCATCCAGGTCAACGTCACGGTCGGGCCCGAGCGAATCGGCGGAGATTTCGCGCGCGAGCTGCGCGGCCGCGCATCCGAGCCGCCGCGCTCCTTGGCCCTCGACAACCGGTCGGCTCCGGCGGACGTCGAGCCGATCCTCGAAGCCGCGCGCGGCGCGGACGCGGTCCTCGTCGCCCTCTTCGTCCGGGTCTCGACCGGGCGCGGAACGATCGCGATTCCCGCCGTCGCGCGCGACGCGATCGAGAGGCTCGCGGCCTCGGGAGCGCGGGTCGTCGCGATCTCTTTCGGGTCGCCCTACGTGCTCTCCGATCTGCCGGGCGTCCGGACGGCGCTGGCGGCCTACGGGAGTCAGGCCGACGGGCAGGTCGCCGCGGCGCGCGCGCTCTTCGGCGAGGCCGCGATCACGGGCAGGCTTCCGGTGACGATTCCGGGGATCGCGCCGCGCGGGACGGGGATCCAGAAACCGGCGGGGAAGGCGAGTTGACGGGCGCGCTTCTGCTCGCGGCGGCGCTCGCGAAGCCGGCTTCGCCGGGCGGCGGCTCCGGTTTCACTTCCGCCCGCCTCGCGCGAATCGATGCCGCGGTCGAAGAGGCGATCGGACGCGCCGAGCTTCCCGGCGCCGTCGTGCTCGTGGGACGCGGAGACCGCGTCGTCTTCCGCAGGGCCTGGGGCTCGCGGGCCGTCGAGCCGCAGCGGGAAGCCATGACCGCCGACACGATTTTCGACATCGCGTCGCTGACCAAAGTCGTCGCGACGGCGCCCGCGATCCTGATGCTCATCGAAGAAGGAAAGGTGCGGCTCGCGGACCCGGTCGTCCGGTATCTGCCCGACTTCGCGCCGGAGGGCGGGGAACGCGCGAAGGTCACGGTCGAGGAGCTCCTCGTCCATCGCGCCGGCTTTCCACCCGACGACCCGCTCGAGCTCTACACGGGAACTCCCGAGGAGATCTTCGCGCGGAAGTTCCGCCAGCCGCTCGCGCGTCCGCCCGGCACGGCCTTCGTGTACTCCGACGTGGGTTACGAGGTGCTCGGCGAGCTCGTGCGCCGGGTCTCGGGGCAGACCCTCGACGCTTTCGCCCGCGACCGGATCTTCGCGCCGCTCGGAATGCGCGAGACGACGTTCCTCCCGCTCGCGAACGGCTTTCCCGCCGCGCGCATCGCGCCGACCGAGCGCCGCGACAATCCCGAGCGCTGGATGCGGGGCGAGGTGCACGATCCGCGCGCCTTCGCACTCGGCGGCGTCGCCGGGCACGCCGGCGTGTTTTCGACGGCCGACGACCTCGCGCGGTTCTGCCGGATGATCCTCGCCGGCGGACGGCTCGGCGGCGCGAGAGTCCTGTCGCCCCTCGGCGTGGATTCGCTGACGCGCCCGCGCTATTTCGGCGACGCCGACGTCCGCGCGCTCGGCTTCGACGTCGACACGGCGTACTCGAAGAACCGCGGCGACCTCTTCCCGCCGGGCTCGTTCGGGCACACGGGATTCACCGGGACGTCCCTTTGGATCGATCCGTCGTCGGACGCTTACGTCGTCTTCCTCTCGAACCGCGTGCATCCGGACGGCAAGGGAGACGTCGGCCGCCTCCGCGGCGTGGTCGCGTCGGTCGTGGCCGCCTCGCTCGAGCCCGACACGCGGGCGGCGGCGCAGCGTCTCGAGGCCCGCGTCCCCCACGCGCGCGAGGTTCTTTCCGGGCTCGACGTGCTCACCGCGGAGGGGTTCGCGCCGATCGCGGGGAAGCGCGTCGGGCTCGTGACGAACGCGACCGGCCGGGCCCGCGACGGGCGCTCGACCGGGGAGGTCTTGACGTCACCGGAGGCGAAGAAGGCCGGCGTCACGCTCGTCCGGCTCTTCTCGCCGGAGCACGGTCTCGCGTCCGCAGCCGACGGCGAGGTGGCCGACGCGACGGATCCCGCGACCGGGCTGCCGGTCGTTTCGCTGTACGGCGCGCGGCGCCGGCCGCGCACGGAGGACTTCGACGGCCTCGACGCGGTCGTCTTCGACGTCCAGGACGCGGGCGCGCGGTTCTACACGTATCTCACGACGCTCGGTTACGTCCTCGAGGAAGCGGCGCGCGCGGGACGGAGCGTCGTGGTGCTCGATCGCCCGAATCCGATCGGCGGCGCGGAGTCGGCAGGGCCGCTCGCCGACGCCGACCGGCTCTCGTTCACCGCGTATCACGCGATCCCGGTCCGGACCGGGATGACGATCGGAGAGCTCGCGCGACTCTTCAATTCGGAGCGCGGAGTCGGTGCCGAGCTCACGGTCGTCCCGATGCGCGGCTGGACGCGCGGCCTCTGGTACGACGAGACGGGTCTCGAGTGGATCGCGCCGTCGCCGAACCTGCGCTCGCTCGCGGCGGCGACGCTCTATCCCGGCATTGCCCTCCTCGAGACGACGAACCTTTCCGTGGGCCGCGGCACGGACGCGCCGTTCGAGCAGGTCGGCGCTCCCTGGCTCGACGGCGCGCGCCTCGCCCGCGTGCTCGCGTCGCGCGGACTCCCGGGGGTGCGCTTCACGCCGGTCCGCTTCGCGCCGGCCGCCGCGCCCTTCTCCGGCGAGACCTGCGGCGGCGTGCGGTTCACCGTGACCGATCGCGAGCGCCTGCGACCGGTCGCGCTCGGCCTCGAGGTCGCCGTGGCGCTGCGCGATCTCTACGCCGGAACCTGGGACCGCTCGAGGCTCGACGTGCTCCTCGTCAACCGCAGGGCGTTCGCGCTCTTCGACGCGGGAGAGCCCGCGGATCGGATCGAGGCTTCCTGGAAAGAGGAGCTCGAGGCGTTCCGGCGGCGCGCGGCCCCGTATCTCCTCTACGGCGCCGTCACGCCGCGATGACTCGCGCCAGAGGACCTCACTCCTCGACGATCGCCTCGGCCTCGATCTCGACGAGCATCTCGGGCGAGATCAGGCGGGACACTTCGACCATCGCCGTCGCGGGGCGGATCTCGCCGAAGAACTCGCCGTGCGCCTTTCCGACCTTTTCCCAGTCGGAGATGTCGACGACGTAGATCCGCGTCCGCACGACGTCGGAGAGCTTCGCGCCCGCCTTCGCGAGGGCGGCCTCGATGTTCTTGAGCGTCTGCACGGCCTGTGCGTAGGGATCGCCGAGGCCGAGCACGTTCCCCTTCGGCCCGGTGGCCGTCGTGCCCGAGACGTGGACGTGATTTCCGACGCGTACCGCGCGCGAGTAGCCCACGATCGGCTCCCAGGGCGCGCCGCTCGAGATGAGTTGCCGCACCGCCCGCCGACTCCCTATCGCTCGAGGTAGGTGTACTTCGGGAAGACGTCCTCGAAGTCCCGGGTGATCGTCTCGATCTCGTCCTTCTTGAGCGGGCGGCCCGCGACGCGACGCAGTTGCCGGCGGATCGAGTCGAGGAGCTCCTCCTCGCTGTAATTCATGTACGAGAGCACGCGTTCGCACGACTCGCCGGGCAGAACAGACTCGATCCGCGCCTTCCCTTCCTCGTCCACCGTCACGATCGCCTCGTGCGCTTCCCCGAAAAGGTTGTGCAGGTCTCCCAGCACGTCCTGATAGGCGCCCATGAGACAGACGCCGATGTAGTACGGCGATCCCGGGCGGATCGTGTGGAGGGGCAGCGTCTCCTTGATGTCGCGAAGGTCGATGAACTTCTCGATCTTGCCGTCCGAGTCGCACGTGATGTCGGCGATCGTGCCGAACTCGGTCGGGCGCTCGTTCAGGCGATGGATGGGGAGTATGGGAAAGAGCTGGTCGATCGCCCAGATGTCCGGGAGCGACTGGAAGACGGAAAAGTTCAGGACGTACTTGTCCGCGAGCATCGTCTCCATGTCCTCGAACTCTTCCGGGATCTCCTTGAGCGTCTTCAGATTGCGGTGGATCCTTTCGCAGATCTGCCAGAAGAGGATCTCGCCCTTCGACCGGTCCTCGAGGGACAGGTGGCCGAGGTTGAAGAGCGTGAAGAGCTCCTCCTTGTACTGGAGCGCGTCGTGGTAGCTCTCGCGCACCGTCTTCGCGTTGACCGTCTCGAGGACCGACGCGAGCTCCTGCACGACGTTCGGGTCCGACGGCGACACGCGCACCTTGACGCCCTTCTCGATCCGGTCCGCGACGTCGAGCACGTTGGTGATGAAGACCGAGTGATAGGCGGTGACCGCGCGGCCGGACTCCGTCACGAGAACCGGCGGCGGCACTTTCTCCTCTTCGCAGATCTGGAGAATCGTGTAGACGACGTCGTTGGCGTACTCCTGCACCGAATAGTTCATCGAGGAGTCGAAGGCGGTCTTCGAGCCGTCATAGTCGACTCCGAGCCCGCCGCCGAGGTTCAGATACTGAATGCCGACGCCGAGCGCCCGCAACTTCGCGTAGACGCGGCCCGCCTCGCGGATCGCTTCCTTGATCTTGCGGATGTCCGTGATCTGCGAACCGATGTGGAAGTGCAGCATCACCATGCAGTCGAGCATGCGCCGCGCCTTGAGGATCTTGAAAGCCTCGAGCATCTCGGGCGTCGTGAGGCCGAACTTCGCGGCCTCTCCGCCCGACTTGGCCCACTTTCCCGAGCCGCGCGCGTAGAGCTTCGCGCGCATCCCGATGAGCGGCCGGACGCCGCGCGCGCGCGCGACGTCGAGGATGTGCTCGAGCTCCGAAACCTTCTCGAGGATCAGGACGACCTTCTTCTTCATCCGGAGCGCGTTCAGGGCCATGCGGATGAACGTCTCGTCCTTGTAGCCGTTGCACGTGATGAGGCTGTCGGGGGAGAGGTCGGCCGAGATCGCGGCGAGGAGCTCGGGCTTCGATCCCGCCTCGAGGCCGTATCCGTAGGGCCGCCCCGCCTCGATGACGTGCTCGACGACGACGCGCTTTTGGTTGACCTTGATCGGGAAGACGCCGCGGAAGACGGAGGGGTAGCCGTACTCGGCGATCGCGCGGCGGAACGCTTCGTTGAGGTTGGCGACGGCGGCGGAGAGGATCTGGGGGAAGCGCAAAACGACGGGCGTGTGGATTCCTCGTCGGCCGAGCTCTTCGACGATCTCGCGCAGGGCGACGCCGCGCGACGCTTCGCGCGTCGGCAGCACGATCAGATCGCCGTCATCCGAGACGGCGAAGAACCCCTGGCCCCAGTTCGGGATTCCGTAGAGCGCCGCGGCGTCCGTGAACTTTTGCGCTTCGGGCCGCGGCCGCACGATCGCCGTGCCGTTCTCCCGGCGTCTCGGTTTGGGACTCGCCATCAGCCGCGAATGCTACTCCGGAATCGCCGGACCGCGTTCGTCGCGTTCACGAATTCCGGCGGCGAGGGCGGCGGCGCCTTCCGCGTCGGAGCTCTTGAGATGGACGACGCGCTGCGGAAAGGGGATCTCGATCTTTCGCGCCGCCAGCTCCTCGTAGACCCGATGGTGCAGGCGGCTCCGGACCGCCCCCGGCCGGTGAAGAACGTGATCCATCCAGCAGAGCAGCTCGAAATCGAGGGTGGACTCGCCGAAGGCCCGAAACCGAACGGCCGCAGGCGGATCCTCCAGGATGCCCTCGACCCCGACGGCCGCGGCGAGCAGGGCTTCCTCGACGCGGCGCGGCTTGGAGCCGTAGGCGACTCCGACGGAGATCCGACAGCGTTCGCGCTCCCGCCGGAAGCTGTGGTTCACCACCGTCTCCGCGATCAGGCGCGAGTTCGGCACGATGAGATAGACGTCGTCGTTCGTCCGGACGATGGTCGCCCGGCCGCGGATCTCGGCGACGTCGCCGGCCTTGCCGTCCACTTCGATCCGGTCGCCGACCTGCACGGTTCGCTCCAGGAGCAGGATCAGGCCCGAGACGAAGTTCTTGACGATGTCCTGCAACCCGAAGCCGATCCCGACCCCGACGGCGGCTCCGAAGGCGGCGAGCGTGCCCGCATTGATTCCGATCGTCTGAAGCCCGACGACCGCGCCGAGAAAGAAGACGATGTAAGAGGCGACGCGGCCGATCGCGTGCCGGAGGCCCAGCGAGAGGCGCGAGCGGGCGAGGAGCCGGTGGACGACGACGCGGTGCGTCAGGCGCGAAAGGATCCACGAGGCCACCAGGAGGACGAGCGCGGCTCCCAGGCTCGCGACGGTGACGGAGGTCTGGCCGATGCGAAAGAGCTGGTGATCGAGCAGGTTTCCCACACGGCTCGATCGTGCAGGATCGGTGCCGTCGCGGCGCGCGGCGCCTTACTTCGCCCCGCCCAGAAGATCGAGCGCTCCGACCGTCAAAGCCGCCGCCCCGGTCTTCAGCGTCGGCTCCTTGTCCGGCGCCCAGAGCGACGAGTGCAGCGACGGAAGCTTCGTGACGTCGCCCTGCGCCGCGTCGTACTTCGACCGCTCGACGCCGCCCACCCAGAAGATCACGGAGGGCGCTCCGGCCGCCTTGCCGATCTGGCCGAAGTCCTCGGCTCCCATGATGGGGCGCGACTCGAGGACGCGGTCCTTCCCGAAGGCGGCCGTGAATGCGGCGATCAGGCGCTTCGACAGCGCCGGATCGTTGTAGGTGGCGTCGTAGCCTTCGTTGATCACGACGAGAGGCTCCTTGGGCGCGCCGGCGGCGGCCGCCTCGGCCTTCGCGATGCGCCCGATGGCCGCGTGGAGGCGGCGGCGCGTGCTTTCGGTGTAGGAGCGGATCGTGAGCTGGAGCTTCACCTCGTCCGGAATGATGTTGTGCTTGGTGCCTCCATGGATCGAGCCGACGGTAACGACGGCGGGATCCTGCGGGTCGATCTCCCGCGAGACGATCGTCTGGAGCGCGACGACGGTGCGCGCGGCGATCACGATGGGATCGACGGTGGACTGCGGCGCCGAGCCGTGGCCTCCGCGGCCGTAGATCGTGATGTCGGCGGAATCGGAGTTGGCGAGCGCGTATCCGGACGTCACGCCGATCTGGCCCGCGGGGTAGGAGGCGCTGTCGTGGAGCGCGATGGCGAAGTCCGGCTTCGGGAATCGCGTCAGCAGACCGTCGTGGATCATCGCCTCCGCGCCGCCGCCGCCTTCCTCCGCCGGCTGCCCGATGAGAACGAGCGTGCCGCGCCAGCGGCCTTTCGCTTTCGAGAGCAGGGTCGCGGCTCCGAGAAGAGACGTCACGTGCACGTCGTGCCCGCACGCATGCATCACGGAGACCGTCTCGCCGGCGTCGTTCTTCGTCGTGACCTTGCTCGCGTAAGCGAGGCCCGTCTTTTCCTCGACCGGCAGCGCGTCCATGTCGGCGCGCACGAGGACCGTCGGTCCTTTCCCGTTCTTCAACACGGCGACGACGCCCGTCTTCCCGACGCCGGTCGCGACCTCGTAGCCGAGCGCGCGCAGCCGCTCCGCGAGCTTCGCCGCGGTTTTCTCCTCGTGGTAGGAGAGCTCGGGGTTCTGGTGGAGATCGATGTAGAACTTCTCGAGCTCCGGATACAGGGCGTCGAGCGGCGCCAGCGCGGGATTCGGCGCGGCGGCGTTCGGAGCCGCGACGCTTTGCGCGGCGAGCCGCGCCGCGACCGATACCAAGAACGCCGCGAGAATCGTTCGCTTCATTGTGCCTCCGGGCGCGGATTCTAGATGACAACCTGGGGCGGTGTCGGCGAAACTACGAAGGCTTGGCCGAGGAGCCCGCCCCGTCGCCTCCGTCGCCCGCGGCGCCGGTCCGTTCCCCCGGATTCACCGGCCGGATGTGGTGGGTCGCCGTCCTGTACTTCGCGGAAGGCTTCCCGTACGGCGTCTTTCTCGAGGTCTGGAGCGTCTATTTCCGTTCCCACGGCGTCTCGCTGAAGGAGATCGGGCTGATGGCGCTCCTCGGCATGCCGTGGACCGTCAAGCCTCTCTGGGCGCCGCTCGTCGACCGCTACGGCGACCGGCGCGTCTGGATCGCCGTCTGCCTGCTCGTCCTGGCGGTGCTCCTCGCGCTCCATCCGCTCTTCGACGCCTCCCATCCTTCGACGGTCTTCTGGGGGGTGCTCCTCCTCTTCACGATGGCGTCCGCGACGCAGGACATCGCGATCGACGCGCACACGATCGCGATCCTGCCGAAGGAGGAGGTCGGCGCCGCCAACGGCATCCGCGTCGCGGCGTATCGCGTCGCCATGATCGCGAGCGGGGGAGGCATCGTCGTGGGCGCCGGCGTCTTCGGCTGGCGCCGGATGTGGTTCGCGTCGGCCGCGCTCCTCGCGCTCCTGGCGCCGGTGATTCTCCGCGCGCCGGCCGCGGAGCTGCGCCGCGAAGAGCGCCGGCGCTTCTTCAAACCGCTCGCCGACTGGCTCGCGAAGCCGGGCGCGGCGGCGGCGGTCGCGTTTCTCCTGCTCTACAAGCTGGGCGACCAGGCCATCACGCCGATGATCAAGCCGTTCTGGGTGGACCGCGGCCTGACTCTCAAGGAGATCGGGCTGATCTCGACGACGCTCGGGATCCTTTTCACGATTCTCGGGGCGCTGCTCGGCGGGTTCCTGACGACCCGCTGGGGACTGCTGCGCGCGCTCTTCATCTTCGGCATCGCCCAGGTTCTGCCGAACCTGGGATACGCGGCGTGCGCGGCGCTCTCGGCGGGCCGTCCGGCCATCTACGCGGCGTCGGTCCTCGAGTCGTTCGGGCAGGGGCTCGGGACCGCCTGCTTCCTGACGTTCATGATGCGGCTCTGCGACAAGGAGCACGCCGCGACGCAGTACGCGCTCATCTCGGCCCTTTTCTCGCTGTCGCGGCACGTGGCCGGCGCGGCGAGCGGGTTCGCCGCCAGCCGCTTCGGGTATGCGCCGTTCTTCGCGTATACGTTTCTGCTGGCGATCCCGGGCCTCCTTTTGATTCCGTTCCTGCGCCGGCGGCTCGCGGAGGCGTGAGCGCCTGATGCGTCACGTCCTCGGCATCGACGCGGGCGGAACGAAGACGCGGGCGATTCTCGCGACGGAGGAGGGCGTCGTCGTGACCGAGGCCTCCGGCGGCGGCGCGAACCTGCGCACGCACGGCGAGCTCGCCGTCGAGAAGGTCCTGCACGGCCTGGCCGAGGAGACGTTCGCGGCCGCGGGCATGCGGCCCGACGCCGTCGCCGTGGGCATCGCGGGCGCGGGGCGGCCGGGCGACGAGGCGGTGCTGCGCGAGATCCTGCGGCGCATCGGCTTCCGGGAGCGCGTCGTCGTGACGAACGACGCGCACATCGCGCTGGTCGCGGGGTCGCCGCGACGGGTGGGCCTCGCGCTCGTCTGCGGAACGGGATCGATCGCGTGGGGAAGGAACGCGGCCGGCGAGGTCGCGCGGGCCGGCGGCTGGGGCTGGCACGTGGGCGACGAGGGCTCGGGCTTCTGGATCGGCGAGCGCGCGATCCGCCGGATCCTGCGCGGCCGCGACGGCCGGGGACCGGCGACCGCGCTCGAGACGGACCTGCTCGCGCACTTCGAGATCCGCGATCCCGCGGACGTCGTGCACGAGATCTACGGCGGCGACTTTCCCCGGCATCGCATCGCGCTCTTCGCCGTGGCGGTGGCGCGGGCCGCCGAGGCCGGCGACGCCGTGGCCGCGCGGATCCTCGCCGACGCGGCGTCGGAGCTCGTCCTCGCGGCGGATACGGTGGTGCGGCGCCTGGGCCTTTCGGGCGCGCCCTACGACGTCGTGCTGTCGGGCGGCACGTTCCGCGCGCTGCCCGGGCTCGAATCGGAGGTCGCGCGCCGGCTCGGGGCGCCGGGCGCCTCGGTGCGCCGGCTGGAGACGGAGCCCGCGGCCGGAGCGGTCGCGCTGGCGCGCGAGGCGCTGGAGGCGGCGCGATGAAGCGCTTGATCGTCAACGCCGACGACTACGGCCGCACCGAGGGCATTTGCGCCGGCACCCTCGCCGCGCACCGCGCCGGAATCGTCACGTCGGCGACCGCAATGGTGCTCGAGCCCGCGGCGGCCGATGGAATCCGGCGCGCGCGCGCCGAGGCTCCGGCGCTCGACCTCGGCCTCCACGTCGTTCTGACGGGCGGGGGCCGTCCGGCCTCGCCTCCCGAAACCGTCCGGTCGCTCGCGCCGGACGGCCCGTTCGTGCGCAACGCCGACGCGCTCCCGCCGCGGCTCGATCGGGACGAGGCGCTTCGGGAGATCGAAGCGCAGATCGCCCTCTTCGAGAAGATCGCGGGCCGCGCGCCCTCGCATCTCGACTCGCACCACCATTCGGCGCTGCACCCGGACGTCGAGCCGGCGTTCGCCGAGGCGGCGCGCCGCCGGAACCTTCCGGTGCGCGCGTCGAGCGCCGAAGCGCGCGAGCGCCTCCGCCGCGCGGGGCTGCGGACGCCGGACGCCTTCCTCGACGGCTTCTACGGCGCCGGCGCGACGCCGGAGAATCTGCGCGCGATCCTCGAGGCCCTTCCGGACGGGACGTCCGAGCTGATGTGCCACCCGGGATACTCCGACGCCGATCTCGCGCGCGGCAGCACCTACGCCGAGGAACGCTCGCGCGAGACGGAGATCCTCAGGGCTCCGGATCTCCGGGCGCTCCTCGCGCGGCTCGGAATCGAGCTCGTGCCCTTCTCGCGCCTCTAGGACCGAGAAGCGGCGAGCGCGCGGCGGAGGTCGCCGTCCGCGGCCCGGAGGAGGCGGCGGGACGCCTCGAGCGATTCTCCCGTCCGTCCGATCACGATCGCGAGCTTCACGTCGCCGTCCGCGCGCGCGAGAAGCGGCGGCGCCGCTTCAGGCGACACGCCGGCCGCCGCCGCGACGATCCGCCGTGCGCGGTCGCGCAGCTTCGCCGAGCCGGCGCGCAGGTCGACCATCCACGGCCCAAACACTTTGCCCGCGGAGGCGAGTGCCGAGGTCGTGATCTGGTTGAGCGCGATTTTCGTCGCCGTGCCGGCCTTGAGGCGCGTCGAGCCGGCGACGACC
>DATBFU010000076.1:0-7417 GCA_036558325.1 Thermoanaerobaculia bacterium | reverse complement strand
CCTGTTGGCCGGGCGCGAGCGCGAGGGCGAGGCCGAGGTGATAGGCATTCTGGCGATCCTTGATCGTCTCAAGCTCGTGAGCGAGCGGGCCAGCGCACTCACGATCTTGCGCGAATCTGTTTGGCGAAAGCAGACGAATCGTGCAGCTCTTCGCGAATTAGCGAACCAATTGCGATAGCACGCGACAGGTTCACTGTGCTGTAAGTCTTGGAGCGCGCGGAACTCGTCGAGAACGGCGCTCTTCGCGAGTCTTGCAAGGTTTTCCACCCGGGGTGGTTGCATTTGCACGGGTAATCCCAAATTCCCGACCGCGACGGGACGTCGGACGTCGACGTCATGAATTCCGACGGCGTCTCAATCCGGCGCCTCACGAAGACGCCCGGGATCAGCGTTGCCGGGTCTGACCGCCCGGCGGCAAGCGCATCATGTTCTCGATGGACCGAGGATGGGCCGAGCCGCATCTTCGTCATGAACGCCGACAGCTGCGATCTCCACGTCGTGGTCGGCGGCGAGCAGACGCCTGGGCGCGGCGCCGGGCCTCGCAGGCCCGCCGACGATCTCGAAGCTATCGGGTTCGCCGGGCCTCGGTGTTGAAAAGGCCGATGAGGTCGTGGGCCGAGCCGTCGGCCGCGGAGAACCCGACGATCCGCTCGTTCTCGATCAAGTCGTGCGGGCCGTAGAACGTGCTCTCGACCCACACGGCCGGTCCCGTCGAGTCCTCGGGGTGCCGGGCGAGGGTGGCCGGGAACATCCTGCCCGAAGCGGTGAAGACGCGGCCGGGAATCGAGCGCCAGCGCTCGTCAGGATCGTCGGTCAAATCACGCTCATCGTATCCGATTCGCGCGGATCGACGCGCAAAATTCCTGGGGCGTCCGGATGGCTTGGATCGCCTTCGCTGGAATCGCCGGAGCCCGGACTGTCGGATCGCCGCTGTCGCCGCGTCAGGCGGGCGGCGGCGCCTGGAGCGGCCGCTCCAGCGCAACGTACCTTTCCGCGTTGATCGGTGCGCCGCACTTGGGATTCAGGCATCGCACGGGAAGACTTTCGCTCGCTTTCCGCACAATTGACCATCCGCAGCGCGCGCAGACGGCGAGGACGAGATGACCGTCCCAGCCGGCCTGACCTTCGCTTGTCATGTTGGAGCTCCGAACCGGCAGGCTCTTGGGATCAGCAGTTCGGGCCGGTAGCCGGGAAATGCAGAGGGCATCATACATCTTCCGGAGACAGCTGACGGTCACGCCGCTCGAACGGCCTTGAGCGCGGCGACGCAAATGGCCAGAGCCCGCGAAAGCGACGCGAACTCGCCGGAATCCTTGACCTTAGGGTCCGGGCTGCGCCGCTCGAAGCGGCATCTCCAGCCCAACCGCCCGGTCGGATCCTCGGCCGGCATCTCGATGAATTTCCAGCCCTGGCGCTCCATCTCGACGACGACGGCCAGCGCACTCTGCTCGTCGGAAGAATAGCGGCGGACCTTCTCACCGCGCTTCCTGGCGAAGACCGCCGCCTCGACCCGCGCGTCGAGGGCGATACCCGGAGACCAGCTCATGGGCCCTCCGACGCCGCCGGTCGAAAGGAAGCGGGGCGGCCGGCCAGGTACTTCTTTCCGATATCGAGAGCGGCGTCGAGATCGTCCGCGAGGTTTTCACGGCCATAGCGGTCGAGCCGTCCCGCGCGCTCGAGCGCCAGGCGGGGCTGCGCCTGCAGGCCCGCGATCAGGAACGCCACCCGATGCCGGGCGCAGCTGTCGTGAAGATCGTCCAGGACGCGGATGCCGGTCGCGTCGATCGCCGGGACGTTGCGCATCCGAAGGATGAAGACTTTCGGGCGCCGGGTCACGAACGAGAGAACGTCCTTCAGCTTTTCGGCCGCCGCGAAGAAGAACGGGCCGTTGATCTCGTAGACCTCGACCCCCTGAGGGATCTCGCGCCGGGCGACGCCTCCCGGATCTCCGAGCATGGTCCCGTCCGGCGCCTCGCCGAACTCGCGCGTGATGGAGTCCACGCTCGTGACGTCCGCCATGCGGCGCATGAAAAGGAACGCCGACAGGACCACCCCGACCTGCACGGCGACGGTCAGGTCCACGAGGACCGTCAGCAGGAACGTCACGGCGAGCACCGCGACGTCGCTCTTGGGCGCCCGCAGGAGCATCACGACCGATCGCCACTCGCTCATGTGGTAGGCGACGACGACGAGGATCGCCGCGAGCGTGGCGAGGGGAACGAGGGCGATCCAGCGGCCGAGGAGCAGGAGGACCGCGAACACTGTGAGGGCGTGCGTCATCCCGGCGACCGGCGTCCGGCCCCCATTCTTGACGTTCGTGGCGGTTCGAGCGATCGCGCCGGTGGCGGGGATTCCGCCGAAGAGCGCCGAGGCGATGTTGGCGACCCCCTGGCCGACGAGCTCGACGTTCGATTTGTGCCGGCTCCCGATCATTCCGTCCGCCACGACGGCCGAGAGCAGGGATTCGATCGCCGCCAGAAGGGCCACCGTCACCGCGGCGGGGAAGAGGTCGGGGAGCGATCCCGCCGAGATGACGGGCCAGCGGAGCGGCGGAAGACCGGAGGGAAGCCTTCCGAATCGCGAGCCGATCGTTTCGATCGGCAGGCGCAGGAGGGCCGCGGCGGCGCTCGTGACGAGGATCGCCACGATCGGCGCCGGGATCTTGCGTGACAGCAACGGCCACCAGATCAGAATGGCGAGGGACGTCGTCGCGACCAGGACCGCGGGGAGCGAGGCGGTGCCGATCGCCTTGCCGAAGGCCTGCCACTTCTCGAGAAAGGGTCCCGGAACCGCGCCCATGCGGAGGCCGAGGAAGTCCTTGATCTCGGAGGAGAAGATGATGAGCGCGATCCCGCTCGTGAAACCCGTGACCACGGGATACGGAATGAATTTGATCGCGCCTCCGAAGCGGGCCAGCCCCATCGCGATGAGAAGCACGCCGGCGATGAGCGTGCAGGCGACGAGGCCGTCCACGCCGTGCTTCTGGACGATCCCGTAGACGATGACGACGAAGGCGCCCGTGGGGCCGCCGATCTGGACCCGGCTGCCGCCGAGAAACGAGATGAAGAACCCCGCCACAGCCGCGGTGATCAACCCTTTTTCGGGAGCGACCCCGGAAGCGATCGCGAAAGCCAGAGCGAGGGGAATGGCGACGATTCCGACGATCACGCCGGCCTGAAGATCGGCGGCCGCTTGCGCCGTGCTGTAGCGGCGCAGAACCGTGAAGGTCTTGGGCAGAAGGGTCGCGCCGCGAGAAGCCGCGGCCCCCGCGCCCGGCCAGGACGAATCGGCCGGGTCGTTCATGGAAGAGCCGGCGTGAAAACGGTTCGAGAGAGCGAGCCTCCGAGCTTCATCCGTCCTCCAGGGATTGACGGGGCCGCCGCACCTTATCACGAGGTGGAAGCGCCGGGACTGAGGTCGACGGGGAGGCTCGCAGGCGATTCGCGCCCGAGGATCGCGCGCTAGAGGCCGTGCGCCGGCCGGAAACTCCGTGTCGGGGGAAGAGGGGCGAGGAAGGCGGCCCGATCGCTAGCTGCCCGGCGGGCGCGATGCCGCTCCCGCGACGCGCGCGCGAAGCGAAGCGGAGATCGACGTATTGATCGTCGCCGCGCGGCCTCTCAGGTCGAGCCACACGTCTCGGTCCTGATCCTCGCGCTTCGTCGGCTGGAGTCCCATGTCGAAGAATGTCTTTCGAATCGTCGCGGTCAGCCAGTCGCTCGTCAGGAGTCCGAAAGATCGCTTCTGGCAATTCCGGTCGCCGACGTGCACGAAGTCGTCGATGGTGCAAAGGTAGCGGCCTTCCCGCGCGGCGAGCGTCACGCGGTATCGAATCCAGCCGCTGCAGGCATTGGCCAGGAATGGCGGGACGTATCTCTCCGAGCCCCTGTCGATCAGGACTCGGGCGAGCCGGTTCTGCTCGAAGGGCTCCTTCGATTCCTGAGATCGGCCGGAAAACCAGACGAGCGCCGCGCCGTAGATGCCGTCGCGGGTCGCCCCCCGGACGGCAACGACCTCTCGGAACGCGAGCGGGTCAGCCGAGGATGCCGAGGAGGCGCTCCCGTCCGGATGGGCCGACGACGCGCGGCTGGAGCCGAGCAGCAGGAGCGCAAGGATCGGAAGAAATCGGAGCCGCCGCGAGCGCACTTCGACTTGGTGCCTCGAAGGCGAATTCTACGCCGGCGCCCGGCCAGGCGCGACTGCCGCCCCGTCCGTGCCCTAGAATCCGGTCCCTTGTCGGACGAGACTGCAAGCCCATCGCGACCGCACGCACGATCCCACTTCGAAAGGAGCGAACGACGATGAAACGCGACTCTCTGCCCGGAATCGCATCCTGGGCCGCGGCGATGCTGCTCCTCGCCTCGTCTCCCGCGCTCGGCCAGCTGCTGCCGCCGCTGACCGGCCGGCCGACGCCGCCGGCCGCGGCGAACACGTATGGAACGACGTCGCAGACGATCTACACCGTCGAATCCTTCGACCTCGAATCGGTCATCGCCTCCTCGACGTTCTCGTTCGTGGACAATACGGCCCAACGGTACTTCACCTCTTCGGGGATCTTCGCGGGCCCTCTCCATCTGCCGTCCGGCGCCCGCGTCGAGAAGCTCGAGCTCGAGGGCTGCGATACGAGCACTACGGGCGAATCGGTGGCGGCGCTCGGTTACACGGCCGAGCCGGGAGGAACGGTCCAGACGCTCGGGTTCATCGAGACGGGGACGCTCTTCGACGGAGGCTGCGCCTTGTTCCCTCTGACGTTCGCTTCACCTCCGACGATCGACAACAAGGCCGGATCGTACTTCGTCGTGGCGCAGAACACGACCTATGACGGCACGACGACCATCGCCGCGGTTCGCGTGTACTACCGCCTGCAGCTGAGCCCGGCGCCGGCGACGCCGACGTTCGGCGACGTTCCGGCCGACTACCCCTACTACCGGGCGATCGAGGCCCTGGCCGCCTCCGGCATCACCGGCGGCTGCGGCAACGGCAACTTCTGCCCCGGGCAATTTGTGACGCGCGGCGAGCTCGCGAAATTCCTCGCCAACGCCCTTGGACTGCACTGGCCGAGCTGAACGGAGGTTACGTCCGCGCGCGCGGACTCTCAGGAAGGCGCCGAGCCGCGGGCGCGGTCCTCGATCATCAGCCAGGCGACGGCGGCGCCGAGCAGCGCGAGACCGGCCGCCCCGGCCGCCACCCATCGAAAGCCGGACACGAAGGCCCCGGCGATGACCCGGCGCAATCCTTCACGGCGGGACGCATCGAGGTTCCTCGGCGGTTGTATGGCGCCGAGGCGTATCGCCTGGCTCCGTATCTCGGATCGGACCAATTCCGAAACGGGCAGCTCTCGGAGCCCTCGTTCCAGCCGCCGTTCAAAAGCGGCGAGCATCACCATCGAGAAGATCGCCACGGCGATGAGACCCGCCACGCGGGAGACGGCGTTGTTCACGCCGGATGCGGCGCCGGTGTGGTCCGCGGAAACGGACGTCATCACGCACGTCGTCAGCGGCGCGACCACGGCGGCCATTCCGAGGCCCAGCACCGCGGTCGCCGGAAAGAACGTGGTCCAATAGTTTCCGCCCGCGCCCGGAACGGCGAACAGCGCGAAGCCGGCCCCCGCGATCGAGCAGCCGGCGATCAGCGGCCGCCGGGGCCCGAGACGATCGAACAGGGCGCCGGACCATCGGGAGAGCGAGAACATCAGGAGGATGAAAGGGAGCAGGGCCGCCCCGGCCGCGGCGGCGGTGTAGCCGTGCACCTGGATCAGATTGAGGGGGAGAAAGAAGAAGATGCCGGCCAGCGCGGCATAGACGAAGAGAGTCAGCAGGTTCGCGCCGGCGAAGCTGCGCGACTGGAACAGCTCGAGCGGCAACATTGCTTCGCGAGATCGCCGCTCGACGGCGAGAAAGGCCACGAGCGCGGCGGCGCCAAGGCCGAACGTCGTCAAAACTCGGGGATGCGTCAAGCCCAGATTCGAAGACTCGAGCAGCGCGTACACGACGCCTCCCAGACCGACCGTCGCCAGCAGAGTGCCCGGCCAGTCGAGCTTTCCGCGGACATCTTCCGCGCGGCTCTCCGGGACTCGCCACAAAGAGATCCAGATCACGGCACACGCCAGCGGGATGTTGACGAGGAAGGCCCATCGCCACGAGAGGCGGTCGATCAGCCAGCCTCCCAGGACCGGGCCGATCGCCGCGGTCATCGCGCTGAATCCGGACCAGGTTCCGATCGCGCGGCCTCGCTGTCCTTCCGCGAAGGAAGCGGCGAGAATTGCGAGGCTTCCCGGCACGAGCAGCGCCCCGCCGATCCCCTGCACCGCTCGAAAGGCGATCAGCCAACGAATGCTCGGAGCGGCAGCGCACCCGAGGGAAGCCAGGGCAAAGAGCCCCGTGCCCGCCAGGAAAATGCGGCGGCGCCCGAGCCGATCTCCGAGCGCGCCGCCGGTCAGCAGAAGCGCGGCCAGCGCAAGCGCGTACGCCTCGATCACCCACTGCACGTCCACCAGCGTCGCTTTCAGGCCGGCCTGCAGCGCGGGCAGAGCGACGTTGACGACGGTTCCGTCGATGAAGGCCATGCTCGAGCCCAGGATGGTGGCCGCGAGAATCCATCTCGCGTCTCTTGCGGAAGATGGTGCTGGGGTTTTCATCGAGGGGGATGCTTCCTCAGAAGGCGTCTTGGAGCGACAACGACGGCAAGGTCCCCCTGGGGAGAGTTGGTGGCCCCAACGGGACTCGAACCCGGGCCGCGGCCTTGAAAGCGAGAAACCCGAGAAATCTCCCCGACGTGGACGTGTTCGTATCGATTCGTCCAAGTAGAGAAATCCCTTGTCTGCAACGGGTGTTCCCCTCCTTCGTCTCGCGCTCTGCCTGATCGCTGTTCGTACCGATTCGCACCTGTTCGTCCGATCCGTCGCCACTTCGTCGCCACTTGGCATGCGGGGAAGGGCGCCTCCGGCGCCGCCGAAAGGAGTCTTGTGGCCGCCGCCGGCCTTCGGGCCGGTGACATTTGCGCCTCCTCCGCGGGGCACCGTGATTCATCAGAAGCCGATTAGCAGTCCGCCCACGACGTTGACCGAGTGATTCGCCCCGTGGCGGAAGACCACCTCGTACCCGGGCTCCAAATACCAGCCGACGTTCTTGCTCGGCCAGAACATGAAGTCGAGCACCGCCGCGATCCCCGGAGAAGTTCCACCGCCGGCATTGAGCGAGTGCGATAGCTCGGGTCCGACGCCGATCATGAATTCAACCATCGGGGATATTTGCCACGGCTTCTTGAAGAGAAGGCTCGCGGCCAGCTCGCTTTCTCCTTGGCCGTTCGTGGCCGAAATCCCGAGTTCGAGTTCGAGCCACTTCTCGATCAAGGTTTTTTCCACCGCGACCGACCCGCCGAAGTGACCGGAACCGCCGGGCAGCTCGACGGCCGCGACTCC
>DATBFU010000075.1:0-55929 GCA_036558325.1 Thermoanaerobaculia bacterium | reverse complement strand
TGCCCGCTCCGCTCGAAACGCCGGCGCCGCTGCCGACGGCGCTCGCGGCGCTCGATCGCCTGCTCCCGGGCGGACTCCCGAAGGGCCGGCTCGTCGAGCTCTCGGGTCCGCGCTCGTGCGGGCGCTTCTCGCTCGGGCTCGCGGCGCTCGCGGCGGCGACCTCGAGCGGCCAGGCGGCGGCCCTCGTGGATCTGGGCGATCACCTCGATCCGCAGGCGGCCGAAGGCGCGGGCGTCGATCTGCGATATCTGCTCTGGGCGCGTCCGCGGCGCGTCCGGCAAGCGCTCGCGGCGGCCGAGATGCTGCTCGGCGCGGGATTCCCGCTCGTCGTCGCGGACCTCGGGCTCTCGGCGCGCACACGCGGGACGCCGGACGCCGCGTGGGTGCGCCTGGCGCGTTCGGCCGCGGCGCAGGGCGCGGCGCTCCTTCTCTCGACGCCGTGGCGCGCGAGCGGCGTTGCCGCCGACGCGGTCGTCTCCGCCTCCCGCGCGCGTCCGGTCTGGCGGGGCGGCGGCCGCGCGCCGAGCCTTCTCGCCGGGCTCGCTTCGCGATGGACGCTCGACAAGCTCGGCCGCACGACGCCGGGAACGGCCGGCGCGCTGGCGCTCACGGTTCCCGACGCGGCGGCTTTGCCTTCGGGGCACTGATGCGCCTCGCGTGCATCTTCGCGCCGCTCTTCCCGCTCGCGGCGCGGCTGCGGAGCGAGCCGGACCTCAAGGGAGAGGCCGTCGTCCTCGTCGAGGGCAACGGCAACGCCGCGCGCGTCGTCGCGGCTTCGCGGCCGGCGCGCCGCGCGGGCGTGGATACGGGCATGACGCTGCCGCAGGCGCGGGCGATCGTGCCGAAGCTGCTGGCGCGCGCGCGGGACCTCGAGAGCGAGCGCGCGGCGCAGGAGGCGATGCTCGAAGCCGCCGACGCGTTCTCGCCGCGCGTCGAGGACGGCGGCGAGGGGGTCGTGTATCTGGATCTCGAGGGCATCCCGGCGCCCTCGTTGCGCAAGGACGGCGAGCACGCTCTGGGGCGCGACCTCATCGCGGCCGTCGAGAAGACGGGCCTTCCCGCGCGCGCCGGCATCGCCTCTTCGAAGCTCGCCGCGCGCGTCGCGGCGGGGCTGCCGGAGTCGCCGTGGGTCGTGCCGCCGGGGGAGGAAGCGGAGTTTCTCGCGCCGCTGCCGCTCGCGCGCCTGTCGCCCGAGATCGAGATCGCCGAGACGCTCGAGCGATGGGGCCTGCGCTCGATCGGCGAGTTCGCGAAGCTGCCTCCCGGCGAGGTCGAGAGTCGGCTCGGGTCTCTCGGGCGGCGGCTGCACGCGTCCGCGCGCGGCCGGGATCCGCGCCCGCTCGAGCCGCGCCTGCCGGCGCTCCATCTCTCCGAAGGAATGGAGCTCGAGTGGCCTCTCGTCGCGCTCGAGCCGTTCCTCTTCGTCGGGCACGCGGCGCTCGAGCGGCTCGCGGCGCGCCTCGACGGGCAGGGCCTCGCCTGCCGCCGCCTCGAGCTGACGATGACGCTCGATCCCGACGGCTGCGACGCGCGCGCGATCGCGCTGCCCGCGCCGACGCGCGACGTGAAGACGCTCCTGACCCTCGTGCGTCTGGAGCTCGAGGCGCGGCCGCCCGGATCGCCTGTCGTTGGCTTCACTTTCGCCGCGCACCCGGACAAGCCGCGCCGCGCGCAGCTGGCGCTCTTCGGGCCGCCGGCGCTCTCGCCCGACCGCCTCGCGACGACGATCGCGCGGCTCGCCTCGCTGCTCGGCGCGGACCGCGTCGTCTCGCCCCGCGCCGCCGACGGCCATCGCCCCGAGCGCTTCGCCTCGACGGGATTCGAGCCGCCGCCTCCTCCCGAGATCGCGCGTCCGCCGCGCGCGGGACGCGGGCTGCTCGCCGTGCGCGTCCTGCGCCCGCCGGTGGCGCTCGAGGTCGTGGAGTCGGCCGCGGCGATCGCCACATCCTCCGGCGGCCGGCCGGCGCGCGTCCAGTCGGCCCGCGACGCTTCGCCCGAGATCGCGGGCGCGGTGCGCGTGGCGGCGGGCCCCTGGTCCATGGAGGAGGGATGGTGGTCGGACGCCCCCGCCGCGCGCGACTACTGGGACGTGGAGCTCTCCGAGGGAGGCCTGTATCGCCTCTACCGCGACCGCGCGTCGCGCGCCTGGTTCGCCGATGGCGTCTACGACTAGTGGGCATGAGAGCGAAAACATCTCGGAAAGATCGTCGGGGCGGCCCTCGCGGCCGCCCGGGCGGGGTCAAGCCCCGCCCCTACGAGATTCCGTGGCGAGACTTTCGCATCACACGAGGGATGAAAGGAGACCGTATGATCCGAAAGCTTTCCTCGGGCGGGTACCGCCTCTACTCGCGAAAGAAGGACCCGAAGACTGGCCGGCGCCGCAACCTCGGCACCTTCAAGTCGCGCGCGGCGGCCCAGAAACATGAAAAGGCCGTTCAATACTTCAAACACCACTGAGGGGCTAACCGACGTGTTCGGCTGAGAACTCTCGGCCGCCGTTCGCGGAGCGAACGCCCGCGGCCGACAGTCCAGTACTTCAAGCACCACGGACGGTAAAGCACTCCTGAGAACCGACCGTCACGCCGGCTGATATCTTCGGGCCGCTCGAAGCGCGCTCGATGAGCTCGACCGACGACCCCGAACGCCGCCTCCTCCGTCACACGCTGGCGACCCTCGCGTACCGCGGCGCCCGGGCCGCGCGGGGCGCGCCGCCGGAGTTCGCGACGTTTCGCGCCGGTCCGTCGACGCGCACGCCCGCCGAGATCCTCTCGCACGTGGGCGACCTGCTCGACTGGGCCGTGAGCCTCTGCCAAGGGAAGGAAGCCTGGAGGGATTCGCCGCCGCTCCCCTGGACCGAGGGCGTCGCGCGTTTCCACGACGGGCTCGCGCGGCTCGACGCGGCGCTCGCCGGCGGCGCGCCGCTCGCGTGTCCCGCCGGGCGGCTCTTCCAGGGCCCGATCGCCGACGCTCTGACGCACGTCGGACAAATTTCGATGCTCCGCCGGATGGCCGGCGCGCCGGTCAAGGGCGAGAACTTCCAGCGCGCGGACATTGCGGCCGGCCGCGTCGGGCCGGACCAGACGCCGCCGAAGCGCGAGTTCGATTGAAGCCTCGGCGCGGGACCCGGGCGGCGCAAGCCGCGCTCGCGCTCGCCCTGGCGCTCGCCGCTGTTTCCGTATCCTGCGAGCGGCCCGCCGACGCCGCCGCGCGGCGCCTCGTCGGACTGTGGATGCGGGAGACCGGCGCGCCGGCGGCGCAGATCACCGTCGCGCGGCGCGGCGAGATTCTCTGGAGCGAGGCGTTCGGGCGCGCGAACGTCGAGCTCGGCGCGCCGGCGACGACGCGCACGCGCTTCCGCGTCGGCAGCGTCTCGAAGTCGCTGACGTCGGCGGCGCTCGGCGCGCTCGTCGAAGAGGGCAAGCTCGATCTCGACGCGCCGATCCAGCGCTATCTCCCCGACTATCCCGAGAAGCCCTGGCCCGTCACGTCGCGGCAGCTCGCGGGGCACCTCGCCGGCGTGCGGCACTACAAGGGCGACGAGTTCGAGAGCGCGCGCCACTACGACTCGGTGCGCGCAAGCCTCGCCGTCTTCGAGAACGACCCGCTCCTCTTCGAGCCGGGAACGAAGTACTCGTACTCCTCTTACGGGTGGAACCTGCTCTCGGCCGTGCTCGAGAGAGCGGCGGGCGAGCCGTTCCTCGATCTCATGCGGCGGCGCGTCTTCGAGCCGGCGGGCCTGCGGGACACGGCGGCCGACGATCCGCTGGCGATCGTCCCGCAGCGCGCGAGCTTCTACACGCTCGACGAAAGCAGCGCGCTCCGCAACGCGCGCGCCGTGGACAACAGCGTGAAATGGGCGAGCGGCGGCTTCGTCTCGACGACCGAGGATCTGGTCCGGTTCGCGGAGGCGCTGCGCGCGGGCCGGCTGCTCCGGCCCGAGACGGTGCGCCTCCTCTGGACGTCGCTCGAGACGCGCGACGGCCAGAAGACCGACTACGGCCTCGGCTGGGGCGTCGGCCGCGATGCGCGCGGGCGCCGGACCGTGAGCCACAGCGGCGGCGCGCAGGGCGGCACGGCGTACCTCTTTCTCTATCCGGACGAGGCTTTCGCGGTCGCGATGCTCGTCAACAGCGACGTGTCGTTCACGCGGAGGACGCCACGCCTCGCGCGACTGCTCCTCGACGGCGTGGACGCGGAGCGGCGGTGGGAGGACGGCGCGGGGGTCTCTCTCGTGCTGCCGGAGAGCTGGTGGACGCGGTACGAGGCGGACGTGAAGACGGGCGCCGCGGCGGAGGCGGTCCGGCCGCAGGCGTCCGAGGTGATCCGGTTCGTCTATCTGCCGACGCAGCGGGCGCGCGGCGATCAGACCCTCCTGACTCTGTTCGTGTTTTCGAAGGCGGGCGGCGCGCGCTCGGGCGAGATCGTCGGCGATTCCGCCGGCCGCGTCGTCGTCGCGGAGGTCCCGGCCGCGAATCCCTATCCGGCTGGCACGCCGGACGCGAAGGCCTTCGGCGCGATGCGGCTCGACGCCGCGGCGGTCCGCCGCGCGCTCGCGGTGCGGGACACGGGGCGGTAGTCGTGGGCCCGCTCGACCGGGATTCGCTCCCTCTCCTCGCGGAGTCGCTCGATCGGCTGGCGGAGGGGTTCTCCTCCCTGCCGGACGCGGGGGGCCCGCCGCCCGATCTCGCCGCCTGGCGCGCCGTGCTCTCCGACGTCGCGGTGAGGCTCCGGGACAACTACCCCTACTTCCACCCGCTCTACGCCGGCCAGATGCTGAAGCCGCCGCACCCGGTCGCGCGGCTCGCGTACGCGCTCGCGACCTGGATCAACCCGAACAATCACGCCCTCGACGGCGGACGTGCCACCTCGGCGATGGAGAAGGAGGCGGTGCGCGGCCTCGCGGCGATGTTCGGCTGGACCGACGCGCTCGGGCACCTCTGCGGCGGCGGAACGATGGCGAACCTCGAAGCGCTCTGGGCGGCGAGCCGTCTGTCGCCGGGCGTCGTGCTCGCCTCGGATCAGGCGCATTACACGCATTCGCGGCTCTCGGGCGTGCTCGGGTTGGCGTTCGAGCCCGTCGCGTGCGACCGCCGCGGCCGCCTCGACCCCGCGGCGCTCGCGCGGCGCCTCGAACGCGGCGGCGTCGGCACCGTGGTCGCCACGATCGGCACGACGGCGACGGGCTCCGTCGATCCGCTGCCGGAGATTCTGGAGCTGCGCGCGCAGCACGGCTTTCGCCTCCATGCCGACGCGGCGTACGGCGGCTATTTCGGTCTCCTCGGCGAGGGCGAAGGAGAGGGCGGACTCGCGCCGGAGACGCGCGCCGCCTACGACCGCCTCCGGGAGACGGACTCGATCGTGATCGATCCCCACAAGCACGGCCTCCAGCCGTACGGCTGCGGGTGCGTGCTCTTCCGCGATCCGTCGGTCGGACGTCTCTACCAGCACGACTCGCCGTACACGTACTTCACCTCGACGGAGCTGCATCTCGGGGAGATCAGCCTCGAGTGCTCGCGGCCGGGCGCGAGCGCCGCGGCGCTGTGGGCGACGATGCGCCTGCTTCCGCCGGTCCCCGGCGGGGAGTTCGCGCGGATGCTCGGCGCGGGCCGCCTTGCGGCGATCGCGATCCACGGGCGTCTCGCGTCGAGCCTGCGCTTCGTCCCGGGTTTCACGCCCGAGCTCGACATCGTCGTATACGCCCCGCGCGCGCCGAGCGTGTCCGCGTCCGCGGCCCGGGCCCGGGCGATCTTCGACGAAGCCGCGCGGCGCGGTTTGCACCTGGCGCTCGCGGAGCTTCCCGCCGTCTTCTTCGACTTCGAAGCCCACGGCGTCGCGCGTGACCGCGATACGGCGACCTGCCTGCGCTCGGTTCTGATGAAGCCCGAACACGAGCTCTGGGCGGATCGGATCGCGGACCTCCTCGAAGAGAGCGCCGAGGCGGCCGATCGCGAGACGCGGCGATGATCCGGCGGAACTGGCGTCCGATTCCGCTGGTGCTCTTTCTCGTCTTCGTCGTCGTCGCGGGCGCGCGGGACGTCGTGAACGAGTGGCCTTCCGCGGCGAAGATGGGGCAGAAAGCCGCGACCGCGGCGGAGGCCGGCTACGTTCTCGCCGCGGTCGCGTCGCTCGCGGCCCTCGCGATGCGGCGCCCGTGGGCTCGGGCGGCGGCCTGGGCCTGGGCCGCGCTGACGACCGCCACCGGATTCCTCGCCGCGATGTTCTGGGGCGAGGCAGGCGTGGCCGCTTCGCTCGCCGGCGCCGCCGGCTGCGCGGCCGTCTGCGCGGGCCTCATCGCGCTCGCGTTCCGGCGTCCTCGCGGCCTCGGCGCGGGAGACGCCGCTTGAGCTCCGGCGACGTTCGCGTCCGGAGCGCGCGTCCGGAGGACCGCGCCTTCGTGCTCGACACGGCCGGGCGCCTCGCGGCCTTCGGTCCGCCCGCGTGGCGCACACCGGAGGAGGTCGTCGAGGGCGAGGCGCGGACGCTGCGGGCGTTCTTCGAGCGGCCGCCGGAGGGCACGGCGCTCCTCGTCGCCGAGACGGCGCCGCTCAGACCCGCCGGGTTTGCGTATCTCGAGATGCTGCGCGACTATTTCACCGGGGAGGCGCACGCGCACATCGGGATTCTCGCGGTCGCGGAGAACGCCGAAGGCCGGGGCGTCGGAAGCGCGCTCCTCGCGGCGGCCGAGGGCTGGGCGAGGCGCCGGGGCTCGCGCACGTTGACGCTGAACGTCTTCGAGCGGAACCGCCGCGCCCGCGCGCTCTACGAACGGCGCGGATTTTTCGCGGAGAGCCTGCGCTACGTGCGGCGGCTCGACGAGTCATGAGCTCGGCGGTCGCGATTCCGCCGCCGGCGCCGACGGACGAGAGGCCGCGCGCGGTGACGGTCATCGGCTGGGTCTGGATCGTCTACGCCGCCGTCAAGCTCTTCGGCGGGGTGTGGGGCCTGCTCGTCTGGCGTCTCGGGGGCGTGCACGACTTCCTGGCGAAACCGGGGCTGCCGGCGATGTCTCCCATGACGTACTTCGAAAAGTATCTCGGAGGCTTCGGGATTGCGGTCGGGGCGCAGATCATCTTCGCGAGCGCCGTCCTCGCCGCCGCGTCGGCGCTGTTGCGCCTGCGCCCCTGGGCGCGGACGGCGATCGAGATTCTCTGCTGGCTCGGGCTGTGCTACGTGACGCTCTTCGCGCTGGGTTGGCTCTGGGCCTGGCGCCTCACGTCCCTGGACGCCTCGCGCCAGCGATTTGTCGGACTGTCAATCGCGCTCGGCGTCCTCGTGGTCCTCGCTCTGGCGTTCGTATCAATGATCCGCGCGCTGCGCCGCGAAGAAGTGCGCGGCGCGTTTCGAGGAGGTGCCGCATGACGGCGCTGCTCGGTTTCCTGGCGCTCACCGCCGCATTCGACGCAAACATTCCTCTGAGCCCGCCCCGCGCGATCTTCGTCAACGTCGTCAACCGCGATCTCGCGCCCGTTCCCGGCGCCATGGTCTCTCTGCGGCGGCCGGAAAACCCCGACGGAGAGCCGGTCAAGTCCGCCGCGGCGAACGCCGGCGGCCGGGTCGAGTTCCGAGACCTGCCGGCCGGCTCCTATCTCGTGCGGATCGAGCAGCCGGGCCATGTGCCGATGACGCTCGGTCCCGTCGCGATCGAGGAGAAGGATCCTCCGAGCGTGCGCCTTCCGGTGATCGTGGCGGTCCTCAATCCGATCCTGTCGTTCTCGTAGAGCGCGCCGCGGCCGGGCCCGCGCAGTATGATTCGCGGCCTGTTCCGATGACCGCGCCCTCCTACTCCCACGGCGCGAGCCCGGTCCCGCTTCTCGGCGAGACGATCGGGGAAAACCTGCGCCGCACGGCGGTGCGATTCGGCTCGCAGGAGGCGCTCGTCGTCCGCTCGCAGGGCTACCGCGCGACGTACCGGGAGCTCTGGGATCAGGTCGGCGCGGCGGCGAAGGGGCTCCTCGCGCGCGGCGTGGCCCGCGGCGACCGCGTCGGGATCTGGGCGCCGAACCGCTTCGAGTGGGTGATCCTCCAGTACGCGACCGCGCGGCTCGGCGCGATCCTCGTCAACGTCAACCCCGCCTACAAGACCAGCGAGCTCGAGTATGCGCTCGTCCAGTCGGGCGTGTCGCTGCTGCTTCTCTCCCGCGGATTCCGGCAGTCGGACTACGTCGCGATGCTCGCGGAGGTGCGCGGGAGGTGCCCGCAGCTGAGGGAAGCGCTCGTGCTGGAGGACGACTGGAAGGCGCTGATCGCCGCCGGCGCGCCGGTACCCGACGCGGACCTCGCCCGGCGCGAGGCCGAGCTCCAGTTCGACGACGCCATCAACATTCAGTACACGTCGGGCACGACGGGCCGTCCCAAAGGCGCGACCCTCTCGCACCACAACATCCTGAACAACGGCTTCTTCACGGGGGAGCAGCTGCGGCTCACCGAGCGGGACCGCGTCTGCATCCCGGTGCCCTTCTACCACTGCTTCGGCATGGTGCTCGGACATCTCGCCTGCACGACTCACGGAGCCTGCATGGTGATTCCGGGCGAGGCGTTCGACGCGCTCGCGGTTCTCGAGACGGTCGCGGCGGAGCGATGCACCGCGCTCTACGGGGTGCCGACGATGTTCATCGCCGAGCTCGACCACCCGCGCTTCGCGGAGTTCGACCTCGCGAGCCTGCGGACCGGCATCATGGCGGGCGCGCCCTGTCCGGTCGAGGTGATGAAGAAGGTCCAGGAGCGCATGCACATGTCCGAGGTGACGATCGGCTGCGGCATGACCGAGACGTCGCCGCTCTCGACGCAGACGGCCGTGGACGATCCCGTGGACAAGCGCGTCGAGACGGTCGGCCGCGTGCTGCCGCACGTCGAGGTGAAGGTCGTGGACGCGGCGACGGGCGCGGTCGTCCCGCGCGGCGTCCCGGGCGAGCAGTGCACGCGCGGCTACGGCGTCATGCTCGGCTACTGGAACAACCCGGAAGCGACCGCGAAGGCGATCGACGCCGCCGGCTGGATGCACAGCGGCGACCTCGCGACGATGGACGACGAGGGCTACGTCCGCATCGTGGGGCGGCTGAAGGACATGATCATCCGCGGCGGCGAGAACGTCTATCCGCGCGAGATCGAGGAATTTCTCTACGCCGTCCCGGGCGTCTCCGACGCGCAGGTGATCGGCGTTCCGGACGAGAAATACGGCGAAGAGGTCATGGCGTGGATCCGCCCGAAGGACGGCGTCGTGTTGACGGAAGAGGCGCTGCTCGCCGCCTGCCGCGGAAAGATCGCGACGTTCAAGATCCCGCGTTACTGGAAGTTCGTCGACGCCTTTCCGATGACCGTCACCGGGAAGATCCAGAAGTTCCGGATGCGCGAGGTCGCCGTCGAAGAGCTTCGCCTCGCGATTCCGGGCAAGAAGTAGAAGCGCCGAGCGCCGGTGCCGCTTCTCGATCTCGGAGACCATCGCGTCGAGTACGCCTGGCACGGGCCGGGCCCGGGTGAGGCGGCCACGCTCGTCTTTCTCCACGAGGGCCTGGGCTCGGTCGCGGCCTGGCGGGATTTTCCGGTGCGCCTGGCGGATGCCTCCGGCTGCGGCGCGCTCGTCTTCAGCCGGCGCGGCTACGGCGGCTCGGATCCCGCGCCGCGTCCGTGGCCCGTCGCGTTCATGCACCGCGAGGCGCGCGCCGTGCTCCCCGAGGTCCTCGACCGGCTCGCCGTGCGCGCGGCGGTGCTCGTCGGCCACAGCGACGGCGCCTCGATCGCGCTGATTCACGCGGGCGACGCCGCCGCCGACGGGCGCGTGCGGGGGCTGCTCCTCGAGGCGCCGCACGTCTTCGTCGAGGACGTCTGCGTCCGCCAGATCGAGCGGGCCGCCGCGGCGTACGCATCGGGCGACCTGCGCCGGTCCCTGTCCCGCGTCCACGCGGACGCGGACGCGACGTTCGCCGGCTGGAGCGGCGTCTGGCTCGACCCGGCCTTTCGCGCCTGGTCGATCGAAGAGAGCCTGCCGCGGATCCGGATTCCCATCCTCGCGATTCAGGGGACAGACGACGCGTACGGCACGCTGCGCCAGGTCGAGGCGGTCGCGGCGGCGGCCGGCGGGTTCACGGAGGTTCTCGTGCTCTCCGGATGCGGCCACGCGCCGCACCGCGAGAAGCCCGGGCGGACGCTCGGGGCGATGACGTCGTTTCTGCGCGCCGAGATCCTGGGGAGGTCCTGATGGCGAAGCTCACGGCGCCCGACCTCCAGCGGTTCTTCGAGCACGAAGGGCTGGACGGCGGCGGATCGATGCGCGTCGAAGACGTTGGAAATCTCTCGGCCCGCCTTCGCCTGAAGGCCGCGCCGCGCGACCTGCGGCCGGGCGGAACGATCTCCGGCGCGTCCATGATGGCGCTCGCGGATCTCGCGATCTACGCGGCGCTCCTGGGCGAGATCGGCCTGGTGCCGCTCGCCGTCACGACGAGCCTGACGATGAATTTCCTGCGCAAGCCGGCGCTCGGCGACGTTCTCGCCGACGCGCGCCTGCTGAAGGTGGGGAAGGCGCTCGCCTTCGGCGAGATCCTGCTCCGCTCCGAGGGCGAGGACAAGCTCGTCGCCCATTGCACGAGCACGTACTCGATTCCGCCGGGCGTGCGCTGAGCGGCGAAACGGCGTCCGGCGGCCGGTATATGTTCGCCGCTCCGCATGTCATCGGGAGGTGATTCCGTGTCCCGAAGAGCTCGCGTCGCGACCCTCGCGCTTCTCGCGGTCCTGTCCGCCGCCGCGGCGCATGCCGCCGACCCGGAATACCTCGCGGAGATGCACTGGCGGATGATCGGGCCGTTCCGGGGGGGCCGTACGGTGGGCGCCTCCGGCGTGCGCGGGAAACCGAACCTCTTCTACGTGGGCGTCAACAACGGCGGCGTCTGGAAAACCGACGACGCCGGGCGGACCTGGATGCCCGTCTTCGATGCGCAGCCGACGCAGTCGATCGGCGCGCTCGCCGTCGCGCCGTCGGACCCGAACGTGATCTACGTCGGCAGCGGCGAGGGGCTCCAGCGGCCCGACCTCTCGGTCGGCGACGGAATGTACCGGTCCGCGGACGGCGGGCAGACGTGGAAGCACCTCGGTCTCTCGGACGGACGGCAGATCGGCGCGATCCTCGTCGATCCCGGCGACGCCAATCGTCTCTTCGTCGCCGTGCTCGGGCATCCCTACGGTCCCAACGCCGAGCGCGGCGTCTTCCGTTCGACCGATGGCGGCGCGACGTTCGAGAAGGTCCTCTATCGGGACGAAAACACGGGCGCGATCGACCTCGCGTTCGATCCTTCCAACCCCCACACGGTCTATGCGGTGCTGTGGGCCGCACGGCAGGGGCCCTGGGAATACGAAAATTCGTACAAAGGGCCGGGCAGCGGCCTCTTCCGCTCGACCGACGGCGGCACGAAGTGGGAGCCGATCGGAAAGGGGCTTCCGACGGCGGCCGAGGGGCTCTCTCGCATCGGCATCGGAATCGCGCCGAGCGACCGGCGGCGGGTCTACGCGCTCGTCGAGGCCTCGGCCGCGCGGGGCGGCCTCTATCGGTCGGACGACGCGGGGAACACGTTCACGCGCGTCAACGGCGACGAGCGGATCTGGGGTCGCGGCGACGACTTCGCCTGCGTGCGCGTCCACCCGAAGAATCCGGACGAGCTCTTCGTGGCGAACATCGCGGCCTATCGCTCGAAGGACGGCGGCCGAACGTTCACGTCCTTCAAGGGAGCACCGGGCGGCGACGACTACCACACGATCTGGCTGAATCCCGACGATCCGGACGTGATGCTCCTCGCCGTCGATCAGGGCGCCACGGTGTCGGTCAACGGCGGACGCACGTGGAGCTCCTGGTACAACCAGCCGACCGGACAGATGTTTCACGTCACGGCCGACAACCGCTTCCCGTATTGGGTGTACGGCGGACAGCAGGAGTCGGGCTCGGCGGGCGTCGCGTCGCGCGGCAACGACGGACAGATCACCTTCCGCGACTGGCATCCCGTGGGCGTGGAGGAGTACGGGTACGCGGCGCCCGATCCGCTCCACCCCGGAATCATCTACGGGGGCAAGGTCACGCGCTACGACGAGAAGACCGGCATGACGCAGGAGGTGGGACCGGTCGTCCTGCGCACGGGAAAGTACCGCTTCGTGCGCACGGCGCCGATCCTCTTCTCGCCGACCGACCCGCACGTGCTGTACTTCGCCCTGAACGTTCTCTTCAGGACGGCCAACGGCGGCGAGAGCTGGGACGTCATCAGCCCCGACCTCACGCGCGAGGATCCCGGCGTGCCGGCGAACCTCGGCGTCTACGCCGAGAAAGCGAAGGCGCCCCGCGGCGTCATTTACGCCATCGGGCCGTCGCCCAAGGACGGCGGCACGATCTGGGCCGGCACCGACGACGGCTACGTCCAGGTCACGCGCGACGGCGGGCGAAGCTGGAAGAACGTGACGCCTCCGGACATGACGCCCTGGAGCAAGGTCACCCAGATCGACGCGTCGCATTTCGACGCCGGGACGGCGTACGTGTCGGTCTCGCGCTTCCGCCTGGACGACCTCGCGCCGTACGTCTATCGGACGAAGGACGGCGGCGCGACGTGGAAGAAAATCACGGCGGGACTCGCCGGCGACGCGCCCGTCAACGTCGTCCGCGAGGACCCGGAAAGGGCCGGGCTCCTCTTCGCCGGAACGGAAAGGGGGGTCTCGGTCTCGTTCGACGACGGCGAGTCCTGGCAGTCGCTTCGCGGGAATCTCCCGGCGAGCTCCGTGCGAGATCTCGTCGTGAAAGACGGCGATCTCGTCGTCGCGACGCACGGCCGCTCGTTCTGGATCCTCGACGACATCTCGCGCCTTCGCCAGTGGTCGGTCGACGGCGCGCCGCCCGCTTCCGTCCGGCTCTTCCGCCCGCGCCGCGCGTACCGTCTGCGGCGCAACCAGAACACCGACACGCCCCTTCCGCCCGAGGAGCCCGCGGGCGAGAACCCGCCGGACGGCGCGATCCTCGACTACCGGCTGGCGACGGCGCCGGCCGCGCCGGTCACGCTCGAGGTGCGCGACGCGGCGGGGCGCGTCATCCGGCGCTATTCGAGCGCCGACAAGCTCGCGCCGCCCGATCCGAGCGCTTACCCGGTCCCGGCGTACTGGTTCCAGCCGCCGGAGGTCCTCTCGGCGGCCGCCGGAACGCATCGCTTCGTGTGGGACCTGCGCGAGGAGACGCCCGCGGTCCTGCGCCGCTCCTTCCCGATCTCCGCGATCGCCGGCGACACGCCCCTCGTGCCGGAGGGCCCGCTCGTGCCGCCGGGAACGTACACGGTGACGTTGTCGGCCAACGGCGCCTCCTCGACGCAGACGCTCGCGGTCGAGATGGATCCGCGCGTGCCGGCGACGGCGTCGGATCTCGCGAAACAGTCGGAGGCCGCGCGCGGGATCACGGCCGCGCTCGCCCGCGACTCCGCGGCGCTCGAGGAAGTCCGCGCCGCGCGGGCCCGGATCGCGAAGTCCGCGCGGACGGAGAAGACGGCGGCGCTCGACGCGGCGCTGGCCGAGCTCGAGGAGGGCAAGGAGGCGGCCGGCGGGGACCTGTCGACGGAAGGGTTCCGGCGTCTGAATGCGCGCCTCGGGACGCTTCTCGAAGTGGTCGAGAGCGCCGACGCGGCGCCGACCGAGCAGGCCTCGGCCGCGCTCACGGAGACGTTGCGGGTGCTCGACGACAAGCTCGCGCGCTGGAAGACGCTGCGGCCGAAGGGCCTGCGCGGTTGATCGCGGCCGTCCTCTTCGCGGCCGCGGCGGCGGTGCCGTCGGCGGCCGCTTCGCCGCCTCTTCCGGACGAGATCCGCGAAATCGCGAGATCGGCTTGCGGAACCGTCGGCGTCGCCGCCGCCGCGGTCGAATCCGGCGAGCGGTTTTCGCTCCGCGGAGGCGAGCGATTCCCGATGATGAGCGTCTACAAGCTGCCGATCGCGCTGGCGCTCCTCCACTCGGTCGAGGAAGGGAAGGCGTCGCTCGACGAGAAGATCGAGATCCGGCCGTCGGACCTGCGCCTCGGCAACAGCCCGATCGCGGACCGACACCCCGAAGGCGGCGTGACGTTGACGGTGCGCGAGCTCCTCGAGGACACCCTCATCGAGAGCGACAACACGGCGTCGGACATCCTGTTGCGCGAGGCGGGCGGCGGGGCCGCGGTGACCGCGAGACTGCGCGCGCTCGGCGTCGAGGGCATCCGCGTGGACCGCCCCGAGGCCTGGCTCGCCTTCGACGGCGCCGGGATTCGAGACGCGCCGCCCGAGGCCGCGTGGACGCTCGCCGGACTGCGCCGGCTCTTCGACGCCCAGCCTCCGGAAGAGAAGGCCCGGGCGATCCGGGCCTTCGTCGAAGACCCCCGCGACACGGCGACGCCGGACGCCATGGTGGATCTCCTCGTCCTTCTGGCGCGCGGAAAGGCCGTCGACGCGTCGAACACGGCGCGCGTCATCAATCTCATGGCACGGACGAAGACAGGCGCCGCGCGGATCATGGCGAGACTCCCCATGGAAACGCCCGTCGTGCACCGGACCGGTCTCTCGATGACGGTCGGCGGGTTCACCGCGGCGATCAACGACGTCGGCCTCGTGTCGCCTCCCGACGGCCCCCGATTCGCGATCGCCGTATTCGTCAAGGGTTGCGGCCGTCCCGTGCCGGAGGCCGAGGACGCGATCGCCCGGATCGCGCGCGCGGCGTACGACCGGTTCGCGGCGGCTCGAGCGCCCGCGTCTCCCTGAGGCCGGCGCATGGCCTCCGTCGTCTCGCACCCGGCGATCGTTCTGGCGCTCGCCCCGTGGCGGGGCAAGATCCCGCTGCGGCCCCTCGCCGTCTGGGGTGCGGTGTTTGCCGTCCTGCCGGATCTGGACGCCGTCGGTTTCTGGCTCGGCGTGCCCTATGGATCGCCGTTGGGACACCGGGGCCTCACGCATTCGTTCTTCTTCTCCTTCGTGCTCGCCGCGGCGGTGACCGCCGCCGCGTTCCGGCGATCTCCCTCGCGGCTCCGCGTGTTCTTTCTCCTCTTTCTCTGCGGCGCCTCGCACGGGGTCTTCGACGCGATGACGGACGGCGGCCGCGGCGTCGCGCTGCTCGCGCCCTTCGATTGGAACCGATTCTTCCTTCCCTGGCGGCCGATCCGCGTCTCGCCGATCGGGATCGGACGCTTCCTGGGGCCGCGCGGTCTCGCGATCCTCGCGAGCGAGCTCCGATGGATCTGGATTCCCTGCGCGGCCATTGGCGCGCTCGGGCTCGCCGTGAGAGGCTCCGAACGGAGTCCCCGCGAGAATGCTTGAGCGGCTGCGCCGATTGTTCGCATACGACGACTGGGCCAATCGGGAGGCCCTCGCGTCGCTGCGGTCCGCGGCGTCGCCTCCGAAGCGCGCGCTGGACCGCCTGGCGCACGTCGTGGCCGCCGAGTGGCTCTGGCGCTCGCGGATCGCGGGGCAGTCGCCGCCGGTCGCCGTGTGGCCGGCGCTTTCCCTTTCCGACTGCGACCGCGAGATCGCCCGTCTCGCGGAGGAGTGGCGCGGCCTGCTCGACGAGCTGTCCGAGGACGGCCTCGCGCGCCCCGTCTCCTACGTCAACAGCAAGGGGGAGCCGTGGCAAAGCTCCGTCGAGGACATCCTGATGCACGTCGTGATGCACTCGGCCCACCACCGGGGGCAGATCGCGTCGGACCTGCGCGCCGCGGGCTTCGCGCCGGCATACACGGACTACATCCACGCGGTGCGCCGGCATCTCGTCTGATCGGAGGCTCCCCATGTGCGGAATCGTCGGAATGTTCTCGCCTCGCGGACGCGTGTCTCGGGAGACGTTGTCGAACGCGACGGAGCGCCTGTACCACCGCGGGCCCGACGGCCGCCGCCTCTGGATCGCGGACCATGGGCGCGTGGGTCTCGGGCACGCGCGGCTCTCGATCATCGACCTGACGACGGGCGACCAGCCGATCGCGAGCGAGGACGGGAGTCTGCACATCGTCGTCAACGGCGAGTTCTACGACTACGAACGGATCCAGAAGGAGCTCGAGGGGCTCGGTCACCGGCTCCGGACGCGCTCGGACAGCGAGATCGCGCTGCACCTCTACGAGGACTTCGGCACGGCGTGCCTCTCGCGGCTGCGCGGCGAGTTCGCGATGCTCCTCTGGGACGAGGCGAACCAGGTGTTCTTCGCGGCGCGCGACCGGTTCGGCATCAAGCCGCTCTTCTACGCCGGGCACGGGGGGACGTTGTACTTCGCCTCCGAGGTCAAGGCGCTCTTCGCCGCCGGCGTGCCGGCGCGCTGGAATCGAGAAGCCATCTCGCGCGGCGCGAGCGGCGCGGGGCATCCCGCGCAATCGCTTTACGAGGGCGTCTCGCAGCTGCTGCCCGGGCACTACCTGCTCGCGACGGCGGGCGGGACGTACGTCCACCGCTACTGGGACTTCGACTATGCCCGCGCCGGCGACGGGGCGAAACCGGCGCCGGATCCGGAGTACGCCGAGCGGCTGCGGAGCGCTCTCGACGAGGCCGTGCGGCTGCGCCTGCGCGCCGACGTTCCGGTCGGGTGTTACCTCTCCGGCGGGCTCGACTCCTGTTCCGTGATCGGGCTCGCCTCGCGCCATCTCTCGACGCCGATCCGCGCGTTCACGCTGACCTTCGACCGGCCGGACTACGACGAGAGCGCGATCGCGAAGGAGATGGCCGAACGTTGCGGCGCCGAGTACTACCCGGTTCCGATCCGGCAGGACGACCTGGCCGACCACTTCTCCGATGCGACGTGGCACGCGGAGACGCTCTGTTTCAACGCGCACGGCGTCGCGAAGTTCGTCCTCTCCCGCGCCGTTCGCGAGGCCGGTTACAAGGTCGTGCTGACGGGGGAGGGCTCCGACGAGATCTTCGGCGGCTATCCGCATTTCCGGCGCGACATGCTGCTCTACGACAACGGCGGCCAGGACCCGCAGACCGTGAAGGATCTGCTCGGGCAGCTCGAACGCGCAAACCCCGTGTCTCGCGGGCTGCTGTTGCCCGACGGGCAGACCGTCTCGACCGACGGGGTGAAGCGGGCGCTCGGGTTCACGCCGTCGTGGATCGAGGCGACTTCCGGCGCGCTCTTCAAATTGCGCGACATGCAGGCGGCAGCTTTCGCGGCGGAGTACTCGGTGCGCGATCCCTATCGCGCGCTCCTGAACAGCCTGGACGTGCCGGGGCGGCTCGCGGGACGGGCGCCCGTGCATCAATCGCTCTACCTCTGGAGCAAGACGATCCTCGCGAGCTACATCCTCGTCGTGCTGGGCGACCGGATGGAGATGGCGCACTCCGTCGAGGGCCGCGTGCCGTTTCTCGACCATCACGTGGTCGAGCTCGTGGTGTCGCTGCCGGTCGCGGCGAAGATCCGGGGCATGACGGAGAAGTTCATGCTGCGCGAGGCGGCGCGGCCGGTCCTGACCGACACGGTCTACAAACGGCAGAAGCATCCGTTCCTTTCCCCGCCGGCGACGCTCGAGGAGAAAGGCAAGCTCAACCAGCTCATGCAGGACACGCTGCGCGGGCCGGTGCTCAAGTCGATGGGGTTCTTCGATCCGGCGAAGGTCGCGGGCCTGCTCGACGCGCTCCCGAAGATGGACGCGGGCGCGCGCACCGTCGTGGATCAGGGTCTGATGCTCATCCTCTCGGCCTGCGTCCTCCACGAGCGGTTCGGGCTCGCGGCATAGCGGACAGCGGACAGCGGACAGCGGACAGCCACCAGCTCGGATTGACTTGCGCCTTATTTACGCCTAGATTCGGGGCGTGACCGAGAAGCGAAGCCGCGCCTCGGAAAACGCGCCCGGGACGCCGCCCGCGCGCAACCTCGGCGCCGGCAACGCGAGCTGCGGAGCGCACGATGACCGCGACCCGCTCGAGCGGATCGTCGCCGCCGGCGCGCGCAAGGAGAAGCTCCGGCAGCGAACCTGGAAGCCGCCGGCTTCCGCGGCCAGTCCCCGTCCGTATGCCGAGCTGCGCGCCGCTTCGGCCTTCTCGTTTCTGGATGGATCGTCGCTGCCCGAGGATCTCGTCGAGCAGGCGGCGAATCTCGATCTGCCGGCCGTCGCGCTCGTGGACCGCAACGGCGTCTATGGCGCGCCGCGCTTCTACAAGGCGGCGCGCGAGGCAGGGCTGAAAGCGCTCGTAGGCGCGGAGGTGACTTTGCGTCAGCAAAGTCATCCCGAGGAGCGCCGCGACGAGGGATCCCGGGCTTCACGGCGAGGTCGGCGTCAAAGCTCGGGATCCCTCGCTTCGCTCGGGATGACTCGCGTGAGCAGTGAACCTGCCACGCGAGTCACCCTCCTCGTCGAGAACCGCGCCGGCTACAGGAATCTCTGCCGCCTCATCACGGCCGGCGCGCTCGGGAAACCCAAAGGCGAGACGGCGGTCTCGTGGGACGAAGTCGCGGCGCACGCGGAGGGGCTGCATTGCCTGACCGGCGGCGCGGAGGGGCCGGTCGCGCGATCGCTCGCGGCGTCCGGTCTCGATGCCGCATCGGAGATCCTCGCGCGGCTCTCCGCGATCTTCCCCGGCCGTCTGCACGTCGAGCTCCAGCGCCATCGCCGGCGCGAGGAGGAGCACCGCAACCAGGCCCTCGCCGAGCTCGCGCGGCGGCTGCGCCTGCCGCTTCTCGCCACCAACGGCGTGCGCTACGCGCGCGCGCGGGACAAGGAGCTCCACGACGTCCTGACCGCGATCCGCGAGCACACGACGCTCGACGCCGCGGGAAGCCTCCTCGCCGCGGAGCGCGAGCGGCACTTCAAGGATGCCCGCGAGATGGCTTCGCTCTTCGCCGATCTTCCCGAGGCGCTCGACGGCGCCGCCGAGCTCGCGCGGCGGCTCGACTTCACGCTGGCGGATCTCGGCTACCGGTTCCCCGAATATCCGCTGCCGCCCGGAGAGACGCCGGCCACGTTCCTGCGGCAGATCACGTGGAACGGCGCGCGCTCGCGCTTCCGCCCGCTCACCGCGAAGGCGCAGGCGCAGATCGAGAAGGAGCTCGCGATGATCGAGAAGCTCGATCTGCCGGGCTACTTTCTGATCGTCTGGGACATCGTGCGGTTCTGCCGCGAGGAGAAGATTCTCGTGCAGGGCCGGGGCTCCGCGGCCAACAGCGCCGTCTGCTATGCGCTCTCGATCACGGCGGTCGATCCCGTGAAGATGGAGCTCCTCTTCGAGCGCTTCCTGTCGGAGGAGCGCGGCGAGTGGCCCGACATCGATCTCGATCTGCCCTCGGGCGACCAGCGCGAGAAGGTCATCCAGCACGTCTACGCCAGGTACGGGCCGCACGGCGCCGGCATGACGGCCAACGTCATCACCTACCGCGACCGCTCCTCGGCGCGCGAAGCCGCCAAAGCGCTCGGCTACGCGCCGGAGCAGGTGGACCGGCTCTCGAAGCATCTCGCCGGCTGGAACTTCGGCGAGATCCGCGAGCCGATCGAGGAGCTCGGCCGCGAGATCGCCGCCGCGGGCCTCGATCCCGAAGACGTCCGCACGCGCCACTTCCTGCGCCTCTTCCTCGCGATCCAGAACCTGCCGCGGCATCTCGGGCAGCACTCGGGAGGGATCGTCGTGGCCGCCGGCCGTCTCGACGAGGTCGTGCCGCTCGAGCCGGCGGCGATGCCGGGCCGCGTCGTCTTGCAGTGGGACAAGGACGACTGCGCCGACCTCGGGATCGTCAAGGTGGATCTGCTCGGGCTCGGCATGCTCGCGGCGCTCGAGGAGGCGATCCCGATGATCCGCGCGCACGAGAAGACCGAGGTGGATCTCGCGCACCTGCCGGCCGACGACGCGAAGGTCTACGCGATGCTGAACGAGGCCGACACGGTCGGCTGCTTCCAGGTGGAGAGCCGCGCGCAGATGGCCTCGCTGCCGCGCAACGCGCCGCGCCGGTTCTACGACCTCGTCATCCAGGTGGCGATCATCCGGCCCGGCCCGATCGTCGGCGGCATGGTGCATCCCTTCTTCGACCGGCGGCAGGGGAGAGCGCCCGTCGAATATCCCGATCCGTGCCTCGAGCCGATCCTCGCGCGCACGCTCGGCGTCCCGCTCTTCCAGGAGCAGCTCCTGCGCATCGCGATGGTCGCCGCGGGATTCACCGGCGGCGAGGCGGAGGAGCTGCGGCGCGCGATGGGCTTCAAGCGCTCGATGGAGCGGATGTCGGCGATCGAGGCGCGGCTGCGCGCGGGCATGGAGGCGCGCGGCATCGGCGCGGCGGCGCGGGACCAGATCGTGAAGTCGATCACCTCGTTCGCGCTCTACGGATTTCCCGAATCGCACGCGGCGAGCTTCGCGCTCATCGCGTACGCGAGCTGCTATCTGAAGGCGCATCATCCGGCGGCTTTTCTCGCGGCGCTCCTGAACTGCTGGCCGATGGGCTTCTACCACCCGGCGACGCTCGTCAAGGACGCGCAGCGGCACGGCGTGAACGTGCGTGCGGTGGACGTGCTGCGCTCGGGCTGGAAATGTCGCTGGGAGGAAGGCGCCGTGCGCCTCGGGCTGCGATTCGTCGCCGGGCTGCGCGAGGCGACGGCCCGTCGAATCGAGGAGGAAGCCGGACGGAGTCCCTTCTCCGGCGTCGAGGACCTCGCGCGCCGTGCCGCGCTGCGCGCCGACGAGCTGACGCTTCTCGCCGACGCCGGCGCGCTCGCGGGATTCGGGCGCACGCGCCGCGAGGCGCTCTGGCAGGCGGCGAAGGTGGCGCGGTCCGCGGGTCCGCTCTACGAGCGGCTTCCCGCCGGGGATCCGTCCCCCCTGCCCGAGATGACGCCGGAGGAGGAGACGATGGCCGACTACCGGACGACGCAGATGACGGCCGGCCCGCATCTCATGGAGCACTGGCGCGTGCGCCTCGAGCGCCGCGGGATCCTTTCCGCGGGGGATCTCGCGAAGGTCCCCGACGGCCGGCGCGTCCAGACGGCGGGCGCGGTCATCGTGCGGCAGCGTCCGGGCACGGCGAAAGGATTCGTCTTCCTGACGCTCGAGGACGAGAGCGGGCTGTGTCAGGCGATCGTGCGTCCGGATCTCTTCCGGGAGCAGCGCGCGGTCATCGTGGGCTCCGGCTCGCTCGTCGTCGAGGGAAGGCTGCAGAAGCAGGACGGATCGCTCTCCGTGAGGGCCGAGAGGTTCTGGGCGCTGGAGACGTTTCTGAGCGAGGGACCTTGCGGTCCCCCGTCGCCCCTGCTCGAGGCCGTCCCGAGCCACGACTTTCGCTAAACTCTTCGAATCTTGCCCATCCAATCCACGTAGAAACCGGCGTGAAGATCGCTCTTCTCGTCGCGGGGGTCGTTTTGTGCGCGCGCGGCCTCGCGGCCGCGGAGGCGGGCGACTTCCAACTGAAGCTTCCGCGGATCGCGGCACCGATCCGCGTGGACGGCGACCTCTCGGATCCGGGCTGGCGCGACGCGGCGGTCGTCGACAGGTTCTTCGAGATCGCGCCGGGCGACAACGTCCCGCCGCCCGTGAAGACCGTCGCCCGCATGGGATACGACGACCGCTTCCTCTACGTGTCGTTCTGGTGCGAGGACCCGGACATCCGCAAGCTCCGCGCCCCCTTCGTGGATCGCGACGGCATCTCGGACGATCAGGATTACGTCGGGATCCTCCTCGACGTCGAGAACCAGCACCGCGCCGCGATCGATTTCTGGATCGGGCCGCGCGGGATCCAGGCCGACTCGGTCTTCAACGAGGGGACCTTCACGGAGGACTTCGGCCCCGATTACTTCTGGCAGTCCGCGGCGACGGTCGGCTCCAACGGCTGGTCGGTGGAGGTCGCGATCCCTCTCGCGTCCCTGCGCTACGGACGCAAGGATCCGCAGGACTGGGCGCTGATGCTCTACCGCGTCTATCCGCGGGAGTTCAACTACCAGTTCTACAACGTCAAGGTCCCGCGCGGAGCGGCCTGCTTCCTCTGTCAGTCGGCGACCGTCGAGAACATCACGGGCCTTCCCCAGAACGCGCACCTCGTCGTGGCGCCCTACGCGGCCGGCTCGAGCACGAAGACCTATCCCGGCTCCGACGGGTATTCGGGCGACGGCCTCGTGACGAAAGGCAAGGTCGGCGTGGACGCGAAGTGGCTGCCCGATGCCGGGACGATCGTGGACGGCACGCTCAATCCGGACTTCTCGCAGATCGAGTCGGACGTGGCGCAGATCGCCGTCAACGAGCGGTTCGCGCTCTTCTACCCCGAGAAGCGCCCGTTCTTTCTCGAGCAGGTGAACCTGCTGCAGACGCCGATCCAGGCCGTGTACACGCGCACGATCACGGATCCGCTGTGGGGCGCGCGCGTGACGGGGCGCGGCGGAGACACCTCTTACACGGCGCTCCTCACCGAAGACCGGGGCGGCGGCACCGTCATTCTGCCGGGTCCGGTCTTCTCGGACACGGCGCCCCAGGATTTCGACTCCTTCGTCGGCATCGGGCGCCTCCGGCAGGACCTCGGCCACTCGTTCGCGGGAGTGCTCGGCACGGCCCGGGTCATCGAAGGCGGCGGGCACAATTACGTCTTCGGCGGCGACTTCCAATGGCGGCCGAACGACTCCGACGTCGTGACCGGTCAGTACCTCTACAGCCTGACGCGCGAGCCCGACCTCCCGGACCTCTCGCCGGCGTTCGCCGGGCAGTCGTTCTCGGGATTCGGCTGGACCGCGGCGTACAGCCACTCGTCGGACCATTGGAGCTGGAATTACACCCACAACGATTTCGCCGAGGGGTTCCGCGCCGACGAGGGATTCGTGCCGCAGGTCGGATATCGGGAGGAGAACGGCGGCCTCTCCTACACGTTCTATCCGTCGGGCTTCTTCTCGCGTCTCCGGCCGCTCGCCTCCGCCGATGTCGTCACCGACCGCGAGGGCGAGCTCGTTTCGCGCAAGCTCTCCCCGGGAGTCGCCTTCCGGGCGATGGGCGGGATTCGGGCCGAGCTCGACGATTCCTTCGAGGCCGTCCAGATCGACGGACGACGCCTCGAGTTCGACCGGCTCATCTATAACGTCGCGGCTTCGCCGTCGCGGATCCTTCCGGCCGTCGGTATCGCGGGCAACTACGGCGAGCAGGCCGACGTCTCGAACGTGCGCGTCGGCACGGGCGGGACCGTCACGCTGACGGCCCTCGTGCGTCCGATGGATCACCTGGGGCTGGATCTCCTCGCGGAGCGGCAGTGGATCGACGAGACGGTGGACGGCCGCCGCGGGCGCCTCTTCACCGCCGACGTGGCGCGCGTGAAAGCGACGTGGGTCTTCAACGCGCGCATGCTCGTGCGCCTGATCGGCCAGTACGTGGACGTGCGGCGCGATCCGTCGCTCTGGATCGCGCCGGTGGCGGCTCACGAAGGCTCCTTCGCGGGATCGGCGCTCTTCTCCTACAAGCTCAACTGGCAGACGGTGGTCTTCGTCGGCTACGGGGACAACCGGACTCTTCTTCAGGAGTCGGGCGACCTGACGCGCGCCGACCGGCAGTTCTTCCTGAAACTCTCTTACGCGTTTCAGCGCTAGCGGCAGAGGAAGAACCCGCGGGTATCCACGGCGTAACACATTTCGTGAGACGACTCGCCGCGGTGCTCTCCTCCGTCCTCGCCGCCGGCGCCGCCGCGGCGCAGCCGGCGGTCCCTCCGCCCCTGCGGGTCCCGCTCGTGTCCGGCCCCATCACGATCGACGGCCGCCTCTCGGAGGACGCCTGGAAGGACGCGGCCGTCATCGACGAGTTCTGGGAGACGAATCCGGGAGACAACACCCCGCCCAAGGTCAAGACTTTGGCCTACCTCGCCTACGACGACCGATTTCTCTACATCGGCCTTCGCTGCGACGATCCCGAGCCGGACAAGATCCGCGCGCCGTACGTCGAACGGGATCAGGTGCTCGGGACCGACGACAACGTGGCGGTCTTCATCGATACGCGCAACGACCGCCGCTCGGCGATGGAGTTCCGGGTCAACCCGCGCGGCATCCAGGGGGATGCGATGTTCAACGACGCGAACGGCAACGAGAACCTCTCGCCGGACTTCTTCTACGACACCGCCGCCGCGATCGGACCGCAGGGCTGGACGGCCGAGATGCGGATTCCTTTCTCGACGCTCCGGTACAAGAAGGTGGATCCCCAGAAGATGGGCATCATCGTCTGGCGCAACTACCCCCGGGAGTACCGCTACGCCATCTACTCGAGCCCGCAGCCCCGCGGCTCGAACTGCCTGATCTGTTTTTCGCGGGTATTGACCGGGTTCGAGAACCTGCCTTCGGGGCAGCATTTCGTGGCCGCTCCCTACGTCTCGGCGAAGGAAGACGGCGCGCCGCGCGATCCGGCGAATCCGGATTCCGCGTTTCTCAACCTGCCGGTCGAGCCCAACGGCGGCGGCGACATCAAGTGGATCCCCAATCCCGACACGGCCGTGGACGCGACGATCAATCCCGACTTCTCGCAGGTCGAGTCGGACACGGCGCAGATCGCCGTGAATCAGCGATTCGCGCTGCTCTTCCCCGAGAAGCGGCCGTTCTTCCTGGAGGCCGTCGATCTCTTCGACACGCCCATATCGGCCGTTTACACGCGGACGATCACGGATCCGAGCTGGGGACTGCGCGGCACCGGAAAGATCGACTCTTCGAGCTACACGGTCCTGGTCGCGGAGGACCGCGGGGGTGGGACCGTCATCATTCCCGGGCCCGAGTTCTCGACCTCCGCGCCACAGGACTTCCATTCGTTCGCCGCGATCGGCCGCCTGCGACACGATTTCGGAACGTCCTTCGGCGGGCTCCTGTTGACCGACCGGGAGATCTCGGGCGGCGGGCACAATCGCCTGTTCGGACCCGACTTTCAGTGGGCGATCGGGACCGACGACCGGATCACAGCGCAATATCTCTACACCGACTCGCAGACGCCGGACCGCCCCGACCTTTCGCCGGCTTTCGATGGAGAGCACCTCTCGGGCCACGGCCTTTCGCTCGACTGGAAGCACACGACGCTCACGACAGTTCTCGAGGCGACCTACAAGGACTTCTCCGACGGCTTCCGGGCGGACGACGGCTTCGTGCCCCAGGTGGGTTATCGCGAGGGCGTGCTGACCGCGGGCCGGCCCTTCTATCCGTCGAGCGGCCTCTTCAACTACCTTCAGCCCCACATCGGCGAGGACTACCAGGAGGACCGCGAGGGCCTCATGATCTTCCGCCGCATCACTCCCGGCGTCGACTTCCAGGGCAAGAAGAATCTCGCCGGCTTCGTCCACGGGAACCTCGACACCGTGCGGGTCGCGGGGAAGCTGCTCTCCGCGGACTACGCCATCTTCCAGATCCAGGTGGATCCGTCGCGGCGCTTCACGCGCATCACGCTGACCGGATCCGTCGGCCAGCAGATCGACTTCGACAACGCGCGGGAAGGGCGCGGCGCCGACATCGCTTTGAACGTCACGCTCCACCCGACCGACCACCTGGAGCTCGTCGGGTTGGGCGAGTGGAGCTGGCTCGACGTGCCGCCGACCCCCGGCGCCGACCCACGGCGGCTCTTCACCGCGTGGATCGGGCGGCTCAAGGCGACATACGTCTTCGACGCGCGGCTGTCGCTGCGTCTCATCGGACAGTGGGTCGAGACCACTCGCGATCCTTCGCTCTATACGTTCGCGGTTCCCGCGCGCGCCGGGGAGTTCGACGGCTCCGTGCTCTTCTCCTACAAGGTGAACTGGCAAACCGTCGCCTACCTCGGGTACGGCGACAGTCATGCGCTCTTTCCGGAGGGCGACATCACGCCCGTACCGGCGACGTCCTACCGTCTCGCTCCGCTCGCGCGGCAGGTCTTCCTGAAGATCTCGTACGCGTTCCAGCGTTAGTATTTCCGTCGACTTCAGGAGGAAACATGCGGCGCGTGATTCTCGGGACGCTCTTCGTCTGCGCGGGCCTCGCAACGGCTCTGCCGGGGCAGGTCCTGCCCGGCCACCGGGTCCCGGGCGGCCCGGAGCGCGCGGTTCGCGATCGCGAATTTTCGATCGAGAGCTACAAGGCGGAGCTCTCCTTCGACATGGAGAAGGAGCAGATCTCCGGGACCGTGACGATGGGCGTCGTTTCCCTGCGATCGCCACTCGCGACGCTCTCGCTCGACGCGGCCGACCTCGCGGTCTCGAGCGCCGTACGGGACGGCAAGCCGGCGAAATTCACGACGGACTCGAAGGTCTGGAAGCTCGACGTCGTGCTCGATCCGCCGCTGCCCTCCGGCGGAAAAGCCTCGGTCGCGATTGCGTACTCGGTCTCGCCAAGGGTCGGCATGTACTTCTTCCCCGCGGCCGGGAATCGCGCGGCGCAGGCCTGGAACTACGGCGAGGGCGGCCTCCACAACGGCTGGCTGCCGCTCTACAACGGCGAGAACGAGCGCTTTCCGGTCGAGTGGATCGTCACGGTGCCGAAGGGCCTCTCCGCGGTCGCCAACGGCAAGCTCGAATCCGTCAAGGAAAACGCGGGCGGTACGCGCACCTTCCACTGGATCCAGGAGAAGCCGATCCCGGCGTATCTCTTGACGGTGGACGTCGGCGATTTCGTCGAAGTGCCGCTCGATCCCGCCCGCGTGGGGACGGCGACGGTGCCGCTCTCGGCCTGGACGCCGCCCGGAACCGAGAAGGCGGCGAAGCACTCCTTCGGAAACACCGCCCGGATGATCGAGTTCTTCTCCGAGGCGATGCGCTATCCCTATCCCTGGGTGAAGTACGACTCGGTGGCGCTGCGGGAGTTCGCGGTGGGCGCCATGGAGACCACGACGGCGACGGGATTCGGCGAGTCGCACCTGCACGCCGACAACGATCCGCCCGACTCCAATCCCGACTACGAGAAGCCGTACCCGATCTGGACGTACGAGGACACGATCGCGCACGAGCTCGCGCACCACTGGTTCGGCGACCTCGTCACCTGCCGCTCGCTCTCCTCGATCTGGCTGAACGAATCCTTCGCGTCTTACTGGCATACCGTCTGGAACGGGCACGCGCACGGCGAGGACGACCTCACGTACCAGCGCTGGCGGTACCTCAACGATTACGTCGACTACGTACGCCAGACGGGCGAGGTGCGTCCGATGGAGTCGTATCGCTGGAAGGAGCCCGCGCAGATGTACCAGTCACAGCTGACGTACATCAAGGGCTCGCTCGTTCTCCACATGCTGCGGCACTTCGTGGGAGACGACGCCTTCTACAGCGCGCTCTCCTGGTACCTGCGGCACAACGAGCTCTCGAGCGTCGACTCGAACGACCTGCGCGAAGCATTCGAGCGCGCCGGCGGGCACAACGTGTCCTGGTTCTTTCAGGACTGGGTCCAGAAGGGCGGCGGCCATCCGCGCCTCGAGGTCTCGTATCGCTGGTCCGCCGAGCGCAAGCAGGTCGACCTCACGGTGAGGCAAATCCAGGCGGACCTGCCCTTCGAGAACGACTTCCGCCTGCCGGTCGACGTCGAAGTCGCCGACGATGCCGGCGCGAAGGTGCACCGCGTCGAGCTCTCGGGCTGGGAGACGAAAATCGCGCTGCCCGCCGCATCGCGGCCGCGGCGCGTGACGTTCGACAAGGGCGGATGGCTGGTCGGCGAAGTGAAGTACGACCGACCGATCGCGGAGGCGCTGGACGAGCTTCGCGGCGGCGACCTCGCCGCGCGGCTGCGCGCGGCAAGACAGCTCGCCGACGACTTCGCGAAGGAGCCTCGGGCCGTGTCGGCGCTCGCCGGCGTGCTCGCCGACCCGGCGGCCTTCTGGGGCCTGCGCCAGGAGGCCGCCATGGATCTCGGGACGATCGGCGGAGACGCCGCGACGCGGGCGCTCGAGAAGGCCATGGGCGATTCCGACCGGCGCGTGCGGCGCGCCGCGGCCCTGGCGCTCGGCTCGGGGGGCGACGCCTCGTCGGCGGCCGTCCTCCGCCGCGCCGCCGAGACCGACGCGGCCGAGGACGTCGCCGCGGCGGCGGAGATCTCGCTCGGGAAGCTGCACGCCGCGGGGGCGAAGGAGTTCCTGTCCAAGCAGCTCGCGCGCGACTCGCGCTACTGGGACTCGATCCGGGTGGGCGCGTTGATCGGCCTCGGAAAGCTCGGGGACGCCTCGCTCACGCCGACGTTCGATGCGTGGAGCGATCCGAAGTACCGGCAGGACGTCCGCGCCGCGGCCCTCGAAGCCTGGGAAGCCGCGGCGCCGGAGGACGCGCGCCTGGCCGAGCGGCTGCGCCGATTCACCTCGGACCGCAATCGCCAGATCCGCGAGGACGCGATCAAGAAGATCGCGGGCTTCCACAGCGAGAGCGATCTCGCGCTCCTGCGTAAGCTCTCGGAGGACCCGGACCCGACGGTCTCGGAGTTCGCGAAAGAGGGGATCGAGGAGATCGAGGCGTTTACAACGTCGCCGTCGCTTGCTCGGTAATCTGGCTGGCGCTACCGGCTCGCGGCTCAGCCAAAGGGCTTCGACCCCTCGCCTGATTCCCTCGCTGCGCTTCGGCTCCCGCAACGCGAGTCGGTTTGCTCGTCCGCTCGCAAACCTCGGTCGCGTCGCGAACGATTCGCTGCTTCGTTTCTGATTTCGCCTATGCCGCTTCTTCGCCGTCCTTGATGATCCGGCCGTCGCGGACCTCGACGATGCGGCCGGCGCGCCGCGCGAGCCCCATGTCGTGGGTGATGACGACGAGTGTGCGGCCCTGCTGCCAGAGCTCGTTGAAGAGGCCCATGACGTCGCCGCCCGACGACGTGTCGAGGTTTCCCGTCGGCTCGTCGGCGAGGACGATGTCGGGGTTCATGGCGAGCGCGCGCGCGATCGCGACGCGCTGCATCTGGCCGCCCGAGAGCTCCGTCGGCTTGTGGTCCATGCGGTCGGCGAGGCCGACCTTTCCGAGAAGCTCCTCGACGCGTTCCTTGCGCTTGCGCGGCGGCACGCCGCCGAAGAGGAGCGGCATCTCCACGTTCTCGTAGGCCGTGATCTGCGGCAGCAGGTTGAAGTTCTGGAACACGAAGCCGACGCGCCGGTTCCGGATGTCGGCGAGATCGTCGCGTGAGAGTCCCGAGACGTCCTCGCCGGCGAGCCGGAAGGTGCCGTCCGTCGGCGTGTCGAGGCAGCCGATCAGGTTCATGAGGGTCGACTTGCCCGATCCCGACGGACCGACGATCGCGACGAACTCGCCGACCGCGACCGAGAGGTCGACGCCCTTCAGCGCCTCGACGCGGACCTTGCCCGTGTCGTAGATCTTCCGGATCTGCTCCATGACGATGACGGGGCCGTCCGCGGCGGGCATGACCTTCTCCTTACTCATAACGCAGCGTGGACGCCGGGTCGATCGACGCCGCCCGGCGCGCGGGGAAGTATCCGGCGAGAAGTCCCGCCGTGCCGAGAATGGCGACGGTGGCGGCGCCGATCGGCCAGGACAGCGTCGGTTTGCCGAGGAACTCGAGCACGTCGTTGCCCTCTGACGGGATGAGGCCGAGAAGCGTCACGATGACGATCGAGATGAACGCTCCGAAGAGGCCGCCCACGAGCGTGTAGACGAGGCCCTCGAGGATGAAGGGGCCCGTGATCCAGCGACGACGCGCCCCCATCGCCATCTTCACGCCGATCTCCCGGGTGCGCTCCTTGACGACCGCGTACATGATGTTGGCCACGCCGACGCCGCCGATGATCAGCGTCAGGGCGCCGATGATTCCGAAGAAGAGCTCGAGGCCCAGAAGAATCTTGGCGCCCATCTTCTGGCCCTCGACCGTGTTCCACACGCCGAACACGCGCGTGTCCTGCGGGTCGAAGCCGAGGTGCGGGCCGAGGACCTGGTTGATACGGACGAGGGCGTCGTCCATCTCTTCCGGATGCTTCACGCGGAGGACCAGGACGTTGAGCTGGTCCTTTCCGAAGAGCGCCTTGAACGTCGTCTCGGGGATGACGGCGTGTTGCGCGTCGGGGCCGCCGTACGTGGACGACTGCCGCTTGCGCTGCATGACGCCGATCACGGTGAAGGGGGAGTTGTTGATCGCCAGGGTCCTTCCGACCGGCTCTTCCTCGCCGAACAGCTGTTTGGCGAGCTCGTTGCCCAGGAAGACGACGCGGCGCTTCTGCGCGAGGTCGTCCGGATCGATGAAGCGGCCGCCGGGCTTGGGGAAGTGCTTGCGCCGGTCACCGTAGCAGGGGTTCGTGCCGATGACGCGGCCGTTGACGGTCTTGCGGCCGTAGGCGAGCGCGGTGCGCCAGGAGGTCAGCTCGCCCCAGACGGCGTCGAGATCCGGCATGCGCTCGCGCACGTAGTCCACGTCGTCCAGACGGACGTGGATCGAGCGCCCCTCCGGGAGTCCCTTGTAAGGCTTCGACGTCTCGCCGGGCCACAGGATCGCGAGATTCGAGCCCATCGCCTGCTCGTTCGACTGCATCTGCCGCTTGAGACCTTCGCCGAACGCGAGCAGCAACAGGATCGTCACCGTTCCCCACGCGAGCGACGCGATCGTCAGCGTGGCGCGCTTCTTCTGGAGGCGGGCGGACAGGAAGAAGAGCTGCAGGACGAGCTTGACGTCGTGGCGGCTCATAGCTTCATCGCCACCACGGGATCGAGGCGCGAGGCCTCCTTCGCCGGGAAGTAGCCGGCGGTCAGCCCGGTCAGGCCGAGGATCGCCGCCGTCACCGCCGCCACCGCGAACGAGACGTTGGGATCGCCGACGTACTCCGTCACGCCGAATTTCGGGAAGACCCAGCACACGGCGAGTGAAATTGCGAACCCGATCGCGCCGCCGACGCTGGTGATGAGCATCGTCTCCATGAGGAATTGACGCAAAACCGCCTTCGCGCGCGCGCCGAGCGCCATCTTGATGCCGACCTCACGCGTCCGCTCCTCGACGACGACGTTCATGATGTTCGAGACGCCGATCCCGCCGACGATCAGCGTGAAGGACCCGATGATGCCGAGGAACAGCCGGAACGACAGGAAGAAGATCTCGAAGAAGGCGAACTCCTCGGTCGTGTCCCAGACCGAGAGCGCCTCCTTGTCGCCCGGATCGAAGCGCTGCCGGCGGCCGAGGGTCTCGCGCACGCTCGCGGTGACCTGCTTGCTCTCATGCGGGATCGTGGGTTGATAGATGAAGTTGTCGACCCACTTCTCGCCCGTCAGCGCCCGGAACGTCGAGCCCGGGATGAAGATCTTTCCGTTGTCGCGGCCGCTGTAGCTCGACTGCTGGATCTTCTTCTCCATCACGCCGACGATGAGAAACGGCGACCCGCCGAGGAGCACGGTCTTGCCGACCGGATCCGTCTTCCCGAAGACGTCTTCGGCGAGCTTGTTGCCGAGGAAGAGGACCCGGCGCTCGAGAGCCACGTCGTTGGGATTTAGAAACCGGCTTCCTTCCCGGGGATTGATGTTGCGCATCGCGCCGAACTCCGGAGAGACGCCGGAGACGTCCACGGCAACCGTCTTGGTGCCGTAGTTGAGCTTCATCGTCTGCGAGTACTCGCTCGAGATCGCGTTCAAGCCTCGCGATTGCGCGCGGACCGCCTCGATGTCCTCCTCGTTCAGGCGGATCTTGCGTCCCTTCCCGAGCCCCTCGAAGGGGATCGAGGTCAGGCCGGGCCACGCGATGCAGATCTGGTCGCCGATCCCCGCGGTGTTGATCGTCATCTGCCGCTGCAGGCCGCGCCCGAAGGCGAGGAGCAGCGTCACGGCGATCGTTCCCCAGACGATTCCGAAGATGGTCAGGAACGTGCGCAGCTTCTGGCCGCGCATGTCCCGCCACATTTGCCGCAGGGCGTCCTGGAAGCTCGCCATCGAAGAACGTGAGGTCGGCGCGTTCTCAGTCGACGGCGGAAGTGATCTTCTTCGGCGGCCGCTCGAGGACTTTGGCGCCGGGCTCGAGCCCGGCGATCACCTCGGCGTTCAGGCCGTCGGAGATGCCGAGCTTGATCTCGGTCTTCTTGGGAGGCTCCTTGGGCTTGGCGGGCGGCAGCTCGACGAACGTCTTCTTGCCGCCGTCCTCGAAGATCACGACGCGCTCGGGCACCGTGAGCACGTCCTTCTTCTCGCGGATGATCAGGTCGGCGTTGGCCGAGTAGCCGGCCCGCAGCGTGATCCGGCTCGACGGGTCGAGCTCGATCTCGACGTCGAAGAGCGTCGCGCCGTCCTTCTGCTGGGCCTGCGGAGCGATGCGCGAAACGTGGCCCGTCACGACGTCGGACGGCAGGGCGCCGACCTTGATGCGCGCCGGCAGATCCACCTTGAGCTTTCCGACGTCGATCTCGTCCACGGTGCCCTTGAAGATCAAGTCCCGCATGTCGGCGATCGTGGCGAGCTCGGTGCCGGGCTGATAAGTTGTGAGCGGCGTGATCGGATCGCCCGGGTTCACGGTCCGCGTCAGGACCGTTCCCGCGGCGGGCGCCCGCACGATCGACTCGATCGTCGTGTCGGCGGTGGCGACCCGGCCCTTGCGCGTCAAGTCCCGCTCCTGCTCCGCGCGCGCGAGCGCGATCTTCGCGAGCTCGAAGGCCTCGCGCTTGGAGTCGAGCTCCGAGGCCGGGAGCACGCCGGTCTGCGACAGCTCGGACGCGCGGTCGTAATCGGCCTTCGCCCGCTGGAAGGACGCCTTGGCGGAATCGACCTGGCGGTCCACGTCCGTCAGCTCCTGGGGCGTCGGATCGGGTGCGATCTCGAAGAGGGTCTCGCCCGCGCCGACGCGATCGCCGATCTGCACCAGGCATCGGCGGACGATGCCGGAGATCTTCGACTTGACCGAGAACTTCTGCCGGGGCTGGATCTGGCCGACGGCGATCGCCTTCTCGGTCACGGCGCCCTTCTCGACCGTGACCATCTTGGGCCCGTCCTTGTCGCCCTTGCCGGCCCGGGCCCAGGCATAGAGCCCGGCCGCGGCGGCCACGAGAACCAGCAGTAGAAACAGCGTTTTGAAGAGCTTTCGCATGGAGCCGACCCCTTCCCCTCAGGCCTTCCGTCGATCCGGCGGACGACGATGAGACGTGCCGCCTGCTATGGAGTTACGCACGTGCCGCGGCGAAGTTCCGGCCCTCCGAGGTCTGCGGAACCGGTCCGGGAGGCCGCCGGGTTAAGCTTTCGGGAGGTCCATGGGGATTCACGACTACCGGTTCGTCACCCGATGGCTGATCCCGGGAACGGCCCGGGAGATCAGCGCCGTTCTGGGCGACCCCATGGACCTGCCGCGGTGGTGGCCGGCCGTCTACCGGAGCGCCGAGCAGATCAAGGCGGGCGACGCGGAGGGCGTGGGGCAGACCGTGCGCCTCACGACGCGCGGCTGGCTTCCGTACCTCCTCGACTGGACGCTCCGCGTGACGGAGCGCCGGGGCGCGCAGGGCTTCACGTTCGAGGCGGAAGGAGACTTCCGAGGGCGCGGCGAATGGGTCTTCGAGCCCGACGACGCCTTCGTGGAAGCGACCTTCGACTGGCGGATCGAGGCGCGTAAGCCCCTCCTGCGCGTCCTCGCGCCGATCGGCCGGCCCGCGCTCGAGGCGAATCACCGCTGGGCGATGCGGCGCGGCGAGGAGAGCCTGCGCCTCGAGCTCGACCGGCGCCGCGCGGCGTCCGAGTGGGAGCGAGAGAGGATTCCGGACCCGCCGGGTCCCGCGACGGGCTCCGGCTGGGTCCTGGCCGGGGCCGGCGCGGCCGCGCTGGCGCTGGCCGCGGCGGCGGGACAGACCGCGCGCCGCCGGCGCGTCCGCCGCCGGTTCCGATTCTGGAGATGAAGCCCTGAGCCTCGACGTTCAGCTCCGCATGCTCGAGGACGTCGCGCTCGCAATGGTCCTCGGCGCGTTCATCGGTCTCGAGCGCGAGCTCCGGCGCAAGGCTGCGGGGTTGCGGACGCACATGCTCGTGTCCGGAGCCTCGGCGATGCTCGTCGAGGGCGCGCGCGCGCTCCAGCATCAATTTCTCGGGCCGGGCGCCTCGCCGCTCGCGCGGTTCGATCCCGTGCCGGTGATCACGGCCGTGGTCACGGCCGTCGGCTTCCTCGGGGCCGGCACGATCATCCGGCAGCGCGACGAAGAGCACATCGAGGGCCTCACGACCGCCGCGTCGATGCTCTTCGCGGCGACGGTCGGGGCGGTCACGGCGCTCCGCCAGTATCCCTTCGCGGCGGGCGCGACGATTCTCGCCCTCGTGACGCTGCACATCGTCGGTTCGCTCGAGCGGCGATTCCGCAAGCGGCACGGCGGGGCCCCCCGCTCCTAGGTCCGGTCGATGGATCCCGCGGCGAGATTCTCCCGGGGGATCGGCCTCTTCGACGCGACGGCGCTCGTGGTCGGCTCGATGATCGGATCGGGCATTTTCATCGTTTCCGCCGAGAGCGCGCGCCAGGTCGGCTCCGCCGGCTGGCTCCTCGCCGCCTGGACGGTCGCGGGAATCTCCACAATGGTCGCGTCGCTCTGCTGCGCGGAGCTCGCGGCGATGTTGCCGCGCGCGGGCGGCCAGTACGTTTTCTTCCGCGAGGCCTACGGACCGCTCGCCGGGTTTCTGTTCGGCTGGACGCTCCTGCTCGTCGTGCAGACGGGAACGATCGCCGCGGTCGCCGTCGCTTTCGGAAAATTCCTGGGAGTCCTCGTCCCGGCGGTCTCGTCGCGGCCGCTTCTGACCGCCGGCCCCGTCTCCGTCTCCCCCATCCAGGCGGTTGCGATCGCGGTGATCCTCGTTCTGACCGCGTCCAATACGACGGGCCTCAAGACGGGAACGCGGACACAGAACCTCTTCACCGTCGCGAAATTCGCGGCGCTGCTCGGCCTGACGGCGGCCGGCATGGTCCTCGGAGGCGCGGCGGAATCAGGGCTTCGCGCGGGAGACTTCTGGCGCGCGGGCGCTCCATCGGGGCTGCCGCTTCGCGGAACGGCGCTCGCGCTCGCGTTCGGCACGGCGATGGTGGGCCCGCTCTTCGCGCAGTCCGCGTGGAACAACGTCACGTTCGCGGGAGAGGAGGTCCGCGATCCGGGGCGAACGCTTCCGCGGGCCCTCCTCGCCGGCTGCGCGATCGTCACGGCCCTCTATGTGGCGGCCAACCTCGCGTACCTCAACGTGCTTCCGCTCTCGGGGATCGCCCATGCTCCCGAAGACCGCGTCGCGACGGCCGCGGCAACGGCGCTCTTCGGCGCGCCGGCGGCGGCGGCGGTGGCCGCGGCGATCATGGTGTCCACTTTCGGTTGCGTCAACGGGCTCATCCTGTCGGGCGCGCGCGTCGGATACGCGATGGCGCGGGACGGTCTCTTCTTTCGCGGGCTCGACAAGATCAACGGCGCCGGCGTCCCGGGAAACGCGCTCTGGGCGCAGGCGGCTTGGGCCTGCCTGCTCGTTCTGTCGGGCAGTTACAGCGACCTGCTCAAATACGTCATCTCCGCCGACCTGCTCTTCTTCGTGCTGCTCGTTCTCGCGGTCGTCGTGCTGCGGCGGCGCCGGCCCGAATGGCCGCGCCCGTTTCGCGTGCCGGGCGGCGCGCTGCTGCCCTCTCTCTATGGGGCGGGCGGCGCCGCGCTGATCCTCCTCCTGCTGACCGCGAATCCGCGGAAGACGTGGCCGGGGTACGTTCTCGTCGCCGCCGGCGTGCCGGTCTTCGCGTACTGGAGGCGCCGCGGCGGGGGCGACGCGGCGACCCGCGCATGAGTGCGGCCGTTCCGGAGATCCACGATCTCGCCGACGGCGCCGCGGTCGCCGAGTACCGGGACGCGCCGGAAGCCGACGCCAATCGCGCCGCCGTCTCTCTCGGCGAGGCGCTGCTCGCGGCGCGGCTGCCGGGTCTGCGCGACGCCATCCCCGGGGCGCGCACGCTCTTTCTCGAGTTCGATCCTCGCGTCCTGCCGCACGAGGCCCTCCGCCGCGAGATCCGCGCGCGGTCGGCCGGCGCCGCCCCGGCGCGGCAACCTCGCCGTCACGAGATCCCGACCCTCTACGGCGTCGCGACGGGAGCGGACCTCGCCGATCTCGCAGAGCGCGCGGGCATCTCGCCCGAAGAGCTCTGCCGGCGCCACGCGGAAGGGCAATACACGGTCGCGTTCCTCGGCTTCGCGCCGGGATGGGCGTATCTCTCGGGGCTCGATCCCGCGCTCCACGCGCCGCGTCTTGCGACCCCGCGTCCGCGCGTGCCCGCGGGCTCCGTCGCGATCGGCGGCCCTTACACCGGCGTCTATCCGTCGGCGACGCCGGGCGGCTGGCGCCTCGTCGGCCGCGCCGCCGTGCGGCTGTTCGACGAGGAGTCCGATCCGCCCGCGCTCCTGGCGCCCGGAGACGCGGTTTGGTTCGCGCCGATCGCGCCGCAGAGCTTCGCGGCGCTCGAGGCGGAGATCGCCGCGGCGACATCGCGCGTTCCGACGTCGCCGGGCGGGCGTCCCGCGTTTCGCGTCGTGAAGTCCGGCGTGTTCGCGTCGGTGCAGGGAGGCCCGCGCTCGGGAGGCGGGGGCTCGGGGCTTCCGCCCGGCGGCGCGATGGACGAAGCGGCGCTCACGCCCGGCAACGCGCTCCTCGGAAATCCGCCGGACGCGGCCGCCGTCGAGATGACGCTCCTCGGGCCGGAGCTCGAGGCGCTCTCGTCCTTTTTCGTCTGCGTTTCCGGCGCCGCGATGCCGCTCGAAAGGAACGGCGCTTCCGCCTCCGCCGCCGCGCCGCTCCGGGTCGAGGCCGGGGACCGCCTCCGATTCGGGCCGTCCCGCGACGCGATGCGCGCCTATCTGTGCGTGGAAGGCGGTCTGCGCGCGCCCGGCCGCCTCGCGTTGACGAAGCGCCTGGAGCCCGGCGAGATCCTGATGATTCCGTCCGGTGCGCGGAGCGGGGCGCGCGTGTCGAGGGCAGCCGTGGAGCCGGACTCGGGGCGTCCGTCTCCGGCAACGGGCGCCGAGGTCGCGCTGCGCGTCATGCTCGATCCGCGGCGCGATCGCTTCTTCGAGCGCCGCGCGATCGAGACGTTCCTCTCGCAGTCCTACCGCGTCTCCTCGACGAGCGACCGTCGCGGGATCCGGCTCGAGGGTCCGGCGCTCGCCGCGGCCGGCTCTTCGGAGATGCCGCCGGAGGGGACCGCGCGCGGCACGATTCAGGTGCCCCTCGACGGCCAGCCGATCCTCCTCGGGCCCGACCGCCCGATCACCGGCGGCTACGCGCGCATCGGCGTCGTCGTCTCGGCCGACTGGAGGTTGGCGGCGCAGGCCCCGCCGGGGCGCGCCGTGCGCTTCGTGGCGGCGACGTTGGCCGAGGCGCTGGCCGCGCGCGCGGGGATACAATTTCGATCGGGATGACGACGATCGACCTCAACGCGGACGTCGGCGAGGGGATGCGCGACGAAGAGCTGCTGCCCTTCCTGACGTCGGCCAACGTCGCCTGCGGCTTCCACGCCGGCGACCCGGGCACGATGGACCGCACCGTGGCCGCGGCGCTGGCGCGCGGCGTGCGCGTGGGCGCGCACCCGGGCTTTGCCGACCGCGAGAACTTCGGCCGCGCCGCCGTCGAGATGCCGGCCGAAGCGATCGAGAATCTCGTCCTCTATCAGACCGGCGCCCTGGACGGATTCGTGCGCGCGCGCGGCGGGACGCTCTCTCACGTGAAACCGCACGGCGGCCTGTACCACATGGCGGGCAAGTTTCCCGACGTGGCTCGCGCGATCGCCGAAGGGGTTCGCCGCTTCCACCCCGCGCTGATCCTCGTCGGCGCCGTCGGATCCATGCTCCTCGAAGCGGGCCGGGAGGTCGGACTCTCGGTCGCGGGCGAGGCGTTCGCGGATCGCCGCTACCTTCCCGACGGAACCCTCGTGCCCCGATCGCGTCCCGACGCGCTCCTGACGGACCCGGAGGAAGCGGCGGCGCAGGCCGTGTCGCTCGCATGCGAGGGATTCGCCGTCGCGGCCGACGGCACGCGGCTCGCTCTGCAGCCGGACACCCTCTGCATGCACGGCGATACGCCGGGCGCGCCGGCGATCGCACGCCGCGTGGTCGAGCGGCTGAAGGGCTGCGGCGTCCGCATCGCGCCGATGGAGGCGCCGGCGCTCATGGCCCACGCGGCCGAGGCGAGTCGATGAGCGACAGCGGAGAGTTCGAGCCGGGCATCGAGCCGGAGCCGCGGCCGCCGGGCTGGCGCGAGAAGCTCTGGGCGATCGGCGCCGCGTCGGGGCGAGCGCTGGAGACTCGGGCGGCGATGTTCCAGGAGGAGCTCGCCGAGAAGGGAACGCTCTTCGGCAAGGGACTCGCGTCGCTCCTCGTGGCCGCGCTCTTCGGCACGCTCGCGGGACTCCTGTTGACGGCGCTCCTCGCCGCGGTCTTTTCACGTCTTCTTGGAAGCCCGATCCTGGGAATCCTCGCGACCCTCATCCTCTATCTGGGCGTCGCCGCGGCGGCGGGCGTTCTCGGAGTGCGCCAGTTGTCCCGAGTCCGCCCGCTGGACTTCCCGGTGACGCGGCGGGAGATCGACCGGGATCTCGAGGCGGTCAAGCGCGCGGCCGGCGTCGGACCGGACGAGACCGGCGCCGGGCAGACGCGCGTGCGATTCGACGGGCCGATCCCGGCGCGGGCGGCCGAGACGCCCGAGGAGATCGAGAGGCGACTGCGGGAGAGCGCCGGATGAGCACGCGCGAAGAACGGCTCGTCAACCTCTCGATCCGGGCGGAGGCCGAACGGCGGGACCTGGCCGCCGCGATCGCGGACGTGCGCACGGATATCGACGAGAAACGCGCGCGCTACACGTCGATCGGGTTCTGGACGGGCACGTTGACGGCGGGAGTCGTCGGGGCCTACCGGCTCTTCGGCCGCAACTCCTTTTCGTCGCGCGTCAACCGCTGGAGCACCGCGGGCTCGCTTCTGCTCGCCGTGACGCGGTTTCTCTTTCGCCTCTTCCGCTAGCCCCGAGAGATGACCTCTCCCGGCGTCGGATTGACTCTCCGCGGGGACGGTCGCGGCGCCGGAGGCGGCGCCCAAGCCCTTTCGAATGAGGGTGTTCGATCTGGCATCGCCGTTGCGATAGGCGAGGATGGAGGTCTTGAAATGAAGTCGTTGCGTGCGATCGCAATTCCGGTCGTTCTGGCCGTGGCGGTGTTCTTCGCCGCGCCGCGCGTGGCGTCGGCGGGCGGATTCCACGGCGGCGGCCACTCCCATGGAGGGGGCGGGCATTTCCATGGAGGTGCCGGGCATTTCCACGGAGGCGGCGGGCACTTCCACGGCGGAGGCGGCTTCCACGGCGGATTCCACTCGCACGTGGCCGTCGGCTTCGGTATCGCCTCCCCGTACTATTACGGGCCTTCCGTCGTCGTCGGGGCGCCTTACCCGACGTACCCCTATTACCCGTACGCGGCGCCTTACGCCTACGGCTACTCCCCGTACGCGGGTTACCCGTACGCGAGCTACCCGTACGCGAGCTACCCGTACGGTTACGGCTATTACGGCGCGCCGTTCGCGAGCTTCTCGGTGCATGCGCACGTCCCCGTCCCGCACTTCCACGGCGGCGGACACGGGCACGGCGGATTCCACGGCCACATCGCCGTGCACCCCCACTAACGACGCCGACCGCTAGTCGAGCACCTGCAGGAACCGCGCGGCGATGAGGCCGTATCCCGCGCGGTTCGGGTGGAAGTGGTCGATCGCGAGACGGTCTTCGCGCCCCTCGAAGAGATCGAAGGTCGGCACGACGACGACGTTCGGGAACGAGAGCGCGGTCTCCTGCGCCACCGCGTTCCAGTTCAGGATGACGGACCTTCCCAGGCGGGTCGACGCCGTCGCCTGCTCGAACGGGTCGTAGAGACCCAGAAGTCGGATGGGGGCGTTGGGGCTCGCCTCCCGCAGGCCCGCGAGAATTGCGCGCAGATTGTCGGCATAGGCGTCGCGGGCACGGGCGACGTTCTCGAGAGGCGACGGCGCGCGGGAGCTCGCGTCCGCCCGGGGAACCGCGTGCGAGAGATCGTTGCCGCCGACCGAAACGAGGATCCAGGCCGCGCTCGAGGCGAGCGACCGCACGTTCGGCTTCTCCGAAAGCTCGCGGACCTCGTCGGACTCGGCGCCGTTGATGCCGAGGTTCGCGATCTCGACGTCGCCTCGCTTGCGGAGCGCGTCGAGGACGTCGCCGGCGAACCCTCGCCCCGACTCGTCGCCCGTGCCGCGCGCGAGCGAATCGCCGAGCACGAGGAGCAGCCGGCCCTTGACGTGCGGCGGCGGCAGCGCCGCGGCGCGGGCCTCGGGCGGCGCGGCGCCGAGCGGACGGCCCACGGCGCCGCGGAGCGCCAGGACGAACCCGGCTGCGAAGAGGAGCGTCGCGGCGACGCCGACCGCCGCCGGCAGTCTCCAGAGCCAGAATCGCGAGGACGGCGCCGCCACGGCGGGATCATACGCAGGCCCCGCCCGCCCGGCTTGTGAGAGATTCGTCGCCGTGGGCGAGTCCGTTCTCGCGGCGGAGCACCTGACCAAGCGCTTCGGAGATCGCGTCGCGGTTTCCGACGTCTCTTTCGAGGTGCCGGCGGGCGAGGTGTTCGGCTTCCTGGGCCCGAACGGCGCCGGCAAGACGACGACGATCCGCATGCTCGTCGGGCTCGCGCGGCCCGACCGCGGACGGGTGCGCATCCGGGGCCTCGACGTCGCGACGGACTTCGCCCGCGCGATGGGGCACGTCGGCTGCATCGTCGAATCCCCGGACCTCTATCCGTATCTGACGGGGCGCGAGAACCTGCTGCACTTCGCGCGCATGCTGCCGGACGGCGCCGCCGCGCGAATCCCCGAGCTCGCGGCCCTCGTCGCCCTCGACGGGCGTCTGGACGAGCGCGTCGCGACCTATTCCCTCGGCATGCGGCAGCGGCTCGGCATCGCGCAGGCGCTCCTCGGCGCGCCGGACGTCCTGATCCTCGACGAGCCGGCCAACGGGCTCGACCCGGCCGGGATCCGCGAGATCCGCCGTCTCGTGCGCGCGCTCGCCGAGGAGCGCGGCATCTCGGTCTTCGTGTCAAGCCATCTGCTGTCGGAAGTCGAGCAGATGTGCGACCGTGTCGCGATCATCCACCGCGGGGAGACGCTCGCGACCGGGCCCGTCGAGGAGCTCGTCGCGCGCGCCGCCTCGGGCCATCGGTTCCTGGCGCGGCCGGGCCCGAGGGCGGAGGAGATTCTCGAACGCGTCTTCCCGGGCCGGGTCGAGAAGGAGGGGCCGGAGGCGTTCCTGGTCGGCGCCGCCGGTGCGGAAATTCCGGCGGCCGTGCGCGCGCTCGTCGAGGCGGGCGTCGAAGTCGCGGCGGTCGAGCGCCGCGCACCGACGCTCGAGGACGTCTTCCTCGAGGTCACGGGAGGAGAGACGGTATGAGATTCCTGCCGCTCGTCGAGAACGAGGTGCTGAAGCTGTGGAAGCGCCGGCGGTTCCGCCTCGTCCTGGCGATCCTCGTCGCGCTCATCGGCATCATCGTCTTCGCGCAGGTCGAGGGCCGGCGCCGGTTTCACACGAAGGACTGGCGCATCGACACGCAGGAGCAGGTCGCCCGGATGCGCAACTGGATGCGCCAGGGAAGGCTCCCGGACACGCAGCGGCGCTGGGTGCAGTTCGAGATCGCGCGCCTGCAGTATCACCTCGATCGCAACATCAACCCGGAGGACACCTCGGGCCCGCTCTTCGCGCGCGGCTTCGCGAGCGCGTCGAGCTACCTTCTTCTCCCGCTCCTCGCGATCGTCTTCGCGGCGGACATCGTGTCGTCGGAGTTCTCGGAGGGCACCGTCAAGCTCCTGTTGACGCGGCCGATCGGCCGCCGCCGCGTGCTCGCGTCGAAGCTCGTCGCGCTGCTCCTCGCGGTCGGCCTCACGGTCCTCGTCGGCGGGGTCGTGGCGTATCTCTTCGGAGGGCTCGCCTACGGCTATCGGGGCTGGGGGATGCCGTTCCTGACGGGATTCCGCATGACGCCGGGCGAGGCGCTCGACTCTTCCGCCGTGCGCGCGATTCCTCTGTGGCAGGACGCCGTGCTCTCCTTCGGGCTGGCCTGGTTCGCCGCCGCGGCCGTCGCCGTCATCGGGTTCATGACGTCGGTCCTCCTGCGCTCGACGGCCGCCTCGATGGGAACCATGTTCGCCGCGCTGATCCTGGGAACGATCCTGCCGCGGGTCGCCTCGACGTGGGAGTTCCAGAAATATCTGTTCGTCACGAACCTGCCGCTGCCCGACTATGCCACGGGGACGCCGCCGCCGATCCCGGGGATGACGGTACCGTTCTCCGTGGCGGTGCTCGCGGTGTGGGCGGCCGGTGCGCTCGCGGTCTCCTTCGAGGTCTTCGCGCGCCGCGACGTCCTCGCCTGAGCGCGGGACCGGGCTGATAGAATCCCCGCCGTACGATCTGTCGGCGCCCTTCGGCGCCGGTTTCGATTGCGGGGGAGAGATGAATCTGAAGTCGCATGAGGCGCAGTACGTCCTGGCGGCCCTGGTGAAGCAGAAGAAGCTCCGAATGTCTCAGGTCCGCGAGACGTTGCGGGCGCGCGACCGCGAGATCCGCGATTTGCGGGAACGGCTGGCCGCCCTGGAGACCGGCGCCGCGGCCTCCATCGCGCGGGGCGCGCGGGTCGTGCGCCGCCGGGCGACGACCGCCCGGGTCCTCGCGCTGCGCAAGCTCCAGGGCCGCTACATGGGCTTCGTGCGGCGTCTCAAGGCGGCCGAGAAGGCGAAGGTTCGAGCGATTCGCGAGAAGCAGGGCCTGGCGCCCGCGATTCGCGCGGCCGCTTCGTTCGCGAAGAAGAAATAACGGAGGCGATCCCGGAATCCCCGATGGCTGGACGAACGAGCGACCCCGAGAAGCCCAAGAGACCGACCGGATCCCAATCCCGGAAGCGGCCGACCCCGGACCAGTATGAGCTGAAGATCCGCTGGGACAAGGCGCGCAGCGTGATCGACGTGACTCCGACCGGAGTTCAGTTCGACTTCGACAACCCGCTGAAGGTGGGCACGAAGTATCCGGTCACTCTGACCGCGCCCGGCGTCTCCCTCTCCTCGACGATCGAAGTCACGCGCTGCCAGCTCACGGTGCTCTCCGAGAGCGGCCGCTTCTTCCGCGTGACCGCGCGCTTCTACCCCTACGTCGAGTAGGCGCCGCCCTTCGGCGTCCGACCGGCCGCTTCCGCCGGCGTCGGCGGCGCGAATCGATATCCCGTGTGCCAGGCCGAGAACCGCGTCTCGCGGTCGAGGCGGCGGCCGGATTTCGCGAACGCCTTCTCGAGATCGCGCCGGTCCAGCCGATGCGCCGCGGGCGTCCGCGGTCCCGACACCTTCCGCATCGCCGTCACGACCCAGATGACGCCCGACGGACGGAGCCGTTTCTCCGCCGCCGCGAGCAGCGCCTGGGACCCGACGCGGTCCTCGCGCCAGACGAGCACGGCGTCGAAGGCGTCCTTGACCGCGCGCAGGCGGCTCTCGCTGACCGCTTCGACCGGCGCTTCGGGTCCGCGCGCCGCGGCGAAGAGATCGACGAGCGGCTCGGGGGCGTCGACGAGGAGCAGACTCTCGTCCGCGGCGACGCCGACGCGCCCGAGAAGCTCCGAGGGATTCTTGAGCGCGAAGCTCACCGCGACGGCTTGGCGCGCAGGAAGGACCAGGCGAGGTAGCCCAGGAACGCGAGTCCCGCGAGCACGATGAGCACGGCGCTCGCCGGCGACGTCCGCGCAACGAGTCCATAGAGCAGATAGAAGATGACCGCGAAGACGGGAAGGGAGAGCAGCGCGAAGATCGCCGAGAAGGACCGGGACCGGGGACTCTTTTCGAAAGGAACGACCTTGAGCATCTCGAGCTGTTTCGAGGCTTCCGGCGGAACGCCGGGCCGGTCGATCCACTGGAGCGCCGCCGGCTCCTCGAAGCCGTCGCGGAATCCTTCCGGAAAGGGCTCTCCGCAGTACACGCAGTGATCGAGCCGCCACGCGGCGACGCGCCGCCGGCAGCGGGGACAGAGCGGTCCGGCGGCCGTGCTCGACATCGGATCTATTGAAACATGCCGGGCAAGCCCGGCGCCGCCGTCCGTGGTAGCTTGCGCCCATCGAAGATCCGCGCCGAATCCCGACCCAGGAGGCTCCGTGAAGTCCCGGGCGCGCGTCGCCTGGAAGGGCTGCGGGACGTCGCTCGTCACGCCGTTCGACGACCGCGGGCGGCTCGATCTCGACGCGATCGTCCGGCTCGTGGAATGGCAGATCGACCGGGGAATCTCGTTCCTCGTCACCTGCGGCGCGACGGGGGAGTCGGCCACGATCTCGGGCGAGGAGCGCAAGGCGATCACCGTCGCGGTGGTCCAGGCGTCGCGAGGGCGCGTGCCCGTCCTCGCCGGCGCGGGCGGAAACCACACCGCGAAGGCGGCCTTCTGGGCGCGCGACGCGGACAAGGCCGGCGCCGACGGCATCCTGTCCGTGACCCCCGATAGCCAGCCCTCGACGGAAGGGCTCGTGCGCCACTTCTCCGCGATCGCCGACGCGACGGATCTGCCGATCGTCATCTCCAACGTTCCGTCGCGGACGGGGACCGATCTCTGGGTCGAGGCGGTGCTGCGCCTTGCGGAGATCCCGAACGTCGTCGGCGTCAAGGAGTCCTCGGTCGACTTCGCCAAGATCGCGCATCTCGCGTCGGTCATGGCGGATGACTTTCTGCTCTTCGCGGGCAACGACACGACGGCGCTCGCGATGCTGGGCCTCGGCGCGCAGGGACTGATCTCCGACGCGTCCAACGAGATCCCTTCCGAGATGGCCGCGGCGGTGAATGCGGCTCTCGACGGCGAGTGGGTCGAGGCGCGGCGGCTGTGGAAGAAGTATTTCGGCCTGATGGAGATGAACGCGCTCGAGCCGAGCCCGGGGCCGGTCAAGTGCGCGCTCGCGCTGATGAAGCGCTGCGGCGAGACGGCGCGTCTGCCCGCCGTGCCCGTCGGCGAAGCGACGCGGAAGCGAATCGAGTCGGTCCTGGCCGGCCTGAAGCTGCTGCCGAAGAAGAAGGGGTAGAGGGGCGCGTGCCCACCCCGACGCCACTGGAACCGTAGAGGCGGGGCTTGTCCCCGCCCGCCCTCAAAACATCTTGACCAGATCCACCAGGATCCGGTTCAGATAATTCTGCCGGTCCAGCCGCCGTTGGAAAACGACGGAGCCCTGGACGAACACGTTCGGCAGGACGGTCAGCGCGAGCCCGATCCGGTGCCCGCTGTACCAGCTGTGGAACCACCAGTCGTCGGTGTTGTACGCGCCGAGGATCGCGTCGCGCTCGACGTACTGGAACGTGTAGAAGAACCGCCAGCTCCACGGCGTTCCGAGCCGCCCGAGCGTGACGTTCCCTTCGAAAGCCTCGTCTTCGCCGTCCTCCTTCGCCGCGCCGCGGACGCCGAAATTCTTGACGCCGTCCAGACTGACGAGGGCCGGGATTCCCAGGATCGGAAACCGCACGCGGAGGATGACGTCGCCGACGCGGTAGTTCGAGAGAAGGCCCGTATTCGTGGCGTCGGCGTAGTTCTGGCGGATGAGGTTGGGACGCCCGTCGGCGAAGAAGAGCTTGAGGTCGTGCGGGTCGAAATACCAGAACGAGCCGGCCGCCTCGAAGAGAAACCGCGACGGATCGCCCGTTCGCCAGACGACCTGCCCCACGCCGATCCGCGTCTGGTCGCCTTGCGATTGCGGTCCGTAGAACCCGGCGCCCGAAACCGCCAGGAGAGACTCGCCGCCGGTCCGGGTCTGCCAGGAGACCGCGACCCCCGGCGTCTGGATGTCCCTGTCCCAGAGCATCTCCGTCGCGAGGAGCGGCATGCCGAAGGCGCCCGCGTCGATCGTGAAGTCGCCGGGGCGCGCTTCGATGTAGTAGCGCTCGACCGAGACGCCGCGCGACCGGTAGTTGTCGAAATTCGCCGAGTTCTGGCTGTTCTGATCGGTGCCGTAGTCCGCGACGGCGCGCACGCCGATCCGGAATCGCTCCGAGACCTCGAAGCCGACCTCGGGCCGCACCTCGAAGCGGCCGCGCTCGATGTCGGGCCGGAAACGGAGATGGTAGATGTCGTCGTAGCGCGCGAGGGCGTCCCACCGGAACGTGAAATGCGGCGTGAACGAAGGCGGCGCGGCGTCGGCCGGCGCCGGATCCGGAACGACGTTCGACACCGAGTCGTCCGCGGCCGCCGGCCCGGCCAGCGCGAGGATCAAAGCGGCGAGAATCGTCCCTCTCAAGCGGCGGCGGCCGTCACGCGCGACAGCGCCTCGTAGAGCTCGTTCACGCTCGCGAAGCGCTCGGCGGGATCCTTCTGCATGCAGCGCAGGATGATCGCGGCGACTTTGGGGTCCACCCGCGGGTTCTTCGCCTGAGGCGACGGCGGCTTTTCCTGCACGTGCTTCAGGACGACCGCGAGGGGGCTGTCTCCCTCAAACGGCAGCGCGCCGGTGAAGAGCTCGTAGAGGACGACGCCGGTCGAATAGATATCCGAGCGGAAGTCGAGCGGAAGACCGCGCGCCTGCTCGGGCGACATGTAGTCGGGCGTCCCGATGACGGTGCCGGTCGCCGTCATGCCGCGGTCCTCGGTCAGCCGCGCGATGCCGAAGTCCATGATCTTCAGGCCGCCCGACGGCTCGATGAGGATGTTCTGCGGCTTGATGTCCCGGTGGATGACGCCGGCCTCGTGCGCCGCCGCGAGCCCTGCGCACATCTGCTTCGCGATGCGGAGGGCGACGGGCGTCGGCAGGATCTGGTCGGACTCGACGAGATGCTTGAGCGTGATCCCCTTGACGTATTCCATCGAGAGGTACCGCAGCCCGCTCGTCTCGCCGAGGTCGTGCGTCCGGAGGATGTTCGGATGCGTGATGCGCCGGGCGAGCTTGATCTCCTGCTTGAATCGGTCGAGGAGCGTCGGGTCGGCCGACACCGCGTCGCTGCGGAGCGTCTTGATCGCCACGAGGTCGTCGAGATCCCGGTCGTGCGCGCGATAGACGACGCCCATGCCTCCACGCCCGAGGATGCTCTGGATGTCGTAGCGTCCCGCAAAGAGATCGCCGACCTTGGGCTCCGCGTATCGCGACCCGCTGTCCGCGGCGCCCGCGGCCGTGCGCGCGCTCGTCGACGGGACGGTCGCGCCGCCGTCTTCGCCGAGCCGCATCGTGAGCGACGCGACGTACTTCTCGAGGGCCGCCTTCTCCTTGAGCTCCTCGAGCATCGCGCGGAAGGAGCGGGCGAGGATTCCGATCTCGTCCTTCGACTCGACCGGGAGCTGCGCCGACTCGAGGTTGCCCACGCGCACGTCCTCGGTCGCCTGGACGAGACGGCCGACGGGTCCCGTGATGCGCCGCGCGAAGAGATAGGAGAGGATGAAAGCGAACGGCACCGCGAGCAGGCCCACGAGGATCTGGATGTTCTGGATCTGCCGGAACGGCGCCAGCTCGCGCGCACGGCTGCGGAGAGCCATCGCGGCGCCGACGATCTGGTCCGTCGAAGAGCGGATCGGGAGGAGATACGCGAGATACGTGTCGCCGCTCACCTCGAGCGGGAGCGGTCCGACCGTCCGGCCCTCCCGGAACACGGCCGCGACGAGATCGGGCCGCCGCTTCACGGCGTCGAGCACGGCGGGACCCGTTTCCTGCATCGTCGAGGCCTCGAGCGCGGGCTTCGGCGCCTCGCCCGACTTCGACTCGTCGGAGAGGAAGACGGCTTCGGCGTTTGTCAGGGTCTTGAGACTGCGCGCCACTTCGTCGTTGATCTGGAACGCCGCGACGATGACGCCCGCCACGCGGGTTCCACCTTCCAGGACCGGCGCCCCCACGACGTGGTAGAGCCTGCCGCCCGAGAGCCAGATGCCCTCGGTCTGCTCGCCCTCGAGCGCGCCCGCCACGGTCGGCACGCGCGACAGGTCGGCGCTGAAGGGCAGCGGCTTGTCGGTGCGCGCGAGACCGACGCCGCGTGGGTCGAGGGCGACGAAGAAGTCGGCGCGGGCGCTCGACGCCTGCTCGCGCTTCAACGTGTCGAACACCGTCGCCGCGTCGGGATGCCCGGTCGCCGGATCCGGCGTGGACATCAGCGCGATGATTCCCGGATTGTTCACGACGACCGCGAGCGCGCGCTGGAGCGCGGCATAACGCGTCTGCTGGAAGGACTCCCAGGCGGGGCCGGACTTCTTGAGGTCCTCTTCGATCTTCGCGTCGGCGACCTTGCGGGCGCGCAGCGACGAGACGCCGATCGCGCCGCCCACGGCGATGACGATGAGGAGCGCCGCGGCGAGGAAGATCTTCCACGCGAGAGAGAACTTGGGCGGCTCGGGCGGCGGCAACTTGAGTCCGACGAGCAGCGGCGGCCCGCTCGTCGTCGCGCCGCGAGGCGGCGGCTCAGTAGCGCTCATCGTCGGATGCGGCCTGCGGCGGGTAGTCCTTGCCGTACTTGTTCTTGTGCGGCTCGGACTTGAAGCCCGTGACGTCCAGCCGGATCGCGACCGGCGGCGCTTCGCGCGCGCCGACGGCGACGGGAATGGACGCCTGCGCCGCCGACTCCTCGTGCCAGGCTTTGACGGTCCACTCGCCGGCGGGAACGCCGTCGAACCGGAACCTGCCGTCGGGTCCGGTCACGGCGGCGAAGTCCGAGTCGACGACGACGACGAACCCGACCATCTGCGGGTGAATGTTGCAGAAAACGCGGACCAGGCCCGGCTCGTCGAACTCCTTTTTCTTCGAGGCGCCGCTGCGGTAGAGGCCGAGGTCGAACCGGTTCGCTCCCGAAACCGAGAAGACGTTGTGGTAGATCGGGTCCACGTTCGGGAAATCCACCGAGGAGTTCTTCGACACGACGACGACGCGCGGCAGAAACCGCTTCTGGTCGCTGCGCATCTGCGGCGTGACCGCGGGCGGCGCCCCCGGCGGCCGGTGCGCGCCTTCGATCCAGACGACGGCATTCGACGCGTCCGCGCGCGGCGTTCCGCCGGCGGCAAGCACGACCTGTCCCGAGACGCTTCCCCTGGTTTCGGGGGCTGTCGGGACGGCCGCGATCAGGAAGAGGCTCAACAGCGGCGTGCGCATGAGGAGCTCGAAAATCATAGCATCCACAGGAGATCGGAGCGGGTAGGATTGTGCGTCGGAGGGTTCATCCATGGCTTTGGAGGATCGCGGCGTCGAGATCTTCGGGAAAGACACCTGACCCTACACGACCGCGGCCCGTGAGGACTTCGCGAAGCGGCGGGTTCCCTTCCGATACGTCAACGTTCAAAAAGATGCGGCCGAGCTCGAGCGGATGATCCGCGTCTCGGGCGGCCGGCGCGTGCCCGTCATCCTCGATGGAGGACAGGTGACCGTCGGGTTCGGAGGCACCTGAGGCGTCTGATCGCGCCCCGTCGGGGCGCCTCGCGACGAAATCCCTTCTCCGGGCTCCGCGGCCCGTGCTAGAAAGCCTCCAACTCGACACGGAGGTGGCATGGCGAACCATTCCGGGCCCGCGGCGGAGTTTCGGCCGTACGTACCCGACTCGGAGTCGCCTCCGGAGTTCACCCCAAAGGCCATCCTGCTCGGCGTCTTCTTTGGCATCCTGTTCGGCGCGGCCACGGTTTATCTGGCGCTGCGCGCCGGCCTGACGGTCTCGGCTTCGGTTCCCATCGCGGTCCTCGCGATCGCCGTCTTCAAGAAGATCGGCAAGTCCACGATCCTGGAGAACAACATCGTCCAGACGATCGGGTCGGCCGGCGAGTCCGTCGCCGCCGGCGCCGTCTTCACGGTCCCGGCGCTGCTCTTTCTCTCGGGCGGCGGCGAGTACTTCCAGTACCTGCAGATCACGGTGCTCGCGATCTTCGGCGGCACCCTCGGCGTGCTCTTCATGATTCCGCTGCGCCGCGCCCTGATCGTCAAGGAGCACGGGAAGCTGCCGTACCCCGAGGGCACCGCGTGCGCCGACGTCCTCATCGCGGGGGAGAAAGGCGGCAATCTCGCGAAGATGGTGTTCGCCGGCGTCGGCGCGTCGCTCCTGTACAAGTTTCTGTACGGAGTGCTCGGGCTCTGGAACGAGACGCCGATCTGGTTTCGCACGAAGAAGGAATCGACGGTCTATCCCGCGGCGACGCTCGACATCGCGGTGACGCCGGAATATCTCGGCCTCGGCTACATCATCGGGCCGCGCATCGCGGGAGAGCTCTTCTCGGGAGGCCTCCTCGCATGGATGGCGCTGATCCCTCTCATCGCGATCTTCGTGCCGGAGAGCCGGGTCGTGACGGACCTGAAGGCGCTCGGCTTCTCGGACGCCTGGATGGCTTCGAACTCCTACGCGAACTGGATCTACCGCGCGTACATTCGCTACATCGGCGCGGGTGCCGTGGCGTGCGCGGGCGTCATGACGCTCATCAAGACGCTGCCGACGATCGTTTCGGCTTTCCGCGAGTCCATCAAGAGCTTCGGCGGCGGGGGAGGAGCCGGAACCGGGACGCGCCGGACGGAGAAGGACCTCGGGATGGGGGTCGTTCTCCTCGGGTCGCTCGCGATCGTCGTGATCCTGGCGATCCTGCCGAACTTCCCGCACGGGCCCTTCCCGCAGTCCCTCCTCATGTCGCTGCTCGTCGTGATCTTCGGCTTCTTCTTCGTGACGGTCTCCTCGCGAATCGTCGGCATCATCGGCACATCGTCGAATCCGATCTCGGGCATGACGATCGCGACGCTCATGATGACCTGCATCGTCTTCGTCGTGATCGGCTGGAAGGGCGACGTTTATCAGGCCGTCGCTCTCTGCGTCGGCGCGATCGTCTGCATCGCGGCGGCCAACGCCGGCGCGACGTCGCAGGACCTGAAGACCGGCTACATCGTGGGCGCGACGCCGCGTTCGCAGCAGCTCGGCTTCATCATCGGCGTCGTCACGTCGGCCTTCGTCATCGCCATCACGCTGTTCGTGCTCGATCAGACCTATCGCGGCACCGAGGCGCACGGCATCGGCGGCCCGAAGCTCGCGGCCCCGCAGGCCACCCTCATGGCCACGATCATCAAGGGGCTGCTCGCGCAGAACCTGCCGTGGGCGCCGGTGCTCGTGGGCGTCTTCCTGGCCTTCATGGCGCAGCTCGCCGGCGCGCACGCGCTCTCCTGGGCGGTCGGCGCGTACCTTCCGGTTTCGACGACCGCCCCGATCTGGGTCGGCGGAATGATCAAGGCGTTCGTCGACAGCTGGCGCAAGAGAAAAGAGGGCGTCGCGAAGGAGGAGAGCGAGCTTTCTTCGGGGATGCTCTACGCGACGGGGCTCGTTGCCGGCGGCTCGCTCGGCGGGGTGCTCATCGCCTTCGTGGCGTTTTTCGGCGACCGCGTCCTCAAGATGGAGGCGCCGACGCTCCTCGAGCGGCTCGATTTCGGGACGAAGCTGTTCCCGGAGCTCAAGAACGGGCTCGTGAGCGGCGGAATCCTCTGCGCGGTGGCGTTCGGCATCCTGTGCCTGCTGCTCTTGAAGAACGCGCGAAAGAAGCTCGAGGCGTAAGGGGCGCGCGGACGGCCATTGCGGCTGTCGCGATGGCCGCCGCGGCTCCGCGGCTCCTGGACTGCCTTCGCCGTCCGATCGACTACAACGGGTTCTGGCACGTCTTCATCGCGAGAAACCTCTCGAGGGAGTGGCTGAACCTCCAGCACCCGCCGGCCTACCTCGTTCTCCTTCGAATTTCCGATGCGGTGAGCCGATCGGTTCTGTCGTATCGCTTCTGGGGTCTCGTGGCTGGCGTCGGATCGGTGTTTCTCGTTGGAAGGATCCTGCTGGGTCTCGATTGTCGCGCGGCGACCGCCGCCTTGGGTGCCGCGGTCATGGGCTTCGCGATCAATCCCATCCGGCTGTCGAATGAGGTCGAGTCGTACTCGGTCTGTATCTTGCTGGTCCTTGCGAGTTTCTCGTCGTACTTGAGGCTCGTCGGGCCGCCAGGAGTCGCGGGAGGGGGGCATAGCCGCGTCGCATTTGCTTCTCTGACGAGCGTCGCGATCTCGTTTCATTACTTCGCCGGTCTCTATACGACTGCGTGTATCGGCGCCCCCTTCCTCCTTGCCGCTCTCGTCCCCGAGTATCGCGAGACCATGCGAAGGAATCTTCCGAAGCGTTGGCTGGCCGACCTCGCGATGATTCTGCCGCCGCTCGCGGTCGGCGTCTATCTCTACGAGGCGCAGGCGAAACGATGGGTGATGCCGCTCTCTTCTCTCCCGAGTTTCTACTATCAGCCGTTGCGCGACACGGTTCCGAGCTTCCTCCTGCGAAATCTCCGCGGGACGTTCAACCTGTTCTCGCCCGTTGCCGTCTCTCGCGCGCGCATCGCCGTTCCGGTCCTGGCGGCGCTTCTTGCGGCTTGTCTGTGGGCGATGGTCCGCGAACGACGCCTAGACGAACGATCGTCACGGCGGCTTTTCCCTCTCGCGTTCCTCGCCATCCTTCTTGTCGGCGGGATGGTTCTCGGACTGTGCGGGATGTATCCCTTTGGCGGGCAGATGCGTCATCAGTTCCTGATCTTCGTCTTCGCGCTCCTTGCGGGGATGGTTGCCGTGGATGCCACGATCCGTGATGCTCCAAGCCGCGGGCGGGTTGCTGCTCTCGGAGGGCTCGCGGCGGTTTTGGCGACAGACTTCTTCGTTCAGCTGCCCGCCCTCCTTCATCCGGCTCCGGATCGTCTGGCGCCGATCCTCGAGGTCCACGACGCGGACTTTCGACGAACGGGTAACGTCTCTGCGGACCAGTTCGGGCTGGTCGCGCTATTTACGCGCTACTACAATTCGAGCTTTCGGTTCGCGGAACGCGTTTCCGACTCGCCTCCGATCGACCGCTACGAGGTGGGTTCAGGAGGGCGCCGCTTCGACGTTCTCGCGTTTCGGAACTGGTGGATCTTCGAATTCTGGGACGATCGGCTGTTTGCCGAACTCTCCCAGGCCTGGTCGAAGCGGAGCGCGACCTGCAACGGGCTTCTGCGCGTGAGCGGAACGGTTTTTGACCAGCCGGAGCGGTTGCGACCAGACGCGCGATTTCGGTCCACCCTCGAGGCGCGCCTCCGAGCGGCGGGCGCCGCCCGAGGACTCTCGGTTCGAAACCTCGACGCGTCCGACTTCCTCGACGTCTACGCCGAGTTCTGTCGCTAGAGGCCGGCGGAGCTCGGGATCCCCCGCTTCCGCTCGGGATGACAGCTCGGGGACGCCAGCTACGCGGTTACGGTCTCGCTCACCCGCACGCGGTTCCGCCCCTCCGACTTGGCCCGATAGAGCGCCTCGTCGGCCGCGGCGATGAGCGTGGCGGAGGACGATCCTTCCCGCGGCATCGCGGTGGCGACGCCGATGGAGACCGTGGCGGTGAGCGGATTGCCCGGCCGGTCGTGCGGGATCTCGATCGAGAGGACGTTCGCGCGCAGCCTCTCCGCGCACGACATCGCGCCGGTCTCGTCCGTCGTCGGCAGGATCACGACGAACTCCTCGCCGCCGTAGCGCGCGACGAGATCTCCCGGCCGGTTCAGGCCGTCGCGCAGCGCGCTGGCGCACGTCTTCAGATAGTCGTCGCCGCGCTGGTGGCCGTAGGCGTCGTTGAACGCCTTGAAATGGTCGATGTCGATCATCAGGAGCGAGATCGGGTTCTGTCCGCGGTACGCGCGCCGCCATTCGAGATCGAGCACCTCGTCGAACTGGCGGCGGTTGGCGATTCCGGTGAGGCCGTCCTGCGAGGAGAGGCGGCGCAGCGCGCGGTTGGCCTGCTCGAGGCGCTGGTTCGCCTCCTCGAGCTGGCGCGTCCGTTCGCCGACGAGCCGCACGAGCTCGGCCTTGCGGTGGGTCAGCCCCTGGACGCGCAGACGGTAGAGCCCGGTCGCGAGGAAGAGAAGGATGCCGGCGCAGATCGAGAAGAACCACCGCGTCTCGTAGAGATGCGGCGCGAGCGCGAAGGCGAACGTCGCGCCCTGCTCGTTCCAGACGCCGTCGTTGTTGCAGGCGATCACGTGGAACTTGTACCGGGCCGGAGGGAGGTTCGTGTAGTAGGCGGCGCGCCGCGTTCCCGCCTCGATCCACTCCTTGTCGAAACCTTCCAGCTTGTAACGGAAACGGACGCGTTGCGGCGCGAGGAAGGAGAGGCCCGCGTAGTGGAACTCGAGCGCGCCGGATCCGGGCTTGAGCTGCGCGTCGCGCGACGCGTCGAGCGCCTGCTTGTCGACGATGACCTCTTCGATCTGCACCGGGGGCGGCACGGCGTTGGTCTCGAGGTTCTGGGGATCCACGACGACGGCGCCCCGCAGCGTCGCGAACCACAGGCGGCCGTCGCGCGTGCGGATGCCCGCCGGCTGGTTGCCGCCGTTGCACTCGCTCGACTCCATGCCGTCCGTCGTGCCGAAGAGACGCCAGGGAATCGTCCTGCGCGGCTGCCGGCTGGCCTCGTCGAGATCGGTCTTGGCCACGCGGTAAACGCCGCGATTGGAGCTCATCCAGATGTAGCCCGAGTCGTCGTCCAGGATCTGGAAGATGACGCTGTCGAAAAGCCCGCGCTCCGTCGTGAGCGGGAGGAATCGGTCGCGGTCGAACTTGTGGAGGCCGCCGCCGAGGGTCGTGACCCAGAGCGCGCCGTCGCGGTCGAGGAGAACCGAGTAGATCGCGTCGCTGTTGAGACCGTCCGCCACGCCATAGCGGCGGAAGACGCCGCCGGTGAAGTGGGCGAGACCGCCGTCGGTGCCGATCCAGTACGAACCGTCGCGCGCGTCCACGATCGAGCGGATGTTGTCGTTCGGCAGGCCGTCCTTCGCGGTCCAGGTCGTCCAGCTTCCGTTCGTGAGCCTCGAGAGGCCCGACCCGAGCGTTCCGACCCAGAGCGCGCCGGAATGGTCGGTCGCGAGACAGCTCACCTTCTCGGCTTTGGGCGCCCCCGGTCCGGCGGACTGGAACCGGCCGTCGACGAGGCGGTTCAGGCCGCCGCCCCACGTGCCGACCCAGATGACGCCGTCGCCGGTCTGAGCGAGCGACGAGACCTCGTCGTAGGTGAGGCCCTGGCGGGAACCGTAGGCGGTCACGGTGCCGGCCTTCAGGCGATTCAAGCCGCCGCCCCACGTGCCGATCCAGAGCGCTCCGTCGGAGGACTCGAGGAACGTCGAGATGTCGTCGTAGGAGAGCCCTTCCGACGTCCCGAAGCGCGTGAAGCTGCCGTCCGCGAAGCGGTTCAGTCCGCCCCCGTGCGTGCCGATCCAGAGGCTTCCTTCGCGGTCCTCGCAGAGCGAGGCCACGAAGCCGTTCGAGAGGCCCTGCTTCGGGGCGTACGAAGTCCACTTGCCGCTGGCGAAGCGCGAGAGCCCTGCGCCGTCGGTGCCGACCCAGAGGCTCCCCTCGCGGTCCTCGAGAATGGAGAGGATCTTGCTGCCGGAAAGACCGCTCGAGACGGCCGAGTGCGTGACCTCGCCGTCCCTCCAGCGCGCGAGACCGGCGCCTTCGGTGCCGATCCAGAGATTGCCCTCGCGGTCGCGGGCGAGCGCGCGGATGGCGTTGCCGGCGAGGCCCGGGATCTTTTCGGCCTCCCAGTGGCCTTCCGCGAGGCGGAAGAGAGCGCCGCCGGCCGTGCCGACCCAGAGGCTTCCCTGGCGGTCTTCGGCGAGCGCGCGCACGTCGCCGCGCCGCAGGTCCATCGGAAGGTCCTGGGACGTGAAGTGCCCGCCCTCGTATCGCGAGAGGCCCGCCGTCGTCCCGATCCAGAGCGCGCCGCGCGCGTCCTCGAGAAAGCAGGTGACCTGGTCGCCGGCGAGCCCGTCCTTCGTCGTCCGCGTGAGCGACTCCCCGCGGCGCCAGCGTGTCGCGCCGCCGCCGTTCGTGCCGATCCAGATGCCGCCCTCCCGGTCCTCGAGAAGCGCCTGGACGTAGTTGCTCTTCATCCACGGGCTGTTCGACCGGTCGAACACGGTGAACTGGACGCCGTCGAATCGGACGAGGCCCTCTTGCGTGCCGAGCCCGAGGTAGCCGTCGCGGGACTGGATCATGGCGTGGATCGAGTTCTGGGGCAGTCCCTCGCGCGCCTGCCAGACCTGATGGCTGTACTGCGTGATCGCCTTGCGCGGATCGAGAGCTCCGGCCGGCGCCGTGTTCAGGATCGCGGCAAGCGAAAGCAGAGCGGGCAGGACCGCGAAGCGCGCCCG
>DATBFU010000074.1:0-1523 GCA_036558325.1 Thermoanaerobaculia bacterium | reverse complement strand
AGCGGCCGCGTACCGCGCTCTCGTCCGGCGTCCACCCGCTCCGGCCGTCCCCGAGCCGCACGTCGAGGCGCTGAAGACGAAGCTCGCCGAGTCGCGCGTCGTCGCCGACGACCGCGAGGAGTTCGAGTCTGCCGAGACGCCGATCGACCAGGCGGAGAGCGTCCCGCCCGAGATCTCCGATCGCCGGCAGTCGGTCCATGCGCGCGGGCGCGAGGCTGCGGAGCAGATGCGCCGAGGCTCGACCGGAAGCTAGCGCCCGCCGGGCTCAGAGCTTCGACACGTAGTACAGGCGACGCCCGTCCGGCGACCAGAGCGGCCGGCTGTACTCGACGCCGGCGTCGACGACCCGCAACGAGCGGGTTCGGACGTTCACCAACATCAGGTCGAATGTCCCGAAGTCGTCGGGAGCCCCGAGGAACGCAATGTGCTTCCCGTCGGGCGACCACGAGGGCAGCTTCGGCTGCAGCTTCCGTGCGCGAGGGAACGGCCGGGGCTTCTTTCCGCCGGGGCCGACGGTGATGAGCCCTTTCTCCGGGGAGGCGACGACGAGGCGCCGGCTGGTGGGTGACCACGCAACATCTGCGTGGCCGTCCCAGACCAGCCGAGACGACCCGTCGACGAGGCTCAGCGAATAATGGCGCTCAAAGTCCTGGATGGCTGTGGTGAAGACGACCGCCCGGCCGTTCGGCGCTGCGCTCACGTCGGCGATCTCAACGGCCCCGACGTCCTCGGCCCGCATGATCACGTTCGAGTCGCCGCCGTCTGCGGTGGAGATGCCGATCGCTTCCGCAAAGTCACCGACTTCCGTGAGGAATGCGAGCCGCCTTCGGTTCAGCCATGTCGCGCCGACGGCGTCCGGAATCCACCTGAGACCGCGTCCGTCCGGTCTGACGACGCCGACGCGCTCTCCCCGACCGAACGCGATCAGCTTCCCATCGGGCGACCACGTCGGTCCGACCGCCTCCGGGCCCACGATCCGCCGCGACGGCCCTCCGCGGGCCGGCATGACGTACACGCTCGTGAGTGCGTAGCCGCCTTCCGAGCGAACGCGGTTGTAGGCCAGTCTTCGACCGTCCGGCGAGAGCGCGGGCGACGAGTCCTCGCCGCGATGGCTCCTGGTCAGGTCGCGGCGCCCTTTGCCGTCGAGGTTGATTACGAAGATGTCTGTGTTGCCGTAGAGGTGCTCGCGGGACGGCGCGTCGACGGCAAGGGCAGATCCGCAGAGTGCGGCGGAGACGAGCGAGATCACGGCCACGCGCCTGTTCATGTCCGCCGACCGTACTCCGGACGTGTTAGAAGGGCTTTAGGGTTTCGTCAAGGATTAGCCCCGGCCGCGGTGCCGCTGGCGGCCTTCCCACTGTTAGGCGGCGCGCACGGCCACATAGAAGAGACGCCTGCCGTCGTGCGCCCAGAGGGGGCGCCGCGGAATGACGTCCCTTGCGACGACCGCGAGCCTGTGCGTGTGAAGGGTCACGACAACGACATTGAGCTCGGTCGCCTGGCGCCTGATGAAGGCAACGCGT
>DATBFU010000073.1:0-34217 GCA_036558325.1 Thermoanaerobaculia bacterium | reverse complement strand
CGAGAAGTCGTACCGCTCGGGCACGACCGTCCGGGGGCGAGTGATCGATCGCATCAAGGGCGGCCTCGCCGTGGACATCGGGGTCAAGGCGTTCCTGCCGGGCTCGCTCGTGGACGTCAAGCCCGTCAAGAACCTCGAGTCGTTGCGCGGACGCGACTTCGACTTCAAAGTCATCTCCGTCGACAAGAAGCGCGGCAACATCGTCCTGTCGCGGAAGGCCGTCGTCGAGGTCGAGCAGGAGGCGAAGAAGAAGGAGACCCTGCAGCTGCTCGAGGAGGGCCGCGTGCTCCGCGGCACGGTGAAGAACCTGACGGATTACGGCGCCTTCGTGGACCTCGGCGGGCTCGACGGGCTCCTCCACGTCACCGACATGTCCTGGGGCCGCGTGAACCATCCGTCCGACCTCGTCAAGGTCGGCGACGAGATCGACGTCGTCGTGCTGAAGTTCGATCGCGAGACGGAGCGCGTGTCGCTCGGCACGAAGCAGCTCACCGAGGATCCTTGGTCTCACGTTCCCGAAAAGTACCCGGCGGGCTCCCGCGTCACCGGCCGCGTCACCAACGTCACCGATTACGGGGCGTTCGTCGAGCTCGAGGAGGGCGTCGAGGGTCTCGTCCACGTTTCCGAGATGTCTTGGTCCAAGAAGGTCAAGAACCCGTCCAAGGTCGTGTCGCCCGGAGACACGGTCGAGGCCGTCGTCTCCGACGTCAACCGGGACGCGCGCCGGATCTCGCTGTCGCTCAAGGACACGCTTCCGGACCCCTGGGACAGCGTGCTCGAAAAATACGCGGTCGGCAGCCGCGTGTCGGGCAAGGTACGCAACTTGACCGACTTCGGCGCCTTCGTCGAGCTCGAAGAAGGGATCGACGGGCTCGTGCACGTCTCCGACATGTCCTGGACCAAGCGCGTCAAGCATCCCTCCGAGGTGCTCAAGAAAGGCGACGACGTCGAGGCGATCATCACGTCGATCGACCAGGAGAACCGGCGGATTTCTCTCTCGATCAAGGAATTCCAGCCGAACGACTGGCAGACTTTCCGGGGCAAGCATCAGCCCGGCGACGTCGTGGAAGGCGTCGTCTCGCGCGTGGCGGATTTCGGCGTCTTCATCCAGATCGACGGGCTCGTCGAGGGCCTGCTCCACGTCTCGGAGACGCCGGTCCCGCGCGGCGGAAAGCTCACGGACCATTACCACGAGGGCGATACGGTCCGGGCCCGGATCCTCCGCATCGAGGATGCCGAGATGAAGGTCGGGCTCTCGGGCCTGAACCTGGAAGGCGGCGCGGCGGAGGCGCCGGCCGCGGCTCCCGAACGGGCGGAAGGCGCGGCGCCCCTGGCCGCGGAGCCGGCGCCCGCCGAGGCGGCCCCCGAAACGGCGCCGGCCAAGAAGAAGCGTAGCCGCAAGAAGGCGGACGATCCTTCCACGGAAGCGTAGGGAGTACCGGGACGGCCCGGAGCGAACCGGCTTTCAGCGAGGACCGATATGACGAAGGCGGAACTGATCGAGCGCGTCGCCGTCGCGACCGACGTCACGAAAAAACAGGCCGAGGCCATCGTCGATACCGTCTTCGACGCCATCGTGCGCTCGCTCAAGGACGGCCAGAAGATCGAGCTCCGGGGATTCGGGTCGTTTCGCCTCCGCGAGCGCGGCGCCCGCATGGGGCGCAACCCGAAGACCGGGGTGAAGGTCGCGGTCCCCGCCAAGAAGATCCCGTACTTCAAGCCCGGGAAGGAACTGAAGGAGCTGATCAACCGCTAAGCGCTGAGCGGCCCGCGACCCCGATGCCCGAAGTCCTGTTCGCGCCCTGGCGGTACGAGTACCTGGTGGCCGACAAGTCCAAAGCCTGCATCTTCTGCGAAGCCGCGGCTTCGAAGCGGGATGATGACGCGCTCGTCGTCCTTCGCGGCCGCCGGGTCTTCGTCATCCTGAACCGATACCCCTACACGAACGGCCACGTCATGGTCGCCCCGTACCGGCACGATGCGTGGCTGTCGGCGTCCGACGTCGAGACGCTGCACGAGCTGATCGCGACGGTCGCGAGGGCCGAGCGCGTGCTCGTCGAGACTTATCGGACCGACGGCCTGAACGTCGGCATCAACTTCGGGTCGGCCGCCGGAGCCGGCGTGGCGGACCACTATCACGTGCACGTCGTTCCGCGGTGGAAAGGAGACACCAACTTCATGACGGTCACGGGGGACGTGCGGATTGTTCCCGAAGAGCTGCAGGAGACACGCCGGAAGCTCGAGCGGGCCTTCGCGGGCGCCGCCGCGTGAGCGACCACGCCGTCCCGCAGCGCCGCGCGGCCACCGCGGTGGTCCTCGCGTGGATCGTCCCGGGTCTCGGTCACTTCTACCTCGGGCGCCGTCGCACGGGCGTTCTCTTTGCGGCCATCGTGACGGCCTGCTTCGTGCTGGGCCTGTCGTTCGAGGGCCGCCTCTACACGATCGAGGCGGGGCAGCCGCTCACGATTCTCGCGACGTTCGCCGTGTACGGCGCGGGAATCCTGAATCTGTCGGCGCGCCTGCTCTCGTCGAACATCGGAGGCACGGTCCTCGCGCCGACCTACGAGTACGGGTGCGCGTATTTGTTGACCGCCGGCTTGATGAATTTGCTCCTCATGCTCGACGTCTTCGACATCGCGACGGGGCGGAAGAAGTGATCGCCGCCCTCCTGCCGGCCGATCACTTCCTCATCATGACGGCGTACGCCCTCCTCGTCTCGGCGTTCTTCGCGCTGTTGTGGCGGGACGGCCGCCGGGAGCGTTGGAAGCTCTTCGGCATCCTCATCGCATGCCTGGTGGGGGGAGGTCTCGCGGTCGCCTGGCTGATGTACCCGTTCCCGAGCTGAGGGGGCGCGAGGCGAGCCCTCGCTTTCGGACCGAAAGGTGTAATGGCGGCGTCTTGAACCTTCTGATCTCGGCCGGGGAAGCTTCCGGAGACCTCCACGGAGCGCGCCTTCTCGAGGCGCTCTGCCGCCGGCGCCCTTCGCTCACGGCGTTCGGCATGGGCGGAGGACGCCTGGCCTCGGCGGGTCTCGAGCGGCTGGCTCGGGCCGAGGACCTTTCGGTGATGGGGTTCGCCGAGGTGCTCGAGCGCCTGCCGGCGGTTCTGCGGGCGCTGTCGGCGCTCCGGGCCGCCGCGGCGCGGCGCCGTCCCGAGGCCGCGGTGCTCATCGACTTTCCGGACTTCCACGCGGCGCTCTCGCGGCGGCTGCGGCAGGAGGGCATCCCGCTCATTTATTACGTGAGCCCGCAGGTGTGGGCCTGGAGGCCCGGGCGCGCCCGGGTGATCGCCGAGCGTGCGCGGCGCATCCTCACGCTTTTCCCCTTCGAAACGGCGATCTACGCGAAGTACGGGGCGGACGCGGTCTGCACCGGCCATCCGGTCGTGGACGACGTACGCGAGGCCCTCGCCGCCGAGCCCGAGCCGCCCGCGAAGACGGGCCGGCGCCTCGTCCTTCTGCCCGGAAGCCGGCGATCGGAGGTTCGGCGGCACTGGCCTCCGATGCGCGACGCCGCCGCGATTCTGCGTTCGCGGCGCGGCGTGGAGACCTTCGCGGCGCTGGCGCCCGGCTTGTCCCCGGACCTCTATCCCGGAGCTCAGGAAGCGGGCGTGCGGCTGGCGGGACCGGGGGTGCACCGGCTCATCGCGTCGGCGGACGTCGCGTTCGTCGCCTCGGGAACGGCGACGCTCGAGGTCGCGCTCTGCGGCACGCCGCTCGTCGTCGTCTATCGGACGTCGCGCTCGAGCTTCGCGATCGGCAGCGCGCTCGTGCGCGTGCCGTGGATCTCGCTCGTCAACATCGTGGCCCAGGAGAGCGTCGTGCCGGAGATCCTCCAGGACCGGCTGACGCCGGAGGCGCTCACGGCCGAAGCGGAGAGCCTGCTCGACTCGGACGAACGCCGGCATACGATGAAGCGGGGCCTCGAGCGCGTGGCCCGGGAGCTCGGCCCTCCGGGCGCGAGCGACCGCGCGGCCGAGGCCGTGCTGGAGGTCGTGGAGGGAGGAACCCGCGCCCCCGCCCTCGCGGCCGGGCGATGATGCGTTCCGAGCCGACCGCCCGACGTCCCTTCGCGCGGCTTCTCGGCTACTTCTCGCGCTACCGGGCGCGCGCCGTCACCGCGCTGCTGGCGATGGCGGTCGTCTCGCTCGCGACGGTGCTGCTCCTCTTTCTCCTCAACAAGGTCATCGACGACACGCTTGGCGCGGGCGCCGCGGCGTCTCTGACGGGACTCAAGAGCTCGGCGTCCGGGCGCGCGGCGCCGCTCCTGCGGCTGCTCGAGAGCGGCTACCTGAAGGCGATCGCGGCGGCGTCGGCGGCCGGCATACCGAGCCGGTTCGCCGTCCCCCTGCTCCTCGCGGCGGCGCTTCTCGTGAAGAACGTCCTGTCCTATGTCTCCGAATACGAGCTCAACGGCATCGGGCTCGGCATGGTCCGCGACCTGCGGCGCGACGCCTGCGAACGCCTGATCCGGCAGTCGAGCCGCTTCTACGCCCGCGCCTCGACCGGCGATCTGATGAGCCGGCTCCTCACGGACGTCGAGCAGATCCAGCTCGCCTTCGGCAGCCGGCTGGCCGACTTCGCGCAGGGCGCGCTGACCATCCTGTTCGTTCTCGTGTACGTCTTCTCGCTGAACGCGCGGCTGGCGTTCGTCGTGTTCGTCGTCACGCCGGTCATTCTCGTCTCGATCGTCGAGAACGCGCGCCGGCTACGGCGCACGGCGATCAGCTCGCGGGAACGCATCGGCGAGATGGGGACGCGGCTGTCCGAGACGCTGAAGGGCAACCGGGTCATCAAGACCTACGGCATGGAGGACTACGAGACCGAGCGACTGCGCGAGGCCAACGACCGGTACTTCCGCGTCAGCCTCCGGACGATCCGGATCCAGGCCTTGAACTCGCCGCTCATGGAGATCCTGGCGGGCCTCGGCCTCGCCGCCGTCTTCGCCTATGCCGCCGGCCAGATCCACCAGGGCCGGATGACGGTCGGAGAGCTGCTGTCGTTCCTGGCGGCGGTACTCATGCTGTACAAGCCCCTGAAGGACGTCACGCGGACGAACCTGGCGCTGCAGTTCGCCCTTTCGTCGGCGACGCGGATCTTCGAGCTCATCGACACGGAGAACGAGATCGTCGAGAAGCCGGACGCCCGCGATCTGCCGCCACTCCTCCAGGCGATCCGCTACGAGCGCGTCGCGTTCCGGTACGGAGAAGAGCCGGTGCTCCGCGACGTGAACCTCGAGATCCGCCGAGGCGAGACCGTGGCCATCGTCGGACACTCCGGGGCGGGAAAGACGTCGCTCGTGAACCTCCTGCCGCGCCTCTACGATCCGACGGGCGGACGGATCACCTGGGACGGAGTCGATCTGCGCGACGCCACGCTCGCGTCGCTGCGGAGTCAGATCGGCCTGGTCACGCAGGAGACGATCCTCTTCGACGCGACGGCGCGCGAAAACATCGCCTACGGCGACCCGGAAGCGCGGTCGGAACGCGTCCTGGCCGCCGCGCGGGCCGCGTGCGCGGACGAATTCCTCGAGAAGCTTCCGCTCGGCTACGACACGCCGGTCGGCGAGGGGGCCGCGCGCCTCTCCGGAGGGCAGCGGCAGCGCCTCGCGATCGCGCGGGCCCTCTACAAGGACGCCCCGGTCCTCATCCTCGACGAGGCGACCTCGCAGCTCGATGTCGAGTCCGAAGCGCTCGTGGCCCGCGCCGTATCGAACCTGATGGCGGGCCGCACGACGCTGGTCATCGCGCACCGGCTCTCGACGGTGCGGCGCGCCGACCGGATCATCGTGCTCGAAGACGGACGCGTCGCGGAGAGCGGCACCCACGCCGAGCTCTTGACTCGGTCCGGGGTCTACCGCAGGCTCCACGAGATGCAGTTCTTCTCCGAGGCCGACGCCGCGGCCCCGGCGATCGGTGCGGTGCCGTGACCCTGCGCAGCATGACCGGATACGGCCGGGCGCAGGGGCCGGTCGGGCCGGACTGGAACGCGGAGATCACGGCGCGCTCGGTCAACCACCGGTTCCTCGATCTGACTGTTCGCGTCCGCGACTCCGAGGCGGCATTCGAGCCCGTTCTGCGACAGGCCTTCGGCCGGCGGCTCGCGCGCGGGAAGGTCGAGGTCACGCTCCGGCTGACCCGCTCGAGCGCTGCCGGACCGACGATCGCCGTGGACGAGCGCCTGCTCGAATCGTTGCTCGCCCGCGTGGCGGACCTGTCCCGCCGTTACCCGATCCGCGGCGAGCTCGACGCGCGAGATCTGCTCTCCGTCCCCCAGCTCTTCACCGTCGAGAGCGCGGCCGACGGCTTCGGACCCGAGGCGCTGGCGGCGACCGAGAGGCTGGGCGAGCAGGCCGCGGATGCGGTCGTGTCGATGCGGGAGATCGAGGGCGCGCGCCTGGCCGACGAGCTCCGCGGCAGGATCGGTGCGCTCGAAGCGGCGCTCGTCCCGCTGGCGGCGCGGCGCGACGAGATCGTGCGCGCCATCGCGGCCACTCTGTCGGAGCGGATGCGTACGCTCTTCTCCGATCTGCCGCTCGACTCGGGCCGACTCGAGCAGGAGGCGGCCCTCGCGGCCGAGCGCTCGGACGTCGCCGAGGAGCTCGCGCGTCTCGCGGGGCACCTGGGCCAGTTCCGCGATCTCGTGGAACGCGAGCCCGGGCCCGTCGGCAAGAAGCTCGAGTTCCTCTCCCAGGAGATCCTGCGCGAGATCAACACCCTCGGCTCCAAGGCCCGCGACCGCGACCTCGCGCGCCGCGTCCTCGAGATGAAGGCGGAGACGGAGAAGATCCGGGAACAGGTCCAGAACGTCGAATGAGCGAATCCCCCCGCGGCGACCTCTTCATCGTGTCCTCGCCGTCGGGGGGCGGGAAGACGACCCTCATCCGCCGCCTGCTCGACGCCCCTCCCGGCGCGCCGCTGCGCTTTTCCGTCTCTCACACGACGCGCCCCATGCGGGCAGGGGAGAAGAACGGCCGCGAATATCACTTCGTCACGGTCGAGGAATTCCAGAGGATGGTGCAGCGCGAGGAGTTCCTCGAGCACAACGAGGTTCACGACAACATCTACGGGACGTCGAAGGCCGAGGTGCTGCCGCGCCTGGCCGCGGGGGAGGATGTCGTCCTCGACATCGACGTCCAGGGCGCCCGGGACGTCCGCAAGGTCCATCCCGGGGCCGTCTCGATCTTCATCGTGCCGTCGTCTCCGGCCGAGCTCGAACGGCGGCTGGTGACGCGCGGCCTGGACGGGCCCGAGGCGATCCGGAAACGCCTCATCAACGCCGCTCGAGAGATCCAGGAAGCCCCGTCTTTCGAGTACGTTATCGTAAACGACGACCTGAATCGGGCCACTCTTGAGCTACAATCGATCGTTCGGGCGCGGCGCCTCGTGCCGCTGCGCCAGGCGGAGCGTCTGGAGAGGCTTCGCCGGGAATTCCGCTGAAGGCCAAGGACGAAAGGCGAGGAGATCGAATGATTCAGAAGATGCCGGAGGGGGTCGACAGCAAGTTTCGTCTCGTTCTGCTCGTGGCGCGGCGCGCGGAGCAGCTCATGCGGGGCGCGCGGCCCAAGCTCGAGATGGACCGGCCCCTGAAGCCGACCCGGCTCGCCGCGCAGGAGTTCGAAGAGAATCGCGTCCGCTGGGACTACGGCGAAGAGGGCGGCGTGCTGGAGCTGCCCGGTGAGGGCGGCGCCGAAGAGTCCGCCGAGGTTTCCGAGGCCGAGGAAGCCGCCGTCTCGGAGTAGCCGGCCCGGTCCTCCGGTCCTCCTCCGACTTCCATGTCTCGCGCCCGCCGCGTGGTCCTCGGCGTCTCCGGCGGCATCGCCGCGTACAAGGCGGCCGAAGTGGCCCGCGGTCTCATGAAGCGCGGCGCGGAAGTTCAGGTGGTTCTCACGCGCGGCGCCCGCTATTTCGTCTCTCCGCTCACGTTCGCGGTGCTTTCGGGGCGCGAGGTTCACACGGAGGTCTGGGGCGAGGGCGACGCGTCGCGCCCGACGGTGGATCACGTCGCGCTGGCGGATTGGGCGGACGTTCTCGCCGTCGCGCCGGCCACCGCCCACACCCTCGCGAAGCTCGCCAACGGGCTGGCCGACGACTTCCTCTCGACCTATTTCCTCGCGCATCACGGCCCGGTCCTGCTCGCTCCGGCGATGGAGACCCGGATGTGGGAGCACGAGGCCGTACGGCGCAACGTCGAGACGCTCCGAGTGCGCGGCGCGGCGATCGTCGGCCCGGAGCCCGGTCCGCTCGCATCGGGCCGCGAAGGCGTGGGGCGCATGGCCGAGCCGGACACGCTCGTGGAGCAGATCCTGCGGCTGGCCGACGGGCGCCGCGATCTCGAAGGGCTGAAGCTTCTCGTCACGGCGGGGCCCACGCGGGAGCCGCTCGACCCGATCCGATTCGTATCCAACCGTTCGAGCGGGAAGATGGGCGTCGCCCTCGCCGAGGCGGCCCGGGACCGGGGAGGCCGTGCGACGCTGCTCCTCGGCCCGACGCCGTCGCCCGCGCCCGAAGGCCTTCGGATCCTTCGATTCGAGACCGCGGACCAGCTGCACGCGCTGCTCCTCGAGGAGTTCCCCGAGTGCGACGGTCTCGTGATGGCGGCGGCGGTCGCGGATTTCATCCCCGAGGCGCGGCCCGAGCGTCTGCACCGCGACGCCGGCGCGATCTCCGTCGCGCTCGCGCCCGGCCGGGACGTGCTCGCCTCGCTCCGGCCCCTGAAGCGGGCGCAGACGGTCGTTGCCTTCGCCGCCGAAACGCAGGATCTCGAGGCACGGGGCCGACGAAAAATGGAGGCGAAAGGCGCCGACCTGATCGTGGTGAACGACGTCGGCCGCGCGGGCGTCGGGTTCGACGCCGAGGAGAACGAGGTGCTGATCCTCGGCCGCGACGGGTCCCGGCAGACCGTCGAGCGGGCCCCCAAGCGCGAGATCGCCGATCGGATCTGGGACGCCTTTCGAACGATTCGGGCTCAGTCCTCCCGCTTCTCGGCCAGCACGATCCACTTGTCGGACAGCCAGCCGAAGTAGCGGCGCGAGGGCGCGGCCGCGACCAAGGCGAGCCCGGCGTCCCGCAGCTCGTGCTCCATCGCCTCGCGCGAATAGCGGAAGGGCACCTCGCGGAGAAGACCGAGCCGGCGGCGCACATGCCAGCTCACCCAGCGCAGGTTGTACCGGTGCCGAAGGTCGAGCACGAGCCATCTCCGCGAGACGCGGCGCATCTCACGGAGCACCTGCCGTCGCGCCGGACCATCGAGGTGGAAGAAGAAGCGGATGGCCAGGACGGCGTCGACGGATGCGTCGGACATCGGAATGGCGGATGCGTCGCAGCGCAGGACGCGCAGCCGCCCGTACTTTTTTCGCGCCCGGCTCATCATCGCGAGCGAGATGTCGGCGCCGAATCCGCGGATGCCGCGGTCGCGAAACAGCGGCACGAGGCGCCCCGTGCCGGAGGGAAGGTCGAGGGCCGTCCGCACGGGATGGCCGCGGCGCGCTGCCTCGTCGAGCGCGCGACCGATCGCGTCGAGGTCCCGGCGATTGCGCCGGCGGCCGCGCCGGTTCTCGTAACGCCAGGAGTCGTATCCTTCGACGACGTCCACGTCCTGATAGTGGTGGCGCGCGCGCTCGACGCTTCGTCCGGTGCTCATGGCCCCGACTCCGATTGTAGCGGGCGAGCGCGCCGTACGGCGGCGGTAGACTCACGCCAGTGAGCGACGGCTCGACGCGAGAACAGCTCGAGTTCTTCCGGGACCTCGGCGTGAGCGAGGTCTTCCTCGACCGCAGGGCCGCGGCGAAGCCGGCGGCGGTTCCGGGCTCGATGCCCGATCTTCCGAGTCTCCAGAGCTTTCTCGCGGGTTGTCCGCGCTGCAAGCTCTCCAAGAGCCGGACGAACATCGTGTTCGGGCAGGGAAGCCCGCGCGCCGAGCTCATGTTCGTGGGCGAGGCCCCGGGACGAGACGAGGACGAGCAGGGGCTCGCCTTCGTCGGGAGGGCGGGCCAGCTCTTGACGAAGATCATTGAGGCGATGGGACGCAAGCGCGAGGACGTCTACATCGCGAACGTCCTGAAATGCCTCGCGGGCGGCACGCTCGTCCGCCGCGGCGACGGAGCCTGGGAACGGCTCGACCGCCTCGTTCTCCGGCGTTACGGCGGCGAAGTCATGGCCCTCGATCCGGAAGGCCGCATCGTTCGCCGCCGCGTGACCGGCTGGCACGCGAGCCCGCTCGCCGGACGCCGGGTGCTGCGCCTGGCGCTCCGGTCGGCCGGGGACTTGCGCGGCGCCCGCGCCTCGGTCGAGCTGACGGCGGACCACGAGATCCTGACCGAGGTCGGATACGTCGCGGCCGGACGCCTCACGCCAAGCCACCGTGTTGCCGTCGGCGTGCCGGAGCTCTGGCTCGAGGTCGGAGTCCCGGTCCGGGAGGCGGCCGCGGGAGCCGCGGGCGCGCGGCCGGCGTCGGGAGCGCGTTCGCCTGTGGTCAGCCATGCGGGGCTTCGAACGATTTATGACGAGGCGCTGATCGAAGACGTCACCGATCGCCACGCGCAGACGGAGATCTTCTACTGTCTCGACGTCGAGGAGAGCCACAACTTCGTCACGGCGGGAGGCGTCGTCCACAACTGCCGACCGCCCAACAACCGCAACCCCGAGCCCGACGAGGTCGCCTCCTGCCTGCCGTTCCTCCAGGAGCAGATCCGGCTGATCTCCCCGCGGGTCGTCGTCACCCTCGGCACATTCGCCGCGCAGGCCGTGCTCGGCACCGACGAGCCGATCGGCCGTCTGCGCGGCCGCTGGCAGACGGCGCACGGCGTGCGCGTCATGCCGACGTTCCACCCGGCGTTCCTGCTACGCTCGCCCGAGCGCAAGAAGGACGTCTGGGAGGACATGAAGAAGGTGCGCGACTTCCTGGCGGATCCCGAGTCCCGAGAATGAGAGGGGCGGCCCGAAGGCCGCCCCGTGCCGCGAAGGGCGCCGCGTCTACCTGGTGATGACGCTGAAGATGGGGAAGTGGCTCGCCGCGCCCATGAAGAAGAGCATCGGCACCGAGAGCCAGGCATTGGTGCGGGACGCGAGGAAAGCGCGGCGCGCCCACATCGCCTGCTCGGCGGGCGCGGGAGCGCCGGTCTCCACCGAGGCTTTCGTGGCCGCCAGGATCTTCTTCTGGAGCGGCCAGATGATCATCCAGACGTTCAGGAACATGATGGTGCCGAAGCCGCCTCCCACGAGGATCGAGATGGCTCGCGAGCTCGAGCCCCAGTCGCGGCTCATCGAGGCGAGGACCCAGGCGACGATCAGAAGGATCACGGCGATCACGACGGCGAGCACGCGCCCGTCCTTGAGCGGCCCGCCCTTGACCGCCATTCGATAGAGGACCGCGAGCACCGAGAACACGACGCCCCAGCCCACGACGAAGAGGATCACCGGCTTCTGTCCGGGCGGCTCGGTTCCGAGGATCAGGCTCCAGTAGGTGAAGCCCGTCACCCAGGTCCAGAGGGCGCCCCAGCGAAACCACCACAACGCCTTCGGTTGCAGGATCAGATTCACCTTGCCTTTGACGGCCGCGTCGAGCTCCTTCTGGAATTTCACGTTGACGAGGTTGAAGAAATACAGCATGCCGATCCACGTGATCCCTGCCAGGAAGTGGAACCAGCGGAGCAGGAACTGAAAGTTGGTCGGAAAGTCCTGAGGCCAGCTCAACATCCGTCCTCCTGTGGCGCGGCCAACCGGGCGCGGCCGCGCGGAAAAAGTGAATCGTTGATTCGCATTGTCTCTCAGTCGAGGGGGCCGAGGAGGGTCTCCCGGGAAAGCGCCGCCTCGAGCTCCTCGGCGGTGACGATTTTCTTCTCGAGCAGGACGTCGCGCACGAGGACGTCGCGGGCCACCGCCTCCTTGAAGATCTCCGCCGCTTTCGCGTAGCCGATCTTGGGCGTGAGCGCCGTCACGACGGAAGGCGACTGCTCGACGTAGTCCCGGCACTTCTCGCGATTCGCGGTGATGCCGTCGACGCAGCGCGTGCGGACGACCGGCAGGAAATGGAGGAGGAGCTCCGGTCCCCGCGTCAGGTTGTGAGCGAGGAGCGGCATCATCACGTTCAGGTCGAGCTGCCCGCCGCCGACGGCGAGCTGATTGGCCGTGTCGAAGCCGACGATCTGAAAGCAGAGCATGTTGAGGCATTCGAGGAGGGAGGGGTTCACCTTTCCCGGCATGATGGACGAGCCCGGCTGCACCGCCGGCAGACGGATCTCGTCCAGTCCGGTGGCGGGCCCCGAGGCGAGGAGGCGCAGGTCGTTCGCGATGCGGCCGAGCTCGACCGCGAAGGCGCGCATCGCCGAGGAGTAGTCGCCCGCCGCGGCGCGGCTCTGGAGAGCCTCCCGCGGGTCCGCGGCCGGGGTGAGCGACTCGCCGGTCGCCTCGGCGAGGAGCGCCACCGCCTTCTCCCGGAAACCGGCCGGCGTGTTCAGGCCGGTGCCGGCCGCGGTGCCCCCGAGCGCGAGCTCGCGGAGCCCGTCGAGGGCGGTCGACAGGGCCGCGGACCGGCGGGCGATGGCCGCTCCGAACGCGCGGAATTCCTGCCCGAGCGTGACCGGCACGGCGTCCATGAGGTGCGTGCGGCCGGACTTCACGATGCCCGCGAACTCCTCGCCCTTCCGGGCGAAGGACTCCGCGAGCCGACCGACCTCCGCCGCGAGCGGGCGCCCGACCGCGATCACCGCCAGATGGAGGGCCGTCGGAAAGGTGTCGTTCGTCGACTGGCCGAGGTTCACGTCGTCGTTGGGGTTCACCGCGGACCGGTCACCGCGCGCCTTTCCGAGGATTTCGGAGGCCCGGCCCCCGACCACCTCGTTGACGTTCATGTGGAAGGACGTCCCGGCGCCGGCCTGGTAGACGTCCACGACGAACTGATCGAGGAGCTTGCCCGCCAGAATCTCGTCGCAGGCCTGAACGATCGCGCGCGCCTTGTCGGCGGGCAGGCGCCCGAGATCCCCGTTGACCCGCGCGCACGCCCTCTTGATGCGCGCGTACGCCCGGATCATCTCCGGATGAGCCCGCTCGCCGGAGATCGGATAGTTCTCGATCGCGCGCGAGGTCTGCGCGCCCCAATACGCTTCTTCCGGAATCTGCCGGACCCCGAGGCTGTCCTTTTCGTCTCTCAGTAGCCCTCCCGTCGCCGGCGCGCGGCGAAACATTAGCAGATCGCCGGCGCGCGTCGGCCGCTCGGCGCGCTTGCTAGAATCGGCGCGCCGCAGCGGAGCCGATGCGCCGGCGGGGCGCCGGCCCGAACACGGCGACGATCCATGCAACGCTCCCCCGAAATCGCGCCGGGGCCGGCTCCGGGCCGGCCCGCGCGTCGGAATGTCCGCCGGGCGATCCTCGTCCTTCTCGCCGCGGCCGCGTCGTGCCGACGCGCCGCCAACGCGCCTTCGCCCCAGCTGTCGCCGTCGCCGCCGCCGTCGCCCGTCCCGACTCACGCCGCCGCGCCGAGCCCCGCGGCGACTCCCGCGGCGGCCGCCGCCGTCCCGGAGCGTCTGGGCCTGCGCCCCGCCGAGCGCCGCGCGGTCCAGGACTTTCTCGCGCGCCATCCGGAGCTGCGTCCGCCCGGAGACGCGGACCGCCGCGAGACTTCCGGCGAGACCGACATGCATCATCTCTACGGCATCTACAACCCGTATTTCGTGCGCGGCGACCTCAACGACGACGGCATCCTGGATTTCGTGATGGCGTTCGTCCGCCGCGACTCGTCGCCCTCGACGCCCTGGTTCACGATCGTCGTCTTCCCGGGGAAGGAGGACGCCTCGGGCGCCGTCTCGTTCGGGCCGGAGACGTTTCTCGAGCGGGACATCACGCTCGCCGCCGGCGACCTCTCGATCGACCGCGATGCCGTCGTGATCACGCCGGACCTCGACGACGACACGACGCGCCGGTATCGCTGGGATCCGGCGCGTCGGTCCTACGTCTTCGTGCGCGACGACGAGCCGGACTCCGAGCCGCCCGACCTTTCGCGGACGTAGGATCGCTCCCATCGACGATCCGAATCCGGGGGCCGCGCCGCCGCGAGCCGTCCGCGTCGCACTGCCGCTGCCGATCCGCCGCGAGTTCTCGTATCGCGTTCCGGCGATGCTCGAGCCGCTGGCGGTCGGCGTGCGCGTCCGCGTGCCTTTCTCCGAACGCGTGCTGACGGGCGTCGTGACGGGTCCGGCGTCGGACGAGGAGAGCGGCGTCGCGACGCGCGAGATCCTGGCGGCGCTCGACGTCGAGCCCGTCTGCTCGCCGGAGCTGCTCGCGACCGCCGCGCGTGTCGCCGAGCGGTTCTTCGCGTCCACCGGCGAGGTCTTGAAGAGCGCGCTGCCGGCCCGCCTGCCGGCCGGCGGCGCCGTGCGCTATCGGATCACCGAGCGCGGGGCGCTCGCCCGGAGCGAGGGGCCGGAGGCGCGCGTTCTCGAGCGCCTCGCGGGAGGTGAGGCGATCCGCGTCACCGACCTGCCGATCGAGGGCCGCCGGGAAGTCCTCCGGGGGCTCGAGCAGCGCGGATGGATCCGCCCGGTTTCCGCGGCGCGGGAGCGGCGGACCCGGCTCGAGCGCGCCTATGCCCCGGTTCCTCTCGCGGCCGACGAGCGCGCGCGCCGCCTCGGGCGCAGCCGGAGGAGCGCCGACGCGCTCGCCTACCTCGAAGCGCTCGGGCGGCCGTCCACGGCGTCCGAGATCCGCGCCGAGACCGGGATCGCGGCCTCGGTTCTGCGGGGAATGGAGGCCAAGGGTCTCCTCCTCTCGTTCGAGCAGCGGCGTTCGGAGGACGAGAGCGCCCCGCCGCCGATCGCCGGCCCCGCCGCGCTCCGCCTGACCGCCGAGCAGGAGGAGGCCGCGAACACCGTGACCGAGGCCATCCGGTCGCGGCGCTCCCTCGCGGCGCTCCTCCAGGGGGTCACCGGCAGCGGCAAGACGGAGGTGTACCTGCGCGGAATCGCGGCCGCGCTCGATGCGGGACGCGGAGCGATCTGGCTCGTCCCCGAGATCGCGCTGACGCCGTTCTTCGCGCGCCGTCTCATCGGCCGATTCGGGCCCCGCGCGGCGGTGCTCCACTCCGCGCTCTCGGAGCGCGAGCGCGGCCTCGCGTGGGAACGCGTGGCGGGCGGCGAGGCGCGCGTCGTCATCGGTCCGCGGTCGGCGGCGTTCGCGCCCGTCGCGGATCCGGGATTCTTCGTCGTGGACGAGGAGCACGACGCCTCTTACAAGCAGCGCGAGTCCCCCCGCTACGACGCCCGAGAGGTGGTCGCGATCCGCGCTCGCGCCGCCGGCGCCGCGCTGCTCTTCGGCTCCGCCACGCCGTCGCTCGAGGCGTACCACGCCGCGCGGGAAGGGCGCCTCACGTTGCTTCGTCTGACGGCGCGCATCGAAGACCGTCCGCTCCCGGTGGTCACGATCGCGGACCTCCGCCGGGAGCGCGCGCTGCCCGAGGAGAAGGGCGTCCCCCTCTTCTCCGCGCCTCTCGTCGAACGCTTGCGGCGGGTCTTCGCGGCGGGGGAGCAGGCGATCCTGCTGCAGCCGCGCCGCGGCTACGCGCCGTTTCTCGTCTGCCGCGATTGCGGGCACGACTTTCGGTGCTCGCAGTGCAGCGTCACGCGCACCGTGCACGACCGGGGCCGCTCGCTCGTCTGCCACTACTGCGGCCAGCGCGTGCCGCGACCCGCGCGCTGTCCCGAGTGCGGCGGCGCCCTCCTCGAGGAGATCGGCGCCGGCACCGAGCGGGTCGCGGAGCGCTTCGCGGCCCTCTTCCCGGGCGTACCCTATGCGGTGCTCGACCGGGACACGGCCCGCCGCCGGGGACATGCCGCCGTTCTCGAGGAGGTGGCCTCGGGCCGCGCCGCCTGCCTCATCGGCACGCAGATGGTGGCGAAGGGCCACGACTTCCCGGGCGTCACGGCCGTGGGCGTTCTTTCGGCGGACACCCTCCTGAACTTTCCGGACTTCCGTTCGGCCGAGAAGACGTTCGAGCTCCTCGCGCAAGTCGCCGGGCGGGCGGGGCGCGGGGCGTCGCCGGGCACGGTCCACATCCAGACGTTTCATCCCCAGCATCCGGCGATCCGGCACGCCGCGACGCACGACGTGGACGGGTTCGCGCGCCAGGAGCTGGAGTTCCGGCGCGCCTTCTTCTATCCGCCGTTCTCGGAGCTCGCCGCGATCCTCGTGTCTTCGACCGACCGGGCCCGCGCCGAGAGCGCCGCCGCGGACGTCGGCCGCGCCCTGCGGTCCGGCGGACAGAAACTCGCCTTGTCCGGCCCCGCGCCCGCGCCGCTCGAGCGACTGCAGAGCCGATGGAGATTCCAGATCCTCCTGCGGGCGAGCGACCGCAAGCGGATCCTGGCGGCCCTCGAGGGGGCGATTCCCGACCGACCGCCGGCCGGCGTGCGCATCGACGTCGACGTGGACCCTCAGGACCTGATGTGAGGCCCGAGGTTCGCACCGGTACAATCGGCGCATGAACTCGGAAGACGGCAACTTCGAGGAACCCATCCTCAAGTTGCGGCGGCGGATCGAGGAGCTGTCCGCGCTCCCCGACGACGCGTCGCACCGCCGGGAGGTCGAAAAGCTGCAGGAGAAGCTCGAGAAAGTCTCCCGCGAGATCTACGCCAATCTGACCCCCTGGCAGAAGACTCTCGTCGCACGGCACCCGGCCCGGCCCTACGCGCTCGACTACGTCCAGGCGCTGACGACCGATTTTACCGAGCTGCACGGCGATCGCGAATTCGCCGACGATCCGGCGATCGTCGCGGGCTTTGCGAATTTCCGCGGACGGCCCGTCGCCGTGGTGGGGCACCAGAAGGGCCGCGACACGAAGGAGAAGATCCGGCGCAACTTCGGAATGCCCCGGCCGGAAGGCTTCCGCAAGGCGCTGCGCGTGATGCGCCTGGCCGAGAAGTTCCGGCGGCCCATCCTGACCTTCGTGGACACGGCCGGCGCGTATCCGGGCATCGACGCCGAGGAGCGCGGTCAGGCCGAATCGATCGCCGTCAACCTGCGCGAGATGTCTGCTTTCCACGTCCCGATCATCGTGACGGTGACGGGCGAGGGCGGTTCCGGCGGCGCTCTGGCTCTGGGAATCGGCGACCGCATCCTCATGCTCGAGCACTCGATCTATTCGGTCATTTCGCCCGAAGGCTGCGCCGCGATTCTCTGGAAAGACGCGTCGCGCAAGAAGGAAGCCGCCGAAGCCCTGAAGCTCACGGCGTCGGACCTCGCCGAGCTTTCGGTCATCGACGAGGTGGTCCCCGAGCCTCCGGGCGGCGCGCACTCGGACCCGGCCGGCGCCGCCGCGGCGGTCGGCGAGGCCGTCGACCGCCACCTGAAGGTGGTGCTCGACCTGACGCCGGAGGAGCGGCGCGAGCGTCGCTATCGGAAATTCCGCGCCCTCGGCCGCTTCGAGACGCGCGCGGTCTGAGGTTGGACACGATTCGTCCGACGCGTCCGGCATCCTCGCTTCCATGACGTCCTGGCGGATCGCGCCGGTCCCGGCGGAGGCGGCGGCCCTTCGATCGGCCGGCGCGTCTCCGGTGCTCTCGGCCCTGCTCTGGCGGCGCGGCGTCCGAACGCCGGCCGAAGCCGCGGCCTTCCTCGCGCCCGACGTGGCGGGGCTCCACGATCCGTTCGCGATGAGGGGGATGGCCGAAGCCGTCGGCGTCCTGGTCGCCGCCGCGAAGGCCCGCCGGCGGATCGTCGTGTTCGGCGATTACGACGTGGACGGCGTCACGGCCGTCGCGCAGCTTCGGGCCGCGCTGCGGCGCGCCGGCGCCGATGCGGTCGCCTTCCTGCCGCACCGGCTGCGCGACGGATACGGCCTCAAGCCCGAAACGGTCCGGCGAGTGCTCGAGCGGGACCGGCCCGCCGTCATCGTCACCGTCGACTGCGGCGTCACGGCGCTCGAGGGCGTCGCGTGCGCCCGCGCCGCCGGCGTCGAGGTCGTGATCACGGATCACCATCTCGTGGGCAGCCAGCTTCCGGAGGGCGCCGTGGTCGTGAATCCCCGGCAGCCGGGCTGCGAGTATCCGTACAAGGATCTCGCCGCCTGCGGCATCGCGTTCAAGCTCGCCCTGGCCGTTGCCGCGCGCGCCGGGTTTGCCCTGTCGCTCGAATCGCTCCTGCGGGTCGCGTGCCTCGGGACGATCGCGGACCTCGTGCCGCTCACCGGGGAAAACCGGATCATCGCGGCGGGCGGCCTCGCGGCCCTCGCCTTCGCGCGCGCGCCGGGACTCCGCGCGCTCCTCGCCGAGTCGGGGATCGCGGCGTCGACCGCGCCCGAGGCGGAGGACGTCGCCTTTCGCGTCGCGCCGCGATTGAACGCCGCCGGCCGGCTGGACACGGCCGAGCTCGCGCTGTCGCTCGTCGAGGAGCGCGGCGAAGGGCGCGCGGCCGAGATCGCGCGGGAGCTCTCGCGGCGCAACGCCGAGCGACAGTCGATCGAACGCCGCGTCGTTGCCGAGGCACGCGCACGCATCGAGAAGGCGGGCGGCCCGGGAGACTCCGTGATCGTCGAGGCGGATCCCGCCTGGCATCGCGGCGTGCTCGGGATCGCGGCCTCGCGTCTCGCCCGGGAATACCACCGGCCGGCGCTTCTCTTTGCCTTCGATGGGGACCGCGCCGTCGGCTCCGGACGCAGCATCCCCGGAGTGCCTTTGCACGACACGCTGCAGGACCTCGCGGCGTTCTTCACCGAGTTCGGCGGCCACGATCAGGCCGTCGGCGGCACGCTCCCGGCCGGCCGCTTCGACGCGTTCCGCGACGCGGCCCGCGCCCACTTCGCCGTGCGGATGCGTCCGGAGGTCCTCGAGCGGATCGAGGAGGCGGACCTCGACCTCCCGCTCGAAGGCGCGACGGAGCAGCTCTTCACCGAGCTCGCGGCGCTCGCGCCGCATGGAATGGGAAATCCGCGGCCCGTCTTCCACAGCGGCGAAACGGAGTTCGAGTTCGAGCCTTCTCCCCTCGGCGAGCACGGCCTGCGGGGACGGCTCCGCCGGAGCGGACCGTCCTTGCCGTGCCTCTCGTGGACGCCGGAGTCCGTGGGACCGCTCGCACGGCCCGGAAACCGTCTCGCGATCCTGTATCGGCTCCAGCGGCGCCGCGCCGGGGGCGTCGAGGCCGAGATCGTGGCCGCGCGGCCCGCCGGAGCGTCGGCGCCGGCGCCGCCTGCCGAGAAGCCCTCGGTTCTCGCGGAGATCGCCCGCGCATGAGGCGCCGTGGTCTCGAGTTCCTGCTCGTGGGCTTCGGCGCCGTGTTTCTCGGGGTCGTCGCCCTGTCCTTTCGCGGGGGCAGCCGGCTGCGGTCCCGCGGCGCGCCTGCGGCGGCGCGCGTTCCTTCTCCCCGCGATGCGGGACCGCCGACGTCCTTCTCTTCCGGCTTCGATTTCACCGAGTCCGTCAGCGGCAAGCCGCTCTTCCGGATCCAGGCGAAAGCCACGGCGGGTTTCGGCGGCACGGCGGCCGCGGCGGGCGCGGGACCGGACGTCTACGCCGGGGAGGGCGTCACTCTGACGCTCTATCCGGAGAACGGGCAGCCCGTGACCGTCGAGTCCGACCGCGCCGAGTACGACTCCCGGTCGCGCGACGCCGCGTTGTCCGGCAACGTCCGCTGGCGGGACGAGAAGGGCGGGCTCGCCGAGACTTCGAAGGTCCTGTTCCGGCCCGCCGCGCGCGCGCTCGACATTCCCGCCTCGCTGCACTTCTCGCGCGCCGGCTTCGATCTCGCGGCGAAGTCGGGCAGGTTCGACGTCGCGCAGAAAGTCCTCTCGCTCGACGGCCCGATCGACGGGTCCGGCGAAGCCTCCGGGCGCGGCCCTCTCTCGACGCTTCACGCCGCGGCCGGCACCTACAGGAAGGACGAGGGTCTCGTCGAGCTCACCGGCGGCGTGACCGCCACGTCCGGCCAGGGCGACGCGATCGCGAGCGACCGGCTCCTCCTCAAGACGGAGGATCCGGGAGGACGGCTCGCCTGGGCGCGTGCGTTGGGAAACGTTCACGGCGTCGTCGGCGCCGGGCGCCTCCCCGGCGCGAAGGGCGCGGGCCGGCCCTATGCGGGGGACGAGGGAGCCTTCTTCTTCGACGCCGACGGCGCCCTGACGAGCCTGACGCTGACCGGCGCTCCGGCGTCGGCCGAGGAGCCCGACCGCAAGGTGACGGCGAAGACGATCGAAATCGCGTTCGCCAACGGCCGGGCCGTGACGGCGAAGGCGCGCGGACAGGTCGAGATCCTTTCGGAGGGCCAGACCGCCTCCGCGGACGCCGGGGATCTTTCCTTCGGCGACGACGGACAAGTCTCCGGCGTCTCTCTCACGGGCCGGGCGCGGCTGCGCGGAGAGGGACGCTCCGGAAGCGCGGAGCGCGCCGTCCAGGTCGCCGAGCGCGACACCTGGGTGCTGACCGGCGACGACCGCGCCTCGGCGATGGTGGAGCAGGACGGCTCGAAGGTGTCGGCGCCGCGCATCGAGATCGACGACCGCACGAAGCTCGTGCGCGCCGAAGGCGGGGGAGTCCGGGCGGTCCTCGCCCCGGCCCGCGGCGACCGCGCCAACGCGACGCTCGTCGGCGACCCTTCCAAGCCGACGTTCGGGAAATCCGACCGCATGGTGTTCGACCGGAACGCGCGGACCGCCACGCTCTCGGGCGGCGCCGCGCTCTGGCAAGGCGACTCGTCACTCTTCGGGCGCGACATCACGTTGAACGACACGGAACGCTCCGTCGTCGCGACCGGACAGGCCCGCGCGGTCCTCGCACCCGACGCCGCGGCGAAGCGCCCCGGGCAGCGCACGCCGACCGTGCTCCTCGCCAACCGCCTCGTCTACCGCGAGAAGCCGAAGAGCGGCGACGCGCCGGGCACGGGGGAAGTGAGTCTCGACGGCGGCGTCACGGCGATCCAGGGCGGCCGGCGCGCGAACGCCAGGGCCGGCGCCGTGACGCTCGGCGCGGACCGGCGCGTTCAGAAGGTGGACCTCCGGGGCGACGTGCGGCTGGCGGACACCGGGGCCGGACGCTCCGGCGAGGCCGAGCACGCCGTGGACTTCCCGGAGGAAGGACGCACCGTGCTCGAGGGCAGTCCCGCGCGCGTGACGGACCGGGACGGCAGCCGAGTGGCGGGCGCGATCTTGACGATCACCGACCAGGGGCGTAGGGTCGAGATCACCGCGCCCCTGGGCGGAGAGACGCAGACGATCCACCCGACACGCCCCGATCGATGACTGCCGCCGAAACGACGGCGCGGCCCGTCCTGGCCGCGGACGGACTCGTGAAGTCTTACGGCGGGCGCGCCGTGGTCAACGGCGTATCGCTCGAGATCGCGGCGGGCGAGATCGTGGGGCTGCTGGGACCCAACGGCGCCGGCAAGACCACGACGTTCTCGATGGTCGTCGGGCTCGTCCGTCCGGACCGCGGCGCCGTGCGGCTCGGCGGGCGCGACCTGACCGACCTGCCGATGTATCGCCGGGCGCGCGCGGGAATCTCGTATCTCCCTCAAGAGCCGTCGGTGTTCCGCAAGATGACGGTCGAGCAGAATCTCCTCGCGATCCTCGAAACGCTCGATCTCTCGCCGGTCGAGCGGCGACGGCGCGCCGACGAGCTCGTCGAAGAATTCGGCCTCGGGTCGGTCCGGGAACACCGCGCCTACACGCTGTCCGGCGGCGAGCGCCGCCGCGTCGAGATCGCGCGGAGCCTCGTCCTCTCGCCGTCGTTTCTCCTGCTCGACGAGCCGTTTGCGGGAATCGACCCGATCGCGGTGCTCGACATCCAGGCGATCGCGCGGCGTCTCGCGTCGTCGGGAATCGGCGTGCTCGTCACGGACCACAACGTGCGCGAGACTTTGAGCATCGTCGATCGCGCTTATATAATTCACGATGGTCACATCCTGCGGGCGGGCACGCCCCAGGCCCTGTCGAGCGACGCCGTCGTCAAGAAGATCTATCTCGGTGAGGCATTCCAGCTGAAGTAGGCGTTTCCTTCGAAAATGGCCCTCGAACAGAAACTCAGCCTCAAGCTCTCCCAGCGACTGGTGATGACGCCGTCGCTGCAGCAGGCGATCAAGCTCCTGCAGATGTCGAAGCTCGAGCTCGAGGAAGTCCTGAACCAGGAGATGGTCGAGAATCCGTTGCTCGAAGAGGAGCAGGAGGAAGCCCCCGCACCCGAAGAGACGCGCGACGCGGCGCCCGAGGCCCCTCCGGCGCCCGCACCCGGCCCCGCCGAAGCCGCGCCGGAGCCCAAGGAGCGCGATTCGTTCGACGAGATCGACTTCGATTCGTACTTCGAGGACTACCTCGACAGCGCGTACAACCCGAGGCAGTACGAAGCGAGCGAGGCGGTGCCGCTCGAGAACACGCTCTCGACCGCGCCGGGGCTGCCCGAATACCTGAACTGGCAGCTGTCGCTCGCCGACGCCGCCCCGGCGGTCCGCGAGATCGCGACCTACCTGATCGGGAACCTCGATGAGGACGGATACCTTCGCGTGACCCGCGACGAGATCCGCGCGGCCGGATACACGGACGACGCGGACACGGAGGCCGCCCTCGCGCTGCTGCGCTCTTTCGATCCGCCGGGCATCGGTGCCTGGGACCTTCCGGACTGCCTGATGCTCCAGATCCGCGCGCTCGGCATCGAGAATCCCCTCATCGAGCGGATCATCACGGAGCATTGGCCCGAGTTCCTGAACCGCCAGTTCGCGCCGCTCGCGCGCACGCTCGGCGTCGGCATGTCGCAGCTCCAGGCGGTCGTCGAGATCATCAAGAATCTCGAGCCGAAGCCCGGACGCAAGTACTCCAACGAGCGCACGATCTACGTCGAACCGGACGTCGCCGTGCGGAAGATCGGCGACGAATACGTCATCCAGCTAAACGAGGACGGCTTGCCGAAGCTCCGGATCTCGGCGGCGTACCGGCGGATGCTCCGCGGCGGCAACGGAGCCATCGGCGCCGAAGCCGCCACGTACCTCAAGGACAAGATGCGCTCGGCCATCTGGCTCATCAAGAGCCTCGACCAGCGGCAGCGGACGATCTACAAGGTAGCCGACTCCATCGTCCGGCACCAGCGCGCCTTCCTCGACCACGGCATCGAGCATCTGCGGCCGCTCGTCCTTCGCGACGTGGCCAACGACATCGGGATGCACGAGTCGACCGTGTCGCGCGTCGTCTCCAACAAGTACATCCACACGCCGCGTGGTCTGTTCCCGATGAAGTACTTTTTCCACAGCGGGATCGACTCGTCGACCGGCGACGATGTCTCTTCGCTTTCCATCAAGAACAAGATCTCCAAGATCATCGCGGACGAGGACAACCGCCGCCCCCATTCGGACGCCCGCATCATGCAGCAGCTCCGCGCCGAAGGAATCCAGATCGCGCGGCGCACCGTGGCGAAGTACCGGGAGGAGCTGCGGATCCCGTCGTCTTCCCAGAGAAAGCAAAGCTTTTGACGGAAGGAGAAGCCATGGCCGTCGAATGCCGGGGTCGCAACGTCCAGGTCACGTCCACGCTCCGGGAGCTCGCGGAGGAGAGGACCGACCGTCTGGAACGCCATCTGGGAGGGCCGGCGCGCGTGCGCGTCGTCCTCTCTCAGGAGAAGCACCGGTTCGGGGCGGAAGTCATCGCCACGCACCGGCGGCGGCGCTGGAAGGCCCAGGAAGAGACGGCGGACCCGCGCGCGGCGATGACGGCGGCGTTCGAAAAGATCGACGCTCAGGCAAAGCGCGACTCCGAGAAACGTCGCGACCGCAAGCACCGCGCGCCGTCGCCGGAGTGGCGCGTGGACGTTCTCTCCTCGCGCGCGCTCGCCGGCGCGGCCGCGGCCGGACCGGACGAGAATCGGATCGTTCGCACCGACCGGCTGCCGATCAAACCGATGAGCGTCGAGGAGGCCGCCCTGCGCATCGAGAGCACGCGGCAGGAGTTCCTCGTCTTTCGAGACGCCTCGACCGAGCGGATCTGCGTCCTCTACAAGCGCCGGGACGGAGATTTCGGACTCATCGTGCCCGAATGCTGAAGCGCCGGATCGTCGGGGGGCGGCGATGAACGCGCTCTTCGCGGGGGGTCTCGTGGACCCCAAGCTCGCGTTCCCGCATCTCGTGTCGCGGACGCTCGACGGCGTTCTGGCCGAGATCGCCGCGCTCGTGGCGGAGGCCGGCGTCGTGCGCGATGCCGCGGACCTCGCCGAACGCCTTCGCAAACGCGAGCGGGACGGCTGCACGGGCGTCGGCAACGGCGTCGCTTTCCCGCACTGCCGCCTCGAGGGCCTGACGGAGGTCGTCGTGTCCGTCGGCCTCTCGCACGAGGGTATCGACTTCGGCGCTCCCGATGGAATCCCCATCACGGTGCTCTTTCTGCTCCTCTCGCCCCGCGAGGCGGCGGCGCTCCACCTGCAGGCGCTGGCGCGTCTGACCCGTCTTGCGCGGACGCCCGGTCTCGTCGACGAGCTGCGGCACGCAAACTCCGCCCAGGAGATCGTGCGGGCTCTCCGGGAGGCGGAGGGCGCCGGCGCCTCCACGGCGGCGACGGCATGAGTCCGACCGAGAGCGCGGTGCACACGTCGCGGCTGACGGCGGACATCCTCCGCTCGGCGGCGCTCGAGGATCTCAAGTTCCACGTCGTCGCCGGAGAGACCGGTTTCACCCGGCCCGTCTCCTGGGGCCGCATCCAGCGGCCGGGCCTCGCGTTCGCCGGATTCCTGGCCTTCATCAAGCCGGGCCGCATCCAGATTCTGGGGGAGAGCGAGCTCCACTACCTCGACACGATGCCGCCCGACGTGCGGGCGGCGCGCATCGCCGACATCTGCCGGCTGCCGGTTGCCGCGTTCGTCGTCACGAAGGGACAGCGCGTCCCGGAGGACCTCGCGCGCGAGTGCCGCGCACGCGAGGTGCCGCTTCTCGTCTCCAATGAGACGACGTCGGTCGTGATCCAGTCGATCACGCGGGTCCTCGAGGACGAGCTCGCGCCCACGACGACGGTGCACGGCGTGCTCGTGGACGTCTATGCCACGGGCGTCCTGCTCATCGGTGACTCGGGAATCGGCAAGAGCGAATGCGCGCTCGATCTGATTCAGCGAGGACACCGGCTCGTCGCCGACGACGTCGTCGAGATCCGGAAGTACCCGAACGGATCTCTCGTGGGCCGCGCCGCCGAGATGATCCGCTACCACATGGAGCTGCGCGGCATCGGCATCATCAACATCAAGCACCTCTTCGGCGTCTCCGCCGTCCGCGCCTCCAAGTCGATCGAGCTCGTCATCGAGCTCCAGCGCTGGGACCCGACACGCAAGTACGACCGCCTCGGGATCGACGGACAGACCTACGCGATCCTGGACCGGCCGCGGCCGTTCCTGACGCTCCCGGTCGCTTCGGGCCGCAATCTCGCGCTCCTGATCGAGATCGCCGCGCGCAACGAGCTCCTGAAGCAGCAGGGCTATGACGCCGCGAAGGAGTTCGCCCTCAAAGTGGACGAACAGATCGCCCGCAACGCGATCTCTCCGGCGCTCCGCAAAGGCTGACGGCTCCGCGATGAGCGCCCCCGCTCCCGCCCCGGCTCCCGGAATCCCCGAGAGCCTCGTCATCGTCACCGGCCTGTCGGGATCGGGGAAGAGCTACGTGAACAAGTGCCTCGAGGACATGGGTTACCTGTGCGTCGACAATCTCCCGCTCGAACTCGTCGAGCCGCTGCTCGATCACGTCACCGCGCGCCTGGTCGGGGTCATCCTCGACGTTCGGAATCCCGGCTTCGCGGCGCGATTTCCCGAGATTCTCGGCCGATTGCGGCGGCGGTGCGCCGGAACGCGGCTGCTCTTTCTGGATGCGTCCGAGGAGTCGCTGATCCGGCGCTTCTCCGAAACGCGCCGGCCGCACCCTCTGGCCGGCGACAGCTCGCTTCTCTCGGCGCTCCGCAACGAGCGCGAGATGCTCAAGGACGTACGCGCCGTGGCCGACGTCGTCGTGGACACGTCCGCGCTCACCGTTCACGAGCTGCGCTCGATCATCCAGAAGGCCTTCGTGGGCGATCCGAGCCGCGCCCGCATGGTGGTCTCGACGACCTCCTTCGGTTACAAGTTCGGCGTCCCGCACGACGTGGACCTGCTTTTCGACGTCCGCTTCCTCGCCAACCCGCACTTCGTTCCGGAGCTCAAGGGCAAGACCGGGCTCGATCCGGCCGTCGCCGCATACATCGAGCAGGACCCGGAGACGGACGCTTTTCTTAAGCGTCTCATCGACTTCCTCGAATACCTCGTGCCCCGATACGAGAAGGAGCACAAGAGCTACCTTTCGATCGGCGTCGGCTGCACCGGCGGGAAGCATCGTTCGGTCTATGTCGCGGAGCGGCTCGCGGAAGTCCTGAAGCGGAAGGGCTTTCCGGTCCGCGTTTCGCATCGCGACGCCACGCGCGAGTGACCGCGGCCGTTCCCGCCTTACAATCCCGTCCGCATGATCGGAATCCTCCTGGTGACGCACGGGCGCCTCGCCGAGGAGCTGAAGGCCGCGGCCCTCACCATCCAGCCCGACATCGCGTCGATCGTCGCCGTGGCGCTCGAGTGGCGCGAGACGGGCCAGGACGCCCGCGCCCGGATCGCGGCCGGACTCGAGGAGGCCGACGGCGACCAGGGGGCGGTCATCCTGACCGATATGTTCGGCGGAACGCCGACGAATCTCACCCTCTCGTTTCTCGAGCGGGGGCGCGTCGAGATCGTGACCGGCGTCAACCTGCCGATGGTCCTCAAGTGCGCCGCCGTCCAGCGGAGCAGCTCGTCCGTGGCCGAGATGGCGCGCCTCGCGCGCGACCGCGGCCAGAAATCCATCTACGTGGCTTCGGATCTGCTGGCCGAGGAGGCGCCCGTCGGTGCCGGGAGCGCCGGAAGCGGGGGAGGGCCCGACGGCCCTTCGGAGACCTAGGAAGCCCGTGATCGAACGGGAGCTCGCGATTCGCAACCGCCTGGGCCTGCACGCCCGCGCGGCGGCCAAGTTCGTCCAGACAGCCAGCCGATTCAAGTCGGCCGTGAAGGTCCGCAAGAACAGCGAGGAGGTCGACGGCAAGAGCATCCTGGGGATCCTGCTGCTCGCCGCGTCGCAGGGAACGCGGATCGTGGTCTCGGTCAACGGAGAAGACGAGGCCGCGGCGCTTGCCGCGGTGGAGGATCTCGTCTCCCGCAGCTTCGACGAAGGGGAGTAGAGAGGAGCGGGCTCGGTCCCTTCCATCATGCTCCAGGGACTCTCGGTCTCTTCCGGTGTCGCGGTCGGCCGCGCCGTCGTCGTTCGCTTCGACGGCACGCCGACGTACCGGCGCGCGCTCGCCGGCGGCGAGCTCGATGAAGAAGAGCGGCGTCTCCGGAAGGCCGCCCTCCGCGCCGCCGACACTCTCCGCGGCCACTCGACCGCGGCAGGCGGCGGCATCGGCGACGAGCTCGCCGCGATTCTCGAGGCGCACGCGCTGATCGCCTGCGACGAGACGTTCCTCTCCGCGGTGGCCGAGCGCATCCGCGACGAGCGGGTCAACGCCGAATGGGCGCTCGCCGACGCCGCCGACGAGTTCGGACGGAGGCTCGCGCTGGCCGACTCGAGCGCCATGCGGGAGCGCGCCGCCGACATCGCCGACGTGGCGCGGGAGATCGGCCGGCAGCTTTCCGGCGGAGCGTCCTCGATGCCGCGAGAGCTTCCACGCGGCTCGATCCTCGTGGCCGACGAGCTCTCGCCGGCCGACGCCGCGCGGCTCGATCCGCGGCGCGTGCGCGCGATCGCGCTCGAACGGGGCGGCGCGACCTCGCACGCGACGATCATCGCGCGCTCCTTCGGGATGCCGGCGATCGTCGGCGTCCCGGGACTCTGCGCGGCCGTCTCGCCGGACCGGGCCATCGTCGTGGATGCCGAGCGCGGCACCGTCGACGTGGCTCCGTCGAAGGAACGCCTTCGACGCGGCCTCGTTCGCGCGCGCGAGGCGCGCGAACGCCAGCGCCGGCTCCGGGCCCGCACGGCGCGGGCCGCCGTCACGAAGGACGGCCTGCGCGTCGTCGTCCGCGCGAACCTGGAACTTCCCGAGGAGGTCGCGGCGCTCGAGCGCTATCACGCCGAAGGCGTGGGACTCTTCCGATCCGAGTTCCTGTATCTGAAGGCGGCGCCGTCTTCGCCCGGAGTCGAGGAGCAGCGCGCCGCCTACGAACGCCTGCTCGACGCCGCCGGCGGCCATCCGGTCGTCGTCCGGACCTACGATCTCGGCGGGGAGAAGGGTATCGGACCCGTTCGCGGCGACAATCCCGCCCTCGGCCTGCGCGGACTGCGCTACTGCCTGTCTCACCCCGAGCTCTTCGACACGCAGCTCGCGGCCCTCTGCCTGGCCGCGCCGCGCGGAGACCTCCGGGTGCTGCTGCCGATGGTGACCTCGGTCTCCGAGGTTCGGGTCGCGCGGGAGCACCTCGGACGCGCCGCAAAGGCGGCCGGGCTCAAGCGCGCGCCGGACCTCGGCGTGATGATCGAGGTCCCGTCCGCGGCCCTCTCTTCGGCCGACCTCGCGCGCACGTGCGACTTCTTCTCGATCGGGACGAACGACCTCGCGCAATACGCGCTCGCGGTCGACCGCGCGAACCCCGATGTCGCCGCGCTCTATCAGCCGCTGCACCCCGCGATTCTGCGGATGATCCGGATGGTGGTCGAAGCCGGCCGCGCCGCGGGACGCCCGGTCTCCGTCTGCGGCGAGCTCGCGGCGGATCCTCTCGGAATCGCCGTTCTCCTCGGCCTCGGAATCTCGGAGGTCTCCGTCACACCCGTTTCGATCGGTCCCGTCAAGGAGCAGGTCGTCCTGCTCGATTCCGGGCGCGCCGCAATCCTCGCCGGAAAGGCCCTCGAGGCTTCGGATGCGTCCGACGTGGAACGGATCTTCAAGGCATGGCGTCTCTGAGGCCATGAGGCGCGTTCCGAAGCCCTGGGGCCACGAGATCGTGTTCGCCGAGAACGAGCGGTATGCGGGAAAGATTCTGCACATCGAGCCCGGCCACAGCCTGTCGCTCCAGTACCACGAAAGAAAGGACGAAACGCTGTACGTTCTCTCGGGCGAGGTGTACCTTCAAGTCGAAGTGGACGGCGCGATGAGGGAGTTGAAGCTGGGGCCGGGCGACGTCCGTCGCATCCGCCCGCGGGAGAAGCACCGGTTGCGAGCCGAGGCGGTCTGCGAGATCGTCGAGGTGTCGAGCCCGGAGCTCGACGACGTCGTCCGCCTGGAAGACGCGTACGGGCGGGAGGGGACGACGGCCCCATGACCTCTCTCCGGGCCGCGGCGATTGCCGTGGTCGTCGCCGGCGCCGCCGCGGGCGCGGCGGCTCAGACCCCCACACCGACTCCTCGTCCCAAGCTCTCCGGAGGCTTCGGCCGGCCGCAGGCCGCGCCGGCGCCTGTCCCGACCGCGTCGGGCCAGTCGCTGCGGGACGTGGTCAAGGCCGCGGCCGAACAGCGCCAGGCGAAGGCCCCCGGCGCTCCCACGCCGGTCGTCGCGATCAACAACCAGACGCTCGTGACGGACCCCAACCGCGGGCGGCTGACGGTCTTGTCCTCGCCGCCGCCCCGGCCGGCCGGGGGACACGCGGCTCCGCCGTCCGCGGCGGCGGCCAGCGCCGCGAAAGCGCCGACGCCCACGCCCGCCGAAGACCCCGCAGTCGCCGAGGAGGAGAAGTGGAAGGAGATCGCGCGGCAGACGCGTCAGCGCGTCGCCGACTCGCAGGAGCGCGTCGCTCGCCTCGAAGGCGAGACGAAGAAGCTCGAGAACGACTTCTACTCGTGGGATGACGGCCTGTACCGCGACAACGTGATCAAGCCCGCCTGGGACAAGAAGCGCGAAGAGCTCGAGACCGCGCGCCGCGACCTCGAGGCCGCGGAGAAGGACTTGGCGGATCTCCCCGAGAAGGCGCGCAAGGCCGGAGCGCTTCCCGGCTGGATCCGCGAGTAAGCGATGCCTCAGCAATCCGATGTAAATAACAGAAACTACGAGTCTTGCAGCTCGACGGTCGCGGAGTCCGCAGGAAGCTACCGCGTCGAGACCTGGGGCTGTCAGATGAACGTGCTCGACGGCGAGCGTATGGCCGGCCAGCTCGAGGGCCTCGGATTCCGGCCCGCCGGCGGAGGCCGTGAGGCCGACGTCGTGATCCTCAACACCTGCGCCGTGCGGGAGAAGGCCGAGGCGAAGGTGTACAGCGCCCTCGGCGTCCTCGGCCTCGAGAAGCAGAGGCGGCCGGAGCTCGTCATCGGCGTGACGGGCTGCGTCGCGCAGGTCGAGGCCGACGAGATTCTGGAGCGCGCGCCGTACGTGGATTTCGTGCTCGGAACCGGCCACGTCGAAGGCGTTGCGGGCGCCGTGGATCGCGCCCGCCGGGAACGGAAGCGCTTTGCCGCCGTCGAGCTTCCCCTGGAGTCCCCGGTCTACCAGTTCCGCCAGATCACGCGCGGATCCCGGTTCCAGGCCTATGTGACGGTCATCGAAGGCTGCGACCAGTTCTGCACGTTCTGCATCGTGCCGTTCACCCGTGGCCGCGAGCGGAGCCGGCGGGCCGGCGAGATCGCCGAGGAAGCCGCCGAACTGTGCGCCTCCGGTTACAGCGAGGTGACGCTCCTCGGCCAGACGGTGAACGCTTACCGCGACCCGGAAAGCGGGATGGGCCTCGGGGGACTGCTCGCGCGCGTCGCGGGGACGCCGGGGCTCCGGCGCCTGCGTTTCCTCACGTCGCACCCCCGTCTCGTCGACGACCCGATGGTCGAGGCGCTCGCCTCCGGCGGCGTCATCGCGCCCTACCTGCACCTGCCGGCGCAGTCCGGCTCAGATCGCGTTCTTTACCGGATGAAGCGCCGCTATGGCCGCGCGGACTATCTCGCGACCCTCGCGCGCCTGCGCCGCGCCGTGCCCGGCCTCGCCGTCTCTTCGGACTTCATCGTGGGCTTCCCCGGCGAGACGGAGGATGACTTCGGGGCGACCCTCGACCTCGTGCGGGAGGCGCGTTTCGAGAGCCTGTTCGCCTTTCGTTACTCGCCGCGGCCGGGGACCGCCTCGGCCCGGTGGGGAGCGGCATCCGAGGTTCCGGCGGAGATCGCCGCGGAGCGCCTCGAGCGGCTCCTTGGCCTCCAGGGCGAGATCCAGTCGGAGATCAATCGGTCGCTCGAAGGCCGGGAGTTCGAGGTCCTGGTCGAAGGCGAGGACCGAAAGGGCCAGAGCCGCGGCCGAACGGCCTGCAATCGGATCGTCCATCTGGAGACGGGGCGGGCCCCCGAAGGCTCCTACGTGCGCGTGAGGATCCGTCGCGGCCTTCCGAACTCCCTTCTCGCGGAGTCATGCGCCGCGGACACACGGGGATCCGCGGCGGAAGCGCAGGCGGGGGAGCCATGGCGCTGATCCGGATGGAGATCAAGGGACTCCTGATGGATCCCGTATCCAACATGCCGGTCGTGATCCTGCGGGACAAGGACGACGGGCTCTTTCTGCCGATCTGGGTGGGACTCTTCGAAGCGAACGCGATCGCGCTCGAGATGGAGAAGATCGCGACGCCCCGGCCGATGACGCACGACCTGCTGCGCAACGTGCTCGCGGAGCTCGGAACGCACGTGGAGCGGATCATCATCAACGAGCTCAAGGACAACACCTTCTTCGCCCGCATACACCTGACGCGCGGCGAAGCGCACTTCGACATCGACAGCCGTCCGAGCGACGCGATCGCCCTGGCGCTGCGCTCGCGCGCGGAGATCTTCGTGGACAACGCGGTCCTCGAGAAGAGCAAGAGCCTGCGCTCCGAATCGGGCGAGCAGGACCCGGAGCGGCTCCGCAAGTGGCTCGAAGAGGTCAACCCCGAGGACCTCGGCAAATACAAGATGTAGAAAACTGACGACGGATTCCTTCCCGCGGAATACACTCCCTCCCCGTGATCATCTCCATCACCAATCAGAAAGGCGGCGTCGGCAAGACCACCACGGCCATCAATCTCGCGGCCGCGCTGGCCCAGAAGGGCATGAAGACCCTTCTCATCGACCTCGACCCCCAGGGCAACAGCACGATGTCGTACATCGATCGCAAGAAGCTCGACAAGTCCATGTACGACGTGCTGACGGACCCCGTGATCGCGCTGAAGGACGTCGTGCGGAGCTCCGGGTTTCCGAACCTGGACATCGCCCCGGCCCGAATCTCGCTCGCCAAGATCGAGTCGAAGCTCCTGGGCGAGCTCGATGGGCACTTCCGCCTGCGCGACAAGATCGATCCGGCGCGTCGCAAGTACGACGCCGTCCTCATCGACACGCCGCCGACGCTCGGGATGATCACGGTCAACGCGATGGTGGCGTCGAGCCACGTGCTGATCCCGATCCAGTCTTCCTATTTCGCGCTCGAGGGCACCGACGACCTGCTCGAGACGATCGACAAGATCAAGGCCCGACCGAACCCGCACCTGCGCATTCTCGGGGTGGTCATCACGTTGCACGACCGGAGGACGGTGCTCGGCAAAGACGTCTACAAACAGATCGCGTCGGTCTTCGGCGAAAAGGTCTTCAAGACCACCATCTCCAAGAGCGTGCGCCTGGAGGAGAGCCCGGCGCACCAGGAGTCCATCTTCAGCTACGCGCCCCGCTCGAGCGGGGCCGCCGAGTACTACTCGCTCTCCGAGGAGGTCCTTTCCCGTGTCTAAGAAGCGTGGGCTGCCGCAGGAGGCGCGGATGCGCCACGACTCGCATTTCGTGGAGGCGCTCTCCGAGCGATTCGGCGCCTCGCTCGGCCGGTGGATCCCGATCGAGGAGATCGACACGAATCCCGATCAGCCGCGCACGAACGTCGGCGATCTGACGGAGCTCGTGCGCTCGATCGAGTCGAAGGGAATCCTGGAGCCGTTGCTCGTCCGCCCCGGCGCCGACGGCCGGTGCATGGTGATCGCGGGGGAGAGACGCCTGCGCGCGGCGACCGAAGCGGGGCTCACCGAGGTGCCCTGCATCGAGCTCGAGGTCACCGAGCCGGAGATGATGGAGCTCGCGCTCATCGAGAATCTCCATCGGAAAGATCTGCATCCCTTCGAAGAGGCCGAGGGATACGCGACGCTCGCCCGTCAGCCCGGGTACACGCAGCAGAAGATCGCGGACGCCGTCGGCAAATCGCGCGTCTCGATCACCGAGGCGCTCTCGCTCCTCGAGATCCCCGAAGATCTCCGCGACGAATGTCGGCGCGCCGACATCGAGGCGCGCTCGGTGCTCCTCGAGATCGCCCGGCTCGGCAATCGCGACAGCATGGAGGAGGCGATCGCGCACGTCTCGGAAGGCTCCACGCGCGACGACCTGCGGGCGCGCAAGCGGCAGGAGAAACCCGACGGCAGGAAGGCGAAGCACTTTCAGTTCGTCTTTCGTCCGAAGGGCGGGCCCTTCAAGCTGAATCTTTCGTTCTCCCGCTCCCGCGTCGAGCGAAGCGAGGTGATCGAGACGCTCCGCGGAATCCTTCGACAGCTCGAGACCGGAGAGATCCGCCTCTCGCGCGGGAAGTGAACGGAGCGCCCTCGGGATCGCTCGTCGCGGGCGCCGCCGTCGTCGCGGTCGGTCTCGCGGCCGGAGGAGCGCTGAAGGGCGCGGGCCTCTCGCGCGCGCGGCTCGCGCACCGCTCCGTGACCGTCAAGGGAATCTCGGAGCGCGACGTCCGCGCCGATACGGGGATCTGGCCCCTGCGCATCGTGGCCGCCGACAACGACCTCGGGCAGGCGAACCGGCAGCTCGCGGCGAGCCAGGAGAAGGCCCGGTCCTTCCTCGACCGCCAGGGCATTCCCTCGACGGATGCCGCCGTCCAGGGATTTCGCGTGGCGGACGCGTTCGCGGATCCTTAGCGGCCCGCCGGCCAGGTGGCGCGCCGCTACGTCGTCGAGGTCACCGTGCCCGTTCGGTCGGCCAAACCCGACCTCGTTCTCTCGGCGAGCCAGAAGCTGCCGATGATCGCCGAGGCGACTGCTCGAGGACGCGAAGCGGCAGAGCAGTTCGCGCGCGACTCGAAGAGCCGGGTCGGCGGCATCCACCGCGCCTCGCAGGGCCTCTTCGAAATCCTCCCGCGCGACCAGGCTCCGGCATTCGGGAAGAGCGGCAGATCGAGAAGCGTGTCCGGGTCGTCTCCACGATCGAATACTTCCTGAAGGACTGACGCCTCCGACCGACCGGCGCGAACGATCCCGCCCGGCCTGCATGCTTCACTATTTTACATAATATATCTTATCGGACATCACGACACAGCGCCGGCGGTT
>DATBFU010000072.1:0-43858 GCA_036558325.1 Thermoanaerobaculia bacterium | reverse complement strand
GAGCCGGGGACGTAATGATGGTTGTTGTGCCAGCCTTCCCCGGTGGTCGCGAGCGCCAGGAGGAAGCTGTTGCGGCTCGTGTCGGTCGTCGGAAAAACGCGGCGCCCGACGAGGTGCATCACGCTGTTGATCGAGAACGTGCCGTGCCAGAGAACGACCGTCGAGAGAAAGTATCCGTAGAAGAGGCCCACGCCGCCGAACGCGAACCACAGCGAGCCCGCGTACAGGACCGTCGCGAGGAACTGGTGCCGGTCGAGCCAGCGGAGCTCGGGGTACTTCGCGAGGTCCGGGATGCGCCCGTAATCGGTCTTCTCGTAGTCCGGCACGAGGATCCAGCCGACGTGCGACCACCAGAAACCCTTCTGCGTCGGACTGTGGATGTCTTCGGGAAGATCCGAATAGCGGTGATGGTGCCGATGGTTCGACGCCCACCAGAGAACGCCCTTCTGCGCGGCCGTCTGCCCGAGGAAGGCGAGGAGGAACTGCGAGACGCGGCCGAGCCGGTACGTCCGATGGGAGAAGTAACGGTGGAATCCTGCGGTGATCGCGAACATCCGCAGGTAGTAGGAGCCGAGGCAGAGCGCCACGCCCTTCCAGGAAAAGCCGTAGAAGAAGACACCCAGGGCCGCCAGGTGCACGAGCAGGAAGCCCGCGACGGCAGACGTTCGATAACGAGGCTTTGCTCGCACGACCGAATCACCTTCCTTCCGGAAAAAGACATCATAACCGGGAACGACCTCCGGCCGTAGGATTCGCCCACCATGGAATGGCGACGGGGCCCGTTTCTCGTGTCGACGGACCAAGCACGACTGGACCGCGACGCGATCCACGCCTTCCTTCGGACCTCCTATTGGGCGGCCGAGATCCCGCGCGAGATCGTCGACCGGTCGATCGAGAACTCGCTCTGCTTCGGCGTGTTCGAGGACGGCCGGCAGGTCGCCTTCGCGCGGGTCGTCAGCGATTTCGCGACCTTCGCCTACCTCGCGGACGTCTTCGTCATTCCGTCGCATCGCGGACGGGGGATCTCCAAATGGCTCATGGAGATCATCCGCGCCTACCCGGATCTCCAGAACCTGCGCCGCTGGAACCTCGCGACGCGGGACGCCCACAGTCTGTACGAGCGCTTCGGATTCCGGCCGCCGGCGCACCCGGAGCGCCTCATGGAGATCGTCGAGGGCCCCGACTTCTACCGGGATCTCGTGCGGAAGGGTTCCGCATGACCGGCGCCCGACCCGACTGGTGGAACGGCTTCTTCGACGGGCTCATGGCCGACTTCTGGCGCGAGGCGATTCCTCCGGAGGCGACCTCGAGCGAGGTCGCGTTCCTCGACAAGGTCCTCCGGCTCGCGCCCGGCGCCCGCGTGCTCGACGTGCCCTGCGGCCATGGGCGGCACGCGCTCGAGCTCGCGCGGCGCGGATGCCGCGTCACGGGAGTCGATCTTTCGGCCGACCTCCTCGGCGCGGCGCGAGAAGCCTCGGCGCGCGACGGCGTGGCGGTCGAATGGGTCCTGCGGGACATGCGCGATCTGCCCGCCGCATGGGAGGGCGCGTTCGACGCCGCCTACTGCGCCGGAAACGCCTTCGGCTACTTCGACGACGACGGGAACCAGGCGTTCCTCGACGCCGTGGCGCGGACGCTGCGTCCCGGGGGGCGATTCGTGCTCGAATCGGGCTGGGTGGCCGAAAGCCTCCTGCCGCAGTTTCGCCAGAAACTCGACATGAAGGCCGGCGGCATCCGTTTCCAGGCGGAGAACCGCTGCGACCCGGCCTCCGGCTACGTCGAGAACGTCTTCACCGCCTCCCGCGGCGGCCAGACGACGTCGCGGCGGGCACGGCACCGCCTCTACGCGTGCCGGCAGGTCCTCGAAATGCTCGACCGGGCAGGCTTCGGCGCGATCGAGATCTTCGGCTCCCCCGCCGGCGAGCCGTTCGCCCTCGGCTCGCCGCGACTTCTCGCCGTCGGGACGCGCGCTCAGCCCCCGGGCTCGGACTCGAGCGGATAGCACGACAGGACGAGGCGGTAGGGCAGCCCGGCCGCCGCGCGGCCCCTTGCCGGCGATCCCGCAGCCTCGTCGGGAACGGTGTGGCGGGCGATCGCCTCGACGACCGCCTCCCGGATCGCCCGCGCGAAGTCGGCGCGCCGCTCGACGGTCTCGAAACGGAACTGCGACTTGAGCGAGAGCGTCGTGAGCCGCCGTCCCTCGGCCTCCGCCGCGCGGGAGGCCCGCAGCACGTCGGCCTGTACCCGCGACGCCAGGGCGAGCAAATAGGAACCGCTCGCCGTATCGGCGACCTCGCGCCAGTCCGCCGCGACCGGCTCGAGCAGCTCCGGCGCCAGGAGGAAGCGCCGCGCCACCGCGACGTAGAGCTGCTCGACCATGTTGCGCTTGCGCTGTCGGCCGGCCCGCCGGAGGAAGCCGCGGTCGGCGAGCCGGCGCACGTGGTAGTTGACGCGCTGGCGCGGCATCCGCAGCCGGGCCGCCATGTCGGCGGCGGAAATGGGCCTCTGGGCGAGGCCGAGGAGCCGCAAGCGAAGCGGGTCCAGCAGCGCCTGGGCGCGTCCCGCTTCCGTTACGATCTCGAGATCGGGAGGGCCGGGGTTGGCAGCCACAGGACAAGTATTCTTGTCAAGACAAGATTTAATGTCAATTCACTATGGGCCGAAACCTTTCCTCCGCTGCCGCAGTAGTTTGTGAGGCGACTCGAGCTTGGGCCGCGCGCGACGAATACAATCCGGAGGGAGACAACCGCTTGACGTTCAGCCGCCTCGCCCGCCTTCTCGAAGGGGCCCTCTGAGGATGGCGCGGCTCGGCATCCCCGGCGTCCCGAGGTCCCTGGCCCGCGAAGGCCGCCGCGGAACGAAGCGTGCGGCGTCCACCGCGGCCGGCGAGGAGCCGGGCAAGAAGAAGAAGGCCCCGCCCCTCGCCGTCGTCCTGAAGGACGCCCGCGAACTCGTGGCCGCCCGCCGGGGCCGGCTCGCGCTGGGGCTCGCGCTCATGCTCGTCAACCGCGTTTCGGGGCTGGTGCTCCCGGGCACGACGAAGTTCCTGCTCGACGAGGTCATCGCCAAGGGCCACCGGCAGATGCTCGGGCGGCTCGTCCTCATTTCGGGCGCCGCCACCCTCATCCAGGCCATCACGTCCTACGCCCTCTCTCAAGTTCTGGGCAAGGCCGCGCAGCGCTCGATCACCGAGCTGCGGCGAGCCGTCCAGCGGCACGTCGGCCGCCTGTCGGTTTCCTTCTTCGACCAGAACAAGGTCGGGGCGCTTCTCTCGCGCGTGATGACCGACGCGGAGGGCATCCGCAATCTCGTGGGAACGGGCCTCGTCGAGGTCGCGGGCGGCCTCGTGACGGCGGTCCTCGCTCTCGGGATTCTCTTCTACCTGAACGCCAAACTGACTCTGGTCGCGCTCTCGGTCCTGTCGCTCTTCGCGGTCGTTCTGCTCTACGCCTTCAAGACGCTGCGCCCGCTGTTCCGCGAGCGCTCGAAGATCAACGCGGAGGTCTCCGGGCGGTTGACGGAGTCGCTCTCCGGAATCCGTGTCGTCAAAGCCTACCGCGCGGAGCGCCGCGAGGCGCTCGCCTTCTCGAAAGGCGTGCACCGCCTCTTCCGCATCGTGGCGAGCACGATGACCGGCTTCGCCGCGGTGGGCGCCTTTTCGACGCTTCTCCTCGGCATCGTCGGCGTCGCGATCCTCTGGATCGGCGCGCACGACGTCCTCGCGGGCCGAATGACGATCGGATCCTTCTTCTCCTTCACCCTCTATCTCGGGCTCCTCGTCGGACCGGTCGTCCAGATCGTCTCGATCGGCAGCCAGATCACCGAGGCCTTCGCGGGTTTGGAGCGGATCCGCGAGATCCGCAACGAGCTGACCGAGGACGCCGGCGACGCGGAGCGAGAGCCTCTCCCTCCCATCGAGGGACGCGTCGAGTTTCGGGACGTGCACTTCGAGTACGAGGCGGGCGTGCCCGTCATCCGCGGCGTTTCCTTCGTCGTGCCGCCGGGCACGTCGGTCGCCTTCGTGGGATCGTCGGGATCGGGCAAGAGCACGCTCATCGGCCTGGCGGCGGCCTTCTATCGTCCGACGGCGGGCCAGATCCTCGTGGACGGACACGATCTCGCGCACATCCGCCTCGCCGACTACCGGTCGCAGCTCGGCGTCGTGCTCCAGGACAACTTCCTCTTCGACGGAACCGTCTTCGAGAACATCGCGTTCGCCCGTCCGGACGCCTCCGAGGCCGAGGTGCAGCGCGCCGCCGGGATCGCCCGCTGCGACGAGTTCGTCGCGAAGCTGCCCGACGGCTACCAGACGATCGTGGGCGAGCGCGGCGTAAAGCTCTCGGGAGGGCAGCGGCAGCGGGTGGCCATCGCCCGCGCAATCCTGGCCGACCCCCGCATCCTGATCCTGGACGAGGCGACCTCCTCTCTCGACAGCGAGAGCGAGGCGGCGATTCAGGAGGGCCTGACCGCGCTCATGAAGGAGCGCACGACCTTCGTCATCGCCCACCGGCTCTCCACGATCCGCCGCGCCGACACGATCCTCGTGGTCGAAGGCGGATTGATCGTCGAGCGCGGGCGGCACGAGGAGCTCCTCGCGCGGGGCGGCCGGTACGCGGACCTCTACAACCGCCAGTACGGCGTCGAGGCGAACCTCTTCCGGAATCCCGGCGAGACCGGGGAGACTCGCGAGGAGACCGCGGCGCCGACCGCGGCGGCCGACTCCCGGATCGGGAGCCTGCCGCTCGTCGGGACCGGCCCGAGCGAGTAGGCACCGCGGCGCGGCCGGCCGCGCGACGGGCTAGTTGCGCCGGCTGCCGAGGAAACGCAGCAGGAACAGGAACAGGTTGATGAAGTCGAGGTAGAGCGAGAGCGCTCCGACGACCGCGAAGGCGCCCGACCGTCCTTCCGGCGTCACCATCGCCATCTGCTTCAGACGCTGCGCGTCCCAGGCCGTGAGGCCCGTGAAGACGATCACGCCAACGATGGAGATCGTGAACTGCAGGGCGTCGCTGTGCCAGAAGAACCCCACCAGAGACGCGAGCACGACGCCGATCAGGCCCATGAACACGAACTGGCCGACGCCGGCCAGACTGCGGCGCGTCGTCGAGCCGTACAGCGCGAGAGCGCCGAACGTTCCCGCGGTCACCGCGAACGTCGTCGCGACCGACGCGCCCGTGAAGAGCAGGAGGATCCCCGCGAGCGTCGCGCCGTTCAGCGCCGAGTAGAGCAAGAAGAGCCCGGCGGCCGCGCCCGGCGCCAGCCGATTCACGCGCGCCGAAAGATAGAAGACGAGCCCGAGCTCTCCGATCAGGAGCGCGAAGAAGACCATCCGGTTGCCGAAGATGGTTTGCAGCAAAGCCGGCGATCCGGCGACCGTGGCGGCCACGACGGCCGTGACTCCCAATCCCACGGCCATCCAGCCGTAGACCTTCCGGAGAAAAGCCGTGACGCGCTCGGCGCCGGCTACGGTCGTGGTCGCGAAGGCCGACGCGGGCGTCATCGAAAAGTCGTCGTTCATTCCCACCCCCCGGGCCCGAGTGGGCCCTCACGGAAAACGATTCTATCGGTGCCGCGATTCCGGGCCGTCAGTTCACCTGGAACTTGAGCGCCTCCAGATACTTGGTCGCGATCGGGTCGCCCGGATTCTCGGCGAGCGCGCCCTCGAACTCCGCCACGGCTTCGGCGAGCTCACCGCGCGCGGCGCGCAGGCGCCCGAGATTCAGGTAGGGATAGTGGCGCGGCTCGTAGCGCGCGGCGCCCTTGGCCTTCTCGAACCACGGCACGGCCTCCTCGGTCCGCCCCTGCTGCAGGAGGTAGCACCCGATGTCGTTGTACGGGTTGCCGAAGGCGGGATCCACGTCGATCGCCTTGCGGCACTCCTCGATCGCCTCGTCGAGGCGCCCCTCGAAGGAGTACGCCCAGCCTCGAAATGTGTACGCCTCGGCGGTGGGGTGCTCGGCGAGCGAGCGGGTGAAGCAGTCGACGGCCTCCGCGAGACTGCCGGACAGGAGCCTGGCGGTGCCGAGCCGCCAGAGCTCGAGCGCCCGCTCGACGGATGCGTCTTCCACTGCGGAAATTCTACTCCCCGCGCGCGCAAAGCTCGCTAAGCTCTCTCGGAAGGCGCGGCGCGAAACCGCCGCCCGGCAGGAGGTCGCGCATTCGGTCTCGGGCCGTAATCCTGGTCGCCGCCGGCTTCATCGCCGGGGCGTTCACCGCCTACTACGCGCTGTGGCGGACGCACGCGCTCGTCCCCGGACATCCGCTCTCCCTGCGCTCGCCCGAGATCCTCCGGGCGCCCCCGCCTTCCCCGCGCGCGGTCCCGGCCGGGACACCGACGCCGACGCCAGCCGCCAACACAACGGCGGCCGCGCCCACGCCGCGCGCGTAGACTGGACGGCATGAATGACCGCAAGTACCGCCACCGAGGCTACATGGACTCGGGCGACGAGCCGCAGCGCCGTCGCGGACCCTCGGGACCTCCGAGAAGCGAGGGCCCGCGCGGGCGGGGAGCCGACCAGGACAAGGCGGTCGTCGTCGCGTGCAAGGCCTGCGGAGAGAAGCGGCGCGATCCGGAGGAGATCGGCTTCCAGACCGTCTGCGCGCGATGCGGCGCGGACCTGCATTCGTGCGCTCAGTGCACGTACTTCGACACGTCCGCGCGCTTCGAGTGCACGCGGCCCATCCCGGCGCGCATCCCCGACAAGAAGAAGCGCAACACGTGCACGTTCTTCGCCGCCGCGCGCTCCTTCGATCTGACCGGATCGCGCGCGACGGCGACACCCGACGACGCGCGCGCCGCCTTCGACCGCCTGTTCAAGAAGTGACGTCGCGGCCGCCCGGCGGCACGCGAGGTCATCGCGAGCGAAGCGAGGGAACCCGGGTCAACTTGCCGGGAGCGCCGCCTTCCGAGACTCCGCGATCGCGCGCCGCAGCACGCCGCGGAGCATCTTCTGCGTCAGCTTTCCGGTGAAAGTGTTCTGCTGGCTCGGGTGGTACGAGCCGAAGAGGACGACGCGCCCGACGACGGCGCGTGCGCCGTGCGCGAATCGGGGCCGCGGCGACGGCGCGGAGGACCCGCGCGTGATCGCGCGCAGCGTCTCGTCGAAAGCCAGGGCGCCGAAGGCCACGACGACGCGGCGGCCCTCGACGAGATCGAGCTCCCGCTCGAGATATCCGCGGCAGCGCCGGAACTCTTCCGGCGTCGGCCGGTTTCCGGGAGGCGCGCAGCGGCAGGCCGCCGTCAGGAGAGCTCCCGAGAGACTCAGGCCGTCTCCCGCCCGGACCGATTCGGGCCGATTCGCGAGGTCCACCGCATGGAGGGCGCGGAAGAGGAAGTTGCCCGATTCGTCTCCCGTGAAGATCCGGCCCGTGCGATTGCCGCCGTGCGCGGCCGGAGCGAGGCCGACGAGCACGAGCCTCCCGGACGGATCCCCGAAGGCCGGCAGCGGCCGCGCCCAGTAGCTTTCTCCGCGAAACCGTCGCGGCGGATGGCGCGCGGACTCCTCGCGCCAGGCCACCAGACGCGGACAGCGGCGGCACGCGACGACCTCGCGCTCGATCTCTTCGAAACGCGAGGAGACTCTACCGGCGCGAATAGGTTCCCATGAGCTCGCCGCGCGCCACGACGCGTTCTTCGATCGCGCGCCGCACCTCCGCGGCCGTCGCGCCGGGCGGGAGCCCGAGGGTGCGGTCGCTGGCGTACAGGCGGAAGAAATACCGGTGGGTCCCGCTCGGCGGCGCCGGCCCGCCCCAACCGATTTTCCCGAAATCGTTCTTGCCCTGCGCGCCCCCCGCCGCCAGGGTCGGCGTCGGCGCGACGCCCTCCGGGAGCCCGTCCACCGCGGCCGGGATGTCGTACACGACCCAGTGCACCCAGTTGCCGCGCGGCGCATCCGGATCCTCGCAGACGAGCGCGAACGATCGGGTCGCCGGCGGCGCGCCGCTCCAGGAGAGCGCCGGCGAAACGTCGGCGCCGTCGGCCGTGTGCTTTGCGGGGATCGCCCGGCCGTTTCCGAATGCCGTGCTCTCGAGGCGGAGCGCGGCGGCCCCGGCCTTCTCCGTCATTTCTTCGCCGGCGAGGCCGGCGGTACGCCGGTCTTCTGCCAGCGCTTCTTGTTGCTCTCCCACTGATCGAGCGCGCGCTTGCGATTGACCGCGGCCGCGGCCGCCCGCCGGTCGTCCTCGCTCTCGGGCGGAGCGTTCGTCGGCTCTGCGGCGGCCTCCTTTTCCTCGCTCATGAGAAGCCCATTCTAAGGAAAAAAGAGGCGGCCCCTTCACTCGGAAGGGGCCGCAAGGGAGGGAGATGCGGAACGGCTACTGCGGGTTCACGATGACCGTGCCGGTCATCATCGTCGTGTGGATCCCGCAGAAGTACGGGAAGTTGCCGGCGGACGGGAACGTGTGCGAGAAGTGGTCGCCGGAATTGAGGGCATTGGAGTTCCAGGTCCCGTCGCCGCTGCAAGGCGGGCAGGGGCCGGACGTCGTCGTGTGGTGCCCCTGGAAGTCCCACTGGATCGTCGTGCCGGCCGTGATCGTCGTGGTCGAGTTGCCGCTCGACGCGTCGCGGAAGAAGTCATTTCCGACCGTGACGTGGACCGTCTGCGCCGCCGGCGCGGTCGGCGTGGGCGTCGGAGTCGCCGTGGGCACCCCGCCCGTCGGCGTCGGCGTATGCGTCGGCTGCGGCGGACCGGCGGTCGGGACCTGGCGCTGGAGGTCGCGCGGCGTCAATTTGGGCCGCTGCGCGGCATCGCCACCGAGGACGCGCTGGGCGAGGGCGACGGGCGTCGGCGTCGGGCCTCCGCCTCCGGCCGTCGGCGTCACGGTGGGGGTCGTCTCCGTGGCCGCCTCAACCTCGACCTGTCCGACCATGGAGGCACCATGCACGGCGCAGAAGTACTTGTAGGTCCCCGGCGTCGTGAATGTGTGCTCGTACTGGTAGCCGGCGGTGTGCTGCGTCGAGTCCCAGACGCCCGTATCCGTGCAGTCCGATCCGCCGCCGTAGTACCCGCCGCCGCCGCTCGTGCAGGCGCCGGACGTCGTCGAGTGCGGCCCGCTCATCCAGTTCCACTGGACGGTCTCGCCGACCTGAATCGTCGTCTTCGCGGTTCCGCTCGTCACGTCCTGGAAGGAGTTGCTCCCGGCCCCGACGTTGACCATGTGCACGGACTTCGCGGACTGCGGAAATCCCGAGGTGTCGACGCCGAGGCACGCCGGGCCGGACGCGGACGGGAACTGCTTCACCTTGGTGGCGCCGGTGACGGTGTCCCGGATCATGAGCGTGTACCCGAGGTCCGTGAGGCCGCCCCAGAACACGGAGAAGTCCATTCCGGCGGCGCGGTCGTCCTGCATCTTCACGAAGACTTCCGGCGTCGCGTGTGAGCTCGTCCCGGACGTGGCGAACGCCGGGACCGTGAAGTAGCCGAAGACGTCGTTTTGCGGAACCGCCTGTCCGACTCCCGACGCGCCCGTGTGCGGATCGGTCGCCTCGAACGTCACGTCGAACGGATGGCCCGTCTGGGCCAGGAGCCGGAGCGTGCCCGGCGGAAGCACCTCGACGGTCGTGGTCGTCTGGGTCGATCCGCCGGCGTCCGTGATCTGGAGCGTCACGGGATAGAAACCCTCGCCCGGAAAGACGTGCGTCGGATTCGGCAGATTCGACGTCGTCCCGTCGCCGAAGGTCCAGAGCCACGCCGTGGGGCTGGAGGAGGAAGTGTCCTGAAACTGTACGGGCGCGCCCGCCGACGGTGTGCCCGAGGACACGGTGAACGCGACCCGAGGCGCCGCCGCGTCGGAGAGAAGCGTCAACCCGAAGAGACCCAAGGCTGTCAGGGCGCGAGAAACCGCATAGAGCAGGTTCATTTTCGACTCCGCGAGCGAGTCTACGAGCGGGAGGGAGAACGGTTGACGTATTTTATCCCTCATTAAAGCGCTGGCGGAGCGGCCCGTATAATCCTCGCCCACCGTGACTTCGACGCCTTCCGACGCCGCCGCGCTCGCCCGGGGCTCCGTCGACCTCATCGACGAGAAGGACCTCGCGCGCAAGCTCGACCGAGGGACCCCCCTCACGGTCAAAGTGGGTTTCGACCCGTCGGCGCCGGACATCCACCTCGGGCACACCGTCGTGATGCGGAAGATGCGGGACTTCCAGCGCGCGGGACACCGCATCGTTTTCGTCGTCGGCGACTTCACGGGGATGATCGGCGATCCATCCGGCCGGAAGGCGACGCGTCCGCAGCTGACGCGGGCCGAGATCGAGGCGAACGCCGCAACCTACACCCGGCAGGCCTTCCGGATCCTGGAGCCCGCGCGCACCGAAGTCGCGTTCAACAGCCGGTGGCTCTCGGCCCTGGGCGCCGAGGGGCTCGTGCGTCTCTGCGCCCGCATGACGGTCGCGCGGATCCTCGAGCGCGACGACTTCCAGAAGCGCTGGAACGCCCGGCAGCCGATCTCGCTCCACGAGCTCCTCTATCCGCTCGCCCAGGCCTACGACTCCGTCGCCCTCAAAGCCGACGTGGAGCTCGGCGGCACCGACCAGCTCTTCAACCTGCTCGTCGGACGCGACCTCATGCGCGACGAGGGCCTCGAACCGCAGGTCGTGATGACGATGCCGCTTCTCGTCGGCCTGGACGGCACCGAGAAGATGTCCAAGTCGCTCGGCAATGCCATCGGGATCGAGGAGCCGCCCGCGCAGATCTTCGGCAAGGTCATGTCCATCCCGGACACGTTGATGTGGAGCTACTGGGAGCTCCTGACCGATCTGCCGGCCGCCGAGATCGCCGCGCGCCGCGAGCGGGTGGCCTCGGGCGCGGCGAATCCCCGCGACGTGAAGGCGGAGCTCGGCCAGACGATCACGGAGCAGTTCCACGGAGAGGAAGCCGCCGCCCGGGCGCGCGCGGATTTCGAGCGCGCTTTCTCGCGCCGCGAGATTCCGGAGGAGATGGAGGAGCGGCGCGCCGAGCCGGATCTGCGCGATGCGGGGGCGGCGGCCGTGCTCGTGCGCGTGGGCCTGGCCGATTCGATGCGCGAGGCGCGGCGGAAGATCGCCGAGGGCGCCCTGACCGTCTATGCCGCCGGCGCGGAACGGGTCGTGCACGACCCCAACGAGAAGATCCTGTCGGAGGAGTCCCGCGTGCTGCGTCTCGGCCGGCGTTTCCTCCGCGTCATTCCAAGCGGGTAGAGGGACCGTCGTCGCGCCGGCCGGCCGGCGCTTCCCGACTCAGTGAATCCGGCTGGAGCGGCCGGGCGCGATCGGCTCCGCGACCTCGGGCCGCCGCCCCGCCGCCGCCTGCCGCGCCGCGCGCGGACGGCACTGACGGCAGATGCCGCGCATCTGATGGCTGTGCGTCAACGGCAGAAAGCCGTAGCGCTCGCAGACCTCGTCCTGCAACTGCTCGATCCGCGGCTCGAAGAACTCGATGACGCGGCCGCACTCGTTGCAGATGAGGTGGTCGTGATGCTCGCCCGCGCGCAGCCGCTCGTAGCGGTAGCCGCTCTCGCCGATCCGCACGCGGCCGACGATTCCCGAATCGACCAGCAGCTCGAGCGTGCGATAGATCGTCGCGCGCGAGATCTTCTTGTGGCTCGCGCGGAGCCGGACGAGCAGCTCGTCCGCCTCGAAGTGCTCGTGGCGCGCGAAGAGCTCGTCGAAGACCGCCTGCCGCTCGGCCGTCAGCTTCAAGCCACGCCGTTCGAGGTATTTGCGGAAAATTCCGCGCTCGCGATCATTCATGCGATTGCGACTCAGTCTCAGTTGCGATATTCTTCGCCTCCCGTGGGCTCCTGTCAAGCCCCCGGATCCGGAGGGCTCGACCCATGTGGCAGGGATTCACGATCGCTCTGCGGGAGGGAATCGAGTCCTTCCTCATCGTCGCGCTGACGCTCTCCTACCTGAAGCGCACCGGCCGCGCCCGCCTCTCCCGCGCCGTCTGGACCGGTGTCGCGGTCTCGATCGTGACCTGCACCGCCGCCGGCTATCTTTTTTCGAAGGCCGAGAATCACTCCCTCTGGGAGGGCATCCTGGCCCTCGTCGCCGCCGCGCTCGTCGGAAGCTTCCTCGTCTACATGAAGCGCGTTTCGAGCCACCTCAAGAGCGATATCGAGCACCGGCTGGAGACCGAAGCGGCCGCCGCGACCGCGGCCGGGGCGTTCTGGGGCGTCTTCGGGTTCACCGTCCTCATGATCACCCGCGAGGGCATGGAGACGGCGCTCCTCGTCGTGACGGCGCTCTTTCAGATGAAATCCGCAGCCGTCGTCACCGGCCTCTCCCTGGGAACGCTCGCCGCCGTCGCGATCGCGGCGCTGTGGACGCGGCTCGGACGCGGCGTGGACGTGCGCGCGCTCCTGAACATCTCGGCCGTGTTCCTCGCCATCTTCCTCGTGCAGCTTCTCCTCTACGGCGTGCACGAGCTCGCCGAGGCGCGCGTCTTCCCCTCATCGCAGGCGATCCACGACGCGACCGAGATCCTCGGGCCCGACGGGAAGATCGGGCACCTGCTCGCTTATCTGCTGGCGATCGTGCCGACGGCCTGGCTGGCGGCGACCTGGTGGAAGCGGCGGGGCGCCGCGGCCGCTACTTCGGCTGGCCCGAGCGCAACATCGCCTCGACCACCTCTTCCGCAACGCCGGCCCGGCGAAGCTCGAGAATTTCGGGCGTCGTGAGGTCGTAGCGGACGCTGCCGGCGTCGGCGCGGACCGCGGCGAGCAGCGCCTCCGTCGACGCGCCGCCCTGCGCGAGCCGCAGGATCTTCTCGTAGGGGCGCTCACCCGCGGACTCGGACGCCGGCTGGCCCGGTACATAGGCTGCCGGCGGAGGCAGCTCGGTCGGAACGGGGCTCGGGGCAGGCGCAGGCGCGGGCGTCGGAGTGGAAGGGACGGCGGCCGGCGAGGGAGCGCTTCCCCCGCTCTGGCAGCCCCCGAGCAGGGCCGCCGCGCAGAGGGTCGCCGCCAGCCGACGCGCGGGTCGCATCGCCGGCGATCTTCTCATCGTCTCGCGGCCGTCGCCGGAGCCTCTCGGAAGATCACCGCGAGCGCCGCGTTCGACGACGGCCTTCTCCTGCTTTCGGGTCCTTCCACGTCGGGACCCGCACCGAAACGCGCGTCACCAAGCCGTTCGCGGGAGCCGGCCGCGAAGCCTCAGGCCCGGCTGTTCCAGAGAACGTCCGGGACGCCGCGCCGGTGGTTCTCGTAGCGCGCAAGGACGAAGAGCGCGTCCGAGAGCCGGTTCGCGTACTCGACGGTGTGCGGCCCGATCGGCTCGGCACGCCCGAGAGTCACGAGCAGACGCTCGGCGCGCCGGCAGACGGTCCGCGCGACGTGGAGCGCCGCGGCGCCCGGAGAGCCTCCCGGCAGGACGAAGTTCTCGAGCGGCGCCAGCTCCTGCGACAGCGCGTCCATGAGTTTCTCGAGCGCGTCGACGTGCCGCCCCTCGATGCGCGGGGCCGGCATTCGCGCCTTGTCCTTTTCGAGGATGCAGAGATCGGAGCCGAGGTGAAAGAGCTCGTTCTGGATCGTTCGGACCGCGGCGGCGACGCGCGGGTCGAGACCCGCGGCGAGCGCCGCACCCAGGTGGCTGTTGACCTCATCGACGGTGCCGTACGCCTCGATGCGGAGCGAGTCCTTCGGGACGCGCTGGCCGCTGCCGAGCGACGTCGAGCCGTCGTCGCCGCTCCGCGTGTAAACCTTCGTGATCCGCGGCATTCAAAACCTCACGTCGAGCCCTCCCGCGACGAGCCGTCCCGCCGCCGGATAACCCGCCGCTTCATCGTACTGGCGATCGAGGGCGTTGGTGAGGCGCAGGTACGGCGCGAGGTTCGGCGTGGCCTGATAGCGCGCGAGGAGGTCGAGCCGAAGAAAGGACGGAAGCTCGGTGGGCGCGCCCGTCAGCGGGTCGTTGTCGGGCCGGTCTCCCGTGAAGAGAAGGCGCCCGGCGACGTCGAAACCCGCGATCGGCCGCCAGTCGAGGCCGAGCGACGCCCGATGCCGCGGCCGCCGGATGAGAGCCGCCCCGGTGTCCCGGTTCACCGCCTCGAGGTACGTGTAGGTGACGTCCGCGGACAGCGCCGCGACGATCGTCTGACGCCATCCGACCTCGACGCCCTTCGTCCGGGCGCGGCCGACGTTCTCGTTGGTCGAGGTCGCGAAGTCGTACACGATCAGGTCCTTCAGGTCGTTCCAGAAGAACGAGACTTCGACGCGGCCGCCGCCGACGTAGCGTTCCGCGCCGACCTCCCACGAAATCGAGCTCTCGGGCTTCAGGTTCGGGTTTGCCCCGAACGGATAGTAGAGCTCGCCGATCGTCGGCGCACGGTAGCCGCTGCCGCCGGAGGCGCGGATCTTCCAGAGCGCGCCCGGCGAGAGCCAGAGAACGGTGGCGCGCGGGCTCCAGTGGTCGCCGAAGGTCGAGTGGCGGTCGTAGCGGACTCCGGCCGTGACCGTGAAAGCGCCGAACGTCGCCGTGTCCTGCGCGCCGAGGCCCCAGAGCGTCGTGCGCTGCCCGTCGAGGTTCACGCCGAAGTTGCTCGCGTCGTCCACCTTCCATCGCTCCCAGGACGCGAAGGCGGTCAGCGCGTGAGCGCCCAGGTGCTGCGTGTCGGAGACGCGCGTCTGGAGGGTCTGCGCGTCCGTCTGGGAGACGAACCCTCCGTCGACGTCGCGATAGCCGGGCTTCGAGCGGACGTCCGCGACGAGGACGTCGAGTTGATTCGCGTCGGACAACGCGAAGCTCCCCGGCAGCGCAAGGCGCTCCTCGCGGAAGAGACCGCGGGCCGTGCTCGGGAGACCGACGGGGCCGGGATTGCCGACCTCTCCGTCGATGATCCCGCCCTCGAACGCGATCCGGCTCCCCTCCGACAGACGCGCCTCGACGCGCGCCTCGCCGGTCCGCTGGCGCCAATCGGTGTTCGGGCGGTCGCCGTCGAACGCGACGTAGCGATAAGCGCCGCTGCCGAAGAACGTTCCCTCGCCTCCCGAGACGAACGCGGAGCCCTGCCCCTGTCCCTGGTTGCCGGCCTCGCCCGTGGCCCGTCCCGAGATTCCCTCGGACGCCGTGCGCGTGAAGATCTGCACGACGCCGCCGATCGCGTCGGATCCGTAGAGCGCGGAGAACGGTCCGCGCACGATCTCGATGCGCTCGATGTTCTCGGTCGTCATGGCCGACCAGTCGTAACCCGCGAAGAACGGCGAGTTCATGCGGACGCCGTCCACGAGCACGAGCGTCTGCGTCGAATTCGTGCCGCGCGTGAAGAGCGAGGTCACCGAGCCCGGAGGGCCGGACTGCACGACATCGAGGCCGGCGACCGCGCGGAGAAGCTCCAGGACGGAGCCCTTTTCGCTGCGCTCGATCTCCTGCCTCGTGATCACGGTGACCGCCGATCCCACCTGAGTCTCCTGCGCGGGAATCGAGGTCGCGGTGACGACGACGTCCTCGGAAACCGGCGGCACCGGCTGCTGCGCGTGCGCGGCCGCCGGAAGCAGCGCGAGAAGGACCGCCGCCGCGGCGAGAAACGATGCCGACGTCCGCGTGCGCCGTCGCGAGAGCGTGTCCGCCCCGAAAAGGACCGCCGTGCCCGCCAGATCCGCCGCGAGCGTGCTTCCGAGGAACGGAATCGCCGCCGCAAAGCAGAGAGCGAGTCCCGACGGCGTCTTCGCGTAGAGACCGTCGGAAAGCCAGACCGCCGCGTTGCTCGCGAGAAAGAAGAGGACCGACCCCGCAACCGAGAGGCCCGCGAGCCCGAGAGGGCGCGCCGCCCGTCCCCGCGCCCGGCCGATCCCGACGATGGCGGCGAACGCCGCGTAGTCGGCGAGGCGGACGAACGACAGCGCGGAACGGCCCGTGCCGACGTCGAGGAAGAAGTCCGAGAGCGCCATCGCCGCGAGCGGCACGGCGAAAGCCAGATGCCGCGGAAGGCGCGCGCCCGCGTAGAGCGCGACGGCGCCGAGGGCCACGGCGTTTGGCGGATGGGGAAGAAGCCTCGAGAGGGCGCCCAGGAAAACGAGCAGGACCGCGGTCGTCATTCGAACCTCCCGTTCGACCAGACGAGCTGTCGATCGAGCGGAAAGATCCCGCGCCCGCGGAGATTCGAAGGCGCGCTCTGTCCGGTGCCCCGACCGAGAGCGTGTTCGACCGGCAGGTCTCCTGGCTTCCGGATCCTCCGCCGCCGGGCTCCTTCCCGGACGCGTGACCGCTTTCGATCGCGCGCGTCCAGTGGTTCGTGCCCGGGGCGTCCCCGGTGACAGTGGCGGGGGCCGCGCGGGATTTTCACCCGCTTCCCTTGGCCGGACGACTCAAAGACCGTCGACGAAATCGAAGAGCGAGGACGATACTCCTCGCGCGCGGGCCTTTCAACCGGGCCGCGCGGATATGATCGGGATCAAGTGCTCGGTTCCGACTACACGCTCGATTTCGACCGTCTTCGCCGCGTCGGGTTCCCGGAGATCGTGCTGGCCGAGGGCAAGACCCCCGAGCAGGTCGCGGAGATCTGCCGCCAGCTCGCCCGGGCGCACGACGTCCTCGTCACGCGCCTGACTCCGGAGCGCTGGGAAGACCTCGCGTCGCGTCCCCTGCCCGGCCGCGCCGACTACGACCCTCGCTCGGGGACGCTCCAGCTCTCCGTCGGCAAGCCGATGCCGCGGGTCGACGGCTCGGTCTGCGTCGTCACGGCGGGCACGATGGACATCCTCGTCGCCGAGGAGGCGCGCCGCACGCTCGACTATCTCGGCGTCGCTTCGACCCTCGTCCCGGACGTCGGCGTGGCGGGACTGCTCCGCCTCCTGTCGCGCCTCGAGGAGATCGAGCGGGCCGACGTCGTCCTGGCGGTCGCCGGAATGGAGGCGTCTCTCTTCTCCGTCATCGGAGGTCTCGTCGGAAGGCCGCTCGTCGCCGTGCCGACCTCGCGCGGCTACGGCGCCGCCTTCGGAGGTCTCGCTTCGCTTCTGTCCGCCGTGAACTCGTGCGCCAACGGGGTGACGGCGGTGAACATCGACTCCGGCTACGCGGCCGCAATGGCCGCGTTCCGGATTCTTTCGGGAGGACCTCGCCGATGGGATCGAAAGACGGCCTCACCACCGCCCGCCGCTACATCCACGAAGCCGCGAAAGGCGTCGACCGCCGCCGCAAGAAAGCGCTCCTCGGCAAACCGACGACGGCCGTAAAGGTCTCGCGCGGGACGACGGTCTCGCAGCTGCTCGACTCCTATCGCCTCGCCTCCTTCCAGGCGCGCGCGCTCGGCAAGTGCGCGGCGATCTTCGAGGCGATGCTCCGCGATCGGGAGCGCCCGACGATCTTCCTCGGCATGGCGGGCTCGCTCATCGCCGCCGGCATGCGTCAGGTGATCGTGGACTTGATCGAGCAGAACATGGTGGACGTCGTCGTTTCGACCGGCGCGATCATTTCGCAGGATCTCTACCAGGTCCGCGGAGGACGCCACTACCACGGCGACGCGAACGCGGACGACAAGGAACTGCGGGACCTCTACATCGATCGTCTCTACGACACGTTCATCGACGAGGAGAAGTACTGGAAGACGGATCTCTTCGTCTCGCGTTTCGCGGATTCGCTCGCGCCGCAGAGCCTCTCCTCGCGCGACTTCCTCGCGAGGCTCGCGGACGTCGCGCGAAAGGACAAGGGCTCGATCCTCGGCGCCTGCGCGCGAAACGGTGTGCCGCTCTTCGTTCCCGCCCTGAACGACTCCTCGATCGGAATCGGCCTGACCGAGCACTACCACCGGTACCGGACCAACCGGCAGCGCCCCTTCGAGATCTCGTCGATCCGCGACAATTACGAGCTGACGCAGATCGTCGTGCAGAGCCCGGCGACGGCCGCGCTCTACATTTCCGGGGGCGTGCCGAAGAACTACATCAACGACTCGATCGTCATGTCTTACATCTTCGGCATCGACACGGGCGGTCACAAATACGCGCTGCAGGTCACGACCGACGCGCCGCACTGGGGCGGCCTCGGAGGCTCGACCTTGTCGGAGGCGACGTCCTGGGGCAAGGTCTCGAAGAAGGCGACGCACGAGATGGCGTTCGTCGAGACGTCCGTCGCCCTGCCGCTCCTCTACGGGTACGCGCTGCAGCGCGGCGCGGCGAAGCGGCGCAAGCGGCTGGCATACGACTGGGACGGGGACATCCTGAAGAAGGTGCGGAGGGTGTGACGGCATTCTTCGAGGAAGCTCGGGATCCCTCGTCGAGGACTCCTCGGGATGACAGACTTCAGCCGTCATCCCGAGCGATACCGAGGGATCCCGAGCTCGGCAGGCCCTGAGCCGTCCCGCAACAAAAAACGCCCCGGTTGCCCGGGGCGTTTCGATATCCAGAGACTCGAGTCGGCGTCTTACAGCACCTCGCCCTTCAACGGCAGCTCGATGACGGCCTTCTCCTTGTCGGTCGTGTAGAGCTTGACCATTCCGTCGATCGCGCCCTTCTTGACCTTGTCGGAGGCCTTCACGACCACCGTGTAGGAGACGCCTTCCTGCGTCGGAACGACGTCGGTCTGGAATCCCGGCACCGTGACCTCGGCCTTCGTGACCTTCACCGGCTGGCCGGGCTTGTTGTTCGTCACGATGATGTTGCGCGTGATGGCGTCCTTGCCCGCCGTGAAGTTGCCGAAGTTGACGAGCGCCGGCGTGACCGACACCCGTGCGCGGATGTACCCGGAGACCGGGATCTCGATCGTCGGCTGCTGCGTGACGCCGGTCGAGACGCGGATCGGCGCGTTGAGCAGCCCCTCGGGCGCGTCGCTCGTGACGGAGACGTGCAGCTTGTACTGATCGCCCGTGCGTCCGGCGATCTTGTCCTTCTCGCCGGCCGGAATGAGCTCCGCCTTCACGTACGGCTGCGCCGTCTCGGCGACCGTCGGCTTGAAGGTCTTCTCTTCGGAGACGAGCACGACGTCCTGCGCCGCGCTGTCGCCCTTGACGACCGAGAACCGCAGGTACCCGGTCGGCAGGATGTCCACGTACGGCTTGACCGTCGCCTTGACGAACAGGTTCAGCTGCGGGCGGTCGGGATCGTTCGAGATGAGGAGGATCGACTTCGAGATGGGGCCGGAGAAGTTCTTCGTGTCGACCGACGAGACGACCTTGCCCTCGCTTCCCGGCTTGATGACCTTGTCGAACGACGCGACCGTGCAGCCGCATCCCGGACGCGCGTCGGAGATGATGAGATCCGACGCTCCGTTGTTCTTGATGACGAACGTGGACTCGATGAGCTGGCCTTTGGCGACCGTGCCCGCGTCCTTCGTTTCCGGGATGACCTCGATCTTCGGCGCGGCGACGGCAGCCGGTTTGGCCGGAGCCGGTGCGGCCGAAGCCTTGTCCTGCGGTTTGGCGGCGGGCTTGTCCTGCGCGAAGGACAACGCAACGCCGGCGACGAACGCCGCCAGGACCAGGCCCGCAGATTTTCCAGTGTGACGCATCTTCCGACTCCTCTTCATGTCTTCTGTCTTCGTCCTGTCTTAGAGTTACACCGTTGGGCTGCAACGGCGCACAGCGCATACATATTTCCAGAAAACGCCCGAAACGCCAATGATTTCCGCCCCTCCGGCGCCGAAGCGCTTCCACATGGTGCGCATCGGAGGAACCGCCATGGTGCCTCTGGCGGCGCTCCTGACCGAAGCCGGACACCGGGTCACCGGGAGCGATCTCGACTTCTATCCCCCGATGTCGACGCTCCTCGAATCGCTCCAAGTCCCCGTATTCAGGGGGTTTTCACCCGAGCATGTCCCGGCCGACGCCGAGGCCGTGATCGTCGGCAACGCCGCCACTCGCGACAACGTCGAGGCCGCCGAGGCCGAGCGGCGGCGTCTGCCTGTCCTCTCCATGCCGCAGGCGATCCGGCAATATCTGCTGCCGGGCAAGACCTCCGTCGTCATCACGGGGACGCACGGCAAGACGACCACGTCGGCGCTGACGGCGTGGCTCCTGTTCGACTGCGGCCGCGATCCGGGGTTCCTCGTCGGCGGCGAGCTCCGCAACTTCGGGCGCGGCTACCGTCGGGGCGAGGGGCCCCACTTCGTGCTCGAGGGCGACGAGTACAACGCGGCCTTCTTCGACCGCGGCCCGAAGTTCCTCCACTACGAGCCCCGACATCTCTTCATCGGCAACATCGAGTACGACCACGCGGACCTCTTTCCCGACCTCGAGGCCGTGCTCGACGCCTTCCGGAAAGTCGCCGCGATCGTGCCCGCGGACGGCGTCCTCGTCGTCAACCGCGACGATCCGCGCGCGCTCGGCGTCACCGAGGAGGCCCGCGCGCGCCGCGTCCTCGTCTCGACGCAGGACCTCGGAGCCGACTTCGCCGCGGCCGACGTCGCGTACCGCCCCGAGGGCACGCAGTTCACGCTCGTCGAAGGCGGCACGCCGACCGCGCGCCTCTCCTCGCCGCTGCTGGGCCACCACAACGTCCGCAACACGCTCGGCGCGATCGCGCTCGTTCGCGGGCTCGGCCTGTCTCCGGCGGAGATCGCGCGATCGCTTCCGCGCTTTACCGGCGTGCGGCGTCGGCTCGAGGTCAAGGGAGAGAAGAACGGGATCGCCGTCGTGGACGATTTTGCCCACCATCCGACCGCGGTTCAGGGAACCCTGCAGGCGGCGCGCGCGCGCTGGCCGGGCCGCCGGATCTGGGCCCTCTTCGAGCCGCGCTCGAACACCGCGGGCCGCAAGATCTTCGAGGAGGACTACGCCGCGGCGTTCGCCGGAGCCGACGGGCTCGTCCTCGCGCCCGTGTTCCACTCGAGCCGCCTGCCGCCCGAGGCGCGGATCGACCGCGAGGCGCTCGTCGCCGGATTCCGCGCCGCCGGAAAGCCCGCGTTCGCGCCGGAGAAAGTCGACGAGATTCCCGCCTATCTGGCGCGGGAAGTCCGCGAGGGCGACGTGCTCCTTCTCATGTCGTCGGGCGCGTTCGGCGGATTGCCGGCGACGCTGCTCGACGAGCTGTCGGTCCGGCTCACTCCGCCGCGACGCGGTTCCTGAGCACGCCCACTTTCTCGATCTCGACCTCGACAACGTCGCCCGGCGCCAGCGGACCGATGCCGGCGGGCGTGCCGGTCAGGATCAGATCGCCCGGCAGGAGCGTCATCATGCGCGAGACGTAGGCCACGAGGAACGCCGGCGAGAAGACGACGTTCGACGTGCGCGCGGACTGCCGGACGGCCCCGCTCACGCGCGTCTGGATCGCGAGATCCGTCGGATCGAGGCCGGCGACGATCTCCGGGCCGACGGGACAGAACGTGTCGAAGGACTTGGCCCGCGCGAACTGCCCGTCCTTCTTCTGCAGGTCGCGCGCCGTCACGTCGTTGGCGCAGGAGACGCCGGCGAGCGCTTCCAGCCACCGTTCCTGCGGCCAGCTCTTGATCTTCTTTCCGATGACGAGCGCGAGCTCGCCCTCGTAGTCCACGCGCTCCGACTCCGGAGGCCGCCGGATGTCGCCGCCGTCGAGGACGAGGGCCGACGGCGCCTTCAGAAAGAGCAGCGGCTCCTTGTCCGGAGCGACGTTTCCGAGCTCCGCCGCGTGCTCGCGGTAGTTTCGTCCCACGCAAACGATCTTCGAGGGCAGCGGCGGGGCTTCCGGCGAACCGAACGGGAAACGTTTCATGCCTTCCAGGCCTCCTCCGCCAGCTCTCCCGTGAAGATCTCTCGCGCGTCGCCCTCGAGCGTCGCGTCGGAAATGGAAGCGTCCGACGGCGTGAACGCGACCGTGAACGAAACGCCGCTCTTCGTGCCGCAGGCGACCGGCGGCCGCACGCGTCCGTCCCGCGCCGCGACGACCGCCGACGCGACGACGCCCGATCCGCAGGCGAGCGTCTCGCCCTCGACACCCCGCTCGAAAGTCCGCACCGCGAGGCGATCCGGTCCCGTCACCTCGACGAAGTTCACGTTCGCGCCGTCCGGGAGATCCGGATGGCGTCGCAGCGGCGGCGCGAGACGCGCGACCGGCAGATCGGCGAGACGGCCGGGCTCGACGAAGACCACGAGATGCGGCACGCCGACGCGCATCGGCGTTCCCTGCGGCGGCAGGCCGTCGCCCGAGACGCGCACCGGATCCCCGGCCGGCGGCAGCGGGGGCAGGTGGAGCGTGACGCGGTCCCGTCCGACCGCCGCCCGGATCCGCGCCCATCCGGTCTCGATCTCCAGCTCCGCATCGGGGACGACTCCGCGCGCGGCGGCGTAGCGCGCCGCGCAGCGCGTCCCGTTGGCGCAGAAGGACGCGAGGCCGCCGTCGGCGTTGAAGTAGTCGAGGCGAACGCGCCCCGGTCCCGACGTCGCCACGAAGAGCGCTCCGTCGGCGCCGACCGAGAGCCCGCGCCGGCAGAGCAGCGCGACCCGCGCGCGGTCGCCGTCCCCGAGCGCGCGCCCGTCCGCCTCGAAGACGAGAAAGTCGTTGCCGCCGCCGGCCATCTTGGTGAAGCGTCGCGGAACCACGGGCCGCAGTCTATCGGGGCGCGGGCGCCGGCTAGTACGGCTCGGCGACGGCCTCGGGCGACGGCGGCGAGAGATTGCCGTGTCCGTCCACGGCGCGGACGGTGTACCGGGACCGCTTGCCCTCTGGCACGTGCTCGTCGGTGAAGAACGTATCGGTGACCGCCTTCTCCGTGATCGGCGCCGGCGGCCCTTCGTCCACGGCGCGGTACACCATGTAACCCGCGACGTCGGGCGACGGCGACGGATCCCAGACGAGGCGGACGAGGTTCGCCTCGGTCAAAGCGTCGAGGCGCGCGGGCGCCGCGGGCGGATAGACGTCGCGATAGACGATGGCCCCCTCGTCCGACGGCGGCCCCTCGATCCGAGGCTTGCCGAGCGCGGTCGCGCGCACCGTGTAGAAGTAAGAGGCGCCGTGGCTGACCGCGGTGTCCACGAAGCTCGTGTTCGCGACGGCTGCGGCGTTCAAGGGCCGCTCGTACTCCTCCTGCGGGAGCTGACGGCGATACACGAAGTAGCCGCCGACCGCGACCGGCCGGCCCAGCATGTCGTCGGACGGCGCCGTCCAGTCGAGGCAGACCTTCCCCTCTTCGGCCGAGACGGCGCCGAGCTCGGGAGCGGCCGGCGGAACCTCGGGCGTCAGCGTCACGATGTTCGAGAGCGGGCTCTTCTCGCCGTCGCGGCGCACCGACACGACCGACCAGGCGAGCACCGGCACCGCCGACTCCCGAAGGAGCGGCATCAGCGGATCGCGATAGACGACGCTCGCGCCCTGCGTGTACTGCCCGAGCGCGCCGGCCGGCAGCGTCGCGACGGGCCTGGCCTCGCGGTAGAAGGCCTCCTCGGCCAGGCGCACGGACTGCGCGGCCCGGCGGGCGGCCGCGCCCGGCGCTTCGTCGGTGCGCGGCGCCGGAGGGCCTCCCGGTTTCGCGCCCGTGCCCGAAGGCGCCGTGAGCATCGCGCTCGCGGACGTCACGCGGTACACGTCGATCTCCGCGAGATCCGTCAGCGGCGCGCCGGTCAGCAGCCGGTCGGGATAACTGAAGGTGAGCACCGCCTCGTCGCCCTCCTGCTCGACCGTGAGATCCGAGACGGCGCGCGGCCCGCGCGGCAGGGGCGGCGTCGGATCGGCCTTGCGGCCGCAGGAGAAGACGAGGGAGGCCGTGAAGAGCGGAAGCAGGGTGCGAAGCGCGCGCGCGCGCTTCACAGGACGTAGCGCGAGAGGTCCTGGTCCTTGACGAGATCGGAAAGCGCCGTGCGCACGTCCTCGACCTCGATCGCGATCTTGCGCCCGGCGTTCTCGGGGCCGGCGAACGAAATGTCCTCGAGGAGTCGCTCCAGGATCGTGTGGAGACGGCGGGCGCCGATGTTCTCGAGCGTGTGGTTGACGCGCTCGGCGTCGCGGGCGATCTCGCGCACGGCCTCCTCCGAGAACGAGAGGTCGACCTGCTCGGCGCCGAGGAGCGCGCGGTACTGCTTGAGCAGCGCGTTCTCGGGCTCGGTGAGGATGCGGACGAAATCCTCCTCCGTCAGCGAGTCGAGCTCGACGCGGATCGGAAACCGGCCCTGGAGCTCGGGAATCAGGTCCGACGGCTTCGAGACGTGGAACGCTCCCGCCGCGATGAAGAGGACGTGGTCGGTCTTGACGAAGCCGTACTTCGTGTTGACGGCGGTTCCCTCGACGATCGGCAGCAGGTCCCGCTGCACGCCCTCGCGCGACACGTCGGGACCGCGGCCCGACTCGCGTCCCGCCACCTTGTCGATCTCGTCGAGGAAGACGATGCCCGAAGCCTGCGCCCGCTCGACCGCCTCGCGGGCGACCTGGCCCGGATCCACGAGGCGGCCTTCCTCCTCCGCCTGCAGGATCTCGCGCGCCTCGGCGACGGTCGTCTTGCGCCGCTTCTTCTTGCCGCCGAAGAGGCCCGGCAGCATTTCCTTGACGTTGATGTCCATCTCCTCGACGCCCTGGTTGGTCACGATCTCGAAGGACGGGAACGTCTTGTCCGCGACCTCCACCTCGACCATCCGGTCCTCGAGCTGGCCCTCGCGCAGCATCGTCCGCAAGTGCGTCCGGGTCTCCTCGCCCTCGCGCTCGGGCAGCGCGGGAAGGAGGAGCTCGAGCAGGCGCTGCTCGGTCCGCCCGCGCGCCCGCTCCCGGATCTCCGCCGTCTTCTCTTCGCGCACCATCTGGACGGCGACTTCCGTCAGGTCGCGCACGATCGACTCGACGTCGCGCCCGACGTAGCCGACCTCGGTGAACTTCGAGGCCTCGACCTTGAGGAACGGCGCGCCCGCCAGCCGCGCGAGGCGCCGCGCGATCTCCGTCTTGCCGACTCCGGTCGGCCCCATCATGAGGATGTTCTTCGGCAGGATCTCGCGCGCCATCTCGGGATCGAGCCGCTGCCGGCGCCACCGGTTGCGCAGCGCGACGGCGACGGCCTTCTTCGCCTTCTTCTGGCCGACGATGAACTTGTCGAGCTCCGCGACGATCTGGCGGGGCGTCAGCGAGGCCGGAGACTTCGCGACGGCCTCCTCGGCCTTCTCGCCGGGCATCAGAAAGACCATTCCCGAGCTTCCCCGCTCATATCTCTTCGAGCGTGATCCGGTCGTTCGTGTAGATGTCGATGCCGGCCGCGATCGTGAGCGCCTCCCGCGCGATGGCTGCGGCGCCCAGATCGGGCCGGTGCTTCAGGAGCGCGCGTGCCGCGGCGAGCGCGAAGGGGCCGCCCGAACCGACGGCGAGCACGCCCTCCTCGGGCGAGATGAGGTCGCCCGTCCCCGAGATCAGGAGCGACGTCGTCTTGTCCGAGACGATGAGAAGCGCCTCCAGCTGCCGGAGCATCTTGTCGGTCCGCCAGTCCTTGGCGAGCTCGATCGCCGACCTCTCGATGTTGCCCCGGAACTCCTCGAGCTTCGCCTCGAAGCGCGAAAAGAGCGCGAAGGCGTCGGCCGAGGAGCCGGCGAAGCCCGCGAGGACGTCGCCGCCCTTCAACCTCCGGATCTTGGCGGCCGTCTGTTTCATGACGGTCGTGCCGACCGTGACCTGGCCGTCGGAGGCCATGGCCACGTGCCCGTCCTGCCGGACGCAAATGACCGTCGTGGAGCGCCATTTGTCGCGGGGCGTCACGCGTCGAGGATACCGCAGGCGGGGCGCTCTATCGCGCGCCCGCGAGCGCTCGGATTCCCGCCTCGACGATCGCGTCCTCCTGTCCCGGCGCGGCGGGCGGCCGGTCGGCCGCGACGACGTCCGGATCGACGCCCCGCCCCTCGTAGGACTTCCCGTCGCGGTCCCGGATCGCGCGCCGCGAGATGAAGAGAGTCGAGCCGTCGGAGAGCTTGTCGGCGGCCGCTCCACCCGAGAGCATCCCGGCCGTCGTCTCGCCGACGATCGGACCGATCGCGTGCGCTCGGAACTTCAGCGCGAGCGCCTCCCCCGCGCTGGCCGTGCCCGAGTTGACGAGCAGCGCGACCGGAAGCGGCCGATAGACGGGCGGCGCGAGGCGGCTTCCCTCCCGCGTCACGACCTCGTAGTCGCCGGCGCTCCACTGGCCTCGCAGGAACGTCGTCAGGATGTTCGGGTCGTAGCCGCCGCTGTTGGCGCGCACGTCGAGCAGCACGCCCTCGATCGCCGCCCAACCGGCGAGCTCCGGCTTCGCGCGCGCCGACTCCTCGCGGTCGAGCAGCAGATCCACGACGGCGAGCGCGGTTTCCGCGCTCATGCCCCAGAGCCGCAGATAGCCGTACCTCTTTCCGCCGCGATCGATCACGCGCGCGCTCTTCCAGACGAGCGTATCCCCCGGCTCTTCGGGCTCGCGCCGCAGGACCGACGTCTTCTCCGCCGCGTCGCCGGATTTCCAAGTCACCGCGACGTCGGTGCCGGGCTTCCCCTCGAAAACGAAGAAGAGGTCGCGGAAATTGACGGGCTCGTTTCCGTAGCGCCGACCGCCGACGGCGAGCACGCGGTCGCCGACCCGCATCCCGGCGCGCTCGGCGGCGCGTCCGGGCAGCACCCCCTTGACGGCGTACCCGTCGCCGTCGCGGCCGATCCGCACGCCCGCCGTGGCGAGGCGATCGGGAAGCGCCGCGGCCAGCCGGAACGTGTGCGAGTCGCGGAGCACCGCGAGGAGCCGGTCGTACGCGGCGTCGCGCGCGGGCGCATCGGCGGCGGCCGCGATCTCCGAGGCCGCGCGCCGGACGGCGCCGTCCCAGTCGGCGCCGGAAAGCTTCGGGTCCCAGAACTCGGCGCGCACGATGCGGTCGATCTCGGCGAGAAGCGGCGGGGCCGGCGGCGGCTCGGCGGCGCGAACGGCGAAAACCGCGAATCCGAGCGCGGCGAAGAGCGTCATGCAGCGGTCCGGCTCACGCTTTGGGGTGCGCGCTGCGATAGACCTCCGCCAGCCGCGCCGCATCGAGGTGGGTGTACTTCTGCGTCGTCGAGAGCGAGGCGTGGCCGAGCAGCTCCTGGATCGCGCGCAGGTCCGCCCCCGCCTCGAGGAGGTGCGTCGCGAACGTGTGCCGCAGCGCGTGCGGCGAGATGTCGGCCGGCAGCCCGGCGGCGCGCAGACGGCGCTTCAGGAGCCGCCCCATCGACCGCGTCGTGAGACGGCCGCCGCGTCGGTTCACGAAGAGCGCATCGCCGCCGTCGCCCGACCGGGCGCCGCGGCGGCGAGCCGCGCTCGGCTTCTCACGCAGGCTCGCGCGGACGGGGAGCCACTCCCTCAGCGCGTCCTCCGCCTGCTCGCCGAAGGGCACGAGCCGCTCCTTCGAGCCTTTGCCGAGCACCCGGACGATGCGGGCGGAAAGATCCACGTCCTCGAGGTCGAGGCCCGCGGCTTCCGAGACGCGCAGCCCCGCCGCGTAGAGGAGCTCGAAGAGCGCGCGCTCGCGCTCAGGCACCGCGTCCGCCTCGGACGCGTCGAGCAGGGTCTCCGTGTCGGCGACCGTCATCGCCCGCGGCAGCGAGCGGGGCACGCGCGGCGAGAGGAGTCCCGCCGCCGGGCTCTTGTCGAGATGGCCCTCCCGGCAGGCCCAGCGGAAAAGGGAGCGCAGCGTCGAGAGATGGCGCGCGATCGAGCGGTTCTTCAGGCCCGCGCGGTGGAGCGCCGCGAGATATGAGCGGACCGCGAGCGAATCGACGCGCGAGAGCTTCGCCGCGGCGGCCTTCTCCTCGCCGAACTCCTCAGACCAGAAGCGGACGAAGCGCGCGAGATCGGTCCGATAAGCCCGCACCGTGCGCGGCGAGAAGCGGCGCTCGTCGGCGAGGTACGAGGCGAACCCGTCGATCGCGCGCGCGAGCGTGACCACCGCGAAACAGTGTAAACCGGCCGCGGCGGCGGTCGGTCGCGACGCGGCATCCGGCCGATCCCTAGCTCTTGGGCTTGAAGCCCCGGACGTCCTCCTTCACGAGCGACTCGATCTGCTCTTTCGAGAGCTTCTTGCCGAAGGACGGCATGTCCATTCCGCCTTCGGTCACCGTTTTGATCAGCTCCGCGTCGGACTTCTTCTCCTGGAACTCCGCGTCCGTGAAATTCTGGGCCTTCAGCTGCTTGCCCTTCGGCGTCTCCGCCTTGCCGTCCTCGCCGTGGCACTTGGCGCAGTACTTCTTGAAGGTCTCCGACGGATGCTCCGTCGCTCCGAAGACCGCCACGGCGAATCCTGCGATCGCAACGAACACGAGCCCTCCGAGGATCCGACCCTGCTTCATCCCTTCCTCGCTTTCTCCATGTCGCGCAAGATGTGCTCCGGCTCCCAGTCTTCTCCGTAGTAGATGTTGGTCAGCCGGCCCGCCGCGTCGATCACGGCGACGCCCTGCTGGTGAACGACCTGGCCCTTGTCCGGATAGTAGAGGATCCCGAACCGCTCGGCCACGTCGGCGACCGCCCGGGGATCGCCGGTCAGAAAAGTCCAGCGCTTCGGGTCCGCGCCGGCTCGCTTCGCATAGTCGTCGAGAACTGCGGGCGTGTCGTGCTCGGGATCGACGGTGATCGACACGAGGTGGCCGAATCCGGCGGCGGCGAGCGAGGCGGCGAGCTTCGAGAACTTCGCGGTCGTCAGAGGGCAGGCGTTCGCGATCGGACAGCGCGTGTAGACGAAGGTCACGGCGACGGGCTCGCCGGCGAGGGCCGAGAGCCGCTGCGGCCGCCCCTTCTGGTCGGTCAGCGTGAAATCCGGCATCCGGTCGCCGACGGCGACTCCCCGGTTGGGGTGGGGCGTGACGGCCGAGGACGGGGCCGCGCCCGAAGCACCGGCCGGAGTCGAAGCCGCCGCCGGGGCCGCGGCGTCGCGTTTGACGGCTTCGATCCAGTATTTGGCGCCGTCCACGACGAGGGTGCCCGAGATGCGGTCGCCGGCCGCGAGTCCGGCGACGAACGCCGCCTCGGCGCGGATCGGAAAGACCATCGTCATCGAGCTGTCCATGAATCCCTCGATCGGCCCATGCTCGAGCGTGACCTCGGACTTGCCCGCGTCGACGCCCCGGACGACGCCCGTGATCGCGTAACGCTGCGGGCCGGCCGAAGCGGCCGGCCGCTCGGACTTGCCGCAGGCCGCCGCGAGGCCCGCGGCGAGACAGGCCAGGACCACGAGCCGTCTTGATCGATGGGTCATCGGATTCTTCCTAATGCCGGAGGACTGTCCGCGTATTTCCGCTCTCAAGGCGCCTCGAAGGTGAGCGACGTCCAGACGCTCTCCCAGTCGGCGTCCACGCCCGCCGGAGCGGGACCCATGTGCACGGCCTTCACGAGCCACACGCCGCCCTCCGGCAGGTCGAGCGTCGCGGCGCCCCGGCCGTCCGTGCGGGCGCGGACCTTCCGGTCGGGCGACGCCCGGTTCATCGCGACGACGAGGAGCCCCTCCGCCGGCCGGCCCTGCCAGACGATTCGGATCGGCAGCTTGCCCGGGACGGCGCGGCGCGGGTCGGCGCCGATCAGGATCTCGAGGGAGAGGCCGAGCGGCCGGTCGAGATCCTTTCCGCCGGGCGGCGCCTCTCCCGATACGAGGAGGGACTTGACGGAGCGCGAATAGACCTCGCGGCCCGGCTCGGCCGACGCCCCGCGCCGCGCGCGCTCTTTCGAGACGTGCTCGAGGCCTTCCTCGGCGAGGTACTTCTCGAACCGGCCGGCCTCGAGCGTGATCGGCGTCCGTCCGCTCCGGTACGCGATCCAGACGACGCCCGACGGCGGCGCGAGGAAGGAGCCCGCCGGGTCCGCGCCCGGCAGACCGTCGATCTCGGCGTCGGACCCGCCCGTGGAGACGGCGAATCGCTCGATGAGGGCGGTCTTTCTCGGCACGGGGTCGCCGCGGAAATCCTGGCCCACGCGGAGCGAAACGAAGACTTCCGTCCCGGGCGCGGGGCGAAACGTCGAGGGCTCGATCCAGAAGTCGTGGGCGGCCGCGCGGCCGGCCAGCCCGAGGCCGGCGGCGATCGCGAGCGCCCGCCCGATCGCGCGGACGCGGCTCAAGACGTCCGCGCGAGAAAGGCGGCGAGGCGCTCCCGATCGACGTTGCCTCCGGAGAGGATGACGCCGACCTTCTTCCCCGCGAAATCGGCCTTCTTGTGGCGGACGGCGGCCGCGCCGACGACGCCCGACGGCTCGACGAGGACTTTCATGCGCTCGAGCATCCAGGCAAGCGTCTCGATCATCTCGTCGTCGGCGACGAGCAGGATGTCCTTGACCGTCTCTCGGATGATCGGGAACGTGAGCTCGCCCGGACACGGCACCTGGAGGCCGTCGGCGATCGTCTTCGGCACCGGGATCGCGACCCGCTCGCCCCGGCGAAGCGATTGCGCCGTGTCGTCGGCGGCGACGGGCTCGACGCCGTAGACCTCGATGCGCGGCCGCGCGCGCTTCGCCGCGGAGGCGCACCCTGCGATGAGACCGCCGCCCGAAACCGGCACGAGGAGGACGTCGAGGTCGGGAACCATCTCGAGCAGCTCTGCCGCCGCGGTGCCCTGACCCGCCATGATCAACGGATCGTCGAACGGCGGAACGAGCAGCGCGCCGCGCTCGCGCACGAGCGCTTCCCCGATCTCGTCGCGCTTCTCGGTATAGCGATCGTACAGAACGATCTCGGCGCCGTACCCGCGCGTCGCGGCGAGCTTCATCGCGGGCGCGTCCTTCGGCATGACGATCGTGGCGTGGAGACCGAGCAGCCGCGACACGAGCGCGACGGCCTGCGCGTGGTTTCCCGAGGAGTACGCCACGACTTCCCGGAAGGAGCGCCGCTCGAGCTCGGCCGTGACCTTGTTGTAGGCGCCGCGGAACTTGAAGGCGCCGGCCCTCTGGAAGTTCTCCGCCTTGAAGAAGGCCGAACACCCGGCGGCCTCGTCGAACTGGCGCGACGTCAGCACCGGCGTGCGATGCGCGACGCCCGCGATGCGGCGCCGCGCGGCGTCGATCTCGGCGCCGGGGATCATGGCAGGGCCGCCGCGGGCTCGACCGCGTCGCGGAACTCCCGGATCGCGTCGAGCGCGCGCCGCGAGAGCTGCTCGCGCCGCGCCCGCCGGTCGCGGATCGGCGAGTGGGACGTGTCCTCGATGAGGCCGAAGGTCACGTTCATCGGCTCGAATTTCTCCGAGGGCGGGCGCTCCGAGCAGTGGCGCGCGAGCGAGCCCATCGCCGTCGCATAAGGAACGGGCGCCGGGTCGCGGCCCTCGAGGATCTGGGCGAGCGTCAACCCGACCGCGAGGCCTGTCGCCGCGCTCTCGACGTAGCCCTCGACGCCCGTGATCTGTCCCGCGAAGAAGATCCGCGGCTCCCGGCGCATCCGGAAGAAGCGGTCGAGGTGCGCGGGCGCGTGGATGTAGGTGTTGCGGTGCAGCATTCCGTAACGCACGAAGGTCGCGTTCTCGAGCCCCGGGATCGTGCGGAAGACCCGCTGCTGCTCCGGGACCTTGAGCTTCGTCTGGAACCCGACGAGGTTGTAGTGCTCGCGCGCGAGATCGTCCTGCCGGAGCTGCACGACGGCCCACGGAATTCTTCCCGTGCGCGGGTCCGGCAGTCCCATCGGCTTCATCGGCCCGTGGCGGAGCGTCTCGAGGCCCCGCTCGGCCATCACCTCGATCGGCAGGCAGCCCTCGAAGTAGATGCCCTTCTCGAAGTCCTTGACCGGAACCTTTTCGGCCGCGAGCAGCGCCGCCACGAACTCTTCATACGGCGCACGGTCGAGGGGGGCGTTCCAGTAGTCTTCGCCGCCGCCCTTGCCGTAGCGCGAGAGCGCGTACATCTTCGAGAAGTCGAGCGAGGACGCCGACACGATCGGCGCGATCGAGTCGTAGAAGTAGAGGTCGCCCGTTCCGAGGAGCTCCCCGATCGCCGCGTCGAGCGCCGGCGACGTGAGCGGACCGGTCGCGAGGACGACGTAGCCCTCGCCGGGAATCCCGCGCGCCTCCTCGCGAACGAGCGCGATCTCGGGCCGCCCCGCGATCGCCTCGGTGACGAGGCCCGCGAAGACGTCGCGGTCCATCGCGAGCGCGTCGCCCGCCGGTACCGCCGCCTGCCGCGCGCAGCGGATCACGAGCGAATCGAGGGCCTCCATCTCGCGCTTCAGGAGGCCCACGGCGTTGGCGGCGTTGTCGGACCGGAACGAGTTCGAGCAGACGAGCTCGGCGCAGCGGTCGGTGCGGTGCGCCACCGTCGTCGCGCGCGGGCGCATCTCGACGAGCCGGACGCGATGGCCGCGCCGCGCGAGCTGCCAGGCGCATTCCGACCCGGCCAGGCCGGCGCCGACGATCGTCACCCGTTCCGACACGGCGGGGATTCTACGCCGCGGCGCGACGCCGCTGGCCCCGCCAAGTGGCTATATCAATATTGATATAGCTACGGTCGTTCGGACGTCGGGAGCAGCCGGAACGTCGCGGTGAGGCGGCGCGACGGGTCGGCCGGCGCTTCGACCGAGACCTCCACCGGTCCCGGCTCCGCCAGGTATTCCGCCGGCACCGTGGCCGTCAGCAGCCTCGTGTGCGCGAAGGTCGTCGGCAGCGGCCGACCGCCCCAGCACACCTCGTCATCCGGCGTGAACCCCGTGCCGATGACCGCCAGGCCCGCGCTCCCTTGGGGCTGCGCCTGGAAGAGCTCGCCGGCGCGCGCCTCGCGCGGCGACAGCGCGAGGAGCGATCGTTCGGCGTCGGCGCGCGCGCGCGCGACGCGGCCGCTCGGGATGGACGGCAGCGGCGCCTCCCGGCATCCGGCCGCGGACCCGGCGAGCGCCAGCAGAAAGGCCGCGGCGTGCTCAGTCCGCATGCCGGACCCGGATCTCGTCCGGCGCGAGCGGCGATTCGCCGCCGCGGCGCGTGACCGGAAGAGGCTCGAGAACTCCCGAGAGACTCGGGCCGCCGCGCAGATAGCCGAGCGCGAGCAGGCGGGCCGCCACGTCCCCCGGCACCGGCGACGCGGAGGCCGAAGAGCGGGGCGCCGGCGGCAGCGTGAAGAGCGCGGTTCCTTCCGGCAGCGGCTCGCGTCCCGCCCACGCGAAGTCGGACCACTTCCCGGACCCTTCCGCTACCGGCCGCCCCGACGGCATGACCGCGCGGCCGGCCCCCGACAGCGTGACTTCGAGCGCGCGCGACCCGTCCCGCGGCTCGATCGCGACCCACGCCGCCGCGGGTCCGACGGAGAACTGCGCCTCGGCGACCGCTCCGACCTGCGCCAGCGTCGGCGGCGACGCGAGACCGAACGTCCGGAGGGCGGGCGCTCCGCCGCGTCCGCGCGCCCAGAGCTTCGCCGGCGCGGGGCCGCTCGCCGGCGCCGGCACGCGCACGACGAGCGCGCCCGGAAAGCTCGACGCGACGTAGCGGTCGGTCGCGCGGCGCAGTCCGGGGCCGCCGCTCTCGGCGCAGGACGACGGATGTCGCTCCGCCGGATCTCGCGCGAGATCGAAGCATTCCTCGACCGGCATCCGGTAGTAGCGCATCGCCGGGTCGAACAGGGAGGACGGCGAGCCCCCCGTGCGCTGGATTCGCTTGGCCTGAGCCCGGCGGAGCGCGAGCGCGTCGTGGGGAGGGCCTTCGGTCACGATGACCCGATCCGACGCCGGCGCGTCGGCGAGCAGCGAGCGGCCCTCGAACGAATCCGGCGCGGCGACCTCGGCCGCGTCGGCGAGCGTCGGCCCGACGTCGAGCAGCGACGCGTTCGCGCGGAGAACGCCCCGCGCGTTCGGCCTCCACGGCACCCGCACCTCGAGCGGTACGCGCAGCTCCTCTTCGAACAGATACGGGCTCCCGTGCCCCCACTCGAGGCACTGGCCGTGCCAGTCGCGATCGCAGAGCGCCTCGCCGTGGTCCGACGTGAAGACGATCGCCGTGCGCCCGAGCCGTCCACGGCGCTCGAGTCCCGCCACCAGCTCGCCGAAGGCATCGTCGACGCTGCCGAGCGCCGCGTCGTAGCGCGCCCGCATCCAGCCCATGAAGCTCGGATCCGTCATGCGCTCCCGGGCGCGGCCGGCGTCCTGCTCCCACTGCGGCCCGAGCGCCGCAAGGTCCGGGAAGAGACGGCGAGCGGCCGCGAGGTCGGGCGAGTAGTCGTGGACCTGATACGTGTGAAGGAAGAGGAAGACCGGCTCGCCGGCGTTCTCGTCGAGCATCGCGAGCGCGCGCGTCACCGCCGCCGCGGCGTGCTTCGGCTCGACGGCGAATCGGTCGAACCCGCGCGCGAATCCGAACGACGGGTCCACGTAGCCGCCGCCCGTGACCGCGAGCGTCCGGAATCCCCCCCGCGCGAGCGTCGCGGCGAGCGTCTCGAGGTCGTCGGGCAGCGAGCGCGCGTACCGTCCGACGCCGTGCCGCGCGACCGACGTCGACGTCAGGAGCGAAGCGTGCGACGGCAGAGTCCAGTTTGCCGCGGGGAAGCAGGATTCCGCGCGCAGGCCGTCGCGAAAGTACGCGTCCAGACGCGGTGTCGTCGGCTTCCCGTAGCCGTAGGCGGACACGTGGTCGGCGCGCAGCGTGTCCACGAGGAGCAGCACGAGCGTGCGTGCGGGCGCGCCCCCGCGGGCCGAGAGCGACGGCTCGGAGATGAACAGCGAATGCTCGGGAGATCCCGACCCGGGATCGCGCGCGAGGATCTCGAGGCGCGACGCCGCGTCGCGCGCGGGCAGACCGATGCTCCACCGGTTCCAGTCCGCCGGGTCCCCCCGAAGCAGGACCGTCTCGCGGAGGAGCTCGCGGCCTCCGGGCCGCGCCGCGAGCCGCACCTCCAGGCTTCTCCGCGGGCCCGCGAGAACGCTCGTCCAGGACGCGTCCAGGCGGCAGGCGGGACCGGCCGGCACATCCCACGACACCGAGTCGCCCGGCGACAGCCAGAGGCCGGGGCGCGTCTCGGTCCCCGCGCTCAGCCTCTCGACTTCCGAGGACGGCAGCGGCAAGCGCACGAAGCGACGGGGTCCCGCCCGACAGGCGGCCGCTCCGGCGAGGAGCGTCAGGACGGCCGCGCGCCGGGCCCCGGCCGGAAGAAAGCCACGGGAGCGCACGCTGTCCGCCACTGTAGCGGAAAACGCCGCGGCGCGACGGTCAGGGCGCCGCCGCGAGAATGCGGAACGTCGCGTGGAGCGCTCGCTGACTCGGATCGTTCGGATTCGACACCGTGACTTCGACGTCTCCCGCGCGCGCGAGGAGCTCCGGCGGAATCGCCGCGGTCAGGAGGCGGCTGTTGGCGGCCGCCGTCGGAAGCGCCCGGCCTGCGAAATGGATGACGTCGCCTGGTGTGAGACCCGTTCCGAGCACCGCGAGCGCGGCGCGCCCGTCGGGCTGGCGCTGAAAGATCTCTCCGGCGCGGGCCTGCGGCGGAACGAGCGCGAGCAGCGAGCGTTCCGGCCGGCCGTCGGCCCGCACGATGCGCCCCGGCGCGATGCGCGGCTGCTCGCGATCCCCGCAGCCGGACGCCGCGAGAAGGATCGCGGCGAAAGCGCCCGCCACGGCGGCGCGCGCTTTTTCAGCTCGCATCGGCAAGCCGGATCCTCACTTCCCCGGGCGCGAGCGGCGGAGACGGCGGCTCTCTCCGCACCTCGGTCCGGGACGTCGCGGCCGCCGGCGCCGGCGTCACCGCGTCCGCGCCGGCGAGATACCCGAGCGCTCGGAGGCGCGCCACGACGTCGTTCGGCAGCGACTCGGGCGCCCCGGCGGAGCGCGCCACGACCGGCGTCGTGAAGAGCGCGACTCCGGCGGGCAGGCGGCCGGCCCCCCACTCGAGCTCCCGCCAGCGATAGCTTCCCGGCGTGAGCGCGCGACCCGCGGGCGACACGGGCGAATCGAGGCCCGCGACGACGATCTCGATCGCGCCGGAACGGTCCGCCGGCTCGAGCGCGATCCAGACGGGCGCGGGGCCGGCGTGAAAACGCGCCGCGACCGCGTCGCCGGAGACCAACGCCGAAGGCGCCGGCGCGAGCCCGAACGTGCGAACCGTCGGCGCCTTCCCGCGGCCGCGCGCGCGGACGACCGCCTCGCGGCGAGTCGTTCCGTCCGCGGCGGCCGGGATCCGCAGCACGAGCGAGCCGGGAAAACCGGACGCGAGGTACCGGTCCAGCGCCTCGCGCAGCGGAGCGCTCCAGAGCGCCGCGCCGCACGGGACCGGTTGGGTCTCTCCCGGATCCCGCGACAGATCGAAGCACTCCTCGGCCGGAAGCACCGCGAAGGGCCGTCCCGTCAGCCACACGCCTTCGAAGTGGAATCGCGGCGGCCGCGAAAACGTCTGCGAAACGCCCGTCCGGCGGACGAGCTTGTGGTCGCCTTGCCTCACGGCGATCGCGTCGAGCGGCGGCGCTTCGCTTTCGAGGATCCGCTCGGCGGGCGGCCCGGCGGCGACGAGCGAGCGGCCCTCGAAGGCCGCCGGGATCGGAATGCCCGCGGCGTCGAGGAGCGTCGGCGCCACGTCGAGGAGCGCCGCGTTTCCCGAGAGCTCGCCGCGCACGCCGGACCGGCCGGGGACCCGGAGCTCGAGAGGCACCGCGAGCTCCTCCTCGTGCACGTAGGGCGTGCCGTGGCCCCAGCTCAGGCAGGCGCCGTCCCAGGTCCGCTCGCAGAGCGTCTCGCCGTGATCGGAGGTGAGGAGCGCGCGCGTGCCTTTCAGGCGGCCGCTCCGCGCGAGGCCGTCCAGGAGCCGCCCGAAGGCCGCGTCCACGCTCCGGAGCGCCGCGTCGTAGCGCGCGCGAAAGTAGGGGATGACGGAAGGGTCCGTCCCGAGTCGCGCCCGCAGCGCGCCGATGTTGCCCTGCCAGTTCGGGCCGAGCGCCGCGAGATCCGGAAAGAGCGCCCGCGCGGAGGCTTCATCGGGCGCGTAGTCGTGGAGCTGATAGGTGTGGAAGAAGAGGAAGACCGGATCGTCGGCGTGGTCGTCGAGGAGGGAGAGCGCGGTATCCACGGCTTTCGCGGCGGGACCGTACTCGACGGCGAACCGGTCGAAGCCGCGCCGAAATCCGAAGGCGGGATCCACGTAGCCGCCGCCGGTGACCGCGAGCGTGCGGAACCCCGCGTTCTGGAACGCCTCCGCGAGCGTCCCGACGTCGTCCGGCAGAAGGATGCGACCGGGCCGGCCGACGCCGTGCCGCGCGACCGACGTCGAGGTTAGAAGCGAGGCGTGGGAGGGCAGCGTCCAGTCCGCGGAGGGCAGGGCGACGCGCGCGCGCGCTCCCTCCCGAAAGTACGCGTCGATCCGCGGCGTCGTCGGCCGTTCATACCCGTAACCGGAGACGCGGTCGGCGCGGAGCGTGTCGACGACGAAGAGCACCACGGTCACCGGCGCGGCGCGGCGCGCGCCGGGGAGCGTCGAGAGCGCGGGCTCCGTCAGGAAGAGCGAGCGCGGCGCGTCCGCGGCGGATGTCGCCGCCCGGTACGTGATCTCGAGCCGCGCGGGCGACGACGCGGCCGGCAGATCCGCGGTCCAGCGGCTCCATCGCGCCGCGTCGCCGGAAAGCGGGACGTCGATCGCGACGCCGCGCGAGCCCGCGTTTTTCTTCGTCCCCGCGCCTTCGGCCGGCCGCATCCGGACCTCGAGGCGCCCCGGCGGCGCACCGGCGAGCAGCGTCGCGTAGCCGCCGTCGAGGCGCCGCGCCGGCCCGGCCGGCAGGTCCCAGACGACGGCGTCTCCCGAGGTGAGCCACGTGCCGGGCCGCGTCTCCGCGGCGATCTCGATCCACTCGCGCGCGGGCGCCGGCAGATGGATCGCGCGGCGCGGGCGGGCTTCGCAGGCGGCCGCGCCCGCCGCGAGGAGGAGTGCGACGGCCCGCCGCCAGCCGTCAGCCGTCACGGATCGGCGAACCTCGGGAGCGCACGGCGCGGGCGATTGTACCCGGGGGACGGCGCTACTGCGGGCGCGCCTTTCGGTCAGCCAACGGGACCACGAAGCGGATCGAGGTGAGCCGCGCCGAGAACGCCGCGATCTTGTTGTCCACGAGCCCGCAGGCGAGCCCGGCGCGCTGGACGTCGGACCAGGAGAACGGGAACGCGAGCTCGTCGTGGAACGCCTTCTTCGGGAAGACGACCCAGAGAGAGCCGGACGGCGTCAGGCGCCGGTCGAGCTCGCGGAAGAAGGCGGGCAGCGAGCCCTCCGCCGGGACCTCGGCCATGAGCCACGCGTGGCGTCCCGATGGAAACGCGGCGACCCACTCGACGAGCGGGCCGAAGACCTTGCGGATGGTCTGCCGGAATTCGGACGTCTCGCCGCGCGCGAAAGCCGCTTCCTCACCGGGGAGCGCGAACTTCGCCCAGGGAGTCGGCATGGTCAGCGCGTCACCAGCCGCCGCCTCCGCCGCCGCCGGAGCTGCCCCCGCCTCCTCCTCCCCCGCCGCCGGAGGAGGACGGCGCGGAAACGCCCGCCGCGAGGCCCGCCGCCGCCGCGGCCCACGATGCGGACGCGCCGCCGCCGCCGAAGGCCCCGCCGCCGCCCGACCAGGAGGACGAAGCCGTCGACGATCCCGAAGACGACGACGACCCGAAGCCGGACGACGCGGCCGCCGCCCCTCCGTGCGCGCGGAACCAGCGGTCGGCCCGGCCGGCCAGCCCGAACGCGACGATCCAGGGGAACCAGGCGTCTTCGAGCGCGGGCGCGGGCTTTCCGAGCTCGCGCGCGAAGAACGCGCGCCCCGCCGCAAGCGCTTTGCGGCGCGCGATCTTCTTCGGGCCGTCGCGGGTCGCCGCGAGGCGGAAGACGAGAACGAGAAGGGAGAGGCGCAGGAGGAACACGCCGGCCACGCGATACGGCGTCACCGAATCCGTTGCGCTCCAGCCCCAAAACGCCAGGACGAGCAGGAGCGCCGGCAGCCACAGGAACCCGAGCGAGGCGAGCTCCGACCGGTCGCTTCGACGCGAGACCGCCACCGCGCACAGCGCGCCGATCCCGGCGAGGAAGGCGTAGGAGATTCCGCTCGCGATCGCGGTGCCCGGCTGCTCGCCGGCCACGACGACGGAAAGGACGAGCGCGGCGATCCCGGCGAGCAGCAGCCAGAGCGCCGGCCCGACCGGCGGCCGCGCGGACTTGTCCTGAAAGTCCGGGTGGGCCGCGAGCTTCGTCTCGAGCCCCGGCTTGATCTTGGACGCCGGATCGAACCCGCTCGAGCGGTAGTGCTGCTTGACGGCGTCGGTGTCCGTCTCCGTCCGGTTTCCGAAGAAGAGCCCGGAGATGAGCGCGCCTTCGTATCCATGAAAGCTGCCGCGCGGAACCAGAAGACGCATCGTGAGCTTCTTGCCCTGCGCCTCGCTCGCGATCTTCTTGTCCGCCGCGAGCCGGGCGAGGACCGCCGTCACCTCCGGCGCTCCGATCGAGCCGTCCCACAGCGCACCGGCTTCCTCCGGCGACAGCGAGAAGACGTTCGCCTTCAGCCACGCGGCGTCGACCGCGTCCGGCGAACGAAGCGGCGCGAAGCGGCCGAGCGCCTCCTCGCGCGAGCGCCACCGCAGCCACAACAACACGGCGGCGGCGCCCAGAAGAAGGAGCAGCGCGCCGCGCGCCGCGCGGCCGACGACCCGGCGGACCGCGCCCGGCGTCCCGGCGGCGACGCGATCGAGCGCGGCGTGAACGACGAATCCTTCGCCCGGCTCGACGTTCGCGCGCGCGAACGTCGGCGGCAGCGGCGAGGCGGGCCGCCACGCGGGATCGAGGTCGATCGCGAGCGAGAACTTCTCGACCGGGCCGGTGCGGTCCGGGAAGAGAAAGTCGTGGTCGAGCACGTAGCGGGATCCCTCTTTGAGCAGGATTCGCGAGTAGGTGTAGGAGAGCTCGTAGACGAGCTCCGTGTTCTCGAAGGCGGGATCGCTCGGCTTGCGGCTCCTCCAGCGCAGCGTCCGCCTGTCCTTCCACGCGTATTGATCGACCTCCGACAGATCGCCGCGCGTGAGCGCGTGCGCCGAGCCGTCCGCCCCGATGCGTCGAATCGACTCGAACCGGAGGTCCTGTCCCGGCTCGACGCGGAAAACGCGCTCGCCGCCGTTCCAGTCGCCCGTGAAGAGCATCGTCTGCCGCTCGACGACGTGGAGCGCACCGTCGGCGTCGAGTCGGGCGCGGACGTCGATCGCGGGCCACGACAGCTCGCGGGCGCGGGCGGGTTTCGGGCCGGCGAAGAGGGCGACGACGATCCCCAGAAGGAGAGCCATCGGCGAGGCTCGGCTGATCCGGCGCATCGGCGGTCCTCCCTTGAGAACATCGTACCCGACGCGGCCGGCGCGGTCGGCTTTCGGGCTAGACTGGCGGGTCCATGCGGCGACTCCGTCCCTCCGCCTCCCGATGAGCCGCGACCGACAGGGGCTGCGCCTCAAGTCGCTCAAGTTCGCGCTCGAGCTGACGAGCCGCTGCAACCTGCGCTGCGGCATGTGCCCGATGGACGACCTGACGCGGCCCTACGAGGACGCGCCGTGGGATCTCGTGGAGAGCGTGGCCGGCCAGATGAGCGAGCTTCGTCTGCCCATGCGCTACCTCCACGAGATGGGCGAGCCGCTGATGTACAAACGGCTGCCGGAGGCGATCGACCTCTTTCCCGGCGTCTGTGTCTCGACCAACGCGACGCTTCTCTTCGAGAAGCTCTCGAAGGATCTGCTCGCGTCGTCGTTATCGCACATTCGCCTCTGCATCGACACGCTGAAGCCCGACGTGTATCCCATCGTGCGCAAGGGAGGACGTTTCGAGGTCGTGGTCGAGAACATCCGGCGGTTCCTCGAGCTGTCGAAGGGCCGGAAGATCCAGGTCGAGATCCAGCGCATGATCACGACGCACACCCAGGACGAGTCGGCGAGCGACTTCCGGGAGTTCTTCCGCCTCGACCGCTACCCGCAGGCCCGCGTGATCCAGAAGACGTGCGAAGGGCTCGACACCGCCGAGGTCACGGAGCTCCATCAGGCGTACTACGGCTGCTTCCAGGGCACGCCGTGGCAGTGGTTCGTCATCCTGTGCAACGGCGACGTGACGCACTGCTGCTACGACTACGACGGGACGCAGAAGATCGGCTCGGTGCGGGACACGCCGATCGCCGAGATCGCCCGGTCTCCATTTCTCGCCACGATCGCCGACGGCTTCGCGCGCCACGACTTCACGAAGCTGCCGCGTTGCGCCGAGTGCTTCAAGAACCCCGCGGCGCGGCCCGCCCTGACCGACCGGGTCTGGAAGTGGGCCCAGCGTTTCCCGTTCAAGGACCCGCTGCGGCGCTTCCTGAACGCGCCGCGAGGAGACAACTAGCCGTCGCCCTCACTCGCTCGGAAATCCGGCGTCGGCCTCGAAAAGCTGCGACATCAGGAGAAGTGGCGGAACGAAATCGGCTTGCTACCGATGAATGCCTATCTTGCCGCTCGCTTGGAGGCGCGCTTGCGCGCCGGCTTCTCGGTCTCGACGGCCTCGGCCTTCTTCGCCTTCGTCCGTTTGGCCGCCTTCGGCGGCTTCGTCTCCGCCGCCGGCGCCGCGAGCAGGATCTCCTTCATCTCCGGAATCGGACCCGCCGGCTTCTCGAACCCGCAGCCGCCCTTGTCGCAGGCGAGAACGTTGCCGGATTTGCGCTCGCGCACCAGCAGGTACGGGTTCCCGCACTGCGGGCACTTCTCGGGAATCGGCCGCGCCGACAGCGTGAAGTCGCATCGCGGATAGTTCACGCAGCCGTAGAACGGCCGGAAGCGGCCGCGGCGCTCCGCGATGACGCCGCCGTCCTTCGGGCACGCGACGCCGGTGTCCTTGACGGGCTTGGGCGGCTTGTAACGGCATTCGGGGTAACCGCTGCACGCGACGTAGGCGCCGTAGCGGCCGTAGCGGCGCACGAGCGGGTGCCCCGACTCCGGACACATCTCGCCGGTCGGCTCGTCGGGGCGCGCCTCCGCCTTTCCGCCGGCGATGTGGACGTTGATGACGTTGCGGCACTTCGGATACGCCGAGCACCCGAGGAACGTTCCGCCCGCGCGGCTCTGGCGGACCTTCATCGGCGAGCCGCACTCGTCGCACGTCGTCTTCTCGAGATCCGAGAGATCGACGGCATCCTCCTCGGGATCCGGAATGTTCTCGGTGAACGTGCAGGACGGATACCCGCTGCACGCGACGAAGAGGCCGTTCCTTCCCATCCGAAGCTTCAGCTTCTTGCCGCACCGAGGGCACTTCTCCGGAGTCTCCGGCACGACCGGAAACGACAGGATCTTGCGCGCCTCGCCGAGCGGGATTCCGGCCTTCGACGACACCATGTCCCGCAGCGCGCGGTTGCGGTCGCTCGTGAAGGTCTTGTCGAAGCGGGACAGCGCCTTGGTCCAGGAAAGCTTGCCCTCTTCGACCTCGTCGAGCGCCTCCTCCATCCGTGCGGTGTATCCCGTTTCGAAAAAGTCGTCGAAGTACGGAAGCAGAAGCTCGAGCACGGTCCGCCCGAGCGCCGTCGGGATGAAGCGCCGGTCCTTCTTGTGCACGTACTCGCGCTGCTCGAGCTTTCGGAGGATCTCCGCGTACGTCGAAGGCCGCCCGATGCCGTTCTCCTCGAGGAACTTCACGAGCGAGGCCTCGTTGAACCGCGGCGGCGGCTGCGTCTGCTTGCGCTCCGGCTTCAAGGCGACGAGCTTCAGCGTTTCGCCTTCCTTGAGCGGCGGCAACTTGGTCGCGCCTTCCGGCGACGCGGCGTCGTCGTCCTCCTCGCCCACCTCGACGCCGTAGGCCGCGAGATACCCGGCGAACTTGAGCGTGGAGCCGGAGGCCCGATAGACCGCGGGCCCGGCCTCGATGTCCGCCGAGACCGTGTCGTACACGGCCGGGTTCATCTGAGAGGCGACGAAACGCTGCCAGATGAGGCGGTAGAGCTTGGCTTCCTCCGGCGCGACGTGCGGCTCGACCTCTTCGGGAGGGAGATCGAGATACGTCGGTCGGATCGCCTCGTGGGCGTCCTGGGTGTCGCGCTTGCTCTTGAAGAAACGCGGCGACTCGGGCAGCGATTCGGCGCCGTAGCGCTTGCCGATCAGGTCACGCACGGCCGTCAGGGCCTCGGCCGAGACGCGCGTCGAGTCGGTGCGCATGTAGGTGATGAGCCCGACGGTGCCGCGGCCCGGGATCTCGCGGCCTTCATAGAGGCGCTGCGCGATCTGCATCGTGCGCCGCACGGCGAACGAGTACCGCCGCGCCGCGGCCTGCTGGAGCTGCGACGTGATGAACGGGGGCGGCGGCGTCTTGCGGCGCTCCGAGGTCTCGACCCTCGCGACGCGCCACGCCGCCTTCTCGGCCGCGCGCCGCACCCTCTCGGTCTTCTCCTCCGAGTCGAGGCGCGGGTCGGTGCCGTCGAATTTGAGCTTCTCGCCCTCGAAAGACGCGAGGCGCGCCGTGAACCCCGGGGGGGCCGAGGCCTCGAGGTCGGCGTCGAGCGTCCAGTACTCGACCGCCCGGAACGCCTCGATCTCCCGCTCGCGCTCGCAAATGATCCGCAGCGCCACCGTCTGCACGCGTCCCGCGGAGAGCCCCCGCCAGATCTTCTTCCACAGGAGATCCGACACCTCGTAGCCGACGAGGCGGTCGATGATGCGGCGGGCCTGCTGCGCGTCCACGAGGCGCGCGTCGATCTGGCCGGCTTCCTTCATCGCGGCGAGGACCGCGTTCTTGGTGATCTCGTTGAAGCGCACGCGGCGGAAGGGCGTGCCTTTCGTTCCGGGCTTCAGGGTCTCCTGCAGATGCCAGGAGATCGCCTCGCCCTCGCGGTCGGGGTCCGCGGCGAGATAGACGGCGGCCGCCTCTTTCGCGGCCTTTTTCAGATCGTTGAGCGTCTTCTCCTTGCCCTTCAGGACTTCGTAGGTGGGCTCGTAGTCCTTGCCGCGATCCACGCCGAGGCCCTTCTTCGGCAGATCGCGCACGTGGCCGTACGAGGCGAGCACGCGGAAGTCGCGCCCGAGAAACTTCTCGAGCGTCTTCGCCTTGGCGGGCGATTCGACGATCACGAGATTGCGGCGGGAGCTACTCATGCGAGTTCGTTCGTGGGGCGGTGCGGCGTTCGGCGTCGCGGGCGGTCATGCGGGCGGTGGA
>DATBFU010000071.1:0-12394 GCA_036558325.1 Thermoanaerobaculia bacterium | reverse complement strand
GCATCTGCCGCCCGGCCCGCGGCGTGAGCGGCGACTACTACGACTTCCTGCCGCTCGAACACGGACGCCTGGGGCTCGCCGTCGGCGACGTCTCGGGCAAGGGATTGTCCGCCGCACTCCTGATGGCGAGCCTTCAGGGCTCGCTGCGCAGCCTCGCCGCCGCCGACGGCGCGCGTGTGGACGAGATCGTCGCGGATGTGAATCGCCAGCTCTGCTCGCTGACGGAGCCGAACCGGTTCGTCACGCTCTTCTTCGGCATCTACGACGACCGGCGGCGCGAGCTCGCCTGCGTCAACGCGGGACACAACGCGCCGCTGCTCTTTCGCGCCGGAGCGGACGGCGCGCCGCCCGAGCGTCTGGCGCCGGGAGGAACGGTCCTCGGCTTCTTTCCCGAGGCCGGCTGGATGCCGGCGTCGCTCCATCTCGCGCCGGGCGATCTGCTGGTCGCCGTCACCGACGGCGTTCTCGAAGCGGAGAACGCCGCCGGCGAGGAGTTCGGCGAGCTCCGCCTCGCGGAGGTTCTCGCCGCGAGCCGTTCTCTGTCGGCCGCCGACCTGTGCCGCGCGGTGCTCTCGCGGGTCGCGGAGTTTCTCGACGGCCTGGCCGCGGCCGATGACCTCACGATCGTCGTCGCCCGCGGTCTGCCCGCGCCCCGCGACTAGCGCTTTTCGCGGAGCCGTTCCCGCGCGGCCGCGATCGCGACGAGGATCAGCGCGCCCGCGAGAAACGAGAGGCTCACGGCGAGGCTCGGGCTCGGCGAAAGCGTTCCGGTGAAGTCCGCGCCGGAGGCGCCCGAAGCCGCCATGTACCAGACCGGCAGATACAGTCCCGAAAAGAGCTTGCCTCCCCCCGTCAGGAAGCCGAATCCGCCCGCGAAGCCGGCCACGGCGAGAAGCCCCGCGACGGCCGCCGCGCCGCGGGCGGGCGACGCGATCGCCGTGCGGACGGCGAGCGGCGCGCCGAGGATCGCGACGAAGAGCGCGAGCGCGGCGGTCTTCCAGAGAACGGCCGAGGTCGGGACGCCGGGCTGAGAGAAGACGAGCGCGCGGGTGCCGGAGAGATCCTCGCGGGCCGCGACCTCCGCGATCGCGGGCACGAGGAGGAGCAGGAACGCCGCCGCCGCTGCCTTTCCCGGAACGAAGCCCGCGACAAGCGCCGCCGCGAGAAGCGCCCACCGGAGCAGCCCCGCGCTCTCCCAGATGAGACGCGTCTCGGCGAGAACGGCTGTCCCCGCCGACGGACGCGCGGCGGCCGGCGCCAGCGCAATCGGCGCCGCGGCGGCGAGCGAGCCCCCGGGCGCCGGGCTCTCGGAGACGCGGCCGCGGTGGCCGGATCTCGCAGCGCGAAGCGCGCGCCGTCCGCGCCGCGCGGGATCGAAGCGGTCGAAGATCCGGAGCGCCGCTCCGAGCGGCAGGAGCGCCACGAGCAGGTTCACGGCGCGGAGGCCGACGAGCCCCGGCGTCACCCGGATCCCTGCCCACGGCACCCGCTCGAACGGCTCGTCGCGGATCTCGAGCCCCGTCGAGAACCCGGTGGCGCCGGGCACGGTCTGACGCGCGAGGTAAGCCTGCGTCGCGGCGCCCACCGGATCGATCGCCGGCACCCGCCGGAGCTTTCCCTGCGGATCACCCGCGCCCGCGAGCCCCATCGGCGCGGCGACGAGGAGAAGGGAGAAGACGAAGAACCACGCAACGTAGCCCCATCGGCCCGAGAGCCCCGGCGTCACGTCGAAGAGGAGCGCGAACGCCGCGGTGATCGCGACGGCCGGCAGGGAGAGAAGCAGGAACGGCACGCAGAACGCGAACGGATCGAACGGCCCCTTCCCGAAACGCAGCCACGCGGTGAGTCCCGCCGTCAGCGCGAGCGCGGTGACGACCGAGAGGTAGGCCGCGCTCGCCGCGAACTTGCCGAGGAGATACCGGCCGTTCGACAGCGGCGTCGCGGCGAGGATCGCGCCGACCCCGCGCTCGCGGTCGCGGCGCACGGAGCCGGCGACGAGATAGAAGCCGCCGAGCGCGACGAGGATCGCGATGAGCGCCGACGCCGCGAAGCCGATGTACGCCGCGTCGTAGATGGGCGCCTGGACGCGGCCGTCGGGAAAGCGCCACGACAGCGAGCTCGCGCGGCCGGCCGGGTCGGGGATCCAGAGGATCGCGGCCGCGAACGCGGCGAGCAGCGCGACGAGCGTCCCGACGGACCGCATCCGCATGCGGACCTCCGCGCCCACCTGGGCCGCGACGGCGCCGGACGATGCGCTCACGCCGCGGGACGCCGCGCGTCTTCCTCGAGGTTCGTCAGGAGATACGCGTCCTCGAGATTCGGCTCGACCTCTCGCGCGCCCGGGAGCGTCGCGCCGCGGGCGACGAAGCGCACGTGAACCCCGTCGGCGCGGCGGACGAGGTTCGAGACGTGGACCGCTCGCTGCGCCTCGGGCAGCTTCTCCGACGCCACGACGGCCGAGAAGACGCGGCCGACCGCGCCGCGCAGAAGCTCCTCGGGCGCCGCGTGCCGCACGAGGCGGCCCTTCCGGATCACGGCGATCGAAGACGCGACGGCCTCGACGTCGGAGACGATGTGGGTCGAGAGGATGACGACCCGGCCCTGCGCGATCTCGGAAAGGAGGTTGCGGAACCGAACGCGCTCCTCCGGGTCGAGGCCGACGGTCGGCTCGTCCACGATGACGAGCTTCGGGTCGCCGAGGAGAGCCTGCGCGATGCCGACGCGCTGGCGCATGCCGCCGGAGAATCCCGCGAGCCGCCGGTCCGCGGCGCCGTGGAGGTTCGTCAACTCGAGGAGCTGCTGCACGCGGCGCGAGAGGTCGGCGCCGGACAGGCCCTTGAGCCGGCCGAGGTACGCGAGGAACTCGCGCGCCGTCAGCTTCTCGTAGACGCCGAAGTCCTGCGGCAGGTAGCCGAGAACGCGGCGCACGGCGAGCGGGTCGGCCACGCCGTCGCGCCCCTCCCAGAAAAACGTGCCCGACGTCGGGCGCGTCACGGTCGCGAGCAGGGACATCAGCGTGGTCTTCCCCGCGCCGTTTCCGCCGAGCAGACCCAGCACGCCCTCGCCGACCTGGAGCGAGAAGTCCTCGAGCCCGACCGTGCCGTCGGGATAGCGTTTGCCGATCGATCGGATCTCGAGCATGGGACCTCCTCGCTTAGGAACGTAAGGGAAGCAGACAGGTTCCGAAGGCCGTTGGGCTCAGGGCCTGCCGGGTTCGGGATCCCTCGCTGTCGCTCGGGATGACGGCGCGGTCGGCTCCTCTCCCCTCACCTCGCAAAACTGCTTTCGAAACTCTCTTCCGGCGCCGGGCGGGACGATCTCGACGGCGTGGCTTCCGAGAGTTGCCCGGCGCCGCTGCCGAAGTCAGTCCGCGTCTGTGGAAGTTTCTGCGACCTCGTTGCGCACGGCGCGCACGAGAACTTCGACGGCGGTCTCCTCGAGCCCGGTCGGCCCGAATCCACGGCGCGCAAATTCGGTCCAGGCGCCGTCGGCCTCGACCTCGAGCGCGAGGATGCGCGCCTTCTCCTTCCAGCGGACGCGGACGGACATGTCGGGCGACGCGTACATGGCCAGGCGGTCGCCCGGCGCGTCCGGCGGGCGCTCCTCTTTCTGGAGCACGTAACCCCTTTGTCTGAGAGCCGAGCCGATGCGGTCGAAAGCGCCGTCTACGCTCAACATGTCGGAGCCTCGCTTCGGTTCACCGTCTGCGTATTCTATGGCGGCGGCCGCCGCCGCAAGGAAGGAAGCGTGCGAGGCCGGCCGGATCAGACGGCCCGGGCCCGGTCTCCGGCGGCGAGGAACATGATCCGTCCCTCTTCTTCGCGCTCCCCGCGGGCCGTATCGAGGGCCTTCGGGCCCCGGTCCCGCCACCACGCCCGGCTCTCCTCGAGCTTCCAGGCGGGCGCGCCGCACTCGGAGAGCAGCGCGTCGAGCTCCTCGGCCGAGACGGGTCGCTCCTCCCGCTCGAAAGCGAGGCACCGGCGCAGGATCTCCTCGAGTCCGCGCGGCACCGGGTAGCGCGCCGCCGTCGCGAGCGGGGGCGGCGGCCCGCGGCGCTCCATGCGAAAAACTTCGATCGCCGTGCGTCCCGGGAAAGGCGAGCCGCCGGTCAGGAGGAAGTATCCGACCGCACCGAGGGCGAAGATGTCGGCGCGCGCGTCCACTTTCGAGGAATCGCTCATTCCCTCGGGCGCCATGTAGAGCGGCGTGCCGAGGAGCGAGCCGTCGTGCGAGAGGGACGCGTCGTCCGGGGGCGCGCCGACGCCGTCCCCGCCGCCCCCCGCCGGATGCTCGACCGCGCCGATGTCCTTGACGAGCCCGAAGTCGAGGATCTTCAGGAAATCGGGGATGCCGCCGTAGACGCAAATCATGAGGTTCGCCGGCTTGATGTCGCGATGGATGAGGCCCGCGGCGTGGGCCTCGGCGAGCGCTCCGCAGGCCTGCCGCAGAAGATGCACCACGCGCGCCGACGGCAGCGGGCCGTCGAAATTGACGAGCTGGAGCAGGTTGATCCCGCGGAGAAGCTCCATCGCGTAATAGAAGATGCCGTCCGCCGTGCGGCCGTAGTCGTAGATGGCGATGGTGCTCGGGTGCGTGAGCCCGGCCGTCAGCTGGACTTCGCGCTCGAAGCGCGCAAGCGCGCGCTCGCCCTCCGTCCCCGGAGCGAGAAGCTTGACGGCGGTCGGCCGACGCAGAAGCGCGTGGCGCGCCTCCCAGACGACGCCCATCGCGCCGTGTCCGAGACGCGCGACGAGGCGATAGGGCCCGACCTTCTCCGCCTGGCGGCGCAGGCGCGAGATCGTGCGGAGCGACGTCAATGTCACGAAGCCGAGAAGCGCGGCGAGCGCTCCCGCCACCGCGACGCCGATGGGGCCGCGGCTCGCCGGAAGAAAACCGAGCGGAAGCGCGAAGATGTCGAGGGTCCAGTGCCGGTCGGCGACGGCCACCGGAAACCCGACCTCGAAGCCCGCCCGCCGCGGGAGAGACCGGCCGTCCTTGGGCCGCTCGGCGAGCACCGCGGACGTGCGCGCGTCGCCCTCGCGAAGCGTGAACGCGAGCCCCGTCGCGTCCACCGCGGCGGCGGCCGCATCCGCGAGCGGTGCGACGCGGATGACCGCCATCGCGAAGCCCGAGAGAGAGGCCTTCCGCGCGGTCTCGGAGCCGGGATCGCCGTCGTCGTAGACCGGAGCGTAGAGCGCGATCGAGGGCGACGGGTCGGCGCGGCTCTGGTCCTCGATCAGGACGAACGCCTGCGACGCGACCATCATGCCCGAGTCGCGCGCCTTCTCCGCGTAGCTCCAGCGCAATGGATCCGAGGCGATGTCGAATCCGAGCGCCATCACGTTGGGCGGCTCCATGTACTGAATCGGCGCGTAGAAGTCGCGCCGTCCGGCCGCGACGGGCTTGCCGTCGGGCCCGTTCTCCCAGACCCGGAACGTCGAAAGCCCGGCGGCGCGCGCCTCGGCCTCCTGAAACATGCGCTCCTTGTCGCGCACGAAGGGCAGCCACTCGAGCGCATACACGAGGCGGTGCCGCGAGAGCATCGGATCCGTCAGCGTGTGGAACTGCCGGCGCGTGACGCGGCCCGACGCTTCGAAGAAGCTCGAGAGCGTCGCGAGATCCTCAAGCGGATTCGCGAACCGCTCGATGACCGCCGCGTGGAGCCGCTGCGCCCGCTGCGCGAAGTCGAGCCGCGCCGCCGCGTGCGCGCGCGCCAGGAGGAAGGCGCCGAGCCCGGCCGAGAGAAGAACGAGGAGGCTCGCCCCGAGGATGTCCGCGGCGCGGATCGAGGCCCGCCAGGAGGCGAAGGCCGAGCGCACTTTGCGCACTCCGAACCGGCCCGTCGGGGCGCTCGACCAGCTCCCGGTCCGGCCGCCGCTCGTCATTGTCGGGATTATCTTGCGGGCCGCGGCCGCTTATCCCTGAGTCCGAACATTTAAGCCCTCCCCCGCGTAAAAGGTAGTGTCGAACGGATAGACCGGACGAAATGACCAAAAACGGGCCGAAAACGGCCTCGCCGGGGGCTTTTCGGAGATTTGCGGGGAATTTCATGCGAAAGAAGCGGTGGATCTGGATCGTCCTCATCGCCGTCGTGGCCGCCGGGGCCCTGGCCGCCACCCGCGGCAAGGACAAGACCGACCCGAAAGCCGAATCGAGCCCCTTCCGCCTCGGGAAGGTCCAGGCCGAGGACCTGCAAGTGTCCGTCCGCGAGGTCGGCGCCGTCGATCCGGTGACCAAGGTGGACGTCAAGTCGGCCGTCTCGGGCCAGGTCATCGCCCTCGACGTGCGCGAGGGCGCCGTCGTCGCGGCGGGCGCGCTTCTCGCCGAGATCGAGCCCGACGTGAATCAGGCGCAGTCGCTCTCCGACGTCCAGGCGAGCGTGAAGGACGCCCAGTGGAAGCTCCAGGACGCCGAGCGCGAGTACGCGACCCAGAAGGCCCTCTTCGATCAGGGCCTCATCGGATCGGACAGCTTCCGCGCCACCGAGATCAAGCGGAGTCAGGCGCAGGAGAATCTCAAGGCCGCCCAGATGCGATACCAGATCGTCGAGGACCGCGGCATCCCGATCTCCGGCAACGTCGCGTCGCAGAAGGCGCGCGTCACCTCGCCGATGGCCGGCGTCGTCATCAAGCGCGGCGTCGAGCTCGGCGACATGGTCACCTCCGGCGTCTCCTCGTTCAACGCGGGGACCGTACTCTTCACCGTCGCGGACCTGAAGTCGCTCATCATCCGCGTGAACCTCAACGAAGTGGACATCGCCAAGGTCCAGGTCGGCCAGCCGGTGCGCATCACGCTCGACGCGTATCCGCAGAAGGTCTTCACGGGAAGGGTCAGCTTCGTCGCGCCCGCCGCGGAGCTCGTCGAGAAGATCAAGGTCTTCAAGATCGAAGTGAAGCTCGACGAGCTCTCCGACACGTTCCGAACGGGCATGAGCGCCAACGTCGAGATCCTCGGCGACAAACGGGCCAAGGCGATCTCGATCCCGCTCGAGGCGCTCCAGAAGCGCGACGGGAAGACTGTCGCGTATCGCCTCAAGCCGAGCCTCAAGCCGCAGCAGATCGCCGCGGCGAAGGACGGCCTCACCGGCCGCAACAAATTCATCTGGCTCTCGGACCACTGGAAGGACTACTTCGACGTCGTCCCGGTCTCCGCGGGAATCGCGACGCTCGAGCGGGTCGAGATCCTCTCCGGATTGATGCCCGGCCAGCAGGTCGCCCTCGAGGATCCCTCCCGGAAAAAGGTCGAGAAGGACGACGACACGGATTGAGGAAGCTGACAACTCACCGCTCACAGCTCACGGCCGGACGCCCGATCCTCGTCTGGCTTTCAGCTGTCAGCTGTTAGCTACGAGCCCCACATGAACGTCATCGAGACCTCCGCGCTCACCAAGACCTTCGGCACCAACGGCGTCGCGGTCCACGCGCTGCGGGGCATCGATCTCGCGATCACGCGCGGAGAGTTCGTGGCGCTGATCGGGCCGTCGGGCTCCGGCAAGTCGACGCTGATGGCGATTCTCGGATGCCTCGACTCGCCGACGTCGGGGACCTACGCGCTGGACGGCGAGTTCGTCGAGCACCTGTCGGGCGCGGAGCTCGCGCGGATCCGCAACGAGAAGATCGGCTTCGTCTTTCAGCAGTACAACCTGCTGCCCAAGGCCTCCGTGCGGCGCAACGTCGAGCTGCCGATGCTCTACGCAGGTGTCGGCAAGAAGGAGCGGCGGGCGAGGGCGCTCGAGCTTCTCGAGAAAGTCGGCATCGCGGAGAAGGCGAACACGCTGCCGTCGGCGCTCTCGGGCGGTCAACGGCAGCGCGTCGCGATCGCCCGCGCGCTCGCCAATCGGCCGTCGGTCCTCCTCGCCGATGAGCCGACCGGCGCGCTCGACTCGCACACCGGGCACGAGATTCTCGACCTCTTCCAGGAGCTTCACCGACAGGGCAACACCGTCCTCATCGTGACGCACGACCTCTCGATCGCGGCGCTCGCCGAAAGGCAGGTCGAACTCCACGATGGTCTGATCACCCGCGCGGAAGCGGCCTGAGGCCGCCCGTGTCGACGGGAGCCTTCACCGAACGCGTCCGAAACGCCTGGGTCGAGATCCGGGAGAACTTCGGGCGCGCGGTGCTCCAATCGCTCGGCGTCGTGCTCGGCGTCGCGTCGGTCCTCGGCGGCTTCTCGATCTCCGACAGCCAGCGGCGCCGCGCGGAGGAGCTCTTCGTGAGGCTCGGCGGCCTGGACAAGCTGAACGTGCAGCCGTCGGCCGTCGTCCGCGACGGGAGCCCGACGGCGCTGCAGATGGCGAACCTGGGACTGCGCCGCGACGATGCGAGCGAGGGCCAGGACCTGGACGCCAAGATGGTCGGCGGCGTCTCGGAGCAGAAGTACGCGCAGGCGCGCGTGCGTTCCGCCTGGGCAGATCAGGAACGCGACATCCGCGGGATCGGCGGCGACTTCCTGGCGCTCGACGGGTACGAGGTCGAAGAGGGGCGCGCCTTCTCGACGCAGGATCTCGACGGCGCCATGCCCGTGGCGCTGCTCGGGAGCGAGGCCGCTTCGACTTTCTTTCCCGCCGGCCACGCCGTCGGCCAGGTGATCCGCGTCGGCGAGACCCCGGTGACCGTCGTCGGCGTCTTCAAGGAACGGGTTTTCCGCTTCCGCAAGAGCGGCCGCAACATCTTCCGGCGCCGCAACCGCATCGTCGCGCTGCCCGCGAGCCTCGTCGCGCAGCGGTTCGAGGGCGACGCCTATCACCGCCTCGATCGCGTGACGTTCCGCATTCGGAACCTCGATGCGATGGCGGTCTTCTCGAAGCAGCTCTCGGGGATGCTGAAGGCGAACCACCGCCAGCAGGACGACTTCCGACTCGACGACGTCGCCGCGCGGGTCAAGAAAGAGCGGAGTCAGGGCGACGTCTACGACCTGATCTTCCTGCTCTCGGGAGCCTTGTCGTTGCTCGGCGGCGGCATCGTGAACGTGAACATCCAGATGGCGACACTGAAGGAGCGCGTCCGCGAGGTCGGCGTGAAGATGGCGATCGGCGCGCCGGGCGGCGAGATCTTCCGGGAGTTCATGACCGAGGCGATGCTCCTGACCGGCCTCGGCAGCGCCGCCGGCCTGGTGATCGGCATCGCCTTCTCGAAGGCCATCACGACGGCTCTCGGCGTCCCGCTCTACATGGATCCCAAGAGCTTTCTCTGGGCGTGCGTTCTGGCCGCCGTCTTCGGTTTTCTCTTCGCGCTCTACCCGGCTTTCAAGGCGAGCCGGCTGTCGCCGATGGAGGCGCTGCGCTATGAGTAGCGAGAGCGCCGCCCTCCCGCTCGTCGCGGCGACACGCGCGCGGCCGCGGAAGCTCCCGCTGCGCAGCCACCTCGCGCTGTATCTCGAGGTCGTGCGCGGCGGGTTCATCGAGCTGTGGGCGCACAAGCTCCGCTCGATCCTGACGCTGACGCTTCTCGCGCTCGGGGTCTTCGCGCTCGTCGTCATGACCTCGGTCCTCGACGGCGTCATGGACAAGATCTCGACGGGTTTCGCCGGGATGAGCTGGGACGGCACCGTGCGGCTCGCGCCCAAGGCCCCCACCACCACGGAGGAGCAGAAGCACTTCGCGATGAGCCCCGGGCTGCGCTACGAGGACCTGCCGCGCCTGACCGCGCCGCACCCCAAAGTCCTCGCGTTCATCCCGCGCGCCCAGAAGCAGACGGCCGTCCGGATCGCCAGCGGCACCGAGCGCACCTTCGTCATCGGTGTCACGAACGACTACTCGTTCTGGATGAACCGCCCGATCGGGCTCGGGCGCGGGCTGACGGAAGACGACGGGCGCCGCCGCCTTCTCGTCGCGGTCGTCGGCGCGACGCTCGCCTCGAAGCTCTTCGGCGGGACCGACCCGGTCGGCCGCGACATCGTCGTCGAGGGCGCGCCCTTCCGCATCGTCGGCGTCCAGGCGCCGGGCCAGATGTTCTCCGACGAGAACTGGTACGACGCGAACGGGATGCTCATCCCGATCGAGACGTACATGGACCGGATCGACCCCACGCACCAGATCAACCAGGTCGCCGTCAAGCTTCGGGACAAGAGAGACCTGGGCGAGGTCTCGGCGATGATGATCGGGCGCGCGCGGCAGGCGCATCACGGCATCGAGGACGTGGAGACCGTCGACCTCGAGGCCGAAGGCGCGCGCGCGTGGCAGAACTTCCTCGACCAGATGCGCGGCTGGACCATCGTCCTGATGAGCCTCGCCGGGACGGTGCTCCTCGTCGGCGGCGTCGGCGTCCTCTCCGTCATGCTGATCTCGTTCTCCGACCGCCGCTACGAGATCGGACTGCGCAAGGCGATGGGCGCCTCCGACGGCGAGATCCTGACGCAGTTCCTGCTCGAGGCCTGCGTGCTCGCGGCCGTGGGCGCTTCGATCGGAACGCTCTCCGGCGCGGCGCTCTGCAAGGCGCTCGCGCCGAAGTTCCCTTACGGCCTCGTCGTCAACCCGATGGGCCTGCTCGTCGCGTGGGGCGTCGCGCTCGCGCTCGCGCTGGCGTTCGGCATGTATCCGGCGGTCCGCGCGTCGAGACTGTCGCCGATGGAAGCGATGAGATAGAAGGGCTCGGGCGGCCGCAAGGGCCGCCCCTACGACCCCCCCGCCTCCTCCATCGTCCCGAACAGCGGCCTGCCCGCGAGCGCCGTCCTCGTCGCCCACCACGCGAGCGCGGCGATCCCGGCGACCGCGATCATTCCGGCGTAGAAAGTCCAGCTCGACGGGTCTGTGCTGTAGATGTAATACCCGGCGATCCGCCGGCTCGATTCGAAAGCGACCGCCGACAGGACCCCGAATCGAACCGTTACGGCAACGAGCAATCCGGCCGAAAGAAGGGCGAGCGGCAAGGTGATCGCGATCCCGGTGGCGCCGAGAAAGGTGCTCGCGGCGATCAGCGCGACGACGAAGCCGGCAAACCAGCCGGACCGCACCACCGCGCGCGCGAGAACCAGCAGGAATACGAGCCCGAGAACCCAGAACCCCGCATACTCGACGGGGCTGAGAAGAAAGGCGATGGCGCGGCCGGGCGAGACCGGCGCCGCGATGTCGAAGAAATGCGGGGTCGGGCCTTGGATTCCGAGCTTCATGGGAAGCAGGACACGGATCGGCCCCATGATCAGGCCCGTCGCGACCCCCGCCGTCAAGCCGATCAGAACGTCGCGGCCCACGAGCGGATCGCGCCCGGTGCCCGAGAGCGCGCGCGTCCAGGAGATGAGCATCTGCGGCCATCGTCGGCGCGCGAAGGGCTCGATCGCGAGGTAGAGCAGCCAGAACCCGATCGCCATCCCTGCGGCGTTGCAGAACGCCTCGATCAGGATCCAGCCTTCGTCGGTGCCCTTCACGTGGTGGCCGCCCAGTATCCACATCGCGCCTTGCAGAATGAAGATCACCGCGCCCAGGCGAATCGCGCCGCGGCGGTCGCCCCGACCGGCACGCACGTTTCGTCGCGCGAGATACGCGCCCCCGAGCAGGAAGACGAGGAGGAGCACTTCGAAGGCGACGTTTCCGGCGTCCCCGGCCGCCGGCGTCTCGGCAGCCTTCGTCCAGGGCCCGATCCAGAGAAAGGAGACGGGCCGGCCTCGGAAGGACGCCGCCTCGACGCGCATCGTCAGACCTTGACGTTCGGGATGGGGCCCTTCCCACGCGGCTCGGGCGGTGGCGAAATTGCGGGGCGACCAGCTCGGCAGGACGGCCGTGAATCGACTCATGTCCAGGCCGGCCTCGCGGAAGAGCGGACTCCAGTCCGTCTCGGGCGGCGTTCCCGACTCCTTCGGAAGCTGCGGGGGAACGATCGAGAGCCGCACGAGCCTTCCCCGAGGATCGACCCACACTTCCGCCATCCCGGGCTCGATTGGAGGCGGATTCAAAGCATCCACGTACGGGCTCGGATACGGCCCGGTCTCCCCCAGAGCCGTGCCGAGAGAAGAAGCGGCCTGACGATAGACCAAGGCGACGGCATCCCGGGAGAGGTCTGAATTGAGCCCTCCGTGACCCTGCGCCCATATCAGAAAGCGGTCGTCCGTCCGGAACCAGCTTGCGGAATCGGCCGGCCTTCCGATCCCCGCCGCCAGGAGGATCTCCCGCGCGCGCTCCCGCAGGACCTCGGGCGATTTGTCGAGCGGGACGAAGGCCGCGATGTTCGCGCGGGGCGTGAGCACGAACGCCAGGACGAGGCCAGCGGCGAGCACGATAAGGAGTCCCCGAGCCCGCGAAGGCGCGAGCGCGCCGGTCTGCCCCGCCGCGGCGACCATTTCGGGCGACGGGGTCTCTCCGGCGGCGATCGCCGCCGCCAGCGGATCGCCCCCCGGCAGCGCCGCCGCGACCTGCGCCGCGGAGGAAGGACGCCGCCCGGGATCCTTCTCGATGCACCGC
>DATBFU010000070.1:0-2853 GCA_036558325.1 Thermoanaerobaculia bacterium | reverse complement strand
AGTGGCCGAGGCCGAGAAGGCGTTGCCGCCCTCGGGCTCCTTCGACGACCTGATCGACCGCGCGATCGCGACGCGCGACGAGCACGCCATCAAGTTCACCGAGGCGTGCCGCCGCGAGAACGCGCTCAATCCGAAGCCGGTGTACTACGCGGCGGCGAAGGACGCGGTCGGCCGCCTCGGCTGACCTCGCCGTTCTACTTCAGCCCGGTCGCGAGGAAGAGGTCGCCGAGCGTGCGGCGGTAGGAGTAGACGTAGGCCGATCCGTCGGGGGCGATGACGGCGGGACCGGCCTGCTCGACACCGCTCGGGTCGGGGGGCTCGAAGCGCTTCCACTCCTTCCGGCCTCCCGTCGCGACGTCTACGACGGTGATGATGCCGGGAAGCGCCGAGAGGTGCGTCACGTAGATCGAGCGGCCGTCCGCCGTCCAGCGGATGGGGAACTCGTCCGGGTTGAGGCCCGGAACCGGGCGCGCCTCGGCGGCCCCCGGCTCCGCCGGATAGATGGTCATGCGCCCGTCGGGGCCGCGTCCGACGATCGAGCGTCCGTCGGGCGAGATGCCGTTGCCTCCGACGACCGTGACTCCCTCGGGGCTGATCGGCCGGGGCTTTCCGCCGGCGATGTCCTGCACGTACAGACGGGAGCCGTGGCCGGGCTCGTTGCCGTTGACGAGGATGCGCCGGTCGTCGGGAAACCACGCCGCCCACTGGCAGGTCAGGTTGCCCATCTCGATGGTCTTCGGCTCGCCGGCGCCGATCGGCACCAGCACGATCGCGTGCCGTTCCGGAATCCTCACGGTGACGACCCACTTGCCGTCGGGCGAGAAGCCGTAACCCTCGCCGTCGCCGAGGCGCACGGCGGGGGAGCCGTCGAACTTGCGCACGTAGACGCCGGGGGGCTCGACGATCTGCTCGTAGAAGAGGACGGTCTCGGCGTCCGCCGAGATCGCCGTGGGGAAGGACCAGTTCAGGGCCGTCAGGTTGCGCGGCGGGCCGGTGCGCGGAAAGCCGACGATCTCGCGGCGCGCCACGGCTTCGTTGACGAGGGCGCGGCCGTCGCGCGAGCGGTCGAACACCGCCGCGTTCGGAGAGATCCAGACGGGCCGCACCTTACCGTCCAGTGCCAGGGCGTTGATTCCTCCGAACCAGACCTCGTCGCCCCTCGGCGACCACGCGAGCGGGCTCGCGCCGCTCGAGAACGGGCCGTCGAGGCGGAGCTTGCCCTCCGTGTCGACGATCTTCACGTGGCCGTTGTTGTTGCCGCGCTGCGGGCTGTCGACGAACGCGAGGAGCTTTCCGTCCGGCGACATCCGGACCTGGTCGAGCCAGCCGGCCGTCTCGTAGATGACCTTGCCGATCGGGTATTCGAGGCGGCTCTTGTTGCCGACGACGCGGCAGACCGCGAGGTTCTTGCCGTCGGGCGACCAGTCCGCCGCCTGGGCGCTGTCGAGGATCTCGCGCGGCGCGCCGCCGGCGAGCGGCACGCGCGCGAGCGTCCCGGTCGCCTCGTAGCCGACGACGAAGTGCCGGTTGAGCGAGACCGCGATCTCTCCCGCCGAGGAGACCGAGAGCACCGTCGCCCCGGGCAAGCCGAGGGCCCGCGACTCGGGACCGTCCGAGCGCGCCGTGAAGATCTCGGGCGGCCGCCCCTCCCAGGCGCCGCTGTAGACGATCGTCTGTCCGTCGGGAGCGAAGCGCGCGGAGAGAATCTGTCCGCGCTGAAACGTCAGCTGCTGGAACTTCGGGGCCGGGGCAGGCTTGCGCCCGAGCCTCGCGTGGATCAGCGCGCCAGCGGCCGCCCCGATGAGGATCGCCGCGATCGCGGGAACGACCCAGCCGCGGCGCGGCGCCTTCACGGGCTCGGCGGCCTGGAGCGCGCCTGACACGGAAGTCTCCGTCAGGTGGTCGCGGAGACTCCGGAGATCGCGCGCGAGGTCCTTGGTGGAGGCGTAGCGCTCCTCGGGATCCTTCGCGAGGCAGCGCTCCACGATCCAGCGCACGGGCGCCGGCGCCTTCGGCGCGAGCTGCGACAGCGGCTGCGGCTCCTCCCGGATGATCGCGACGAGCGTCTCGGCGCCGGTCTTCCGCTGGAACGCCTTCTGTCCCGCCGCCATCTCGTAGAGGATGGCGCCCAGCGTGAACTGGTCGGAGCGGAAGTCGACGGGATGGCCGCTCGCCTGCTCCGGCGACATGTAGCCGGCGGTGCCCATGACCGTGCCCGGCTGCGTGGGCGCGGCGACGGCGGTCGGCAACACCGAGGCCGCCTGGGAGACCGGCTCGGTGAGTTTCGCGAGCCCGAAGTCGAGGATCTTGACGAACCCGTCCCTCGAGATCATCAGGTTCTCGGGCTTGAGGTCGCGATGGACGATCCCGCTCGCGTGCGCCTTCGCGAGGCCGTCTGCGGTCTGGACGCCGACGTCGAGCAGCTTCCGTGTCGGCAGGGGCTCGCCCGACGCCAGCAGCTCCCGCAGCGTCCTTCCCTCGACGAGCTCCATGGCGATGTAGATCGTGCCGCCGTACTCGCCGATGTCGTAGATCGTCAGGATGTTCGGGTGGTTGAGCGCGGAGGCGGAACGCGCCTCCTGCTCGAAACGCGCGCGGCGATCCGGATCCGCCGCGGTCGCCGACGGCAGCACCTTGATCGCTACGTCGCGGCCGAGCCGCGCGTCCTTCGCGCGGTAGACCTCGCCCATCCCGCCCGCGCCGAGAGGGGCAAGGATCTCGTACGCGCCCAGCCTGGATCCCGCCTGCAACGTCATGGCTTCAGTCCGCTCACGAGGAACAGCTCGTCGAGCTGCCGGCGGTACGAATAGACGTACGACTTGCCGTCGGGCGTGATGTAGATCGGGCCGATCG
>DATBFU010000069.1:0-1916 GCA_036558325.1 Thermoanaerobaculia bacterium | reverse complement strand
GAGGGACGCCGATCGCAGATCCGCGCACGTCTCGACTCGCGGCGTTCGAACGTCGTCGCACCATTTTTCGTTCTCGCGAAACGCGTCCATGAGAAAGCGGCCTTTCGTCCGGCCCCGGGGCACGCCGCCGAGCTCGTCCTCGGGCATCTTCGCGAGCTCGACGAACCAGGCGGCGTACATCGCGGCCGCGACGGAGTCCGGCGCCATCTCCCCATCCCATGCCGCAAGCCGCGCCAGAGCGTCGCGTGAGGCGGCATCGGCCGGCTTCGTGTCTCGCAAGTCAGGCAGCAACGCCCGCGCCAGGAGCGAGACGCGGTCGGCCTGGATCGCGGCGATGTCGTCCGGAGTCAGGCTCGGTTTCTCTGCGATCCGCTCGGAGATCCGGGCGGCGCGCCACGGCTCGCCCCACGTCGAGCCGTACGGATAGGGCTCGGCCGGGATGACGCGATTGTTGGCCGTGACGATGAAGCCTTCCGGCGGGTCCAGGACGTTCGGGAGGCTCTCGGGGGCCAGAAACCCCGTCCAGTCGTCCTCGCCCGCGCCGGAAACGGGAAGCAGGCCGTTGGCGCGCGGCCGGATCGGCATCGCTCCCCCGGCGGCATACCCGATGTGGCCATCGACGTCGGCGTAGACGAGATTGAGCGCCGATGCTCGCAGCTCCCGGGCTCCGGCGAGGAACTCCGGCCAGTCTCGGGCTGCGCCGATCGCGAGGAAGGCCTCGGTGGATTTCGGGTCCGGGTCGAGCCCCGTCCAGCGGAGCGCCACCGCGTTTCCGAGCCGTCCGGCGCCCGGAAGCGCGTCCGTCACGATCGGTCCGTGGAGCGATGTTCGCACCGTCAGGACTTCGTCGGCGGCGCCGCGCACGGAAATCGTCTCGCCGCGTTCCTCGAAGGTCTTCCAGTCCCCGCGATGACGGTAGCGCGACGGATTCCCGGGATCGACGTCTTCGACGAAGAGATCCTGGACGTCGGGCTCGAGAGAGGTGATTCCCCAGGCCGTCCGATCGTTGTGACCGATGATCACCCCCGGAACTCCGGGGAGTGTCGCTCCCGTGACGTGCAGGCCCGGAGCTTCGAGAGCGGCGAGGTACCAGACCGACGGAACGCGAAGGCCCAGATGCGGATCGTTGGCGAGGATGGGTTTCCCGCTGGCGCTGCGCGCGCCGGAGACAACCCAGGAGTTACTGCCGAAGGCCTCGCCTCTGGAAAGTCCCAGCGCCGCGAGTGTGTCGAATGCCTCGCCGAGCGGTCTCCACGGAGCGGCCGGAAGAGCGGTCGCAGCGCCGGCGGCCGGCGTCTTGTCCGGCCATTGCGAGGAGCTCAGGATCGTGGGCTCCGAACCGGCCAGCGGAAGCAGCTGCCCGGCCTTCTCGGGACCCAGCGCTTCGACGAAGCGCGCGCGCCGGATCTCGTCCCGGGCGTTGCCGGCGAGGTCCCAGGCCATCATCTTCCCCCAAACGAGGCTGTCCGTCGGCGTCCAGGGCTCGGCCGTGACACGGAGCAGCCGGAACTCGATTGGCCGCGCGGAATCGGCGGCGAGGTAGGCGTTGACACCGCCGGCGTAGGCCTCGAGGAGCCGCCGGGCGTCACCGGAGAGAAGCTTTTCGGTCGCCTCCGCCGAGCGCCGGAACCCGATCGTCCGCAGAAAACGATCCGCCGGGACCAGACCCTTTCCGAGCATCTCGGCCAGCCGCCCTGAGCCCACGCGCCTCTCGAACTCCATCTGCCAGAGCCGGTCGCGCGCGTGCGCGTAGCCGAGCCCGAACATCGCGTCCGGTATCGATTGCGCCCGGATGGTCGGGACGCCGCGCGCGTCGGTCTCGATCCGGATCGGCGCCGCGTGGCCGGGAACGCGCAGGGTCCCGCGGGTCTTCGGAAACGTGCTTCGGACGATCCAGGCGGCCGCGAGAGCGGCCA
>DATBFU010000068.1:0-3015 GCA_036558325.1 Thermoanaerobaculia bacterium | reverse complement strand
CTACCTTCGTGGGCCTCGACAATCGAGCGGGAAATGGCCAGTCCGAGCCCCATTCCGTGCTCCCGGGTCGTCACGAACGAATCGAAAAGCCGCGGAAGGAGGTCCTCCGGGATCCCGTGGCCCCCGTCCACGACGGCCACCTCCACTGCCGATCCGCCGTTGTCCCCGCTCGTCCGCAGGAGGAGCCGGCGCTCGCCGCCCGGGAGCTCCGACATGGCGTCCATCCCGTTGACGAGGAGATTCAAGAGGAGCTGCTGCAGCCAGACCCGGTCCCCTCGGACCGGGGGCAGGTCGAGCGCCAGGTCCGTCGACATCTCGACTCCCCGGCGCCGACACTCCGCGTTGGCCAGATGGAGCACCTCGAGCGCGACGCCGTTGACGTCGAGGAGCCTCATGACCATCGACCGCTGCCGCACCAGCGACCGCACGTGGCGGATGACATCGCTCGCGCGCAGGCCCTCGCGCCGGATGTCGGCGAGGATCGTCCGGATTTCTTCCGGTCTCGATTGCGAGGACTCGAGCAGCATCTCGAGCGCGTCGGCATTCGAAAGGATCGCCCCGAGAGGCTGGTTGATCTCGTGCGCGATGGAGGCCGTGAGCTCGCCGAGGAGCGCGAGCCTTCCGGTCTGCGCAAGGCGCCGATCCGCCTCCTCCGCGCGCTTCCGGTCGGTGACGTCGCGGCCGATGGCCTGGAACTCGATGACCCGCCCGTCGCGGCCGCGGATCGGATGGTCGAGCCATTGCTGCCATCCGATCGAGCCGTCGCCGCGGACGACCTCGTGCTCGTCCGCCTCGACGCGGGGCTTTTCGATGAGCGAACGGACGTGCATCCACGCGATCTCGCGCGGCGGTCCCTCGGGGATCAGGTCCAGGAATTTGCGTCCGATCAACTCCTCGGCGGTCCGGCCGAAGTACCGGCAGTAGGCCTCGTTCACGAACGTCAGCGTCGTGTCCGGGAGATAACGGCAGATCAGGTCCGTCTGGCTGTTCACGACCTCCCGGAAGCGCTCCTCGCTCGCGCGCAGCTTGACCGCGCTGTCGTTTCGCTCTTTCATGAGCACGGCGAGAAACATCATCGGAAGAGCCACGACGAAGAGGTAGAGCTGGATCCACAGGATCCGCTGGTCGGGAGACTGCGCCCCAAACGGCCCGCGACCCGCCGCCGCCGCCGCCGCGACGACCAGGGCCGAAAGCGTGAGCATCGCCGACGCCCCGCGGAGGCCGAAGCGAAGCGCCGCCCAGAGAAGAAACGGGACCGGAGCGTAGAGGAGCAGGAGCGAGTCGTAAGGCGGCTTGACCTGCCCGCCGAACGCTGCCAGAGCGAGACCCGAGAGCCCGACCGTCAGAAGAGCCGCCTCGATGGTCGGATGCGACCGCCCGGAGCGGCGCCGCTCGCGCCCCCAGCTCCAGTAGAGAATCGCGGGCACGAGCAGCAGGCTCGCCAGGGAGTCGCCCAGGAACCAGTCCTGGAACGACCGTCCGAACGACCTTCCGACCACGGTCCAGGCCGCGGCGCCGCCGAGCGCCGACAGAATCGGCACGCCGATGACGGCGACGCCGACGAAGACCGCGAAGTCCCGCAGCCGGTCGAAGCGCGTCGGGTCGCGGAGTGCTCTCCGAAGGATCGTCGCGGAAAGCAAGGCCTTGAGGGCGTCATTCGCCGAGGCGGCGGCGAGAAACCATTCGGGAGGCCCGCCCGGAACGCGGACGAGCCAGAACCGGATCGGCACGGTCACCAGGACGAACAGCCACCAGACGCGCGGCGTATGGAGCAGGAGCGCGCACAGGAGGACGGCGTCGGGAAACCAGAACGGCGACGGCACCGCCTGGCTGAACGACATGCCAAAGCGGTACGCGAAGTAGTAGGCGACGGCGAAGAGAGCGAGATCGGGCGCGGTCCGCATCCTGTGCGGCTCGGTTCGTTTCGGAGCTCTCGGACCGAAAAGGTCGGGACGGGTCGAAGCGCTCGCCTCGGAGCTCACGTGGGACCTCGGGTGATCACGTGCAGTCTATACAAATCGATCGCATCGCGGCCCGATTGCCCCAAAGGGAAGCCGGGAGCGGGCGCGGGGCGGGAGATGATCGAAACCCGGCCGCCGAAAGGACCATTTGATGTTTTCATCTCGGATGTTCCGCACCCTGCTCGTGCCAGGGATCCTCGTCTGCGGCCGCATCGCGGCCGGTCAGGATGCTCCCCCGGCGTCATCGGGCGGTGAAAGCGACGAAGATCTCGCCAAGAAGCTCTCGAACCCGGTCGCGGCGATGATCAGCGTTCCCTTCCAGAACAACTTCGAATGGGGAATCGGCGCGCTCGACGGGTTCCGCTGGACGATGAACGTGCAGCCGGTCGTCCCTTTCGAGCTCTCGCCGCGCTGGAACCTGATCCTCCGGACGATCATGCCGATCATCGACCAGCACGACGTGGTCGGCCCCAACAGCCAGTTCGGCCTCGGCGACATCACGCAGAGCTTCTTCTTCTCTCCCGCGGGGGCGGCGTCATCTGGGCGATCGGACCGGTCCTCTACTACCCGAGCGCGACCAATCCCAACATCGGCGGCAAGAAATGGGGCGCGGGCCGGACGGCGCTCATCCTGGTTCAGACGGGCGGCTGGACCTACGGCATGCTCGCCCACATCTGGTCTTTCGCGGACGCGGGCGGCGGCCGTCTACCGCCTGACCGTGAAGGACGTCCCGGTCGACGCGTTCTGGTCCATCAGCGTCTACGCCGCCGGATACTTCGAGAAGAACGCGGCGAACGCGTACAGCGTCAACAGCATCACGGGCCGGAAGAGCCCGGACGGCGCGATCGTCGTCCAGTTCGGAGGCTGCGACGGCAAGATTCCGAACTGCCTTCCGATCGTCAAGGGCTGGAACTCCACGGTGCGCCTCTATCGCCCGCGCGCAGAGATCCTCGACGGGCGGTGGAAGTTCCCCGAGCCGCAGCGGGTGAGTGAGGAAGCGGCCGGGTTTCGAAAGAATGAAGTGAGGAGCAGAGCGATGCGTCAGGTCGCTTGC
>DATBFU010000067.1:0-107807 GCA_036558325.1 Thermoanaerobaculia bacterium | reverse complement strand
TCGAAGTAGATCGCCTTCATGACGAGGCCGTAGATTAGTTCAGGTACCCGAGCGACCGCAGCTTCTCGAGGTACTCCCGATCGGTCCCCCGCCGCGTCTCCCGCGGCGCGACGCGGTCGCCGTAGGTCGGGACGGTCTCGGGATCGAGCGAGCCCGGCGCGAAGAGCGCGTCCGCCGGCCGGCCCGGCAGATCGCGCGCGGCGGGAATGCCGGCGCGGGCGAGGATCGACGGGGCGACATCGACCTCGCGGATCCGGACGGTCCGGGCGCTCGCGCTCGGGGCATCGAAGACGAGCATCCGACCGAGGGCCGCGCTCGCGGGATGCGAGCTCGCGGCGAGAACCACGAGCACGTCGCCGTGCGAGCGCGCGGCCGCGGCCTCCTCCTCCAGGAAAAGCGCGGTCTCCCCGAGCGCCTGCCGGCGCCTCTCCGGCTGCGCGCGCAGGATGTCGAGTCCCGGCAGGTAGACGGTGCGGATGCGCTCGCCGCCGACCGCGCGGCGAAAGAAAGCGCGGGCTCTCCGGTCGGCGTCGAGCCCGTCACGCGCGCCGGAGAGGAGCTCTTCGTTGCTGACCACCTCGGCGCCCGGCCACGCGCCGGAGGCCCACCAGCCGACCGCCTGCGACGGAAGACCGGCCGAGGCCGCGACCTCCCAGAACGCGGGGCGGCGGCGGTCTCCGGCCGAGACCGGCGCGCCGCGGACGAGGCGGAGCGCCGGCCCGAGCCGCCGGAGGTACCAAGACGTCCCGAACGGCGCGCGGACCGCGAGCGGGGAGAAAAGGGGCCGGACGCGTTCGAGCGCGCGGACGCCGTGCCGTTCGGGACGCTCTCCGGTCGCGAGGTTCGTCCAGATCTCCGGCGGCGTGGCCGCGGCCGCCGGCCACCAGCCGGTCGCCGCGCCCGCGAAGAGCTCGGCCAGATCGCGACCCGCTTCCGCCTCCGTCCCGTCGGAGAATCCGTCCACCGCGACCACGACGACGGCGCCGGATCGCGGCGAGGGCCTGGGCGCGGGCGCCGGCAAGATCTCGCCACGGACGCCGAGGAGCGCGAGGGCGCCCGCGAGCACGAGGAGCGCCGCGGACGCCAGCGCAAATCGGCTGCGCCGGCGGGACGGCAGGACATGCGAGTGCGCGTAGGCGCGCGCGAGCACGCCGCCGCGCACCGCAATCGCCGACAGGAAAGCGGCGGCCGCGATGGGAACGCCCCAGACGAGCGCCCGCGCCGGGAGATCCCGGGCGAGGCTCCAGACGCCGCCCACCCACAGCACGACGACCGCGCCCGCGGCGCCGAGGCCGGCCGCAACGGCGAGGGCCCCCGGGCTCCGCGCCCGGTCGGCGAGCATCGCGACGAGGACCGCCGCGAGGGCGGCCGGCAGCAGATCCGCGAGGAAGAGGTGCGCGAAGAGAACGGCGACGGCGCCGAGCGAGGCGCCGAAGCCGGCCTCCGTGGACTCGACGGCCGCCGTCGACGCGAGCGCCGCCGCGAAGGCCGAGAGCGCGACGGCCGGGAGGAAGAGACCGCCCCGACCCTCGAAGGCGCGGCGGAAGAGGAATCGATCGACGCGCCCGTCGAGGTAGCCGAGATCCCGAAGGCGCCGCCGCGCCTCGTCGAGCGGGACGGGAGGCGCCCCGCTCACGCCCGGCGCTCGCGCACGACCCGGGCGAGGTCGGCGAGTGTCGCGGCGCGCCGTCCGAGCGGCGACAACGCCTCCGCGGCGGCGGCCGAGAGCTCTTCGACGAGTCGCCGCGACGACTCCGCACCGAGCAGGCGCGCGAAGTTCGCGCGGTGGCCATCGCGCGCGGGGTCCTTTCCCATCGCCTCCGCGTCGCCCTCGAGATCGAGCAGGTCGTCGGTGATCTGAAACGCGAGGCCGACATTGCGCGCGAACCGCGTCAGCGCCTCGAGCGCCGGCTCGCGCGCGCCCCCGGCGATCGCCCCGCCGCGCACCGCCGCGACGAAGAGGGCGCCCGTCTTGCGCGCGTGGATCGACTCGAGATCTTCGAGGCGGAGGGCCTCGGGCCGCGCGCCGAGGTCGTCGGCCTGGCCGGAGCAGCACGCCTCCACTGCCTGCGAGAGCTCGCGGGTCAGCCGCGCCCGGATCGCGGGCGAGGCGCCCGGAGCGCCGGCCACGATCTCGAAAGCGCGCGCCATGAGAAGCACGGACACGAGCTCCGCCGTCGCGGTCCCGTGAACCAGGTGCAGAGCGGGACGGCCGCGGCGCCGCCGGGCATCGTCCATGGACGGCAGGTCGTCGAGTACCAGCGACGCCGCGTGGACGAACTCGGTCGCCACGGCCACGGCGCCCGCCGTCTCGACGGGAGCGCCGGCGAGCTCTCCGGCCGCGAGCGCGACGAGCGGGCGGAATCGCTTGCCGGGAGAGAGGACGGCGTCGGAGACGGCGCGGGCGAGGGAAGCGGGAGACGCCTCGGGGAGCGCGCGCCGGAGCTCGTCCTCGAGCCCCGGCCGATGCGACGCGGCGAAGCGGTCGAAAGCGTGGTCCGGAACAGCCATCGAGAGAAAGCCGCGTCGCGGCGCTCGCCCTCCGGGGCGGGCCGCAGCCGCGGCCGCGCGGCGCCGGCCCCGAGCTAAGCGAAGCTCGAGATGGCCTCCGATTCCGACTCGTAGACGTCGAACACGGTGATGAGCTGCGTGACGGTCAGCACGTCGCTGATCTTGGGAGGAAGGTGCAGGAGCTTGAGCTTGCCTCCCTTGTTGGTGACGGACGTGTAGCAGCCGACCAGCTCGCCGATTCCGGAGGAGTCGATCGTCGTGACGTCCTGCATGTTGATGAGGATGTTCTTCTTGCCGGAATCCACGAGCTTGTTGATCGTCTCGCGCAGCTGGACGTCGCCGGAACCGATCGTGATCTTGCCCTTGAGGTCCAGGATGGACACGCCCCGGACCTCACGCACGTTCGTCTTCATCGCTCTCCTCCCTCTGTCTCGCTCGATGCGTTCAACTTTTTCGTGAGGACGATTTCCATCCCGCCCGCCGCGGCGCGTCCGAAGCGCACGTCGTCCATGAACGTCTTCATGTAGAAGATCCCCCGGCCCGACGTCTTCAGGCGGTTCTCCGGGGCGAGCGGATCGCCGACGTTCTTCGGATCGAAGCCCGGGCCTTCGTCACGGATCCGGATCTCGAGAGTGTCGTCGGCGACGCGCATCTCCACATGAACCCTCTTCGAAAGATTCTGTCCGTTGCCATGCTTGATGGCGTTGGCGAGCCCTTCGCGCAGCGCCATGAGAATCCAGTGCTTGGTTTCCTCCGAAACGTCGCGGCCCTCCAGGAGCTTACCGCACAGGTGCTGCGCCATTTCGATGTTTTCGAAGCGGCTCGACAGCGACAGGCGCACCGGTCCGGGGTCCTGGGGGGTTTCGGCGACGGTCATTGGGGGTGGATGCAAAATCCGGCGGATATTATGCGAAGTTTCCCGGAAAAAGGAATCGAAAAGGGCCGTGGGACGGGCGCTCGAGGACCCCGTGCTACCCTGCCCGCGTGAGGCGATTCCTCGCTCTGGCCGCGCTTCTCGGCGCGGCGGCTGCGGCCCAAGCCCTCGACGGCGCTCCCGGGGCCGAGGATCTCCTCCCCGCCAAGGTCGCTCGGTACGCGCAGGCCGTCGAATCGGTTCGCGGCCACAAGTTCGACCGCGCGGTGCCGGCGACCGAGATCGACGCGGGCAAGCTCAAGGAGACCCTGCGCGCCAAGCTCGCCGAGTCGTTCCCGGCCTCACCCGAGGAGACCCGGCGCACGCTCGTGGCGATCGGCATGATCGAAGACACGCCGAACCTCGTCGACCGCCTCGTGGACTTCTATGGCTCCCAGGTCATCGCGTTCTACGACCCCGAGCCGCGGCGCTTCTACGTGGTCCGGGGCGCCGCATCGGCCCTGGACGGCGAAGCGCTGGAAGGCGCCGCCGAGAAGCTGATTTACACGCACGAGCTGACGCATGCGATGCAGGACCAGAACCTGGACCTCGACCGACGCATCAAGGCGCTCAAGGACGACGGCGACCGGGCGCTCGCGCTTCAGTGCCTCCTCGAAGGCGAAGCGACGCTGGTCATGATCAAGGCCGCGCTGGCCGATCTGCCGGGCGCCGACGAGTCCGTCGAAGAGCAGATCGCTCCCCTGCTCACGGCCGGCAGCCTCGAGAAGTCGAACGCGCCGCGCGACGTGCCCGCCTACTTCACCGAGCAGCTCTTCTTCCCTTACGCCGAGGGGACCGACTACGTGCGGCGGACGGTGAAGAAAGGCGGATGGGCGGCGGTGGACCGTCTCTGGTCGAGCCCTCCGCTCTCGAGCGCCGAGATCCTCCATCCAGACGAGGCGCCGTTCGCGCCGGCGACGAACCTCCTGCCGCGGCCGGAGACGCTCGCACCGCAGGGGGCGCGCTACCTCTATTCGGACACTCTCGGCGAATGGGGCCTGCGGTTCCTGCTGCGGCGCGGGCTCCCGCCGGCCGAGGCCGACCCGGGGGCCACCGGCTGGCGCGGCGACCGCGTGGCGTTCTTCACCGGTCCGGGCGGCGCGATCGCCTACGTCTGGCGCATCCGGATGGAGACGCCCGAGGCGGCCGGCCGGCTCGAGCAGGCGCTCGCGAAATCACGAAAGACCAATCCCGCGGCCAGGCCGGAAACAACGCGCCGCGAGGGAACCGACCTCGTCGTGGCGGGCGGGATGCCGGTTCCCGGCGCCGCGGCCTCCGGACGCTGACGCGGTTCGCGGCCGCCGGGGCCGATCCTCAGCCCGGCAGCGCTTTCAGGATCATCGGGATCACGAAGAACATCTGGATCCCGTCGAAGACGCCGTGCGCGACGATGCAGGGCAGCACGTTGCGGTAGAGGTGGAGCGTCAGCGAGAGCACCGTCGAGATCACCAGGATTCCGACGAGCACGATCGGTTGGCCATATGCGCCGTGGGCGGCCGTGAACATCAGCGTCGCCGCGAGCGGCCCGACGCGCGTCTGGAGGAAAGCGCGGAAGAAGAACTCCTCGACGAACATGGCCGAGACGACGATGGCGATCTTGACCGACGGGGGACGCGCGATCAGCCAGGTGATGAGCGGCGAAACGCGGGCGGGTCCCCCGCCGGGCGCTCCGGGCGGCGCTCCGCGGACGAGGACATAGACCCCGACGAAGAGCGCCGCGAGCAGAAGGGTCAGGAGCCAGCCGGCGGCCCCGATGAAGATGCCGGCGCCGAGATCGGCCGCGGGCCGCTCGCTGCGCAGCCTCAGGAAGTCGCGAAACGACCGGCGGCCCGAGAGCAGGTAGTAGCAGACGAGGAAGAGCGCCAGGACCGCGTGCACGCCGAAAAGGCTGACGAAGGACAGCGGACGGTCGGCCTCCGGCTCCCCGCCCGCGAGCCCGGACGCGAAAGGAATCGCGACCGTGAGGAGCAGGACCGCGCCGAGGAGAACCATCGCGGCGCGGCGGCGGCCGGGCGTCGCGAACCCGTCCTGGGCGAGCACGGCGCGCGAGCGTGCGCGCAGAAAAGACAGAAGGATCCCGAGGCTGCCGAGCAGCAGCAGCGCCAGAAAGAGGATCGGGCTCATTCCGAGGGGGAGCTCACGGCCGCGGCGCGCAGCATACCGTAACGCGGCGCCGGCTCTCGCGGCTGGACTTTGCGCCGTCTTCCGCGAGACGATCGCAGTCCTTCATGAGCCAGCCGGCGCTCGTCGCCCGAGATCTCGCGAAGTCCTTCGGCGGCCGGCGGGCGCTCGACGGCGTCACGCTCGACATCGCGCCGGGTGAGATCTTCGGCCTGCTCGGGCCCAACGGCGCCGGCAAGACGACCTTCGTGCGGTGCGTCGTCGGGCGCGTGCGTCCGGACGCGGGATCGCTCTCGGTCTTCGGGAAATCTCCGGACGGGCCCGGCGCCTCGGCGCTGCGCGGCTGGGTCCCGCAGGAGATCGCGCTGTATCCCCTCCTCTCGGCCCGCGAGAACCTCGAGAGCTTCGGACGGTACCAGGGACTCACGAGCGCCGAGCTGCCGGCCGCGGCCGACCGAAGCCTGGCGTGGGCGGCGCTCGCCGAACGCGCCGACGAGCGAACGGAACGGCTCTCGGGCGGCATGAAGCGGCGCCTGAACATCGCCGCCGGAACGATCCACCGGCCGCGCCTGCTGCTGCTCGACGAGCCGACGGCGGGAGTCGATCCCCAGTCGCGCGAGAGGATCTACACGATGATCGAGGAGCTCGCGGCCCAGGGCGTCGCGATCCTCTACACCACGCACTACATGGAGGAGGCCGAGCGCCTCTGCGACCGCATCGCCGTCATCGACCACGGCCGGGTCATTGCGCTCGGCACGCGAGACGAGCTCGTGTCGTCGACCCTCGGCCGCCGGCGGACGCTGACGGTGGACGCCGAAACGCCCCTCGCGGAACCGCTCCGCGAGGAGCTCCGAAGCCGCGACGCCTCGCTCACCGAGAGCGCCGCCGTGATCCCCGTCGAGGAGCCGGCCCGCGAGATCCCGGAGGTCCTCGAAATCTTCCGCCGCCATGGCGCCGCCGTTCGCGACCTCACGCTCAAGTCGGCGAGCCTCGAGGACGTGTTCCTCCACCTGACCGGACGCGAGCTGCGCGAATGATCCTCGCCGTCGCCCGCTCCCATCTCGCCCGGCTGCGTCGCGACCGCGCGGGCGTCACGCTCGCCTTTCTCGTGCCGATCGCCTTCTTCTCCGTCTTCGCGCTCGTTTTCGGCGGCCCGCGCGGCGGGACGCGCCGGATCCCCGTGGCCGTCGTGGACGAGGACGAAAGCGAAAACTCGCGGCGCTTCGTCGCCGCTCTCGGACGGGAAAAGGGCCTTCGCGTCGTGACGGGCCCGCCAGCGGCGGGCGGCCCGCCCGTTTCCTGGACTCGCGCCACCGCCGAAGAGGCGGTGCGGTCCGGCGAGGCCCCGATCGCGCTCGTCGTGCCGAAGGGGTTCGGAGCCGCGCCGATCCACTTCGGCCCGACGTCGGGCGCTCCCTCCCTGCTCCTCTACTCGGACAGCGCGGATCCCGTCGCGCCGCAGGTCGTGTCGGGCCTTCTTCAGAAAGTGGCGATGACGGCCCTTCCCGATGCGATGGCGGCGAGCGGGATCGCGCAGATGGACCGCTGGGGCGCGGGCCTGACGGACGATCAGAAAGCGCGGCTCGAAGGGGCCATGGACCGGCTGCGGGCGCGCGACCGTTCGGGAGCGGAAGCCGACGGCGCCGGTTCGGGTCTGGTCGCGGTCGAGACGCGGGACGTCGTCGGGCGGACGAAGAAGAACCCCGCCTCGGCGCTCCTGGCGGCGGGCCTCGGCGTCATGTTTCTGCTCTTCTCGGCCGCGGGCGCCGGCGGCGCGCTCATCGAGGAGTCCGAGAGCGGCACGCTCGACCGCATCCTCGGCACGCGCGTCACGATGACGCAGCTCCTCCTCGGGAAGCTTCTCTACCTTTCGGCCGTGGCCGTCGCGCAGCTCGCCGTGATGTTCGTCTGGGGACAGATCTTCTTTGGCGTCGAGCTGACGAAACACCTTCCCGGGGTCCTCCTGATGAGCGTCGTCACGGCGCTCGCCTGCTCGAGCTTCGGCCTCGTGCTCGCGGCCGCCTCGCGGACTCGCATCCAGCTCGTGGCGCTCTCGAACCTCCTCATCCTCGTCATGTCGGCGCTCGGCGGAAGCATGGTGCCCCGGTATCTGCTCTCCGAGAAGATTCAGAAGCTCGGTCTCGTGACGCTGAACGCCTGGGCGATCGACGGATTCCTGAAGGTGTTCTGGCGGGACGAGCCGCTCGGGAGTCTCGCGCCGCAGGTGGCGGTTCTGCTCGGCGCCGCGGTCCTCCTCTTCCTGATCGCGCGACGCTTCGCGCACAAGTGGGACGTGCAATGAAAAAACTCTTCTCGGCTCTCCTCGTCCTGTTCTTGATCGCCGGCGCGGCCTCGGTGGCCGCGGCGGTTCCCGAGCCGGTCTCGGGCGACTTCGTGCTGCGCGACTTCCGGTTCGGCACCGGCGAGACGATGCCGGAGCTCCGGATCCACTATCGGACGCTCGGTGCGCCGCGGCGCAACGCGAAGGGCGCGGTCGAGAACGCCGTCCTCATCCTGCACGGAACGACCGGCTCCGGAAAGAACTTCTTCACCGAGAACTTCGCCGGCGTTCTCTTCGGGCCCGGGCAGCTCCTCGACGCGTCGAAGTACTACGTGATCGTGCCCGACGGGATCGGACACGGCGACTCGAGCCGTCCTTCCGAGGGCCTGCGGATGCGCTTCCCGCGCTACACCTACGACGACATGGTGGCCGCCCAATACCGCCTGCTGACGGAGGGCCTCAAGGTCGACCACCTGCGTCTCGTGATGGGGACCTCGATGGGCGGGATGCACACCTGGGTCTGGGCAGAGAAATACCCGGACTTCATGGACGGACTGGTTCCGCTCGCCGCCCTGCCGGGGCCGATGTCGGGACGCAACCGTGCCTGGCGCCGGATGATCCTCGACGCGATCCGCGAGGACCCGGAGTGGAAGGGCGGCGACTACGAGACGCAGCCGCGCGGACTGACGGACGCGGTCCACCTGCTCGTCCTCATGCTCGGGAATCCCGTCGAGTGGCAGAAGGCCGCGCCGACGCGCGAGGAGGCCGACCGCTATCTCGCCGCGCAGACCGCATCGCGGATCGCCGGGCAGGACGCCAACAACTTCCTCTATGCCTTCGACGCCTCGCGCGACTACGATCCGTCGCCGAACCTCGAGAAGATCGAGAAGCCGCTCCTCGCCATCAACTTCGCCGACGACCTCATCAATCCGCCGGAGCTCGGCATCCTCGAGACGGCGGTGGCCCGCGTGCGCCGCGGGCGGGCCGTCGTGATTCCCGCCGGGCCCGCCACGCGGGGGCACGGCACGCACTCGCTTCCGGCCGTCTGGCAGGAGTACCTGCGCGCTTTTCTGGCGGCTCTGACGCCTTAGGGCACCTTTCGGCCGGTCATTCCGGCACCCGGAGATTGCTAGGCTCTCCGGATGGCTCTCGGCGCGTGCGTCCTGGCGGCTGTCGTCGCGGCGGGCTCGCCGCCCGTCTCCTGGCGGACGAAGGTCGACGCGCGGCTCCTCGACGGAAGGGCCGCGCCCGACGCCGCGCTCCTCGTGGTCCTGCCCGAGCAGACGGACGTCTCGGAGGCCCGGCGCCTCGCCGGAAAGCGCGCGAAGGGACGATTCGTCTTCGAGCGCCTCACGGAGACCGCGGCCCGGTCGCAGGCGGAGCTGCGGCGCTGGCTCGCCGCCCGGGGCGCGACGGCCGAGCCGTATTGGATCGCCAACGCCGTCCGCGTGCGCGGCGGCCCGGAGCTTCTCGAAGCCATCGCCCGCCGTTCCGACGTCGCGCGCGTCGAGATCGACGCTCCCGTGCGCGCGCGACTCCCGATCCCGCGAAAGCCGTCCGATTCCGGCGCGATGGCCCCGCCGCGAACACCCGCGCAGGTGCCGTGGAATCTCACGATGATCGGCGCGCCCGACGTCTGGGCCGCCGGCGACACCGGCGCGGGGATCGTCGTCGGCGACGCCGACACGGGACAGCTCTGGGATCATCCGGCGCTCAAGCCGCGCTATCGCGGCTGGGACGGCGCCGCCTCGCACCACGACCACAACTGGCACGACGCGGTGCACGACGCGGGCGCCGGAAATCCGTGCGGCTCGGACGCGCCCGCGCCGTGCGACGACGACGGACACGGCACGGCGACGACGGGCATCGCCGTCGGAGACGACGGCGCCGGAAATCGCGTCGGCGTCGCTCCCGGCGCGCAGTGGATCGGATGCCGGAACATGGACCGGGGCACCGGGACGCCCGCGCGTTACCTGGAGTGCTTCCAGTGGTTTCTCGCTCCGACCGACTCCGGGGGCGCCAATGCCGATCCCGACCTCGCGCCGGACATCGTGACCAATTCGTGGGACTGCCCGGCGAGCGAAGGCTGCACGACACCCGACATCCTGAAGACGGCCGTCGAGAACCTGCGCGCCGCCGGCGTCGCCGTCGTGTTCTCGGCGGGCAACGGCGGGCCGGCCTGCGGCACCATCGGCGTTCCGGGCACCTATTCCGCGGGGATCTCGGTCGGATCGAGCGACCCGTCGGACGGCGTCAGCGACTTTTCGAGCCGCGGGCCCGGCGAGAACGGTCCGAAGCCCGAGGTCGTGGCGCCTGGTGAGAACGTGCTCACGAGCTCCAAGGGCGGCGACTACGCGTCTTTCGGCGGAACGAGCGCCGCCGCGCCGCACGCGGCCGGACTGCTCGCGCTCGTGCTCGCCGCGGCGCCTTCGCTCGCGGGCGACGTGGATGCCCTCGAAGAGGTCCTGACGGGGACGGCCGCGGCGAAGCCGTCGCTTGAGACCTGCGGAGGTCTGCCCGCCGGCGCGGTTCCGAACGACACGTCCGGCTACGGCCGCATCGACGCCGCGGCCGCTTTCGATGCCGTGCGCTGCCCGCAGCCGGCGCCGACGATCGCGGCGACGGAGTCCGTCCCGCCGCAGACGGCCGGCCTGCAGGCGAGCGTCCCGTCGAGGCCGCTGCACTCCTACGCGTGGACCCTGCAGGGCGGCGCGATCACGTCGGGCCAGGGACAGAATCTCCTGACGTTCTCGAGCGGCGCGCCGGGGACGACGATGAGCCTTTCGGTCGTGGACTCGATCGCAGACTGCGACTCGCCCGCCGGGACCGCGAGAGTCTCCGTGGACTTTCTCGACGCGCCCGCGGGCTACCTCTTCCATGACCCGATCGGCGCGGTGAGCCGCAACGGCATCGCCTCGGGATGCGGCGGGGGGAACTTCTGCCCCGCGGACACCGTCACGCGAGCGCCGATGGCCGCGTTCCTGCTGCGGGCGGTGCATGCGCCCGGCTACAAGCCGCCGCCGGCGTCGGGGACGGTCTTCGGCGACGTGCCCCTCGGGACGCCCTTCGCCGACTGGATCGAGGAGCTCGCGGCCGAGGGCTATACGACCGGGTGCGGCGTCGCCGCCTTCTGCCCGGACGCGCCGATCGACCGGGCATCCGCGGCGGCGTTCCTCCTGCGCGGAATCCACGGCGCGAGCTACAAGCCGCCCGCCGCGAAGGGAAACGTCTTCGCCGACGTGCCGCTCGGGACGTTTCTCGGGAGCTGGATCGAAGAGCTCGCGGTCGAAGGCGTGACCTCGGGCTGCGGCGGAGGAAGGTTCTGCCCCTCGAGCCCGGTCTCCCGCGGCGAGATGGCGGCCTTCCTGTCGCGCGCGTTCTCGCTCCCCTAGCTCCGCCTTACAATTTCGGGCTGCTTGCTCCCGCTTCGCCGAGTCGCGGTCATCCTGGGGCTCTTCGCCGGCGCGCGCGCCGCCGCCGCGTCCGTGATCTATGTCGACGCGGCCTCCTCCGGCTCCACGCACGACGGAGCGAGCTGGGCGTCGGCTTTCGTCGATCTCCAGGCCGCTCTGACGGCAGCCACCGCGACCGACGAGATCTGGGTGGCCGCCGGAACGTACAAACCGGCCGCGACCGACCCGACCGCGAGCTTCGCCCTGAAGAACGGCGTCGGCATCTACGGCGGATTCGCGGGCACGGAGACGCTGCGGTCGCAGCGCGATCCCGCCGGGCACGTCACGACGCTCTCGGGCGAGATCGGCGCGGCCGGCACCGGCGACAACAGCTACCACGTCGTGACCGCGGACGGCGCGGTGACGTCGTCGGCGGTCCTCGACGGGTTCACGATCACCGCGGGCCACGCGAGCGGCGCCGCGACCGACCAGCAGCGCGGCGGCGGAATGCTCGTGAGCGGCGGGAGCCCGACGCTCTCGCAGCTGCGCTTCGCGAACAACTTCGCCTCGGACCGCGGCGGCGGCGTCCGCGTCGAGTCGGGCGCCCCGACGTTCTCGGTCTGCGCGTTCACGTCGAACTCGTCCGGGACGGCCGGGGGCGGCCTGTCTTCGGCTTCCGCCACGTCGCTGTCCGTCAAGCGCTGCGCGTTCACGGGCAACGCCACCGGACCGACGCGCGGAGCCGGCATCGACGCGAACTCGGTTTCGGCGAGCAATTGCCTCGTGGCGGGGAATTCGTCGAACGGCATCTCCATCGCCCAGGACGGCGCGAGCTTCGTCAACTGCACGATCACCGGCAACAACGGCTACGGCGCCATCTTCGTCGGCGGCTCCAACAGCTCCGTCATCAACTCGATCCTGTTCGGCGATGCGCTCGGCGAGGTCAGCCCGTTCTTCTTCGACGCCGCGATCAGCTACAGCGATGTCGCCGGCGGGCACGCGGGCACCGGCAACATCGCCTCCTCTCCCGTCTTCGAGAACAGCGGGGGCAGCGACTATCGTCTCGCGTCTGGATCGCCCGGCGTCGACGCTGGAAGCAACGCGGCCGCCGCCGCCCTCGCGACCGACCTCGCCGGTCTCCCCCGCTTCTTCGACGATCCGGCGGTCGTCGACACGGGCAGCGGCACGGCGCCGATCGTGGACATGGGCGCGTCCGAACGCGTGCCGCTGTCGGTTTCGAGCCCGGCCGGCCAGTCGGTGTGCGCCGGCGCTCCGGTCTCCTTCTCCGTCACCGCGTCCGGACAGCCGACGCTCTCCTATCGCTGGCGAAAGGGCGGGTCGAATCTCGCCGACGGCGGCGCGATCTCCGGTTCGGGGACGGACATGCTGACGCTCGATCCCTCCGGGACCGGCGACTCGGGCAGCTACGACGTCGCCGTCACCGACGCTTTCGGACAGACGAAAACGTCGAGCGCGGCGACGTTGACTGTCAACGCCGTTCCCGCCGCGCCGGCATTGACCGCTCCGAAGTCGGTCGCCGTCAACGCCACGGGGGTCTCCGCGAGCGTGCCCGATCACGCCGGATCGGCTTACGCCTGGACGCTCTCCGGCGGATCGATCACGTCGGGCCAGGGGACGCACCAGATCGGCTTCTCCGCCGGCGCGCCGGGCATCATGATGGCGTTGTCGGTCGTCGAGACCGGTCCGGGCGGCTGCGCGTCTCTCGAGAGTGCGGCGAAAGTCCTCGTCGACTTCGCCGACGTGCCGCCCTCCTATCTCTTCCACAACGCCGTCGTCACCGTCGCCCGGGACGGCGTGACGACAGGATGCGGCGGCGGGAAGTACTGCCCCGACGATCCCGTGACCCGGGACGCGATGGCCGTCTTCATCCTGCGCGGCGAGCACGGCGCGACGTACAACCCGCCCGCCGCGACCGGGGACGTGTTCTCCGACGTGACGACCGGAACGTTCCTCGCGAAATGGATGGAGCAGTTCGGCCGCGAAGGGATCTCGACGGGCTGCGGCGCCGGGAGCCCGCCGCCGTACTGCCCGACGTCGCCCGTGACGCGCGACGGCATGGCCGTGTTCCTGCTGCGCGGAAAGCACGGCGCCTCGTTCAATCCCCCGGCGGCGACGGGCGCCGTGTTCTGCGACGTCACGGCCGGGACGTTCCTCGCCAAGTGGATGGAGGAGCTCAAGGCCGAGAGCATCACGTCCGGCTGCGGCGGCGGCGCGTGCGGCAAGCCGAACTACTGCGCGGCGAACACCGTCACACGCGGCGAGATGGCGGCCTTCATCGTGAAGACCTTCGGACTGCAGTAAAGCGGGAGACGCAAATTCCGTCACCGCCTCGTCCGCGAACCGCCAAAAAAGACCTATGTCATAGAAGCAAGCCGTTCGGGCGTCGCGCCTTAACCGGCGGGACGCCGTGGTACGGGGCTTGCTGCCGTTACGGGCCAGCATGCACTTCCCGACCCCGAGAGGGCCGGGGAGGAAGCGGGATCGCCGGCGCGGCGCCGCTTCCCCCTCGACGCTCCGGCAGACGGGAGGCCGCGGGCCTCTGCCGCCCGACGCCTCTCGCCCTGTGTCGGGTCTCGTGTGCCCCGCGACTGAACCAAACGTAAACGGTTCGGCCTTCGCGTCGTCCAATCTCCCGACGAACACCCGGGAAGACGCCTCGCGCTCTGCCGCTGGGCATGGAGGTGAACGGATGGGTGATCCCTCGAAGTCTTCACGCGCGAAGATCCTCGGCGCGTTTTGCGCCTCGGCTCTGATGGCGGCCTCCGCGGCCGCTCAGATCCAGCCCGCGCTCCCGCCGCCTCCGCCGCAAGTCTCGTCCCTCACGCCGAGCTCGGGTCCGGCGGCCGGAGGTACGCGCGTCTCCGTTCAGGGCTATCGCATGCAGTCGGGCGCGACGCTCGGGATCGGGTCGGATTTCGCATCGAGCCTGACCTACACGAGCGGTTCCTCGATCGACGCGACGACACCCGCGGCGGCGGCGGGCACGGTTCAGGACGTGGTGCTGACCAACCCCGACGACTCGACCGCGACGCTCGAGGCCGGCTGGTTTTCCGACTACAACGACGTTTCGCAGAGCTACCTCTTCCACGACGCGATCGAGAAGATCTCGCGCAAGGGGATCACGACCGGATGCGGCGGCGGCAACTACTGCCCCGAGAATCTCGTCACGCGGGGCGAGATGGCCGTCTTTCTCCTCCGCGGAAAGCACGGCTCGTCGTACGTCCCGCCGCCGGCGACGGGCACGGTCTTCACCGACGTTCCGCTCGGCACGCCGTACGCGGCCTGGATCGAGCGGCTCGCGGCCGAAGGCATCACTTCGGGATGCGGCGCCGGCATCTACTGCCCCACGCTGACGGTGACGCGGGACCAGATGGCGGTTTTCCTCGTGCGGTCCGAGCACGGCTCGGGATTCGTGCCGCCGCCTCCCGTCGGCCTCTTCGCCGACGTCCCGACCAACCGGATATTCGCCAACTGGATCGAGCAGCTCGCGAACGAAGGCGTGACGGCCGGATGCTCGCCGGGCAACTACTGCCCCGACGCCACCGTCTCGCGCGGCCAGATGGCCGTCTTCCTCTCGAAGACGTTCAACGCCGACCTCCTCCGGCTGCTCGAGCAGGCCACTTGGGGGCCCACGGACGGCTCGCTCAACCATTTGCGCAAGGCCGGCATGACGGCGTGGCTCGACGATCAGCTCGTCGAGCCTGCGTCGAGCTATCCGACGCTCGCGCTCTGGCCTTCCACGGTGCCCCTGGACTGCGACTCCACCTGCCAGCGCGACAACTACTCGATGTATCCGCTGCAGCGGCGTTTCTTCACCAACGCGCTCTACGGACCGGACCAGCTCCGACAACGCGTCGCATGGGCGCTGCATCGAATGATCGTCGTCTCGGGCCTCAGCCTCAATCAGCCGTCGTGGATGACGCCCTATCTCCAGATCCTCGACCGCGACGCGTTCGGCAACTTCCGGCAGCTGCTCGAGGACGTGACGCTCAACCCGGCCATGGGCAACTACCTCGACATGATCACGTCGACGAAGTCCAACCCGAACGAGAACTACGGCCGCGAAATTCTCCAGCTCTTCTCGGTCGGGTTGAACCTCCTGAACCCCGACGGGACCGTTCAGGTCGATTCGAACGACGACGCGACACCGACGTACGACCAGGACACGGTGACGGGCTTCGCCCGCGTCTTCACCGGATGGAAGATCGCGCCGCCGCCCGTCACCGGAACGCCGAACTATCTCGACCCGATGCAGCTCAAGGCGAGCAACCATGAGACGGGCACGAAGAAGCTCCTCGGCGGGGTGACGCTCGCGGGCGGCCAGACGGCCACGAAAGATCTCTCCGACGCGCTCGACAACATCTTCAACCATCCGAACGTCGGCCCGTTCGTCTCGATGCAGCTCATCCGAAGCCTCGTGACGTCGAACCCGAGCCCCGCCTACGTCCAGCGCATCGCCGCCGTCTTCGCCGACAACGGCTCCGGCGTCCGCGGGGATCTGAAGGCCGTGGTGCGGGCGATTCTTCTCGATCCCGAAGCACGGGGCGAAAGCAAGGACGATCCGAACTACGGCCGCCTGAAGGAGCCGGTGCAGTTCATCGCCAACGTTCTCCGCGCGATCGGCGCGAGATCGGCCGACGGCTCGACGACGAGCGACGGGTACCTCAACCCGCAGGCCGTCAACATGGGCCAGGACGTGTTCCGCCCCCCGACGGTCTTCTCGTACTACCCGGCCGACTTCAACGTGCCGGGGTCGGACACGCTGCTCGGCCCCGAGTTCGGGATTCTCTCCGCCACGACGGCGTTGAAGCGCGCCAATTTCATCAACACGATGGTCTTCAGCAAGATCGCCGTGGGGAACAACTCGCCCAACGGCACGTCGCTCGATCTGTCGAAGCTCCAGGCGCTGGCGGCCAAGCCCGAATCCCTCGTGACGGAGCTCAACCGCCTGCTGATGCACGGTTCGATGTCGCCCGGCATGCAGACCGCCGTCCTCAATGCCGTCAACGCCGTCTCGAGCACGAAGCCGCTGCTGCGGGCGCAGCAGGCGCTGTACCTGGTCGCGACCGCCTCGCAGTACCAGGTGGAGAGGTGAGCATGGACCAGTCGCGACGGGAATTTCTGATTCGCACGGGCTGCGCGGCCGTGGGCGCCGCGGCGCTGAACGCGGGGTTGAAGCAGTTCGGGCTCATCAGCGCGCTCGCGCAAACACGCGCGCCCATCGATTACCGCGCCCTCGTCTGCATCTTTCTCTCGGGCGGCAATGACGGGAACAACACGATCATCCCGCTCGACACGACGGGGCTCGCGAACTACAACGCCGCGAGAAGCTCCGCCGAGCTGGCCATCGACTCGGGGACGGTCCTGAAGATCACGCCGACGAGCATCGGCACCGACTTCGGTCTCCACCCGAGCCTGACGGAGCTTCAGGGTCTCTTCAAAGACGACAAGAAGCTCGCCGTCGTCGCCAACGTCGGGCCGCTCGTCCAGCCGATCACGCGCTCCGACTACCAGAGCGGCGCGCCCCGGCCGTATCAGCTCTTCTCGCACTCCGACCAGGTGACGCAGTGGCAGACCGCGCGCGCCGATACCCGGGTGCACACGGGCTGGGGAGGCCGGACGGGCGACATGACCGTCTCCCTCAACGATGGATCGACGTTTCCGATCGTCACGTCCATCGCGGGTCAGGTCATCTACGGCATCGGCGCCACCGTCAATCCCCTCTCGATCTCCCCGGCGCCGACCCCGCTCAATCAGGTGCTCGTCCTGTCCGGGTTCAGCGGATCGAGCGAATCGACGGCGCGCCGGGCGGGGTTCGACGCGATCCGCGGCCTCGACACCGACGTCACACTGGTCGCGGCTTCGAGCGACGCCACCCAGCAGGCGCTCACGATCGGTCAGTCGCTGTCGTCCGACCCGGCCCTCACGACGTCATTCCCCAACTCGAAGCTCGGCAACCAGCTCAAGCAGGTCGCCAAGCTCATGAAGCTCAACCAGACCTCCGGCGCCCTCGGGCTGCGGCGTCAGATCTTCTTCTGCCAGCTCGGCGGGTTCGACACGCACCAGAACCAGATCTCGAACCAGTCGGATCTGCTCGTCGATCTCTCGCAGTCGATGAAGGCCTTCTACGACGCCACGGGCGAGATCGGGATCGCGGACAGCGTGACGACGTTCACGCTCTCCGACTTCGGCCGCACGCTGCAGCCCTCCGGCTCGGGCGTCGGCTCGGTCGGGTCGGATCACGGCTGGGGGAATCACCAGTTCGTGCTGGGCGGCGCCGTCGCGGGCGGGGACTTCTACGGCGTGGCCGGCTCGAACGGATCGGTGTTCCCGACGCTGCAGATGGGCGGACCCGACGACACGGACTCGCGCGGACGCTGGATCCCGACGTGCGCGGTCGAGCAGTACGCGGCGACTCTCGCGACCTGGTTCGGTCTCGCGGCGGGAGACGTCTCGACGGTCTTTCCGCTGATCGGAAACTTCACGACGCCGAACCTGGGGTTCCTGGCCTAGCGCCCGGCGAGACCGCGCGGTGGGGTCCCTTCTCTCGATCGCGGTCCCGATCGGGCTCGCGCTCGCCGGCCTCGGCCGCGAGGATGCGCCCGCCGCGGCCTTCACGTTCGGGCCCGGCAACCCGGCGGCGGGAGCCGCCGTCGTGTTCACCGACTCCTCGAGCGGCGCGCCGACCTGGTGGCGATGGAACTTCGGCGACGGAGTCCAGTCCGACCGGCCTCAGGACTCTCACGTCTTCGCGGCGCCCGGCGTCTATTCCGTGAGCCTGACGGCCGGAAACGGCACGGCGCAGTCGGAGGTGACGCGCCTCGTCCCGGTGAGCCCGCCGGGCACGCTCCATCTGCTCGCGGCGCACGGTTTCGACGTCACGCTCGAGGCGACGGACTCGCGCACGGGACGGTCCGCCCCGGGGGTGGCCGTACCGCAAGACGACCTCTTCGGAGGCTTCACCGTACCCGACCTCGCGCCGTCGGAGCCGCAAGTCCCGGCGGTCTTCGTCAAGATTCTCGACGAGACCGCCTCGGGACAGAACTACTGGGTCTACTGGGGCTCCCTGACGGATCTCGACTACACGATGACCGTGACCGAGACCGCGACGGGCGTCACCAAGATCTACCACAATCTCGCGACGGCCGATCCGGCCTGCCTCGGCGCGGATGTCTCGGGTTTCTCGACGACGCCGGCACCCACGCCGACGCGGACACCCACCGCGTCCAAGCCGCCCACCCACACGCCGACCCCCACGCGGACGCCTGGCGGCCCCGACCCGACGCGCACCGCGACGTCGACGCCCACCCCGACCGGAATTCCGCCCACGCCGACGCGCACGCCGACTCCCACCGTGTCCCCGACACCGACGCCGACGCCCACACCGACAGGCGGCCCGATCGTCGTGAAGCTTCGGGCCGTCTACTGGCAGTGGGACTTCGTCGAGGGGCCCGAGACCTCGCATACGGCCCCGTATCCCGGCGTGAACACGATCACCCTCCACAGGGGCCAGACGTACGAGTTCCATGTCTACAACGACGGTCCCGTGCTCGATCCGCCGCTGAACCCGCACAGCTTCAGCGGCGTCGCGGCGATCGGCCTGAACGGCGCCGTGCTCGAGACGGGAGCGCCCGACGTGATTCAGACGATCACGCCCGGTACGACCGGTAATTTCCCGTTCAATTGCACGTTGAGCGACTGTGGGACCGGAGCCAACCAGCACGACGCGATGCACGGCGTCATCAAAGTCGTCCCGTAGAGGCTCCTCCCAACTCGCATTTCTCCCGCCCGCCGGGCGCACCACCGGCGTGCTATTGTCGGAGCTCGTCCGCCCGCTACGATGGCAGGCGGAGGTGATGCCGGGGGTCGCATGACACACACCCACGTGAAGGCGCGACGGCCGTTCCTGATGGAGTGCGCGCATTGCGAAAAGAGCCTCCTGGTTCGCGGCTACGACTTGGAGGACGCGGCGACGCGCGTTCTCGTCCACGGATGGCGCGCCTTTGCGGACAACGTGCTCCACTGCGCCCGCTGCGACGGGCGGGAGCGCCAGCAGGTGTGCGAGCACTGGACCCCCCAGCGCAAACCCCGCCTGCGCCGGCAGCCCGAAGCGTAAGACCACGACTCTTTCGATCCGTCGGCCCGCCCGGGCGGGCCGGGAGAGTATCGGAAACTTCCGCCTTCAACGCCGAGCGGTCGGCGTCGGGCTCACTTCCGCGGCGAGTGACTTGTTCGCCGCGAGCAGCTTCGCCAGAACTTCGTCGTAGTACGGCTTCTCGCGAAGGCCGGCGTACTTTCCGGGAAAGTAGGCGACGGTCAGGTCGGCGCTGCGGTGATCGGCGTCGAAGTTGTTGAGAACGACCGCCAGGCGCTGGTCATTCGGCAGCCGGATGTTGTCGATCATCGGGAAGTCGAAATAACCCAGCCAGAACTCGGTTGAAGTCGTCTCGGCGCCGCCGCCCGCGCTCCCGAGGCCGCCCCGCACCGTGACCCGAACCTGCACCTGCTCCTTCTCGGCGTCCGCGCCGAGCAACTCGATCTTGAAGTTCCGCCTGATGCCGTCGAGCGTGAGGTCGCGCGACACGGCCGGGACTTCGGTCGCGCCGTCCGGGGCGGCGAAGCCGAGCGTCTTGAGATTCGCCGTGGCGTCGAACGTCTGGCCGCCTTCCTCGATGACCAGCATCTGCTTCTTCGTGACCTCTTCCGCGACGCGGTTCAGGCGCGGAACGTACTCGCCGCGCTGCGGGCTTTCCTTCGCGAGGCGTTCGAGGTGCTGGAAGAGCGGCTTCAGATTCAGCGACTCGTGAAAGTTGTAGACGAGGAGCTCGAGGTTCAGGACCTTCTGCTCGAGCGTCTGCGGGCCGGCTCCGAGGAACGAGTTGATGATCGACGTGAACATGTCCTTTCGCAGAGCGCTCTCCGACTCCTCGCGCTTGCTGATGAGCTCCGAATAGAGGCGCGCGTTCGTGTCGCTCGTCTGCATGCGCTCGCGGAGCGCGGTCTCGCGGGCCTCGCGCTCCCGCAGGAAGCTGGACGTCCAGAACCCCAGGATCGCGACGGCGAGCGCGGTCAGCAGGCCGCCGACCGGCTGGAGGACGATCGCCGCTTTGTCCCAGCGGTCGCGCCCCATTACTTCCTCCGAAGAATCGGCTTACCCGCCTCGCTCGCGACCTCGAGGTCGTAGCGGCTCGGCTTCTCGTAGAGAGTCACCCTGAGGGAGAGCATCGCTCCGCCCCGGTCGAGAGAAAGCCGACACTCTCCCGTGCCGGCTGACTTCAAGCTGTAGGAGCCGAACTTGTCCGTCTTCGCGGACGACGCGGCACCCGAGCAGTCTAGGTTGAGGACCGCCCCGGCGACCGGCTTACCCGCTTCGCTCAAGGTGCCGTGGATTTCGGATCCGCCCGCAGCGGAAGCCGCCGCGAACGCGATGACCGCGAGGATTCCGGTTCGCATGGACACACCTCCTCGACCCCCCTGAAAGCAACAATCGTTCCGAATCGGCGGGCGGAGAAGATTCGCGGGTCGGGCCTCGCCATCCTTCCGCCACGGCGGGAGCGGCTGGTGAAGCTCTCTCGGGTCCGGCTCGGGTCTTTCGGGCGAGGGTCATCTCCTCGAGACCGCCGACACGGCGCGGCACGAAGACCCGCCGGCTCGCGAGCAGGTTCTTCGCTTTGACGTGTTTCTCTGCCCGCGCTCGGTTGCGCCGTCGCGTGCGTGCGGGATCACCGGTCGCCTCACCGCGTGCCGCGTGCCGCGTGCCGCGATTACGGTCGGGAAGGCGGCGTTTGATGCCGGAATGGCGGGACGTGGCGAAGACCGCCGGACGCATCGGCGGCGCCGGGATTTCGCAACTCGCTGAATCTATTGGCGGGGCCGACGGGACTCGAACCCGCGACCTCCGGCGTGACAGGCCGGCGTTCTAACCAACTGAACTACGACCCCGCGACGGGACGGCGCATCATATGGGAAGCGGGGTCCGGAGTCGAGTGTCCGGGGCGCGTTCATCGGTCTCGGCCTCTCGCGGACGTCGCATAGCCGGAGAAGGCCCTCGAGTCCAGCGCGGGGATCGCGCCGCCTTCAAGAGACCGCGGCACAACGCCAGGGCGCGTGTCGGGGCGCGGGAGCTGACGAGCGTCTGAATGCCTCGCGGGCCGGAGCGGGGCTCGAGCCACACGGCCGTCCAGACGCCATCGTTCTCGATCAGGTGGTAGCGCCATCCCCGCCGGTCCGACACGAGCTCCGCGAGCGCCAGGGCGGTCCAGTCGCGCGTGGAGAACGGAGGAACGGATCCTCCGGTGCCGCCGAAAACTCTTTCCTGCACGAGCGCGTCGAGCTCGGGTCCTTCGTTGACGGTCATGGCCGATTGCGCAGCAATCTCCGTACCACGCCCGAATCAGCCCTTCTCCGCCGCAGCCAGGCGCTTCGCTTTCCGGAGATCGCGCTTCAGATTCGCGCGCAGCCGGCGGCGCGACTCCGGATCCGGCGCGCGGAGGATCGCCGCGGGATGGAGCGACCTCAGGACGGCCGCGGACGGCGGCGGCATCCGCCCGAGAGCGTCGGCCGCGGTGGCGCCGAGCGCGACGACGACCTTCGGCGAGACGGCCTCGATCTCCGCCGCGAGCCAAGGGTGGCATGCGACGACCTCGGACACCCGCGGCTTCTTGTGGATCCGCCGCTTTCCCCGCTCCTCGAACTTGAAGTGCTTGACCGCGTTCGTGACGTAGACGTTCTCGCGCGACAAGCCGGCCGCGTCCAGAGCCGACGCGAGCTCCGAGCCCGCCGGACCGACGAACGGCCGGCCCTCGCGGTCCTCCCGATCTCCGGGTTGCTCGCCGACGAGGAGGATCGCCGCGCGGGCCGGACCTTCCCCGAACACGGTCTGCGTCGCCTGCCGGTAGAGCGGACAGCCTCGGCACGCCCGCGCAGCCCGGGCGAGCCGTGCGAGATTGCGCGAGCGCGGCACGAAAGGCGAGGCGTCCGGCGCGTCGCGGATCACGCCCGACGCCGGAGCAAGAGACGCGCCCGGTCGGAAAGGACGGGCGCCCGCGACGCGCGGCTCCGGCGGCAGATCCCGAACGGCGCCGACCGAAGGGCCCTGGCGTTAGTCCAGGAGCCCTTTGAGCGAAACCCGGCTCTCCCGGTCGACCTGCCGCATCGTGCACTCCCGCGGCGCCTTGTCGGGCCGCCAGCGGAGAAACCGGGTCCCGTGCCGGAAGCGCCCCTGGCTGAAATGGTCGAACTGCACCTCGACGACGAGGTCGCCGGCGAGCGGTTTCCACTCGCCCGTCCGCTCCGTCGACCACCGGCTCGGGCCGCCGGGGGCGCGGCCCGTGAAGCCCGGAGGACGGACGTGCTTCTCGAGCCGCGGCGTGAGCTCGCGGCGCTCGGCTGCCGAGAGACTCGAGCAGAACCCGACGTGATCGAGTTTTCCTCCGGCGTCGTAGAGGCCGAGCAGCAGCGATCCCACGACCTTCCCCTTCGACGCGTAGCGGAAGCCGCCCACGACGCAGTCCGCGGTTCGGAGGAGCTTCACCTTCTGCATGCCCGAGCGGTCGTCCGGGCGGTACTCCGCGTCGGTGCGCTTCGCGACGACCCCGTCGAGGGCGCCTCCGGCGGAGCGGAGCCAGCGCCGCGCGGCGCGCGCATCGCCCGTGGCCGGCGAGAGCCGGATGCCGGCGACGCCTCCGAGATGACGTGACGCGAACTTCTCGAGCCGCGAGCGCCGCTCCGAGAGCGGATGCGCCAGGAGCGAACGCCCGCGCTCGTCCACGAGCAGATCGAAGACGAGATAGAGGGCCGGGAATTCCTTCGCCAGCATCCGCACACGGCTCTCCGCCGGATGGATTCGCTGCAGCAGATCGTCGAAGGAGAGCTCCTCGCCGGCCGGCACAACCAGCTCGCCGTCGAGCACGAACCGGCGGGCGCCGACGGACCGGACGGCGGCCGCCACCTCCGGAAAATAGCGGACGAAGGGCTGGCCCGACCGGGACTGGAGGAAGACGTCCTCGCCGTCGCGAAACGCGAGGCAACGGAACCCGTCCCACTTGGGCTCGTACTGCCAGCCGTCGCCAACTGGGATCTCGCCGACGAGAAGCGCCAGCATCGGCAGGAGCGGCGGCCGGATCGGCAGCGTCACAGAAACCGCTCGAGACGCAGGCGGCCGCGCGCGGAAAGAAGCGGCTTCCAGAGGTCGCCGGTGCGCCGAAGTCGCGCCGGCACGTTGTCGATCCGGAAATCTTCGAGCGCGAGGCCGCGGTGGATCTCGCTCCACGTCACCGGCGTCGAGACCGTGGCGCGCGGACGGGGCCGCACCGAATAGATCGAAGCGAGCGTGCGTCCCCACGCGTTCTGGTTGTAGTCGACGAGGACGCGCCCGCGGGGCCGGTCGGCGACCGCGTATACGGCGGTGACGAGCTTCGGCTCGCGCGCCTCGAGGACGCGCGCGAGCTCCTTGGCGAAGGTCCAGACCTGCTTCTGCGTCGGGCCGCGCATGATCGGCACGTATATGTGGATTCCCCGCGAGCCCGTCGTCTTGGCGAAGTTCGGCATCTTCAGCGCGTCGAGGGCCTCGTGGAGGAGGAGCGCGGCGTCGAGCACCGTGCGCCACGTCGCTCCCGGCACGGGGTCCAGGTCGAAATGCAGATAGTCCGGGCGATCGACGTCGTCGCATCGCGCGTACCAGGGGTTCAGATCGATGCATCCGAGGTTGACCACCCACAGCAGCGACGCAAGGTCCTGGATCATCGGAAAGTCGATGACGTTGCCGGAGGCGTGCCGGATCGCGCACGTCGCGATCCAATCGGGGCGCGGAGACGGAGCGCGCTTCATGAAGAAGAAGTCGCCCTCGGCGCCGTGGGGATACCGCTTCATGACCATCGCGCGGTCCCTCAGGTGCGGGAGGAGAAACGGCGAGACGTCCGCGTAGTACTGCAGCAGATCGCCCTTGGTGACGCCGAGGCGGCGCCAGAAGACCTTTTCGAGGTTCGTCAGCCGGACGGTCCGGCCCCCGACCTCGACCGCCGCGTCCTTCGAGCCCCGGGGGACCTCGAAGCGGGCGGGCGCGCGGCGGGTCACGCGTCTCCCCCGAAACGCGGCCTCGGCAACTGCGGCAGGCGCGGCGGCCGCGGACCGTGACGGACGGCCCCGGCGACGGCGACGTACGGAAGCTCCCGGCCCTCGCGCGCGCCGCGAAGAAGAAGCCCGCCGCGGCTCATGTCGCCCCGGCCGACGAAATCCGGTGGAAAGAGGAGACGACTGCCGAAGACCTCGAGGAGAAGGTCGACGTACTTTCCCGTCGCGACGCTGCCGAGCAGGACGATCTCGGCCTCCTCGCCCGCCTGTGCTCGCAAGCGCCGCGCGTCGCGTTCCAGGGGCTGCCGGTACCGCGGATTTCGCGCGTCGATGTCGACCCCGGCGAAGCCGCGAAGGTCGGCGAGGCCGACGGGCTCCTCGGCGGGAACGATGCCCCTCGAAGGCGTGATGACGAGAGCGCCGGAGAGAAATTGCGGAGGACGGGCGAACCGCGTCGCGTAGGCGAGCTTGCCGCGGAAGTAGAGGCCCGAGAGAAACGCGAAGACCTCGCCGAGCGGCGCTCCGCCTTCGCGCAGGCGGACCGCGAGATCGAATCGGGCCGCATCGCGGAGGAGGAGTCCCGCGCGCAGACCCCTACAGCTTGCCGGAGAGAGCAGGAAGACACGCGGCGTCACGCCGCGAGGATACGCAAGAACCGAACCGGCGCGACGCCGGGGCTCAGCCCAGGAGGCGCCGCGCCGCGCGGCGGCCGCTCGCGATCGCGCCGGGCACCGTTCCGCTCTCGGCGCCCTCCGTCGCCTCGCCGGCGAAAAAAAGCGTTCCCTCGACCGGCTCGGCCAGCCGCTCGGGCGCCTTCCCGCCGCCCACCGCGGGATAGCTGTAGGCACCCCGCGAGAAGGGGTCGCGATTCCAGTCGTGCTCGTGCGCCGCGACGAGGAGGCGATCGAGACGCCCGCCGGAGACGTGAAGTACCGACGACAGCGTCGCGAGCGCCCGGCGGACGACGCCGCGGCCCGACAGTCTCTCGAGCGCCTGCGACCCCCTCCACCCCGCCCATGCCGTGAGCCGCCGTGCGCCCGCGGCCGGGGCCGCCGTCCACCAGGTCGGAAACATCTCGCGGGGCGCGTGGAAAAAGTCGAGGGCGGCGACGCCGTCCCCCGCGCGTCGCGAGAGCCATGCGGCGTCCTCCCAGAACGGGTCGCGGAACGTCAGGATGAGCTTCCGCACTCGTCCCATGCCGATGCCTTCGAGGGCGCGGCGCACGTGCGGGATCTCGGGGTCCCACCCGACGGCGCCCTTCTCTCCCGGCGCCGCGCGCAGCACCCCGACGGGCACGGTCACGAGGAGCCGGCGCGCGTTCACGATCGCGCCTCCCTCGAGTCGGACGCGGACCGCGCCGCGCCTCCACCGGACATCGGTGACCACCGCGCCGAGCCGGATCCGACAGCGGCGACGATCGAGCCCGCCCGCGAGCCGCGCGAGCACGCTCGCGTATCCCGAGACGACGCGAAACTGCGCGCGCTCGTCGGGAGGCGTCGGGCCCCGCCCCGCGGTCGAGAGCGCCTTCTCGCTCGCGTCATCGAGCGGCGCCGCGAAGTAGCCGTCGACCATCGATTCGAAGAGACGCCGGTCGCGCGACGACAGGCTCCGGCGCCCGCGGAGGAACTCGGCGACGGACCGGTCGACGCCGCGCGCACGCATCTTGCGAGTGATCGCCTCGAAGCGCTCCAGGAGATGCCCGTCGCGGGCGAGACGCGCTCCCGACTTCCAGAGATGCACGTCCGGCAGGCGGTCGACCAGCAGCTCTCCCTCGCGCGCGAGATCGAAGACCTCCGCCTGCCTCCCGTGCACGAATTCGGCGCCGAGCTCGAGCGGCAGCGGATCGCCGCGAAGACGGCGCGTCCAGACGCGGCCGCCGATCCGCCGGCGTGCTTCGACGATGAGCACCCTTCGGCCCGCGTCCGAGAGCTCCTTCGCGGCCGCGAGCCCCGCGGCCCCCGCGCCGACGACGAGGACGTCCCATCGAGCCCTCACGACGGCGCCTCGGAATCCCGCAACAGCCGCAGCAAGGCGAGCTCGGCCGCGCGCGATCGAGCCGACGGTTCACGGCGGCGGAGCCGGACTCGAATCACCCGCCCGCGCTCGAATTCCCGGATCACGGCCGAGTGAATGTACGACGAACGACAGACGGCCGGCGTGTTGCCCAGCGCCGCCGCCGTCCGTCGAACCGCCTCGCGGACATGGCGCCGGCGTTCGGCGCCCGTCGCCTCGGGGGCGGCGCCGATCGCGCCGAGCTCGAGCGCGCAGACGAGGGTGCCGGCCCAGGTGCGAAAGTCCTTCGCACTGAACGCTTCTCCCATGACCTCCTTGATGTATCGGTTGATGTGCCGCCGCTTGACGTCGACGAACTCGCCGGTGCCGTTCCGGTACTGGAAGAGCTCCGGCGCGGGATGGCGCTTCAACCCCGAGACGATCGCGGCCACCGTGCGGTCGCGGACGACGCGCCGCTGGCGTTTTCCGGACTTCCCCGGGAAATCGAAGATCACGACGCCCGACCGGATCGTCACGTGCTCTGGACGCAACGTGGCGATCCCGATTCCACCGTCGTCGGAGGCATATTCCTGGCTTCCCGGACGGAAGAAGCACGTCGAGAGGATTCGCAGAATGCAGGCCATGACCTTCTCACGGTCGAGGTCGGGACGTCGGAGATGCCCCGTGACCGCCGCCCGCAGCCGCGGGAGCGCCGCGCCGAACCGCTGCATCCGCCGGAATTTCTCACGCTCCCGCCGCCGGGCGTGCGCCGCACTGTAAAGGTATTGCCAGCGGCCCGCGGCGTCCTGCCCGATCGCCTGGATCGCGGCGCGCGGCGACGGAGCGACGCGCACGCCCGTCCACGCCGGCGGGATGACGAGAGAACGAATCCGTTCGCGATCGGCCGCCGGCACCGCGCGTCCCCGGCGATCCACGTATCGGAATCCGCGGCGAGCCGAGCCGCGACGTCGGATTCCGATCTCATGCAGTTTCTCGAGACGAGAGCTCGCCGGCATCGGGTCGACTCGGCACCGGCAGCTTCAAGAAACGTGCCGCGATGGTGGGAGGTGAGGGGATCGAACCCCCGACATCCTGCGTGTAAAGCAGGCGCTCTACCGCTGAGCTAACCTCCCGATGAGCCGCCGGCTCTCCGCCGACCGCTAGACCTTCACCTTTTTCACGTCTTTCAGGTCCGCCAGCGGAACGGGGCGCGCGAGCAGAAAGCCCTGCCCGTACGGCACTCCGAGTGTCTGCAGGACGCGCAGCTCCTCGCGCGTCTCGATGCCTTCCGCGATGACCCGCGTGCGCATCTTGCGCGCGAAGGAGAGCAGCGCCTCGAGCAGATCCTGCTTCGTGCGGCGCCGGTCGATGCCGCGCACGAAGACGTTGTCGAACTTCAGATAGTCGGGCTCGATCTCGGCGAGCGACGACAGGCTGCTGTAGCCCGTCCCGACGTCGTCCACGGCGATGCGGAAGTTCTGCGAGCGGAACTTCGAGAGGACCTCGCGGAAGAGGCTCTCGTAAACGGCGTACGTCCGCTCCGTGATCTCGAGCACGATGCGGTCCGGCGAGAGGCCGAAGGAGCCGACCTGCTCGAGGAAGAGCGGGCCGAGGAACTCGGGATCCGACGCCGCCGCCGGCGACATGTTGATGAAGATCTGCCGTTCGCCGTTCGTGCCGGCCACGGCCTCGAGCGAACGCTGGCGGCAGACGCGCTCGAGCGGCATCAGGAGATCCGTGCGCTCGGCGAGCGAGAAGAGCGTCTCGCCCGACTCGAACTCGCTGCCCCGCGGGCCGCGCGAGAGCGCCTCCATGCCGATCATCTCCCCGGTCGCGAGATCGAAGACGGGCTGGAAGACGGGATGGATCTCCCGCCGCTGGATCGCGTCCTTGAGAAGCTCCCCGCCCCGGATCTCCTGGCGCACGGTCTTGCGCGTGACCTGGTCCCTCGCCTCCTGGATCCCGCGGTACACGAGCCGCTCGGATCGGTACTTGGGATCGAAGCTGATGCGTCCCGCGCCGACGAACGATCGGAAGCGCCCGGAGAGATCCGCGCGCTCCGCCAGATATCCGCGGATCAACTGATCGAGCTCGGCCGCCTTCTGCTCGAGGGCCCCGGAGTCGTTTAAGAACGGCTCCTCCGCGTTGACGAGCAGGATGATCTCGTCCGACCGGACGTACGGCAGGCAGAAGATGCCGTTCGGCACGATCCCGTCGGCCTGGAACGCCTTCAGACGCCGGACGAAGTCGAGGAGCAGATCGTCGTAGGCCTCGTAGCCCCAGACCTGCTCGACCTTGCCCTCGGATCCGGGCCGGAAGATCAGGACCGCCAGGGACCCGTGCTGCTGGACCTGCTTGGAGAGCTCCTCGGTGAGCGTGGCAATCGTCGGGAGGCCCGTGTCCCGGTCGTACAGCCGGGTCCGTTCCTTCAGCCACTTACCCCGCAGGGCGACGAACTCGCTCTCGCGACCCTTGTTCATTGCTGCCCGAACCCTCTCAGGATAGCACCCCGGCCGGCATGGAAGAGGCCTGCGCGAAGGCCGCGATCGCGTCGCCCGTACCGAGCACGATCAGCACGTCGCCCCGCTCGAATCGGTCGGATCCGCCGGGCACGAAACGCCGCTCGAGGCCGTCCCGGGTGCGCCGCCGAACCGCGAGGACGGACAGGTGAAAGCGGCTGCGCAGCCCCGCCTCCTCGACCGTACGGCCCTCGAGGGATACCGGCACCGGCAGCTCCGCCAGCCGATGCTTCTCCGGCAGCTCGAAGAAATCCACGTCTCCGGAACGGGACTCCTCGGAGTACGTCCGCACGCGCGCCATGAGGCGGCTGCGTTGAAGCACCTCGTGATCGAACGCGCCGAGAAGGTCCCGGCGCGTCACGATCCCGAGAAACTTGCGGCCATCCGGCGAATCCACCACGGGGAGCTGGCCGAGGTCTCGGAACCAGAGTTTCTCGTTGACGCTCGTCAGCGGCTCGAGCGGCGTCGCGAACGGGATTTCCGCGACGAGGTCTTCGGCGATCACGAGATCCGAGAGAGACGGGTCGGCGAAGCGGCTCTTCACGTCGTGCAGATCGATCACGCCGAGGAGTCGCCCCCGCTCGTCGCCGATGTAGAGATACAAGGCGCGGGTCTCGAGAAACGTCCGCACGATCTGCGAGAACGGCGTCGTCCGCGGGAGGAGCTTGACGTCGGTCCGCAGGATGTCGGAGACCTTGAGCGTCGACATCGCCGTCGCCTCCGGGGTCTTCTCCCAGACGATGCCTGCCGATCGCAGGCTCGCGATGTAGATCGAATCCTCCTCGAACAGGCGCGCGGACAGGATCGCGGCGACGGAGACGACCATCATCGGCAACAGCACCTGGCTGTTCTGCGTCAGCTCGAAGATCATGATCACGGCAAGAAGCGGCGCCCGCGTGACGCCCGCCATGAGCCCGCCCATGCCGAGGAGCGCATAGCCGCCGACCGGGGCGTCGAAGCGCGGAAACGCGAGATGCGTCAGTTGTGCGACCGCTCCGCCGAGCGTCGCGCCGACGAGGAGCGTGGGTGTGAAAACGCCTCCGACGCCGCCGGACCCGATCGTGGACGCCGTCGCCACCATCTTGCCGAGGAAGAGCGCGAGGAGAAATACGAGCGTCGGGTTGCCGCGGAGGATTCGGTTCGTCGCCTCGAATCCGTTGCCCCAAACCTCCGGCAGGAAGACCCCGATGGCCCCCACGACCGCGCCGCCGAGAGCCATCGAGAGCGGCGGAGACAGCTTCGTCGCGGCGAAGAGCCGCCGTCCCTCGCGAAGGGCCCGGACGAACAGGGCCGACGCGGGGCCGGCGAGAAAGCCGATGACGGCGAACGGGAGGAACTCGGCGATCGATTCGAGCCGAAATGCCGCCACGCGATAGACGGGCTCGTCGCCCAGGACGAAGCGGACGAGCAGCGTCGAGGTCACGGCGGAGACGACGGCCGGCCCGAGGATCGTCATGGAGAACGTCCCGACGACGACCTCCAGAACGAACAGCGTCGCGGCGATCGGCGTGTTGTATGCGCCCGCGACGCCCGCCGCCATGCCGCAGGCCGTGAGGATCCGCAGCCGCTCGGGCGAGACGTTCCAGCGTCGTCCGACCGTCGACGCCAGAGCGGCGCCGACCTGGATGATCGGCCCCTCGCGGCCCTCCGATCCTCCCGAGGAGATGACGGCGATCGACGCCGCCGCGCGGCCGAGCGACTCGCGCAGTCGGACGCGGCTCCGGCCGAGCGTCACGACCTCGATCATCTGCGAAATGCCGTGCGTCCCGCCGGCTTCGCGATAGACGTACGAAACGACCAGGCCGCCGATCAGGCCGCCCGCCGTCGGCAGGAAGATCCGCAGGAGCACGGGGAGGGACTCGGCTCCCGCGACGACGTCCTTGGCGTCGAGAAGCCATTCCGTGAACCGCGACGTCATGGAGCGGAAGAGGATCGCTCCGAGCGCGCCGAGCGCGCCGGCCACGGCCGAAAGCAGGAGAAACTGGGTGTTCGGGTCGCGCCAGAAGAACGGACCGAATTGCGGAAGCCGGAAGGTCGGGTTCGGAAGGGCGGGCGGCGCCTGACCCTCGCTCATTCCTCCCCGCCGCCCCGCTCGTCCACCTCATCGTCACCGCCGAACAGGAAGCTGTGGGCGCAACCGCGGCTGCAGAAGATGCTTCCCGCCGTCCGGACCGCGCAGGAATTGCACACGGCTTTGCGGCAGAAACGGCACACGGGAAGGGTGTACCCAAGGTCGTTTCCGCAGATGGCGCAACGGTCCCCCGAGCCCGTCACGACAGACAGTATAGGCTCTATAATCCGCCGTCCGCGACGGCGGTGTAGCTCAGTTGGTCAGAGCAAGCGGCTCATATCCGCTGTGTCGGGGGTTCAAATCCCTCCACCGCCACCAGAAGTCCCGAGAGAAGCCTCGGCGCGATCGGCGCGCTCGTTCCGCCTCTTTCCCGCCGCGGAGCCATGGCTCGTCGATTGCAGCAAGTGTTTACGGCGAGGTTCCGGGAGCCCTCACGGAGGCCTCGCCGCAGCGCCGCAACGAGGTGTTCCGGGTGACTCCGCTTGCGTCGTGTTCGTTTCGACATCCCGGAGAAGGAGAACGGTCATGTTTCGCAGCAGGATGATTTCCCTGGTGGTCGGCGGCGTCGCCGGCATCGCTCTTTGCCTCCTCGCCCCCGCGGCGGCTTCGGCGGCCGAAGGGGTGGATGGTTTCGCGCGGGACGCGGCGATCGGCGGCATGGCGGAAGTGGAGCTCGGAAGGCTCGCGGTCGAAAAGGCCACGAATCCGGGCGTGAAGAAGTTCGGTCAACGAATGATCGACGACCATTCGAAGGCCAATGAGGATCTCCGGAAGGCCGCCCGGGAGCAGGGCATCGGGCTGCCGACGCAGATCGACTCCCGGCACAAGGCGCAAATCGACGAGCTCTCGAAGCTCTCCGGATACGCCTTCGACAAGGCCTACATGCACGACATGGTCGAAGACCACGAGAAGGACGTCGCGGAGTTCGAGAAGATCGTCAAGGAGCCGGGGAAGACCGCGGTCCAGGACTTTGCGGCGAAGGTGCTTCCCACGCTCGAGGACCACTTGAAGATGGCGAGGCAGGTGAGTCAGGACCTGGGCCAGTAGGCCGAACGCGGCGCGGACGCGGCCCTACGGCCCGTAGAGCGTCAGCGCGAACGCGTTCGTCAGGAACTTCGCCATCGTGTCCCGCGTGACGTCCGCCTCCGGGCAGTAGGACGTCTCGGTGCAGCCGCCGATGATCCCCCTCGCCCAGAGAAAGTGCACGTGCTTGCAGAAAGCGTTCGCGGCGGGCACGTCGGTGAAGTGGACGTTCGGACTCCCGGCGGCGCAGGAGTAGGAGTTGCCGGTCGCCGGATCGGGGCCGTAAGAGAGCGGGACGGCGGATCCGCCGAGCGGCGCGACCGTCGCCTTCGCAATGAACGCGGCCATCTCGAGCCGCGAAACGCTCCCGTTGGGGCAGTAGCTCGTCGCCGAGCATCCGAGCGTGACTCCCTGTGCCGCGATCAGGTGGACGTGCTTGCAGAACGGGTCCGTCGGCGCGACGTCGGTAAAGAGCGAGACGCCGGCGCCGCCGGCGGCACAGTTGTAAGCCTTGCCGTTCAAGGTGCCGGCGGCCGGGATGTTGGCGCCTCCGCCGGCGATCCCCTTCGCGATGAATATCGCCATCTGGCCTCTCGAGACCGTCGTGCCCGGGCAGTACGTCGTGGAAGTGCAGCCCGCCGTGATCCCGTTGTGGAGGAGCGTCTCGATCCTCTTGTAGAACGGCTGCGAGCGCGGAACGTCCGTGAAGCTGTTTCCCACGTGGAGCGTCCAGACCTTGGCCTCTTCGCCGGTCGAGGGCGTTTCCGTGAACTGGGCGTCCCAGTGGGTCGCGGGACGCGCCGCGGGGGCCGAGATCGCGAACGTGTAGCAACTGGACGTCGCCGCGCAACTCTGCGCCGCGCCCGCCGGAATCGACCCGTAGCCCGCGCTCGCCGAGGGCAGCGAATAGGACGGACCCGTCGGCCCCGTCGCGCCGGACCCGACTCCGGTCAGCGCGAGGACCGAGCCCGTGAGATTTCGCCAGGCCGGCTGGACCTTGACCGTCTCGCCCGGCTCGAGGAGGCCGTCTCCGTCGGACTTCGCGCCCGGCGAGGGCGACGGATCGACGACGACCGAGTCGGCGGCCTGCGACAGGACGGCCCCCACGCTCGTGAGCTGAAACGCCGCGTCGTTTCCGGGAACCGGATCCGGCGTGTCCGAGCCGATCGTCGCGAGGAACGAGAGGAGCGTCCCGGGCGGCGTGGCCGGAGCGATCCGAACGACGAGCGAGATCTCCGCCGACGCGCCGGAAGGAAGCGAGCCGATCGAGCACTGGAAGGTCCCGGTGGCGCCGATGGCGGGATGGGTGCAGCCGAACGCCGGTCCCGATCCCTGCGAGGCCGAGACATAAGTCGTCGGGGCCGGAAGCACCTGCGTCAGCGTCGTATTCTGCGCGGCGGCCGGACCGGCGTTCGCGATCGTATAGGTCAGCGTCACGTTCGTCCCCGGATCGACGCCGCCGTCGAGGGTCGAGGCGATCGACTGATCCGCGACGGGCGCCGCGGCGCTCACCGTCGTCGAAGCGTCGGGCGTCGCCGGCGGATCCTCGACGTTTCCCGCTTTGTCCCGGGCGACGCTGTAGAAGGCGTACGAATGCCCGGGCACGCCCGTGAACGCCGTGGAGGTCGCGGTCGCTCCGAGAACCAGCGGTGAAAAGGGACCTCCGTCCTCGGAGACGAACACGGAGTAGGCGTCGACTCCCGAGCCCACGTCCGTGCCCGTCCACTGGACCGGGAAGGCCGCCGCGGCCTCCGTCGCCGGAAGCGCGAGGACGTGGCTGGACGGCTTCGAGGCGTCGAGCGTGTTCATCCATACCGGCGTCGCGATCGGCGGATTGACGTCGAACGTGATCGTCGCCTGATTCGAAATCTGCGTTCCCGCGGCGAGCGCCTTGGGCTTCACCGAGAAGGAGACGCTTCCCTCCCCTTCCGGCGGCTTCTTGTCCGGCGGCAGGAAACCGGCGATCGGATCGGTGGTCGGCTGATCGGTGACCGGATCGATGGAGGCGAAGTGCCACCGGACGTTTCCCGTCGCCGGATCGAGGTGCGCGGAAATCCGCGCGATCAGCTGCTGCGCCGGCCGCAGATCGACGTCGCGCACGAAGTCGGCGGAACCGGACGGTGGATTCACCGTGAGCGCGCCGAACGCGACGGGACCCCAGGAGAACGTCGCGAGATCGACCTTCGCCGGATCGAGCGGGTCGGTCACGACGACGTCCTGCGCCGCGGCGGTCGCGTCGCTCTCGTTGGTGAACTGGATCAAATAGCGCAGGGGCTCCGTTCCGGTCAGCGAGTGGCCGGCGTCGCCGGCGCCGAGCGGCCCGAACTTGTCGTTCGGATCGCCGGAGGTGACGACCATCCCGGGGAACGAGAAGCTGTTTTTCGGGTCGAAGACCGGGCCGCACTCCTCGATCACCTCGATCAGGTCCACGATCGCCGGAATGAGCTCGAGAATGACGCCGATCACCTTCAGCTCGGGAAACAGATAGCCGGCGGCGTCGTTCGCGCAAGAGATCGAGCTCTTCATCGCGGGAGCGAGCATCTGGGTGAACGACTTGACGCCGTCCGCCGCCGAGAAGCTGCCCGACTGCGCCTCGAGGACCGCGCCCACCGTGTTCTCCACGATTTCCTTGATGGCGGCGGCCGTGTCCTTCAGACACTCCGCGGGAATGAGCTTCTTCAGAAGGATCTCGATCGCGCGGCTCGCGATCACCTGCACGATCTTGGTCAGACACGTCTCGGCGTCCGGCTTGATCGGAGACCCGAGAAGCGGCTCGCCGACCGAGGCGACGATGTCGAACTTCGCGTGCGCGTACTGCGGGTCATCGGGAACCGTCAGCTCGATCGGAAGCGTGTAGGCGGAACCCGCGGGAATGACCGCGACGAACAGGGGAAAGATCGTTTCGCTGTCCGTCTGCAACTCGATGGGCACGCGGCTGAAATCGAACGGCTGAAGATCGTCCGGAAGAAGCGGCGGGGTCACCGGGAAGTCGAGCTTGTACGAAAGGTATTTCGGGATACGGATCCAGAGCGGAACACCGAGCGCCGCCGCGTCCCCCCGGTTCCCGATGACGATGTTGTAGCGCTGCACCTGGCCGCCCCGGAGGAACCTGCGGCCGACGACGTCCACCCAGACCGCCGGCCCGACGCCTCCCTCGACCGTGAAGGCGTCCGAGAGCGTTGCCGTCGCGCCGCCCGGATTCTTGACGACGACGTCCCACTTGCCCGCCGGCGCGCCGTGCAGATCGAAGACCGTGTCGAGGCTCCGTCCGTCCGCGGCGACGCCGACGGGATCCCCGACGATGTCCGCGTGTCCCGACTTCTCGAGGCGCACCGTCACGCCGGGCTGGAACCCGCCGCCTTCGACGACCACGGCCGCGGTACCGGTGTTGCCGCCGACGTTCGGCACGATGGCGGACAGGCCGAAGGACGTCAGCTCCCCGATCTTCGAGACGAACGTGTTCGGCTGCGACTTGCGGGTCGTTTGGTAGGCCCCGGGCGTCGCCGGGAAGTCCGTCGAGTACGTCGAGCCCGTCACGTAGGCATTGCCGACCGGATCGACGGCGATTCCGCTCCCGTTTTCGTCCATCGTGCCGCCGAGAAATGTCGAGTAGAGGAGCGCGGTCCCCGCGGGATTGAGCTTCGCGACGAAGGCGTCGCCGGTGAAGCCGCCGCCCTTGAAAGTCTGGAGCGTGTTCGGAGACGGGAAGTTCGGCGAGGCCGTGCTCCCGGCGACGGAGGCGTTTCCGTCGCGATCGACCGCGATTCCGCCGCCGCCGTAGACGTCCTCGAAGCCCGTACCGCCGAGAAAAGTCGAGTAGACGAGCCCGCTGCCCGCCGGGTTCAGCTTGAAGGCGAACGCGTCGCTGTTGCCTCCGCCGAAGTTGGGCTGCGGCGCTCCGGGTGTGGTCGGGAAGTCGTCCTCCCCGGTGAAGCGCGGGTTCGTCTGGCCCGTCACGTACGCGTTGCGGCCCTCGTCGATCGCGATCCCCAAGGGCCAGTTCTGGCTTTCCGTCGTCTGGCCCTTCACGAGCGTCGCGTACACCAGGTCGGTTCCGGACGGGTTCAGCTTCGCGACGAACGTTCCCTGTCCGAAGCGACCCGCCTTGGTCTGAAACGCGCCCGGCGTCGTCGGAAAGTCGGTCTGGTTGTTCCCGCCCGTTCCCGCCATTCCCGCGACGTACGCGTTGCCGTCCTTGTCCACCGCGATTCCATTCCCCGCGTCGTCGCCGATTCCCCCGAGGTACGTGGAATAGACGAGATCCGTCCCCGCCGGATCGAGCTTCGTCACGAACGCGTCCGAAGCGTAGATGCCTCCGTTCGGCGGCGGGCTCCCGAGCGTCGTCTGAAAGGCGCCGGGTGTCGTCGGAAAATCCGGGCTCGACGTCGAGCCGGCCAGATAGGCGCTCCCGCTCGCATCGACGGCGACGGCGACCCCGATCTGGGTGTTGGCGCTCGAGAAGCCGCCCGGATACATCACGCCGACGAGGGTGGAATAGGCGAGAGCTCCCGTCGGATCGAGCTTCGAGACGAATGCCTTGCCGCCGGTGCCCGGGAGCGACGTCCGGTACGCCCCGGCCGTCGTCGGAAAATCCGCCGAGGCCGTCTGCCCGGAGACGTACGCGTTCCCGTCGGCGTCGACCGCGATGCCGTTGCCCATCTCGATTCCCTTGCCGCCCAGGAACGTCGAGTACACGACCGTCTTCCCGTCCTGCGCCAACTTCGTCACGAAGACGTCACCCGAACCCTGGTTGCCCTGGCCCGTCGTCTTCGGGAAGTCGGCGGAAAACGACTGCCCGGTCACGTAGGCGAAGCCGGACCGATCGACCGCGATCGCCGTCCCGTAGTCCCCGCCGCTGCCCCCGAGATACGTCGCGTAGGACAGCACCGGATCGATGACGAGCGGCTCGCGGCGGTCGTACCACCCCAGGCGGAAGCCGACCTCGAAAACGCCGGGACGCGCGCGGCGCGTCCGCACGACATAGACGGCGTCGACCGCTCTCCGAACGCCCTCCTTCTCCTGGTACGCGACCGGCGCTCGCGCGACGAGATCGCCGGCCGGGGTCGAGAGGATCAGGTCGCCGGCGTCGTCGTGACGGATCTTCTTCGCGCCCCGAATCTCGACGCGAATTGCGGCGGGATCGGCGCCCGCCGAGAGAACGAAGTCGTGCTCGAGGTCCCCCTCCATCCCGTGACACGCGAGATCGATGCCGGGATAGAGACCGCGGTAGACGACGCTCGAATACTGAGGGACCTGGACCACCCATCGCGCGGGATCGCTGCCCAGAAAGTAGTTGCTGCGGCCGGGGAGCGGCTCCCGCCCCGTGATCGGGGCATCGCGCTCCGCGCCGCGAAACGCGAGGGACACGGCGTCGCGAGACCCCGCGGTCTCGTCGGGCAACGCGAGCACGATCTCGCCGGGAAGAAAGAAGGAGACGTAGCGGCGGCCGCGCGAGAGAAACGCCGCGGCGGAGTCCGATTGCCCGCGATTTTGCTCGAAGATCGCGGCGCGCGAAGTCCGGACGACGCGCGGCACCACGGCCGCCGCGGCGGCAGCCGGCCGGCCCCGGATCGCCGAGGCGAGCACGGCCGCGGCCCCGACCGATCGGACGGTGAAGAGCTTCACGGCCGCCGGGAACACGATATGGACCTCTCCGGAATGGCAGGACGCTACGACCGCGGGGGCGCACCGTCAATCCTCGACGTTTTTCTCAGCGCCTCTACGAGATTGGGTGGACGGCGGGTGACGCAGTACCATCGTCTCGTGAACGCCGTTGCCGGAGCCCTTCTGCGGGCGTCCCGGGAAGGGCTGATGCCGCCGGGCGCTTCCATCCTCCTCGCGGTCTCGGGCGGGGCGGACTCGATGGCTCTCCTCCTCGCCGCCGCCGCGCTCGCGCCGCGACTCGGCTGGGACCTTTCGGTCGGGCACGTTCACCACGGCCTGCGAGGACGCTCCGCGGACCGGGACCTCGCCTTCGTCGCCGGCCATGCGCGCCGCCTCGGCCTCCCCTTCCGCGAGCGGCGCGTGGACGCGCGGGTTGCGGCGCGCCGGCTCCGACTGTCGCTCGAGGCGGGCAGCCGGCACGCGCGCTACGAGGCGCTCCTCGACATGGCGCGGGAGGCTCGGGCGGCGCGCGTCGCGACGGCGCATCAGAGAGACGACGTCGCGGAGTCCCATCTTCTTGCCCGGCGTCGGCGCGGCGGCGTCGCCCGGCTGGCCGGACCGCGAGCGAGGCGCGCGGACGGCGTCGTCCGGCCGCTGCTCTCCGTCTCGCGCGCGGAGATCCTCGCGTACCTCGCGGCCCGAGGCGCCGGCTTCCGCCGTGACGCCTCGAACGGCGACCGGCGCTTCGAGCGCAACCGCGCCCGCCGCGACATCGCCGACGCGCCCGCGGACGCCCGCGAGCGTCTCGGCGCGTCCGCGACCGAACACGCGGCCGCCCGCGCCCGCATCGACGAGGAATTCGAACGCGCCGTGCGCCCGCGTGTCCACTTCGGCCCGGGAGCGACCCTCGCCGACGCCGTCTTCCTCGCGGCGTGCCCGCGGGACCTCGCGCGCCGGGCGATCTCCGAGGCCGCGGCGCCGTTCGCGCGGCCCGGCCATCCGCCGTTCACCGGGCGCGAGCGCGAAGCGATCCTGGACCGCCTCGCCGCCGGCGCAGACTTCCGCTTCGAGGCCGGGCGGCGCGTCCGTGTCGAGCGCCGGGGAAGCCTCCTCCGCGTCGCCGCCGTGCGTCCCGTCGTGCGTCGCGCCTCCCCCCGGGTGTAGGATTTCCTCAAGCAAGCCAGCACAAGACGAATGGACGCACCGAGCTTTGAGCGGCGTTTCGAGGCGGAGAAAATCGCTGCGCGCGTCTCGGAAGTCGCCCGGCGCCTGGACGAGGACTTCCGCGGCCGCCCCGTCGTCTTCCTCTCGATCCTCAAGGGCGCGGCGCTGTTTACTGCCGACCTCTCGCGCCAGGTCCGCACCCCGGCGGCGCTCGAATACATCAGCGTGCGGCGCGCCGAAGGCAGCGACGAGATCCTCCAGATCGACTTCGCCACGAAATTCGACCTGTCCGGCAAGGCCGTCGTCCTCCTCAAGGACGTCGTCAACACGGGCGTGATCGAGACGTATCTCTCGGACCAGCTCCGGGGCAGCGGGGTCGAGAGCGTCCGGATCGCGGCCATCGTGGACAAGCCCCACGAGCGGCGGACCGACCTGACGGTGGACTATCCCCTCTTCACGTCGGAGGGCGGCACTTTCGTCGGCTACGGAATGGAATACAAGGGCCTCTTCGGCAACCTCCCCTTCGTGGCCGAAATCGCGGCCGGGCAATAAATTCCGACACTTCTCCGTTATGCTGATGTCCTGGCCCGGAGAGCCTGAGGAAGAGCCCGAGGAGAAGACCCGTTGAACGCCACCATAAAGAATCTGCTCGTCTGGATGGTCATCCTCGTCCTGATCATCCTGGCCTGGAACGTCTTCAAGACGGGCGCCGCTTCGATCGAGGAGATCAGCTTCTCGCAGTTCATGGACCAGGTCGCTCAGGGCCATGTTCAGAAGGTGACCATCCGCGGCGACGAGATCCGCGGCGTCTACGCGCCGGCCGCGGGGAAGCGCGACACGACGTTCAAGACCTACGCGCCGAACTACCCGAAGCTCGTCGAAGACCTGCGCGAGAAAGGCGTCGGGATCGAGGTCACGCCGCTCAAGGATTCCTCGCTCGTCTCGGCGCTCGTCATGTACGGCCCGCTCATCCTGCTCGTCGCGATCTGGTTCGTGATCATGCGGCAGATGCAGGCGGGCGGGAACAAGGCGCTGTCCTTCGGCAAGTCGCGCGCGAAGCTGCTGACCCCGACACAGAAGAAGGTCACGTTCAAGGACGTGGCCGGCGTCGAGGAGGCCAAGGTCGAGCTCCAGGAGATCATCGAGTTCCTCAAAGATCCGCAGAAATTCCAGAAGCTCGGCGGCAAGATCCCGAAGGGCGTTCTGCTGATCGGCCCTCCGGGCACCGGGAAGACGCTCCTCGCGCGCGCCGTGGCCGGCGAGGCGAACGTTCCCTTTTTCACGATCTCGGGCTCCGACTTCGTCGAGATGTTCGTCGGCGTCGGCGCTTCGCGGGTTCGCGATCTCTTCGAGCAGGGCAAGAAGAACGCGCCCTGCATCATCTTCATCGACGAGATCGACGCGGTGGGGCGACACCGCGGCGCGGGCCTCGGCGGCGGGCATGACGAGCGCGAGCAGACGTTGAACGCGCTCCTCGTCGAGATGGACGGCTTCGACACGAACGAGGGCGTGATCCTCGTCGCGGCGACGAACCGTCCCGACGTCCTCGATCCCGCGCTGCTGCGGCCGGGACGCTTCGACCGCCGCGTCGTCGTGGACAGCCCGGATCTCCGGGGACGCGAGCAGATCCTGAAGGTCCACACGCGGCAGACGCCGCTCGCGGAGTCGGTCGACCTTTCGGTCATCGCCCGCGGCACACCGGGCTTCTCCGGCGCGGATCTCGCCAACCTGGTCAACGAGGCGGCGTTGAACGCGGCGCGCTTCAACAAGAAGAAAGTCGAGATGATCGACTTCGAGTACGCCAAAGACAAGGTCATGATGGGACCGGAGCGCAAGTCCATGATCATGACCGAGCAGGAGAAGCGGAACACCGCCTACCACGAGGGCGGCCACGCGCTCGTCGCCGCGATGCTCCCGGACGCCGACCCGCTCCACAAGGTCACGATCATTCCCCGCGGCCGTGCGCTCGGCGTGACGATGCAGCTCCCGGCGGAAGACAAGTATTCCCACACGAAGGAGTACCTGGAATCGACGATCACCGTCATGATGGGCGGCCGGATCGCCGAGGAACGCTTCCTCGGCCACATGACGACGGGCGCGGGAAGCGACATCGAAAAGGCCACGGATCTCGCGCGCAAGATGGTCTGCGAATGGGGGATGAGCGAGCTCGGGCCGCTCACGTTCGGCAAGGTCGAGGGCGAGATCTTTCTCGGCCGCGACTTCGGACGCACGCAGGACTACTCGGAAGGGACGGCGAATCAGATCGACGCCGAGGTCCGGCGGATCGTGACCGACGCGTACGGCCGCGCGCACAAGATCATCACCGACAACGAGAAGGCGATGCACCGGCTCGCCCGGACGCTGCTCGAGAAGGAAGTCCTGGACGGCGAGGAGGTCCTGCAGATCATCGCGGACGAGACCGGAATCGACGTCGCGAAGCTCCGCAAAGCGGGTCCGCCGCGGCCCCCGATCGTGACGCCGCCCGGCTCGCCGGAACCCGCCGGCGGCAAGGTCGGACCGCTCGTGCCGGAGCCGGCCTAGGGAAACGCTCGCTTCGCGAGCGCGTGGGCGCCGGAGCGCATGAGTATCGCCGAGAGATACCTCCCCGAGCTCGACGCCGAGGCGGCTTCCACGCGACGGCTCCTCGAGCGCGTTCCCATGGACCGCCTCGACTGGAAGCCGCATCCCAAGTCGCGCAGCCTCGGAGAGCTCGCGACGCACGTGACCGAGACGATGCGCTGGGGCATTCGGCTCTCGGCACCGAGCTTTCAGGTCGGCAGCGAAAAGGCGCCGGCGCTGCGCACGACGCCGGACCTGCTCGCCCGCTTCGATCAGAACGTGGCGGAGAGCCGCGCTGCGATCGCCTCACGCTCCGATGACGACATGGCCGAGGAATTCCCGGTGCTCAAGCCGGACGGCAGCATCTTCTTCCAGCTTCCGCGGAAAGCGGCCGTGCGCCGGCTGCTCCTCAATCACCTCATCCATCACCGCGGGCAGCTGACCGTTTACCTGAGGTTGAACGACGTCCCGCTGCCGGCCGTCTACGGTCCGACCGCGGACGAGTCGATCTGATCGGACCCGGCGGCCCTTCCGCTACACTGCCCGCGTGGCGGCCGAATCGGACCTGGTCTTCCCGGCGAAGGACCGCGAGGCCCTGGCGGAGGTCGCCGGGTGGGACGCGGTCCGGCTTCCCTCCTTCTCCGCCGCCGAATTCCCGGTGGACGTCGTCCGCTTCTCCGGGTCGGCCTCCCCGCCGGTCGTCGTCTCCCGGGCCCGCCGCACCGAAACGCTGAAGGCCCTCCCGGCGACGCTGCGGGACCGCGCACGGGCGGCCTTCGAGCGGGCCGAGCGCGCGCCGGCGCGCCTCGGGCTCGCGGGCGGCCGGGCGCTCGATCTCGCATCGGCGCCGCTCGTCATGGGGGTCGTGAATGTCACGCCGGATTCCTTCTCCGACGGCGGCCTCGCCTTCGACCGCGGGCGCGCCGTCGAGCGGGCGCTCCGTCTCTTCGAGGAAGGGGCCGACATGGTCGACGTCGGCGGAGAATCGACGCGGCCGGCCAACTACGGCGCAGCCTCCGAGGTCCCGCTCGAGGAGGAGCTCGACCGGATCGTCCCGGTGATTCGCGGCATCCGCCGCGCGAGCGCCGCTCCCCTCTCGATCGACACGCGCAAGGCCGCGGTGGCGCGGGCCGCGCTCGCGGAGGGCGCCGACGCGGTCAACGACGTCTCCGCGCTGCGCCACGACCGGGAGATGGCGGGCGTCGTCGCGGCGGCCCGGGCGGCACTCGTCCTCATGCACATGCGCGGAGACGATCCGCGACGCATGCAGGACGACACGACGTATGCGCACCCCGTCGCGGACGTCGCCGAGGCGCTCGCGTCCGCGGCCGCGTCGGCGCGCGCGGCCGGCGTCGCCGCCGAAAAGATCGCCGTCGACCCGGGACTCGGCTTCGGAAAGAGCCCCGAAGGCAACCTGATTCTTCTCCGCCACCTCGACGCCCTCCGGACGCTCGGCTATCCGGTCGCCGTCGGCGCCTCGCGCAAGGGCTTCGTCCGCCGGTTCTCCGGAGTGGCCGAGGACTCCTCCGCCGCCGAGCGGCTCCCCGGCTCGCTCGCCGCGGTCGCCGCGGCCGCCTCCGCCGGGGCGGCGCTCGTGCGCGTCCACGACGTGGCGGACACCGTGCGGTTCCTGCGCATGACGCGGGCGATCGCGCGGCCCGAGGCCGCGACCGCCCGAACGCCCGCGACGTCGGAGGCCCGGTGATCGAACGCCTCTCCGGACCACTCGGCGCCCTCTCGCGCCTTGCGTTCACCTGGCGCGACGCCATCGACATCCTCGCCGTCGCCCTGATCGCCTACACGCTGCTGCGGCTCATCCGCGGAACCCGCGCCGTCCAGATGGTCGTCGGGCTCCTGATCGTCTTCCTGGTCTACCGGCTCGCCGTGGCGCTCCGCCTCGCGACGCTGCGCGAGGTCCTGAAGACCCTGATCTTCTACCTGCCGTTCGGGATCATCGTGCTCTTCGCGCAGGAGCTGCGGCGCGCCCTCGCGGCGTTCGGCCGCACGCCGCTCTGGTTCTCCTCGTACCACGCCGAGGAGCTGATCTCGGAGATCGTGCTCGCGACGACGTCGCTCTCGACGCGCCGCGTCGGCGCCTTGATCGTGCTCGAGCGGCAGGAGGGACTGAAGGCATACATCGAGAACGGCGTCCGGCTCGATTCGTCCGTCTCTTATGATCTTCTCGTGACGCTCTTCGCGCCCGGCACACCGCTGCACGACGGCGCCGTCATCGTCTCGGGGGAGCGGATCGCCGCCGCTTCCTGTTTCCTTCCGCTGACCCTGAAGGACAGCCTCTCGAAGCGTTACGGGACCCGCCACCGCGCCGCAATCGGCATCACCGAGGAGACCGACGCCCTGGCCATCGTGGTCTCCGAGGAGCGCGGCACGGTGTCGCTCGCGCGCCAGGGGGAGCTGCTCGACGAGCTCGACGCCAAGTCCCTGCGCGACTCGCTCCTGCGCGAGTTCGCCACGGGCCGCTGAGGGTTCGACGAAGGCATGGCGCTCCCGCGTTTTCTCGTCCGGAACGCCGGCGCAAAGCTCCTGGCGCTCGCCATCGCGCTCGCCCTCTGGTTCTCGCTCTCCGGAGAACGGCGAGAGCGCACGTCCGAAAGGACGTACCATGTTCCTCTCTCGATCGTGAACATTCCGCCGCGCTCGCTCGTCGCCTCGGCCATGCCGCCCTCCGTGGACGTGCGGTTGCGCGCGCCGTTCACCGCTTTTCGACAGCTCGAGCCGGACCGGCTGGAGGCGGTGCTCGATCTCAAGGAGGCGACGCCGGGCGAGCGCGTTTATCGGCTGACGGCCGACGACGTCAACGTGCCGCCCGAGGTCGAGGTCATCTCGATCTCGCCTCAGGAGATCCCCTTCCGGCTCGACACCGTCGAGGAGAAGAGCGTTCCGGTCGTCCCCGCGGTCGTCGGCGATCCGGCGCCCGGCGTTCGGATCGCCGGGGTGAGCGCGGACCCGCCGAGCGCGCGTGTGGCGGGCCCGGCTTCGGTCCTCGCCCGCCTGAATCAGGTGGCGACGGTCCCGGTCTCCGTCGCCGGCCGGACGGCTACGTTCACGGTACCCGCGGCGCTCACGGTAGAGGCGCCGGCCCTCCGCCTGCGACAGGCGTCCAGCGTCGCCGTCACCGTCCGCCTCGAGGCGATCCCGCCGACTCAAGTGCCGGAGCCGACACCGCGAAAGGCGCGGCCATGAGGCTCTTCGGCACCGACGGGCTTCGCGGCCGCGCGGGAGAGTTCCCGCTCGACGACGCGTCGCTCGTCCGCATCGGACGCGAGCTCGGCCGCCGGGTCGTCCGGGCCGGCCGGCCGCCGGTCGTCCTCGGCGGCGACACGCGCGAGTCCACGGAGCGGATGATCGCTCGTCTGGCCGCGGGTCTCGCGGAGAGCGGCTGCGCGGTCGCCGCGGCCGGCGTCATGACGACGCCCGGGATCGCCGAGCTCGTCCTCGAATGCCGCGCCGGCGCCGGCGTGTCGGTCTCGGCGTCTCACAATCCCTACGAGGACAACGGCGTGAAGATCTTCGGGCCCGACGGCCGGAAGTGGCCGGACGCGGACGAACAGGCGCTCGAAGAAATCCTGCTCGCTGGCCGCGACGGGATTGCGGACGCCCCGGACTCTTCGAACGGCCACGCCCCGAGCCGCGATCCGGCGCTCGCGCGCGCCTACCTCGACCGGCTGGCCGCGCTGATGCCCGCGCACCTGACGGGTCTCGCGATCGTCGTGGACGCCGGCAACGGCGCCGCCTGGGAGCTCGGGCCGGCGGCGCTGACCCGAGCCGGCGCGCGCGTCGAGACGATGTCGGTCGCGCCCGACGGGCGCAACATCAATCGCGGGTGCGGCGCCCTTCACCCCGAGGGCATGGCGCGGCGGACGAAGGAGCGCGGCGCGGCGATGGGCGTCGCGTTCGACGGCGACGCGGATCGATCGATCTTCGCCGACGAAACCGGCCGCATCCTCGACGGAGACGACGTCCTCTGGATCGTCGCGCGCGAATGGAAGCGGCAGGGTCGGCTCGCGCCGGGAGGCGTCGTGGGCACGGTCATGTCCAACTTCGGCCTCGAGGCGGCTCTGGGCCGCGAAGGCATCGCCTTCCACCGCGCGGCGGTCGGGGACCGCAACGTCGCGCGCAAGATGGAGGAGGAGGGCGCGACGATCGGCGGCGAGACCTCCGGCCACATCCTCCTGTCGCTCTCGCCGGCGGGCGACGGGATCCTGACCTGCCTGACTCTCGCCCGGATCCTCTCGGAAAACGGCGGGAGCCTCGGCCGTCTCGCGACGCTCGAGAAGGTGCCGCAGTCGCTCCGCAACGTGCGGGCGGCGCGGCGCGTCCCGCTCGAGGAGGTGACCGCGCTCGTCCAGGCCGTGCGGCGCGCCGAGAACGCCCTGGCCGGCCGCGGTCGCGTTTTCCTCCGTTACTCGGGCACGGAGGCCCTCCTGCGGATCCTCGTCGAAGGACGGGACGAAAAGGAGGTGCTCTCGGTCGCCGACGAGCTCGAGTCCGTCGCGAAGCGGGAGCTGCCCCACTGAAAGGCGGCCGGCCCGCGAGTCGAGACCGCGCCCGGGCCATCCTCTTCGACGCCGGCGGCACGCTCATTCGCGTGGACGGCGAGCGCCTCACCGCCGCCGCCGGACTCTCCTGGGATGAGGGCGCGTTCGATCGCGCCGAGGCGGCCGGCGTCGCCGCGGTGCAGCGTCTCGTGCTCGAGCGGCCCGGCTCGACGGATGCCGAAAGGCTGCCGCTCTTCCTCGAGGCGATCCTCTCGGATCTCCGAATCCGGCCCGACGAGCGGCGCGCGGCGTCCGAGCGCATCGCGGCCGAGCATCGGCGCTCGAACCTCTGGTCCCGGGCCTCCACGGACGCGGCCCCGACGCTCGAAGCCCTGGCGCGCCGCGGCTACCGGATGGGCGTCGTTTCGAACGCCGACGGCCGGGTGCGAGGGCTGCTCGAGCGCGCCGGCCTCGCGCCGTTTCTCGAGCTCGTGGTCGATTCGTCCGAAGTCGGCTTCGAGAAGCCCGACCCGCGCATCTTCCGCGCCGCGACCGACCGCCTCGACCTTCCGCCCGAGGCCTGCGCCTACGTCGGCGACATCTACGAGATCGACGTGCTCGGCGCGCAGGCGGCGGGATTGCACGCGATCCTCATCGGAACGGGCGCGGCCCCGGAGGGAGTCGAGCGAGTCGCGAAGCTTCGGGAGTTGCTGGATCTTTTTCCCTGAGGTCCGGCTCAGCGCTCCAGATCCGGGATCTCCCCCACCGTCGAATTGGGCTCCTGGAAGATCAACGCGCTTCCGGCGATCGGCAGGAGGACGGCATGGTTGCGGTCGGCGAAGTCGAGCCAGACCTCGTAGTAGCCGTTGGGCGACACGGCCATCAGGCGGCCCGGCTTGTTCTTGAGCTCGAGGGTCGGGCAGAAGACGATCACGCGAGCGGGCAGGTCCACCAAGCGATCCTCCCGGCCGGCTTCGACGCCAGCCTCTGACGGGTCACGAAGAGCTCTTCCCCGCGATTATCTCAAGCATCTCGGGCCACGTCACGACCCGGACGCCCAGAGTCTTCGCCTTCTCGAGCTTGGAGCCCGCCGCGTCGCCGGCGAGGAGGAAGTCCGTCTTCTTCGAGACCGAGCCCGAGACGCGCGCGCCGGCCGCCTCGAGACGCGCCGTCGCCTCGTCGCGCGAGACTCCCGGCAAGGTCCCCGTCACGACGACGCTCCGGCCCGACAGGGGACCTTCGGCGAAGCGCGCCTCGCCCTCCGAGAAGTTCAGGCCGTGGCGGCGGAGCGACTCGATCAGATCGCGGTGCTTCGGATGCCCGAACCAGGCTTGCACGACGGCGGCGGTGCGCGGGCCGACGTCGCCGACCTCCTGCAGCTCCTCCTCGGTCGCGGCGGCGAGACGATCGAGCGTCCCGAAGCGCCGGGCGAGCGTCCGCGCGGCCTTCTCGCCGACGTGCCGGATCCCGAGGGCGAAAACCAGCCGTGAGAGCTCGGCCTTCTTGCTCGCCGCGATCTCCGCGAGCAGGTTGGCGGCCGACTTCTCTCCCCAGCGCTCGAGCTCCACGAGGTCCTCGGCGCGCAGCGCATAGATCGAGGCGACGTCCGTGAGCAGGCCGGCGGCCACGAGCTGGTCGATGAGACGCTCGCCCAGTCCTTCGATCCGCATCGCGCGGCGCGAGCAGAAATGGCGCAGCGCTTCGCGTACGACGGCCGGGCAGGCCGGATTCACGCAGCGAGACGCGACCTCGTCCGCCTCCCGGACGACCGGGTCGCCGCAGGCGGGACACCGCTCGGGCATCGAGAACGGGACGGCGCCCGGCGGACGTTTCTCGAGGAGCACCCGCACGACCTTCGGAATGACGTCGCCGCCCTTCTCGACCACGACGGTGTCGCCGACCCGGACGTCCTTGCGCGCCAGGTCCTCGTAGTTGTGCAGCGTCGCGCGCTTGACCGTCGTCCCCGCGAGCTGGATGGGGTCGAAGTGGGCGACCGGCGTGAGCGTGCCGGTTCGGCCCACTCCGGCCGAGATCTCGCGCACGACCGTCACCGCCTCCTCGGCCGGGTACTTGTAGGCGAGCGCCCAGCGCGGCGACTTGGCGGTCGCGCCGGCCTCCTCCTGGAGCCGCCGGTCGTCCACCTTGATGACGACGCCGTCGGTCTCGAAATCGAGCGCGTGCCGCCTTTCCTCCCAGTGCGCGAGGAAGGCGCGCACTTCCTCCAACGAAGCGCACCGCCTCCAGTGCGGGTTGACCGCGAATCCCCAATCCCGCAGCCGCTCGAGGATTCCGGCCTGCGTCGGCGGCATCCGGGGCGCCTCGGCGAGGCCGTAGAGCCACGCCTGGAGGCGCCGGCGCGCCGTCACTCGGGAGTCGAGCAGGCGCAGCGTCCCGGCCGCGGCGTTGCGCGGATTGGCGAACAGCGGATCCCCGTCGGCCTCGCGCTCGGCGTTCAACCGTTCGAAGGCGCCCTTCGAGTAGTAGACCTCGCCCCGCACCTCGACCGCGCCCGTCTCGGGGATGCGCAGCGGGATCGAGCGGATCGTGCGCACGTTCTCCGTCACGTCCTCGCCGCGCCGGCCGTCGCCCCGCGTCGCGCCGCGGACGAGAACGCCGCCCTCGTAGCGCAGAGAGATCGAGAGCCCGTCGATCTTGAGCTCGGCGACGTAGGGGTCCGGCTCGGCGCCCCCGAGCGCGCGGACGAGCCGCGCGCGCCACGCTTCGGCCTCTTCCCACGAGTACGCGTTCTCGAGCGACCGCATCGGCGTCGCGTGCACGACCGCCGCGAAAGAATCGGCCGGCTCCCCTCCCACGCGCCGCGTCGGAGAATCGGGCGCCGCGAGCTCCGGGTTCTTCTCCTCGAGCGCGACGAGCTCGCGCATCAGCGCGTCGAACTGGGCGTCCGTGATCTCCGGATGGTTCTCCACGTAGTAGAGGCGCTCGTGCCGCCGAATCTCTTCGGAGAGCTCGCGAACGCGGCGCGCCAGCGCGCTTTCCGCGCCCGCGTGCGGCGCCTCTTCGCTCATCGAGCGCATGCTACAGTCTCGCGAATGCTTCGGGCAAAGACGCGGCGGACGCTCGTCGCCGTGGCGGCGCTCTCGGTTTCCTTCGGTCTCGCAGCGGCGCCCCTCACGCGTCCCATCGCCTCCTACGAAATCTCCTGCCGGCTCGACGCGGAGCACAAGACCGTCTCCGGCACCGAGATCCTCACCTGGACGAACACGACGAGCCGTCCGACGGCGACTCTTCGCCTCCATCTGTATCTCAACGCGTTTCGCAACACGCTCTCGACGTTCTGGCGCGAGCACGGCGGACGCCGGGGCAGCCGCACCATCCCCGAGTCCTGGGGCTCGGTCGAGATCACGCGCCTCGCCCTCTCCTCCGACGGCACCGATCTGCTCCCCGGCATGCGTTTCATGGCGCCGGACGACGGCAACTCCGACGACCGAACGGTCGCCGAGGTCCCCCTGCCGCGTCCGGCGCTTCCCGGGGACACCGTCGCGGTCGCGCTCGACTTCGTTTCGCGCCTCCCGCGCGTTTCCACACGCACGGGGTACAAGGGCGACTTCTTTCTCGTCGCCCAGTGGTTCCCCAAGGTCGGCGTGCTCGAGGAGAACGGCTGGAACTGCCACCAGTTCCACTCGAACAGCGAGTTCTTCGCCGACTTCGGCGACTACGACGTCACGATCGACGCGCCCGTCCGCTACAAGGGCAAGATCGGCGCGACGGGCGCGGTCGTGTCGGAGCGCGAGACGTCGGAAGGCCGCGTTCTCACGCGTTTCCGCCAGCAGAGCGTGCACGACTTCGCCTGGACCGCGGACCCGGACTTCCGCGTGCTGAAGGACGTCTTCCGGGAGCCGGGAGTGGGCGACGTCGAGATCAAGCTGTTTCTCCAGCCCGAGCACCTCGGCCAGGCTTCCCGCCACTTCCGTGCGGCGCGTGCGGGCCTCTCCGGCTACGGGCGCGTGCTCGGCACGTATCCGTATGCGACGCTCACGATCGTGGACCCGCCGTGGGGCGCGATGGGCGCCGGCGGCATGGAATACCCGACCTTCATCACCGCCGGCACGCATCTCATCGCGCCGGCCTCGCTCCAGTCTCCCGAAGGCGTGACGATCCACGAGTTCGGCCATCAGTACTTCTACGGCCTCCTCGCCTCGAACGAGTTCGAGGAGCCCTGGCTCGACGAAGGCTTCAACTCCTACATGACGGCGCGCGTTCTCAAGCACGAGTACGGCGACGCGCGCTCGTACCTCGAGGTCTTCGGGATCCGTCTCCCGCTCGGGATCGACGTGCGCCTGCCGCTCGACGAGGCCCGCCGTTACTTCGCCCACGCCACGGACGATCCCCTCGGACTCCCGAGCTGGAAATACCGTGACCGGGACGAGTACGGCGCGCTCGTGTACTCGAAGACGGCCCTCGCCCTCGCGACCATCGAACGGATCGTGGGAACCCCCATGATGGACCGCGCGCTGCGCCTGTACTCGGAGCGCTGGCGCTTCCGGCATCCGAAGACGTCCGACTTCATCGCATGCTTCTCGGAGACGGCCGGACGCGACATGCGCTGGCTCTTCGATCGAACCTTCTTCTCCTCCGGCGCCGTGGACTACGCGGTCACCCAGGCAACGTCGCAGCCGGCCCGACGTCCGCTCGGCCTCTTCGAGAAGGACGGGCGCCTCGTTCCCGCGTCGGAGGCCGGGATCCCGCGCCCCAAGGGCTACGACACGAGGGTCGTCGTCCGCCGGGAAGGCGACGTGGCGCTTCCGGTGGACGTGCTGCTGCGCTTCGAGGGAGGCCGCCTCTACCGCTCGACCTGGGACGGCGAGGCGCGATGGAAGAGTTTCCACGTCGCGTCGGGCCCCCGGCTCATCGACGCCGTCGTGGATCCCGACGAGAAGATCCTGCTCGACGCCGACCGAACCAACAATGGCCGCCGTCCCGAGCCGGATCCCCGCGCCGCCTCGCGGTGGACCGCACGCGCCGTGTTCTGGCTCGAGAATCTCTTCGACTTCGCTTCGGTGGCCTGGTGACGGGTCCGTCGGCGCTCGTCTGTTTCGGCCGCGGCCTGCGCGCTTCGCTTTCGAAGCCGTACCTCGCGCTCTCCCTCTGGCTGATCCAGCTCTGTCTCGCGGCGGCGCTGATCCTGCCGGTCGCCAATTCCCTTCACGCGAATCTCGACCATTCGACGATCGCGGACCGGATGATCGGCGTCCCCGATTACGGCTGGTGGGAGACGTTCCGCCGGACGCACCCCGACGTCCTCGGAACCTTCGGCGACGCCGCCGAGGGGCTCCTGTCCGTCCGCGGGCTCGAGCCCGAACAGGTGGACGGGCTCCGCGGCGTCGGCGCCTCCGCCTTCTCGCTCGCGCTCCTCGCGATCCTCGTGCACGCGTTCGCGCTCGGGGGCGTTCTCGGCACCCTGCGCGAGCCGTCGAGCTCGCTCGTGACGTTCGGCCGGGAAGGGATGCGCCGACTGCCCGCTTTCCTCGCGTTCACGCTCGCGGCGTTCGCCGGCGCCGCCGCGGCGTATCGCTGGATCTATGTCGAGTCGGGAAGAGCGCTCGAGCCGCGGGTCCAGGAGCTGTCGACGGAGGGCGCGGCGCTGCTGGTCACGGGCCTGCGCCTGCTGGCGCTCCTCGCCGCGCTGACGGCGATCAAGCTCGCCGCCGACGCGGTTCGAACCGTCTGGGTCGCGCGCCCGGACCTGCCGCCCGTCTCGCGCTTTCTCATGGGGCTCGGCGGAGCGATCGCGCGACCGCGGCGGATCTTCGGTGTGCTCCTCGGCTACGCGCTTCTGACCGCCGGCCTCTACGTCGTCTGGATCGTGCTCGATCCGCCCGCGGGCGGCGAGGCGCGCTTCGCGCTCGTGCCCCTCATCCTCACGCAGCAAGTCTTCGTCTTCGTTCGCTGTCTCGTGAAGGTGGGCTACTACGCGGGCATCTCCGAGGCGCTCACGCGCACGCCCTCCCCGGAGTATTCCTACGTCGCGCCGGGAGGGCCGCCTCCCGCCTCAGGGGAGGGGGTCGCTGACGACGCGACTCTCGAGCGTCCGACCGGCGGCGTCGAATCGGACGCGGAAGAGGAAGGGCCGGCGGCGTAACACGCCTTTCGCGTCCATCTGCCACGGTCCGGCGAACCAGGGCAGGAAACGCAGGTCCTCCCAGACGATCTCGGTGCCGCCGCCGGGTCCGGCGCGCACGACGGCCCGCGGAAAACGCGCGAAACGCAGATAGGCCTCGACGTCCGGCCGGGAGCGCGCCGCCGCGAGCGCCGGAGACGGCGGCGGGTGGGGGAATCGCCGGATCTTGACGCGCGCGATCGGCGGATAGAAGTCGGCGAGGCTCGCGAGGATTTCGGAGAACCGCCGCGGGGGGCGGGGATCGTCCACGCCCCGCGCGAACGGGCCGACGTCGAAAAAGCCGGCGTCCACGGCGTCGCCCCGATCCGACAGCCCGAGCCAGCGGAAGGGCGACAGGAACTGCGGCAGCGCCGCGACCCGGGAGCCGAGCGGCGGCCGGTCCGCGCGGCGCCAGGCGTCGAGAGCGCGAGCGTGCTGCACGGCGCAGAACGCGACGTAGACGGCCAGAGCCGAGGACCCCGCGACGGCGATCGCGCGTCCGCGGCTCCGGTACACGAGCGATGCGAAGAGCGTCAGCGCCGCGAGCCCGGTGAAGAAAGGGTCCAGGATGAAGACCCAGTCGAGCGAGTAGCGGTGCTGCGACAGCGGAAAGAAGAACATCGTGCCGAACGACGTGATCCAGTCGAGGACGATGTGCGAAGCGATCCCGATGGCCGCGAAGAGCCAGAGCGTCGTGAGCCGCGCGCGCCGGAACACGAGACGCGCCGCCAGCGCGACGAGGAGCGCGAAGACCGGCAGCACGACGAAGGAATGTGTCAATCCGCGGTGGTAGCGCAGGTAGTCGAGCCGGGTGCGGATGTAGAGGATGTCGAGGTCCGGCAGCATCGCCGCGATGAGCCCGATCGCGACCGCCGCGCGCGCCCCCGGCCGATCCGAAGCCGACCGCGCCAGGACGCCGCCCGCGATGCCGTGAGTGATCGTGTCCATGGTGGCCCGGATGATACCGGGGGGCTGCGGATCGACGGCGGCCCTATAATTGATGGGTGAATTCGGTCCTCCTCGTCGACGACAGCGGCCTTTTCCGGAGCGTCGCCGACGCGATTCGCCGGCGCACCTCGTGCCGCGTCCTCACCGCCTCGAGCGGCTCGGACGCGCTCACCGTGGCGCGCGAAGAGAGGCCCGACCTGGTCTTCCTGGACGCCGAGCTCTCGGGCATGAGCGGCCTCGACGTCTGCCGCGTGCTCAAGGCGGATCCCCGATTCGCCCGGACGCCGGTCGTCCTCGCCACCGACGAGGAGGGCACGGAGGTTCGCCGGGCGGCCGCCGACGGGATCCTCCCCCGCGCCTTCGACGACACGGCGTTCTTCGGCACGCTGCGCCGCTTTCTCCAGCTCTTCCCCCGCACCAACGAGCGCTCCCCCGTCCCGTGGCGTGTGGTCTTCTGGCGGGACGGCAGCGAGCACTCCGGCGCGATCCGGGATCTCTCCCGAGGAGGATTCTTCGTCCGGACGCCCATCGCGCTCCCGATCGGCGCCCGCATCGAGGTCTCGTTCGAGATCCCGGGCGAGCGCGCGGACCGCAACGTCGTCGCGGAAGCGATCGTCGTTCGCCTCGGCGCGGAGCCGGACCCCGGCCTCGGTTGCCGCTTTTTCCGGCTCACGCAGGCATCCCGAGCCTATCTGGAGGACTGCCTGCGGCTCCTCTCGCTCGCCGAGGCGCGGTAGCCGATTCCCTCGGGACGCGCTCTAGAAATTCTTCGCCTTCGACTGCCCGAGATCCACGAGCTCGATCCCGGCGCTGCGCGCGACCGCGATCGACCGCTCGTCGCGATAGAACTCCCCGTAATAGACGCGCGACAGGCCGGCGTTGGCGATGAGCTTGAAGCAGGGCCAGCAGGGGCTCGCGGTCGTGTAGATCTCGGCGCCCGCAACGCCGACCCCGTTTTTCGCCGCCTGCAGGATGGCGTTGGCTTCGGCGTGCACGGTGTTCACGCAATGACCGTCCTCGATCAGGCACCCGACGTCCTCGCAGTGCGGCTGCCCGCGGATCGACCCGTTGTATCCGGTCGAGAGGATCGTCCGGTCGCGAACGATCACGGCGCCGACGTGCTTGCGCGGACAGGTCGAGCGGGTCGCGACCTGCCGCGCGATGTTCATGAAGTACGTGTGCCAATCGACGCGCCCGGACACGCGGCGGATTATGCACCAGCGCGATATGACACAATCTCCGAACCCCATGGGGAATCGACGCCGCGTGGTCGTGACGGGGCTCGGAGCCGTGACGGCGATCGGCACGAGCGTGCCCGAGTTCTGGAAGAACCTGATCGCCGGCGTCTGCGGCATCCGGCCGTTGTCGCTCTTCGACGCATCTTCTTATCGGACCCAGACGGCGGCGGAGGTCCGGGACATTCCCGACGCCGAGCTCTCTCCCGCCGAGAAGCGGCGGATGTCGCGCGCCGACCGCATGGGAATCGCCGCCGCGTCGGAGGCGATCGCCGCCTCGGGGCTCGATCTCGGCCGGGAGGACCCGACGCGCGTCGGCGTGATCCTCGGCGGAGGCACGTCGGGGCTCCTCGACTCGGAGGAGTTTTTCGCGCGGCACCTCGAAGGCAAAAGGGGCCGGCCCTCGCGCGTGCTCAACCACCTGCCCGACGCCATCACCGACCGCGTCGCGCAGCGCTGGAGCCTGCAGGGCATCAAGTCCACGATCACGACGGCCTGCTCCTCTTCGGCCAACGCGATGGGATACGCCTTCGACGCCATCGCCTCGGGTCTCGCGGACGTCGTCCTGACGGGCGGCTCCGACGTGCTCGCGCGGCTCACCTACGGCGGCTTCAATTCGCTGCGGTCCGTGGATCCCGATCCCTGCCGCCCGTTCGACCGCGAGCGCCGCGGCCTTTCGATCGGCGAAGCCGCGGGCATCCTCGTCTTCGAGGAGGAAGGACGCGCGCGGCGCCGCGGAGCGCCGGTCGTCGCCGAGTTTCTCGGATACGGCGTGACCTCCGATGCGTTCCACATGACGGCGCCGGACCCTTCGGGGTCGGCCGGCGGACGGACGGTGCGCGCCGCGCTCGCGTCGGCCGGCATCGGCGCGGAACGGGTCGACTACGTCAACGCTCACGGCACCGCCACGCCTCAGAACGACTCTGCGGAGACGGCCGCGTTGAAGACCGGGCTCGGCGAGCGCGCCCGCGAGATCCCGGTCTCCTCGATCAAGTCGATGATCGGCCACTGCCTCTGCGCGTCGGGAGCCATCGAGGCCGTGGCCACCGCGCTCACCATCCGGGAGCAGACGGTGCCGCCGACCATCCACTACGAAAATCCGGATCCGGCCTGCGATCTCGACTACGTCCCCAACGAGGCGCGCGCGGCGAGCGTGCGCGTCGCCCTCTCGAACTCTTTCGCTTTCGGGGGCAACAGCACGGTGATCGTCCTCGCGCGCGCCTGACTCGTTCATGCCTTCCCGCGGCGTCTTCACCGGCACCGGAGCCGTCTGCCCGCTCGGCCGCTCGGCGGCGGAGTTCTCCCGACGCCTCTTCTCCGGAGAGAGCGCCGTTCGCCCCATGACGGACGAGGAGCGGCGCGGTCTCCAGGCCACGCACGTCGCGCGCTGCGACGGCTTCACTCCGCAGCCCGAGATCCCCCCGATGAAGGCCCGCCGGTTCGACCGCGGCAGCCAGTTCGCGATCTTGGCCTGCGCCCAGGCGATCGCCGAGGCCGGCTACGAGGTCGCGAAGGATCCCGAGTCGATCGGCATTGCTCTCGGCACCGGATCGGCCGGCGCCGGAGCGCTCACCGAGTTCCTCCGGGTCCTCCTGACCGAGTCGCCGGAGGCGGCGCCCCCGTTCCACTTCCCCAACACGGTCGCGAACGCGCCCGCTTCCCAGGTTTCGATCGAGCTCAAGGTCTACGGCCCGAACGTCACCGTGACGCAGAAGGACCCGTCGGCGCTGAACGCGCTCCTCTTCGCGTCGCTCGCGATCGAAGCGGGCCGTGCCCGGGCGATGCTCGCGGGAGGCGTGGACGAGTGGAATCCGTTCTACGCACTCGGATTCGACCGCGTGAGCGCGCTGCGGGGGCAGAAGCGCTCCTCCGGAATCGTGCAGGGCGAGGGCGCCTTCGCGGTCCTCCTCGAAGACGAAGAGTCCGCCCGCCGCCGCGGCGGCCGGCCGCTCGCGCGCCTCGCGGGCCTCGGCGCCGCGGGAGTGCCGACCGATCCGTATCGCTTCGCGCCGGATCCCGACGCAATGACGCGGGCCATGGCCGGCGCTCTCGAAGCCGCCGGCGCCGCGCCGGCCGACATCGGCCTGCTCTTCCCTTCGCGCGACGGCGTCGAGGACATGGACGCGGCCGAAGCCGAGGCGCTCGGCCGGCTCTTCGGGTCTCCGCCTCCCCAGATCGAGGTCAAGCGGGCGATCGGCGAGATGGCCGCTTCGGGCGGCGGCCAGCTCGTGGCGGCGTGTCGCGCCCTCGCGGACGAGAGCGGCCCCTTCTCCTGGAACGGCCGGCCTCGCCGGGCGCTCGTAAACTCGTTCGGCGCGGGGGGAAACTTCCTGGCGGCCGTCGTGGAGTCCGCGGCGGAGGAAGCGCGATGAAGCGCGGGCGGCCCGAGGTGCCGCCGCTCGCCGGATTCTCGATCGAGATCCCCGTCCGCTTCGCCGAGTGCGACGCCTACGGCGTCGTGTGGCACGGCCACTACGCGCTCTATATGGAGCAGGTCCGGGAGGCGCTGACCGCCAGGCACGGCTTCACCGCGACGCGTTCGCTCGCGCTCGGGTATCGCGTCCCCATCACCCGGATGGAGATCCGCTACCGCCAGGCGATCCTCGCCGACACGACGGTGCGCGTGACGGCGCGCCTGCGGGAGCCCGAGGCCGCGCGGATCGTGCTCGACTACGAGCTGCGCGACGGCGGGGGCCGTCTCCTCGCCACGGCCGAGACCGAGCAGGTCGTTCTGAACGCGAAAGGAGAGCTGCTGCTGGCGCTGCCGGCGCCCATCGCGAAGCTCGTGCGGGAGATCCGGGAGTCCCAGCCGACGGGACCCCTCGCGCCCGCGCCGTCGAAGGACGCCGGGTGAAGCGCGCCGCGGACTCCGCCTCGTCCCGGCGGGAGTCCCTCGCCTTCCTCGCGCGTTTCGGCGCTCTCCTCGTCCTCTTCTACGTCGCCGTCGCGGTCCGGCCGGTGGACCGGACGGCCGTCGTACCCTTCACCTCCGCGATCGCGCGCGTCTCCGGCGCGATCCTCAACGCGCTCGGCGAGCCGGCCGCCGTGTCCGGAACCGAGATTCGGTCCCCTTCATTCGCCGTCCGGATCGAGAACGGCTGCAACGGGCTCGAGACGGTGCTCCTCTTCGCCGCCGCCGTGTTCGCGTTCCCGGCGCCCTGGAAGCGGCGCCTCGCGGGGCTTCTCCTGGGATTCGCCGCGATCGAGCTCGTGAACCTCGTCCGCGTCGTCTCGCTCTTCTGGATCGGAGTCCATCGGCCCGCGCTCTTCTCCGCGTCCCACACCGTTCTCTGGCAGTCCTTCGTCGTTCTCTTCGGCGTGCTGCTCTTCCTCTCGTGGGCGGCCCGGGCGCGCACGACGCCGCTCCTCCCGGCCGCGCGGCGGCCTTGGCCCCGACTCCCGCGAGCGCCCGAATCGGGCGCGCCGCGATCGCGCGGGCGCTCGCCGGCTTCGCCCTCGCCCTGGCGTTCTGGTTCGGATTCCGCGCCGCCTACGAGGGCGTCCTCGCCGCGGCCGGCGAGTCGATCCTCCGCGCGACCGAGCGGCCCGCGGTCACCCGCCTGGAGGCCCGGGACGGAGAGATTCTCGTCGAGCGCGCCGACTTTCCGCCGGGCGCGCCGCGGCCCGGTCTGCCCGCCGCGGACCTTCACTTCAACCTGGTTCTGCTCGCCGCCCTCTTCGCGCTCGATCCACACCCGCTCGGCGGAAGGCGCGTCGCCGCGTTCCTCCTCGCATGCCTCGCGCTCTTCGCCGTCCAGACCGCCGCGCTCGTGTTCCAGGTGCGCTCGGTTTATGCGACGGCCCTCGGGGCCTGGAGCGCCGCGCATTACGGGAGCGCCGCCCGCAACTTCTGGACGGGCGGATTTCACTTCTACGAGGTGGCCGGGCGATTCGCGGCGCCGTTCGCGATCTGGTGGTGGCTGCGGGGGGACGGCGAGTCGGAGAGAGGGAGAGAAAGAAAGAAGCGACGCTAGCGGCCGGCTCTCACACCCGGCGGTTGCGCTCGCGCCGAAGATATCGGTAGTCCGGAATCCCGTAATCCTTCAATTTCGCGATGAGCGAGCCGCGCGAGATGTTGAGGTTCTGCGCGCCACGGCTCTGATTGCCCTCGACGCGGCGCATCGTGCGGTCGATGACCTCTCGCTCGACGGACTCGATGATCTTCTTCAGGTCGTCGGTGCGTCGGAGCGTCGCCTCCATCTCGCTGCCGGATGGCGGAGCCGCGGGCTCCGCGGTCGAGACGGCCGGCTCCGCGACGAGAACATCCTCTTCCTCTTCGAGGGCGCCGCCGGCTTTGCGCAGGACGAGACCCGCGAGCTGCACGACTTCCTCGAGGAAGAGCAGCGCGCGGGCGGCCAGTCGCGGATCCTCGCGGACGAAGATCGCCGCCGCCGGGTCGCCCGGCTCCACATCGGGCTCCGTCAGGAAGCTGAACATCCCGGTCACCGTGTCGACGCGCGCGAGGCGCTCTCCCTCGCGGGCGTCGGCGAGGAGTTTCTGCGGCAAGGCGGGCGCTTCACGGAACGTCGAGGACCACGGCCGGAAACCGCCGCCCGGCGTCCACTGACCCACGGCCCACTCGGACGGCGGCAGCTCGCGGTCGAGCAGATCCACGAGGCGCGCGGCGAAGTCCTCCGGCGAGCGGCTCGAACGGCAGAGGGCGTAGGTCGAGAGCCGCAGCGTGCGGTACTCCACCTCGGTCATCGGACCCGTGGTGACCTGCAGAAGAGTTCCCGGGGCCACCTGCGGCTCGAAGCGCACCGGCTCCGGACGCGCGGGCTCGGGCAGGACCGCCGTGCGCAGCCCGGCGCGGCCCCCGAGCACCGTCAGCGTCGCTTCCCCGATCGTGATGCGGTCGCCGACCGCGATCGGACCGCCGGTGAACTCGCGGCCGTTGACGCTCACGGCGTCGACGCCTTTGTAGAGATCGAGGTGATAGCGGCCGTCGCGCTCCAGGATGCGGAAGTGCCTGCCCGCGACGCCGCGCGCGCGCACGACGACCTCGTTGCCCGAAGACGCGCCGACGGTCAGGGCCGGCGAGTTGACGCGGTGGACTTCCGCGCCGCCCGTTCTCTTACGGACCTCAAGGCTAAGCATCTTGTCGCTTTCGAGTTCGCCTTTTGGAATCTACTCTCTTCCGGGCCCCCGGTGAACAAGAATCTTGTTCGGATGTGCAGCGAAAACACAATGGCCCGGGGACGAAATCCGTCAACCGACCGTCAAAAACGCGCTCGGGAAGGAGGCAGGCCGGCGGCGCCCCGAAGGTCTCCCGAGGCCGGAAGACGGTGTCCCGAGGGTGGACAATCCGACCCCCCGTGACCGCCCGCCCGGATTCCCATTCGTAGGGGAGGCCGACCGGCCCAACCACAAGATTTTGTGGCGATGGTGAGGGGCTTTTGCTAAATTTCAGGAACTGATGTTCCGGCTCGAGCGGGTGGAGATCGCGGGGTTCAAATCCTTCTACGAAAAGGTGGATCTGGCCTTCCCGGGCCGCGTGACCGCCGTGGTCGGGCCGAACGGCTGCGGGAAATCGAACATCTGCGACGCCGTCGCCTGGGCCCTCGGAGAGCAGAGCGCCCGGGTCCTCCGCGGCGAGCGCATGGACGACGTGATCTTCAACGGCTCCGCGAGGCGTCGCCCGGTGGGGATGGCGGAGGTGACGCTCACGCTCTCGCGGCGCGGCGGCAACGGCGGCGGCAACGAAGAAGGCGACGGTCCGGGCAACGGCAACGGACACGGCGAGGCGGCTCCGGAGAGCGAGTCGCTGCGCATCGGCCGCCGCGTTTACCGCGAGGGTCACGGCGAGTATTTCCTCAACGACAAGCAGGTCCGCTTGAAGGACATCCAGGACCAGCTCTCCGGGACGGGCCTCGGCGTGCGCGCGTACTCCGTGATCGAGCAGGGACGCATCGACCAGGTTCTCTCGACGAAGCCCCAGGACCGGCGGCGCCTGATCGAGGAGGCCGCGGGCATCACGCGATACAAGCTCCGCAAGCGCCTCGCCGAAACGAAGCTCGAGGAGACCCGCGGAAATCTCCTGAGGCTCTCCGACATCATCTCGGAAATCGAGCGCAACGTCGCGTCGTTGAAGCGCCAGGCCTCCCGCGCCGCGCGCTACAAGGAGCAGTCCGAGGCGCTGCGCGGCAAGCGGTCTTCGCTCCTGCGCGCGCGCCACGACCGGCTCACGGCCGCCGTCGGCGACGCGACGCGGCTGCGCGACGAGCGGCGCGACCGGGAAGCGGAGGCCGCCGCCGCGCTCGGGCGCAGCGAGGCCGAGCTCGCGCAGGCGCGCCTCGACGCCGCGGAAGCCACCGCGGCTCGGGAACGCGCGCGCGACGTCGTCTCGGCGCTCGAGACGGCCATCGGCCGCGACGAGGCGCTGATCGAGTCGAATCACCGCTCCGCGGCCGATCTCGCCGCTCGGCGCGAGGCTCTGGCGCGCGAGACCCGCGATTTCGGCGAAGAGCACGCGCGGACGCTTCGGGAGCTCCAGGAGATCGAGGAGCGCGTGGAGCGCGCGATCGCCGAGGCGCGGTCGCGCTCGCTCGACCGCGAGGAAGCCGACCGCAAGGCCTCGGCGGCGGCCGCCGCGCTCGCCGGGCTCGAGACGGAGCTCGAGGGCGCCCGAACGGAAACGCTCACGGCGGCCGGCGAGGGCGTCGCGGCGCGCAACGCGCGGCACGAAGTGGATCTGTCCGCCGAGCGCGTCGTCGCCTCGCTCGCGCGGCTCGAGGGCGCCGCCGGCAAGATCGCCGCCGATCTCGACGGTCGCGAGCGCGCGTTCGAGGCGGCCGCGCGGGAAGAGCGCGATCTGTCCGCCGAGGCCGAGACCGCGGCCCGCGCGCTCGAAGCCTTCGAGGCGGAGCTCGCGCGTCTGGCCGCGGCGCGGGACGCCGCCGAAGAAGAGCACCACGCGGCCCGGGAGGCTCTCGGACGCATCGAACATCGCGCCGCCGCGCTCGACGAGGTCGCGCGCGGGCGAGAGATCCGCGCGACGGACGTCCGGCGCGCGCTCGAGAGCGCCGGCATCGGCGCGCGGGAGAGTCTCTCGACGCGCCTGCGGCCGAAGCGGGGCTGGGAGGAGGCCGTCGACCTGCTCCTCGATCGGGACGCGGAGGCGCTCCTCGTCGAAGTCGAGGGCGGCGGCGCGCGCGCGCTCGAGGCGGCCGGGACCGTCGCCGCGCTGCGGCTCGTGGACGCGGGCTGGGCGCCCGAGGCGTCGGCGGCGCCCGAGACCGGCGGCTGGGAGGCCGTCCTGGAGAACTGGAAGGATCTCTCGCCCGCCGAGCGCGCGGCGCTCCCGCCCGCCGTGTTCGTCGAGAGCCTCGCGGACGCGGCGGCGCGCTCCCGGCGGAGCCCCGGCACGACGTTCGTGACGCGGCGGCGCGAGATCGTGCGCGGCTCGCTCTACGGCGCTTTTCGAAACGACGCGGCGGTCGCCGGAAGCTTCGCGCTGTCTCGCGACCGCGAGAGCCTCGCCGCAGAGGCGGCATCGTCGCGCGAGAAGGCGCGCGAGGCCGAGGCGCGAGCCGCCGAGCTGCGCCGGGAGCACGAGCGCCGGAGCGCCGAGATTCCCGGCCGGCGCGAGGCCGAGCGGCGGGCCGCGGGAGCTCTGTCGGCGTTTGCCGGACGCCTCGAGGAGCGCCGCGAGGAGCGCGATCGCCTCAAGAAGGAAGAGGACACGCTCACCGCGGAGGCCGCGGCACTCCGGGACGAGGCCGCGGGACTCGCCCGCCGCCGCGCCGAGCTGCTCGAGGAGGAGGCGCGCTGTGCCGGGCGCGAAGCAAAGCTCCGGGAGCTGGCCGATGCGCTCTCCCTCCAGATGCCCGAGGCGCGCTCCTTCGCCATGGCGGCGACCGAAGAGCTCGCCCACCGCCGTACCGAAGCCGAGGTCGCCGCCGAGCGCCGGCGGGCCCTGGAGAGCGCCCGGGAGAAGACCATCGAAGCGCGCGGGACCCTCGATCGCCGTCTCGCCGAGGCCCGCGAAGAAGAAGATCGGATCGCCCAACGGGCCGCCGAGCTCGCGCGTGAGGAAGAGGAAGCCCGCGCCCGCCAGGCTTCGAATCTCGGACAGCGCCGCGGCCGCGCGGAGGACCTCTCCGCCGCCACGACCGCCGAAGAGGCCTCGGCCATTCACATCCGGCGGACCGAGGAGGAGACGAAGGCCCGCCGCGCGTCCCTGGACGCCGCGCGCGAGGCGCGCTTCGAGGCGGAAGTCGCCGAGACGCGGCTCCGCTCGGATCTCGAGCACGTCGAGGCGGAAGCGCGAACGGAGTTCTCGACCGAGGCCGCGGAGCTCGCGCCGCCGGCGGACGCTTCCGAGGAGGCGCTCGCGGCGCTGGAGCAGGAGGCCGCGGAGCTCGCCGCGTCGATCGAACGCATGGGGCCGGTCAACGTGCTCGCCCTCGAGGAGCACAAACAAGAGACGGAGCGCCTCGCCTTTCTCACGACGCAGCGGGACGATCTGCTGCGTTCCGTGGCCGAGCTGCAGGAGTCCATCCGGAAGATCAACGCGACGTCCTCGGAGCGCTTCCGCGACGCGTTCACGGCCATCAACGAGAACTTCAAGGGCGTCTTCTCGCGCCTCTTCCAGGGCGGCACGGCGGAGATGCGTCTCCTCGACGAGAACGACCTGCTCGAGTCCGGCATCGAGATCGTCGCGCACCCGCCCGGCAAGCGGAATCAGTCGATCCTGCTGCTCTCGGGCGGCGAGAAGGCGTTGACGGCGATCGCGCTCCTGATCGCGATCTTCCGCTACAAGCCGTCGCCGTTCTGCATCCTGGACGAGGTGGACGCGCCGCTCGACGAGGCGAACATCGACCGGTTCACGCGGCTCCTGCGCGACATGACCGAAGAGACGCAGTTCATCGCGATCACGCACAACAAGCGCACGATGGAGACCGCCGACGCGATGTACGGCGTCACGATGGAAGAGCCGGGCTGCTCGAAGATCGTCTCGGTCCGGTTCGACTGAACCGGGCGCGCACGGCGCGTTGACGGAAGCGTCCGGTTTCCGTAAGATCCCCGGCTTCCGCTCACCGTTTCGCGACTCGTCGCGGGCCGACGTAGCTCAGTCGGTAGAGCAGCGGTTTCGTAAACCGCAGGTCACCGGTTCAAGTCCGGTCGTCGGCTCCAGAATGCTCCCGGCAGGCCGCGAGACAACGCACCGCCGTGACGCGCCATCCGTGCGGGTCGGGCCGCCGGTCGATCACGATCCACTCCCCCTCCGCGCCGACGGGGCCGCGCACCGTGACACGGCCGCCGACCGCGGGCTCCTGCCGCAGCACGACCTCCGCCACCTCGTGATCGGCGGTCCGCGCCGACTTCATCGCCGCACGGGCGGATCATAGTTCCGGCGCCCGTCCGGCGGGCCTTGGACGAGAAGGGCGTTTCCGACATAATGTCGCCGCTTTCATGGAGCTCACGACGAGAGAGGACGGGCGGGTCACGGTCCTGACCGTCGTCGGCGATCTGGTCATCGGCGAAGCCGAGTCCAACTTCAAGAGAACGGTCACCCATCTCCTGGAAGACGGCCGCATCCACCTGCTCGTGGATCTCGGCCGGGTCGGTTTCCTCGACAGCTCGGGGCTCGGCGCCCTCGTGCGCGCGCTGACCATCTCGCAGAAGGAAGGCGGACAGACGAAGCTCGTGAACGCCGGCCCCCAGGTTCGCAAGCTCCTCGAGATGACCAAGCTCGATTCGGTCTTCGAGATTCATGACGATCTGGAGAAAGCCGTCCTGAGCTTCTAGGAAGAAATCAGGAGATCGCATGCCCGACGAGCCGGAGGGAGGGGGCCCGGAGGGGCACGACGGGGAACGCCCCGTCTCGGCGCTCGCGGAGCTCGCGCTCTGCGAGAACCTCTCTCAGACCTCCGGCTGGGCGGCCCGGTGGAGCGCCGAGATGGCCCAGGCCGACGGCGCGCTCCTCTGGGCGCCGGACACCGTTCATCCCCTCTTTCTGTGCATCGGCAACGCGGGCGAGGGCACCGACGGCTTCCGCCGACGCTCGGTGCCGCGGGATTCGGGGGTGGCCTGGGAGCTCGTCCGGGACCGACATGCGATCGCGCTCGAGCGCTCGGAGCTCGCCGCGGCCGACGACCCGTTCCTCCGCGGGATGCCCGCGGGGACCGAGATCGCGGTGGCTCTACCCCTCGAAGCCGAGGGCTTCGTCGTCGCGCTCCTCGTGCTCCTCTTCCGGCGGCGCCAGGACCCCGATGCGGCGCTCGCGCGGCTCTCGGGCTTTCTCGAAGACGCGGCGCCGGCGCTCGGCCGGGCCCTGCGCGCCGAGCGCAAGACCGTCGGGATGCTCCGCGCCATCGAGCGGCTCACGAACCTCTACGACCTCTCGAAGGCCTTCGGGGGCACGATCGTGCCGCAGGAGCTCGCGGCGCTGATCGTCCGCAAGGCGGTCGACTTCGCGACGGCTGAGACCGGATCGCTCTGGCTCCTCTCGGGCGACGACGCGACCCTCGCCGCGACGGCGATCAACGACAACTACGAGATCTCGCCCGCGCCCGAAGCCGTCGGCGCGTCGATCGCCGGAGACGTCCTGGCCGAACAGAGCGCGCTGCGGAGGAATCGGATCCCGGACGACGATCCTCTGGCCGCCGAGGTCGACGGCTACCCGATCCGCTCCGTCCTGGCCGTGCCGCTCATCGAGGAGCAGGCTTCGGTCGGAGCGCTCGTGCTCGCGAACAAGCGCGGGCGACATCCCGAGTTCGCGCCCGAGGACGAGGAGCTGCTCCAGGACGTCGCGCGGCAGGCCGTCCGCGCGCTGCGCACCGCGCGCCAGCACGAGGCGGAGAAAAAGGTTGAAGAGCTCGACGCCCTTCTCGCCGTGAGCCGGGAGATCACGGCGACCCTCGATCTCGACAAGGTCATGCAGACGATCGTCAACGCGACGGCGGCGCTCATCACGTACGACCGCTGCGCGATCGGTATCCTCGAGAAGGGAAAGATGCGGCTCGGCGCGATCTCCGGCGCCAACGAGGTCGACCGCTCGAAGCCCGAGGTCAAGCGGCTCGAGGAGCTGCTCCAGTGGGTCTTCTTCTCCGGCCAAAACGTCTCGGTGACCCAGACGCCCGACGGCGCGCTGACGGCGGACCGTCCGGAGACCGAAGAGAAGTTCCGCGCCGTCTTCGAGGAGACGGGCCTGCGCTCGTTTCATGCCGCCCTTCTCGCCGACGAGGAGGGCAAGCTCGGCGTGCTCGCGTTCGAGAGCAGGGATCCCCTCGTCTTCGACGGCGAGACGCGCGACCTGCTCCAGATCCTCGTCAACCAGGCGACCGTGGCCGTCCGCAACGCGCAGCTCTACCGCCAGGTGCCGCTCGTGGGCTTCTGGAAACCGCTCGCGGCCAAACGCCGTGCGCTCGGCGAGGCTCCGAAGCGCCGCCGCGCGGTCTGGATCGGGGGCCTCGCGGCCGCCCTGCTCCTCTGTGTCGTTCCGTGGCGGCTGCGCATCGCCGGGCCGGCCCGCGTCCGCCCGGCCTCGCGCGGCTCGGTGACGGCCGGCGTGGACGGCGTCCTCGCTTCGGTGCAGAAGCACGAGGGCGACCACGTCGCCGCGGGCGAGGTCATCGCGACGCTCAAGGACGAGGCGTACGCGGCGCGCCTGGCCGACGCGCAGGCGGACCTTGCGATCGCTTCGAGCGACGTCGCGCGCTACCGGGAGGCGGGCGATTCCGCCCGCATGTTCGAGGCGCAGTCGCGGCGCGACGAGCTCGACGCGCGCGTCGCCCTCGCGAAGGAAGAGCTCGCGCGAACGCGCCTGACCGCGCCGGCCTCCGGCGTCATCGTGACGCCGCGGATCGAGGAGCGGGTCGGCCAGTTCTTTCATCGCGGCGACGAGCTTGCCGTCGTCGCCGACGCGGGCACCGTCACGGCCGAGGTCGCCGTGCCCGAGGCGGACGCGGCGCTCGTCGCCGTCGGGCAGCGGGTCGCCCTGAAGATCAACCCGTATCCGACGCGGACGTTCCCGGGCTCGGTGATGCGCCTCGGCGCCCGCGTCCGGGAGGAGGGCGACAACCGGTTCCTCATCGCCGAGGTCCGCGCCGAGAACCCGGGCGGAGCGCTCAAGACGGGAATGGTCGGCACGGGAAAGGTCTGGGCCGGCCGGCGAAGCATCGCGACGCTGCTCCTGCGCAAGCCCGCCCGATGGCTCTGGAGAAAGGTCTGGCCGCTCCTGCCCTGAGCGCGCGGCCCGGGGGCCTCCTCGCCGCCCGCACGGGGGACGCGGCCGCCGCGCTCGCGGAAAAGCACGGCGCCGCCGGCGACCGGCCCGCCCTCCGAGGCGACCTCGTCATCCGCCGCGTCGTCCAGATGGGCGAAGTCACGTGGGTGGTGAAGAACCCCGAGACGATCAAGTACTACAACTTCTCGGACGCCGAGTGGGGCCTCATCCAGCTCTTCGACGGCACACGGACGCGAACGGAGATCCTCGAGGACTACCGGCGCGAGTTCCCGCGGGACGAGATCTCGGCGACGCTCGTCCTCGACTTCGAGGAAATGCTCCGGAAGGTCGACCTCATCGAGCAGGGCGTGGCCGAACGCAACCTCCAGCTGCTCGCCCGGGCCAAGACCGCGCGCCAGCGCGCCGCGGAGGAGAAGGCCGAGGGCCGCAACATCTTCTTCATTCCTTTCCACGTGCTCGATCCCGAGCGATTCCTCGTGCGCACGGCGAAATACGTGCGCTGGATCTGGACGCCTCCGGTCGTCCTCGTCTGGTGCCTCGCGGTGCTCTGGACGGTCGGCATCTTCGTCCAGCACTGGCAGCCGATCTGGTCCGGCACGCTCGAGCTTTACGCCTTTCTGAAGAAGCCGCTGCTCGATGCGATCCAGTTCTTCCTCCTGCTCTCGATCATCGGATGCATCCACGAGTTCGCCCACGCCTACACGACGAAGTTCTACGGGGGCGAGGTGCACGACATCGGCATCGCGCTCCTGTACTTCACGCCGGCCTTCTACTGCGACACGACGGATTCGCTTCTCTTCGAGAGCAAATGGCACCGGCTCTGGGTCACGACCGCGGGCATCTACATCGAAGGTTTCATCTGTTTCGCCGCGACGTTCCTCTGGGTCGTGTCGTATCCGGACAGCTTCCTGAACGAGTTCGCCTACAAGACGATGCTCTTTACGGGGGCGTCGACCGTCTTCTTCAACATCAACCCGCTCATCAAGATCGACGGCTACTACGCGCTCTCGAGCGTCCTCGAGATCCCCGAGCTTCGGGAGGAGTCGTTCCGATATCTCGGCGCCCTTTTCCAGGCGAAAGTGCTGCGACTGCCCGTCGAGATCCCCGAGGCCTCGCGGCGCAAGCGGCGCATCTACTGGATCTACGCTCCGCTCGCGCTCGCCTACATCGGCGTCGTGATGGCGTTCATCGGCGGACTCTTTTACAACTTCTACTCGAAATACTTCCCGAATCTCGCCGTCCTGCTTCTGGTCCTGACGCTGCTGCGGCTCTTCCGCAAACGCGTCCGGCTCGTGACGCGGACGGGCCGTCTCTTCTATCTCGACAAGAAGGACCTCATCATGTCCAGCCGCAGCCGGAAGCCTCTGCTCGCGGGCGTCGCTCTTCTCGCGGTCGTTCTCCTCGTGCCCTGGACGCATCGCAAGGTCCGCACCGACATCCGGCTGCGGGCCTCGACCGAGGCGCGCCTCGAAGCTCCGGAGAACGCCGTCGTGGCCGAGGTCCTGGCGAACGAAGGCGACGTCGTCGCGGCCGGCCAGCCCATCTTTCGGCTCGCGAGCCCGGCCCTCGCTTCGCGCGGACGGGAGCTCTCGGCCGAGCGCGGGTACCTCGAGAAGGAGGCGAACCGTGCGCGCGGCGAAAGCGATCCGGCGCTGGCGTATGCGGCGGAGCGCCGGGGAGCTTCGGTCGAATCGGAGCTCTCGAGCGATCGGGCCCGCCAGGAAAGGCTCGTGGTCCGCAGCCCGATCGCCGGGACCGTGCTGACGGCGCGCACCGCCGACTGGAGCGGCCGTCACGTCCTGGCCGGAACGATGCTCGCCGAGGTGGGCGACCTGCGGAAGCTCCGCGCCGACCTGGATTTCTCGGAACGCCGTCTCGACGACGTGAAGGTCGGCGAGGAGGTCTCCGCCATGCTGCCGGGCCGGCCGCTTCGGCCCGCCCATGGACGGATCGTCGAGGTCTCGGCGGCGACGCTCGAGCATCCCGCGACGCCCTCGTCCACCGCCGACCCGTCCGCTCCGCCGGCTCGTCCCGACCGATTCGTCGCCCGGGCGGAGTTCGACAACGCGGACCGCTCGCTCCGGCCCGGAATGACGGGGCTCGCCAAGATCTCCGGGCCCCGCGCCTCGGTCCTCGGAAGCACGTTCCGGGTCCTGAAGCGCTGGCTCCAGACCGTCCTCTGGTGAAAAAGAAAGCGCCCCGCCGAGGCGGGGCGCTCGAAGATCCGGTGGCGCGAGGTTACTTGGTCGTGCCGCGCGTCGAGTTGCGGGAGGACAGATTCCGGCTCGCGTTGCGCGCCGAGAGATTGCGCGTCGCGTTGCGGGCCGACAGGTTGCGGGCCATGTTGCGCGGGGAGACCGTCTTGGCGGCCGTGATGTTCTTGGCCGCGGAGATGTTCTTGGCCGCCGCGATGTTCTTGGCTGCCGCGATGTTCTTGGCTGCCGAGATGCTTTTCGCCGCCGCGACGTTGCGGGCGGCCTGGACGTTGCGCGCCGCCTGGACGTTTCGGGCCGCCTGGACGTTGCGGGCCGCCTGGACGTTGCGGGCCGCCTGGACGTTACGGGCCGCCTGGACGTTACGGGCCGCCTGGACGTTACGGGCGGCGTGGATGTTGCGCGCCGAGGCGTGCGGGGCGACCGTCTTCGCCGAGAGGGCGGGGTTGTCGCCGAGGCTGCCGACCCGGATCTCCGGCATGTCCTTGCCCGTGGCTTCCTTGATCTTCGCCTTCTGCTCGTCCGTCAGCTTGATTCTCACTTCGTTCGCCATTTCAGTTCCCTCCTTGCTCTGACAGCCGATATCGCAAGGTTGGGACCAACCGCCGGCGCCTGCGACGCCTCATCCAAACCTTTGAAAAGAAATGATTTCATAGATTGCCGGGACCTCCATCAGCGGTCAAAGAGAAAGATTTTTCAACCGGCGGTTGAATTCTTCAACCCCGGCGCCCGGCTAGAGGCCGTATTTCCTGCAGAGGTACTTGATCTGGTTGCCGTCGAGTCCCAGCCTTCGGGCGGCCTCGGCCTTGACCCCTCCCGCGTCGGCGATCGCCTGGGCGAGAAGGCTCTTCTCGAACTCCTCGACGGCCCTGGCGAACGGCAGGCCGCCGGCTGGTCGGCCCGACGCCGCGCCCGCCCGGTCGCGCAGCACGCGCGGCAGGTCCTCCGGACCGATCTCCTCCTGGTCGGAGAAGAGCACCAGCATCTCGATCACGTGCTCGAGCTCCCGCACGTTGCCGCGCCAGGGATGCTGGCGCAGGCGCTCGAGGACGCCCGAACCGAGACGCCGGCCGGGCCGCCGGTGCCGCTCGCCGTACTTCGCGAGGAAGTGCGCCGACAGGGGTTCCAGATCCTCCAGCCGCTCGCGGAGCGGCGGAATTCGGATCGGCACGGTATTGATCCGGTAATAGAGATCCTCGCGGAAGCTCCCGCGGGCGACGGCGCCGTCCAGGTCTTCGTTGGTCGCCGAGACGAGCCGCAGATCCACCGGAATGGTGCGCTGTCCGCCGACCCGCTCGATCTGACGGGACTCGATGGCGCGCAGGAGCTTCGCCTGGATCGCCGGCGAGAGCGTCCCGACCTCGTCGAGGAAAAGCGTTCCGCCGGCCGCGAGCTCGAAGCGGCCGGGGCGCGACGACACGGCCCCCGTGAACGCTCCCTTCTCGTGCCCGAAGAGCTCGGATTCGGCGAGCGCCTCCGGCAGCGCCGCGGCGTTGACGGCCACGAACGGACGTTTCGCGCGCGGGCTTCCGTCGTGGATCGCGTGCGCGACGAGCTCCTTGCCGGTGCCGCTCTCGCCGACGACGAGCACCGTGGCGTCGGAAGGCGCCAGCCGCCGGATCTCGTCGAGGAGCCGGCGCATGACGGAGCTCTCCCCCACCAGCCGGTCGAAGGGGCCGGGCGCCTTCGTCTCCAGACGCAGGGTGCGATTCTCGGCGAGGAGACGGCGGCGCTCGAGGGCGCGCGTCAGGATGACGAGCAGCTCGGCCGCGTCCACCGGCTTGCGAAAGAAGTCGAAGGCGCCGAGCTCGACCGCACGCAGGGCCTCGCGCCGCTCGGTCTCTCCGGACATCACGACTACCGTGGCGTCCGGGTCGCGCCGCCGGACCTCCCGAAGGAGGCCGAAGCCTTCTTCGACGGTGTGGGACGGCGGCAGGCGAAGGTCGAAGAGATAGACGTCGGCTTCGCCCGCCAGATGCGCCCGTCCCTCGGTCGCGTCGCGCGCTCCCGTGACGGCGAACCGGCCCGAGAGCGCGAAACGGAGCTGATCCAGGAGAAAGGGATCGTCCTCGACGATCAGGATCCGCGGCAGTTCCTCGGCGGCCGTCACGGCTCGGCCCGGACCGCCGGAAAGGACAGGCGGACGAGCGTGCCTTCCCCCGGGCGCGACTTCAAACGGACGGTCCCGCCGTGGTGGCGGACGATCTGGTTGGCCGTGAAGAGGCCGAGGCCGACGCCGTCCGATTTGGTCGTCTGGAACGGCTGGAAGAGGCGGTCGCGGACGAAGTCGGCCGACATGCCCGGGCCGTTGTCGATGATCTCGATGTTGGCGCGCCGCCGGGCTCCTTTGCCGGTCGCGAAGCTGCGCACGAGAACCTTGCCCGGCGGCCCGGCGGCCTCGAGCGCGTTGTCGACGAGGCTCGCGAGCGCGTCGCGCAGATAGTACGGGTCGCCCCAGACCGGCGGCACCTCTCCGAGGGCGAGAGACAGCCGGCCGAGCTCGCCTCCTCCCGCGCGCCTCGGCCGCGCTCCGCGCCGCGTCGGAGCGTCGCCCACGTCGCGGACCAGGGCGTTCAGATCGAGCGCGACCTTGATGAGGACCGCGTCCTCGTGCGCCGCGAAGCGTCCGACGATCTTGTCGAGCCGGTCGACGGTCGCGGCCAGAAGCTCCTGGACCGAGCGCTTGAACTCGGGCTCGCCGTAGTGCTCGTCCAGGTTGGACCGGAGCATCTCCAGCCGGAAACCCATGTTCTTGATGTCGTGGATCAGGACGCGATCGATCGCGTCGCGCAGCCGTTTCGACGAGCGCCCGCCCGCCATGCCCTCAGTTGCGCGAGCCGCGGAAGTGCACCTTCACGGCCACACCGGGGCGCAGCTCCGGCAGCGAAGGGTCGCGTCGGACCTGAACGACGACCTGAAAGGTGCCGCTCGCCGCGTCGACCGTGGGGCTCAGAAACTGGACCGTGCCGGTCGCGCGCGCCCGCGGAAACCGGTCGAGGGTCACATCGACCGGATCGCCGCGCTTCACTTTGAGCAGATCCTCCTCGGGAAGGTACACGCGCGCAAGGAGCGGCTCGGAGGCCGTGATCTTGAAGAGCGGCTCCGCCCGATCCTCGATGACCTTCTGTCCCACCCGCGCGTATTTCTCGGTCACGACGCCCGAGAACGGCGCGCGGATCACCGTGTAGTCGCGCATGGTCCGGACGCGGTCGTACTGCGCCACCGCCACCTGGTACTCGGCCTTCTTCTCGTCGAGGTCGGCCGCGGAAAGGACCTTGCCGTCGGAGAGCCGGTTCGCCCGCTCGAGCTCGAGCTTCTTCAGGTCCATCTGCTCCTTGGCCTCGGCGACCTCGGCGTCGAGCTCCCGGGCGTCGAGGCGGCAGAGCGGCTGGTCCTTGGCCACGGACGCCCCGCGATCGACCAGGATCTCGTCCACGATCCCGGTGATCCGGGCGGCGACCACGACCTCCTGATCCACCATGAGGTGGGACGGATAGACGCGATCGGCCGGCCCCTCCGCCGCCGACGCGGTGCCGGCGGCCCCGAGCCAGACCCGAAGCCCGAGCGCCAAAATCGTCGCGAAATGGACCTTCACGGGTGGCTCGTTTTGACGCGGATGCTATCTTTAAACCAAATCTATGTCGATCGCTCTGGCCGCGGAGAAGCCCGAAGTGCAGCACAAGGGCGCCCGGGCGAACTTTCGCTGGACGCTCATCGAGCCCTGGGATGAGCGCCGACTCGCCGCCTTCCTGATGACCAAGCACCGGCGCAACGAGTCCGACTGGACCCGCCGGCCGTCGCCCTTCTTCGCCTCGCTCGGCCAGACGGCCATCGAGTGCTCGGTTCCGCTCGCCGATCCGGCGAACCTCCCGGACCTCGAAAAGCTCCTGACCGCCGAGCTGCGGGGAATCCTCGCCGGGGCGTCCCAGATGCACGAACGGATGGCCGGCGCGGCCGACTGGCGGGCGATCTCCCCTCCCTGACGATCCGGCCGGGCCCTCGCCGGGCCCTTACATATAATGCGCCCGCGACAAGGGGGGATCCGGATGCTGTCTGTTCCCTCGCTCCGGCTGAACCAATTCGGCGTGCGGTTCTACGAGGCTCTGCTGTCCGGCGCCGACCTCCAGACCCTGGTCGGCTTCGAGGTCCTCTCCTTCGGGCCGCATTCGCAAACCACGCGGCCCCACGCGCGCAAGGGCAAGGAAGTCCGGGTGAACTGGGAGTTCCTGGAGAAAAAGATCGCGGCCTCCGAGCAGGCGTTCCAGCGGCCCATCATCCAGAAGAAGATCGAGGAGCTCGTCGCCTACTACCTCCAGTGCGCGGATTCCGGGACGCTCCCGGCGATTCCCGGCAGCGTGCTGCTCGTGTCCGAGAAGCGGCTCGACTTCACCTCCTCGGCCTCGCGCAACGACATCGGCACCTTGAAGCTGCCGGACGAGTCCGGCATCCTGCGGGCGCTCGACGGACAGCACCGGCTGCTCGCCCTGCACCAGCTCGCGGAGAAGCACAACCTGAAGGACTTCCAGGTCCCGGCCGTCGTCTTCGATTCCCTGACGCCGGATCAGGTCGTCGAGCTCTTCGTGACGATCAACAGCAAGCACACCAAGCTCAACCCTTCGCATCTGATCTCGCTCTCCGGACGGCGCCTCTACCGCGACGAGAACCTCGCCGCCGCGCACGACATCATCCGCGCGCTGAACGAGGACGAGCACTCGCCGCTGAAGGGTCAGATCAAGGTGCTCGGCATCGGCAAGGGCGCGGTCACCCAGGCATCGCTCGCGGACGAGCTGCGCGACGTTTTCGCGGCGATGGATGCCGCCGGCGGACGGATCGCCCGGGAGTTCCGCGAGAACGCACGCCGATTCTTCCTCAATTATTTCAAGGCGGCGGCGAAGGCCTTCCCGGCGGCGTTTGCGGGCCGCAAATACTCGATCAAGAGCTCGACGGCGCTGCGCGCGTTCATCCGGACGGTGCCTTACGTCATCGCCATGACCCGCAGCCGCGGCGGCGACGTCTGGTCGGCGAGCGAGCTCGACGCCGCCCTGCGGCCGTGGGCCGAATCCATCGGCGACCGCCGCTTCGAGACCGACACCGTCTGGAAGGAAAAGATGACCGGCGGGACGCGGTCGGCCGTCGAGATCCTGTCCCGGGAGCTGCGGCAGGGACTGAACGCCTGACGCGATGATGGCCGTCGGAGGCTGCCTGTTCTTTCTCGTCGCCCTCGCGTTCGTCGCGGCCATCTGGGCGATCTGGCGCTACAACAACCTCGTTTCCCTGAAGAATCAGGTCGCCAACGCCTGGAAGCAGATCGACGTCCAGCTGAAGCGCCGCCACGACCTCATCCCCAACCTCATCGCCTCGGTCAAGGGGGAGATGCAGTTCGAGCAGGACACCCTCGAAAAGGTCATCGCGGCGCGCAACGCGGCGGCGGGCGCACACGGCGTGGCGGACACCGCGCAGAAAGAGAACCAGCTCACCCAGACGCTGTCCCGGCTCTTCGCGCTCGCGGAGAGCTACCCGAACCTCAAGTCGAACGAGAGCGTGCGGGCGCTGATGGAGGAGCTGACCTCGACCGAGAACAAGATCGGATTCGCGCGGCAGTTCTACAACGATCTCGCGACGCGCTTCAACACGGCGCAGCAGGTCTTCCCCGACAGCTTCATCGCGCAGACCTTCCGATTCCAGCCGGTCGAGCTCTACGAGATCCGCGACGCGGCGGAGCGCGAAGTCCCCAAGGTGGACCTCTCCGTCCGACCGTCCTGATTCCGGCGCGTTGAGCGCGACCAACCTCTACGAGCAGCAGAAGCGCAATCGGGAGCGCACGGCCGTTTTTCTCGCCGCGATCGTCCTCTTTCTCACGATCCTCGGCCTCGGCGCGGACGGCTTCCTCTACGGCGCCGGAGGGTCTCCGGGCGTGCCGATCTGCACGATCGGCGCCCTGGCCTTCGGCGGTCTCTCGGCGTGGTGGGCGCTCTCCTCGGGCGATCGCGCGATCCTCGAATCCGCGACGGCGCGGCCGCTGAACCCGGCCGATCCGGCCGAGCGCGCGCTCGACAACGTCGTCGAGGAGATGGCGATCGCCGCCGGGATTCCCAAGCCGTCCGTCTATGTGATTCCGGATTCCGATCCGAACGCGTTCGCCACCGGACCCGGCCCCGCTCGCGCGTCGATCGCCGTCACGCGCGGGACGCTCGACGCGCTCAACCGCGAAGAGCTGCAGGGCGTCGTGGCGCACGAGATGTCGCACGTACGCAATCTCGACATCCGCCTCATGACCGTCGTGGCGGCGCTCGCGGGGGCGATCCTGCTCGTGGCGGACGCGTCGCGGCGCGGCCTGCGCTGGGGCGGCGGCCGCGCGGCGGGGCGCCGCGAGGGCCGCTCGGGCCTCTTCGGGATCGTCTTCTTCGTGCTCTGGGTCGTCTCGCTGCTGCTCGCGCCCCTGGTGGCGCGGCTCGTCGCGCTCGCCCTTTCACGCGAACGCGAGTACCTGGCCGACGCTTCGGGCGCCGAGCTGACGCGCAACCCCCTCGCGCTCGCCTCGGCGCTCGAGAAGATCGACGCCGCCGTGGCGCCGACCCCTTCGATCAAGCAGGGCGTGGCGCAGCTCTGCATCGCCGATCCGCTGGGAAGACCGATCAACGAGCGTTCCGGCGCCTGGGCGAGCCTCTTCTCGACGCACCCTCCGATCGCCCGGCGGATCGCGCTGCTCCGGGCGATGGCTTACGCGAAGGCGCCGGCGCCGTGATGGCGCCCGCCGGCCTCAGAAGTAGCGCCGGCCGTCGAAATAGATGCGGACATAGCCGAAGTAGCGGGTCTTGAGCTTGGGCAGCGCCTGCCCGGCCAGAAGCGTCTCCGCGTCGAGCGGCCGGTCGAAGCCGCCCCCGATCTGCAGGAAGCCGGCGAACGCATAGCGCGTCCCGTACTCGCGGAACGGACGGAGCTCGACGAGCGGGAAATCCCACTGGATCGACCGGATCGCCACCGGCGTCAGGACGGGCTGGCCGTTCGGGCCGTCCGGATTGATCGCCAGAAACGCGTCCTTCCCGGCGAGACGGCCGAAGAGATGGACGGCCACCTCGCGACCGAGCACGAACTGGACGCGCCCAAAGGGCGTCGAGAGCTTGGTCTGCCATGGAACGAGACCGCCGTCGGCGGCCGTGATCGCCATCTTCTCGAGAAGTTTGGGATCGGTGAAGGCGAGGATCGGCGTCGCGAGGATCAGGTCTCCCGGAATGAGCCAGTAGGGCATCCGGAGCCGCAGCGACAATCCGGTCCGCGCCGGCACGCCCGGCACGAACTGCTGGATGAGCGGGTCGCTCGAGCAGTAGGGCTCGCAGCTTCCGGAGGAGCGCGACTGCATCGAGATGCCGCCCTGGAGGTAGAGGAGACCGTCGCCGCCGTCTCCGAGCAGCGCGTCGAGGCCCACGCCGAGGCGCAGGCCCACGTCGAGCGATCCCTGGGCGCCGCCGCTGTTGCCGGCGACGAAACCACCATCCGCGCCCAGGAAGGAAAAGCCGCTCACGACGCCGAGGAATGAACCGATCTCGGCGCGGAATCTCGGCAGCGACGCGACTCCCTGGCCGCGGAACGGAATCGGAGTTTCGAGGAGCACCTCGCGGAGAAAGGGATCCATGGAATCCGGAATCGGCCAGTCGGGCATGTGCGCGGCGAGGCAGAGATTGAAGCTGCCGGAGACGACGCCTTCCGGCGGCGTCACGGCGAGCGACGCACGCTGCGCGTCCATTCCGGGAACTCCCGCGTCCAGGACCTCCGCGAGGCTCCGGCGGACCGCCTCGCCGGCGCGCGCGAGGTCTACCGACTGCATGTGTCCGTCGCCGAACAGGACGATCGACTCGTGCTTCCACGTTTCCGTGTCGAGGCCGTGCTCGTTGTAGTAATCGTGCGTGCCTTTGCGCTCGGCCGCCTTCCCCCAGGAGCCTGCGATATGCCCGGCGGCGAAGGAATCCTCGAGGAAGTGGAGAGCGAACGACTCGAGCGCCAGGATCTCGCGGGCCTCCCCCGGAGACGGCGGTCCCGATTCGCCCGCCGCCGCCGCCCGATGCATCGCGGCCAGGTGGAAAAGGACGTAGAGAGCCATCGCGTTGGGCTCGGCGCCGCCCCGCAACGCTTCCGCGGCATAGGATTTCGGATCCGCCACGCCGCGCGGCAGCAGAAAGTGCGCATTGCTCGCCCCCGCGCGCGTCGAATATTCCTTGTCCGTCCGCTCGAGGCCCAGATCGCCGTTCATCTGAGCGTTCCGGCGCTCGCTCTCGTTCTTCGCCTTCGAGATCTTTTCTCCCGTCCGCTCGGCGATGGCGGCCACCGGCAGAATCCAGTCGCTTTCGAGGATCGTCGCGAGCAGCTCCGGCGGCGTGCAGGAGTGATCGCCGGCGATCGCAGGCCAGGCGGCGAGATCGATGCACGCCGGCTTCTCGCCCTGTGTCCCGGCGTCCAGGGCCTGGCAGAGACGCACGCCGCGGTCGGAACGCGCCTGCGACCAGACCGCGTCGAGCAGCCCGCGGTGCCGCGGATCGAGCGTGTCGAGACCGCGGGCGGTGATGGCGCGGTGCTCCGAATAGATCCACCCGCGGGCCGGCGGCGACGCCGCCGCGAACGCCACGCAGGCCAGGACCGCGATTCTCGAGGCTCGCCCCATCCGACTGGACCCGCCGCCGCTAGTCCAGGTCGATGTCGCGAACGGGCTTCGAGGTATCGCCCTTCGACTTCTGAAAGAGCTCCTCGAACTTCCGATTGAGGACGTCTTTCTTCGACTTCTCCGCCTCGACCGAGGCCGCGAACTTCTTTTCCCGCTCTTCGTCGTGCGTCTTGAGCGCCCCCACGGCGTCGTCGACGGAGGCAAACTTCCGTGCGGTCTTGGGCGCCTCGTGGTCGATCACGGCTTTCAACTCCGCGTCGACCTTCAATCGCGCGTTGCAGCAGGGGCAGAGCACCTCGAAGTCCACGAGCCAAGTCTACTTCCGCTCGGCGCCGCGTTCCGAAGCGCGGCGGAGCCCGACGTTCGCCTGACCGCAGCGCACGCCGATCGCCAACCTCGACCGGCGCGGAAGAGCGGGCAGGCGGCCGCTACCAGCCCTTGCGCCGGCGGCGCTCCCGGCGCTCTCTCCGATCCGGCCGGCCCTCGTCCCGCCGCGGGGCGAGCATCCGATCGAGCCGCCGCACCTCGATCTGCTCGGCCGACGGAGGCGGGGTGACGTCCTCGTAGAGGGTTCGCGCGAGGGACCGGGGAATGGAGCGCTCCGCGAGGCCCCGGACGACGAGCTCCCGCCGTCCCCGCGGCGTCGTCACGCCCACCCGGTCGCCCTCGCGGATGCGCCGATGCGCCCGCGCGCGCTCTCCGTTGACGTCCACCTTGCCGCCCTCGCAGGCGAGCTTCGCCTGGGCCCGCGTCGGAAGGACGCACGCGACGTCGAGCCAGACGTCGACGCGGACCGTTTCGGGCGAGGATTCCGGCGGCGCCAGGGCGTCCTCCGCGGGGGGCGCTCCGGCGCTACAGGTCGTCGGCGGGCTCGGCGTCCGCCGTCTCGACCGGCGCGGCCGGCCGCGGCTCCCCCGCCGTCCCGCGGCGCGCCTCGAGCCACGACCGAAATTCCTCGGTCGGCTCGGGCGGCTCGGCACCGGGGCGCGCCAGGAAGTAGCCCTGCGCCGCGAAGACGCCCTCCTCGAGGCAGACGTCGAGATCGTCGGCGAACTCGATGCCTTCCGCGATGAGACCCACGCGCGCCTCCCGCGCGACCTGGGCGAGCAGCTGCAGGATCGCCCGGCGCTGGGCGTCTCCGCGGATGCTGCGCGTGATCTCGCTGTCCACCTTGATCCAACGCGGGGCGAGGCCGGAGCAGTACTTGAGGGTCCCGTAGCCCGACGTCACGTCGTCGAGCGCGATCGCGACGCCCAGGTCGTGCGGAACGGCGAGCGCCTTCTGCAGGAGATCCAGCGACTGCATCCGCTCGATCTCGACGAGATCGAGAGCGAGGCGGGCGTACGGGAACTCCATCCGCTCCGCCTCCTCTCCGAGGCGCGCGAGCGAGGAATCCGCCGCGGCCAGCAGCTCCGGGTTCACGTTCAGGAAGACCATGGACTCCGACGGCAGCCGCTTGGCCGCGTCGAGAACGGAGATCCAGGAAAGCCTCTCGAACGGCGCCTCGATGCCGAGCACGACCGCCGCGGGAAAGATTTCGGCCGCGAGGTGCCGTGCCCCGTCGGGAGACTGGCCGCGCAGAAGGCCCTCGTAGCCCAACGCCTCGCCGCTGCGCAGATCGAAGATCGGCTGGAACTCGACGTAGATGCTCCCGGAACGCAGAACGTCGAGGAGCCACAGCGCGCGCACCTGCCGGCAGGCGAGCGTCAGGGGCATAAGGTTCCCGATCGCGTCCCATTTGGTCTGGTTCATGTCCTCGGGCGAGACGCGCACCTGCTCCGCCGCCGGTCCGAGCTTCTGCAGCAGCTCCGGCAGCAGGAACGGGATCCGCTCGGCCAGCACGCGACGCGCCCGCCCGTAGACCTGCGCGCGCAGCCACCGTTTCTCCAGGATCTCCGAGAGGGCGCGTTCGGCCGTCGTGGTGTCGGGTCGGAGGAAGAGAGCACGCGCTTTCCGCCAGCGATCCAGGCGCGCGAGCGTCCGCGCGTCGAAGACCGACTCGAGATTGGTCACCGGGGCCATTGTAAGACCGAAATCGGGCTGCCGAATCGCGCCGATCAGCCTTCCTTCTCCTCGTACTGCGCCTTGAGCGACGCGACGACCGACGGGTCGGCGAGCGTCGTCGTGTCGCCGAGCACGTGGCCTTCGGCGACGTCCCGCAGCAACCGGCGCATGATCTTCCCGGAACGGGTCTTCGGGAGGTCGGCCGTGAAGAAGATCCTGTCGGGACGCGCGAGCGCACCGATCTTCTTCGCCACGTGGCCCTGGAGCTCCTTCTCCAGTCCATCGCGGCGGACGGTCCCTCCGGCCTTCCCCTTCTCCTTGAGAATCACGAAGGCGGCGATCGCCGTCCCCTTGAGATCGTCGACGACTCCGACGACGGCCGCCTCGGCGACGGACGGATGATCGACGAGCGCGGACTCGACCTCCATCGTGCCGATCCGGTGACCGGCCACGTTCATGACGTCGTCGACGCGCCCGAGCAGCCAGAAGTTCCCGTCGCGATCGCGCCGGGCGCCGTCGGCGGGAAAGTACACGTTGGGCCACTTCGACCAGTACGTCTCGATGAACCGGCGGTCGTCGCCCCAGATCGTGCGCAGCATCGCCGGCCACGGCCGCGTGATCGCGAGATAGCCGCCGCCGGTTCGGATCTCCTCGCCCTCGTGCGACATGATCTTCGCCTCGATTCCCGGAAACGGGCGCGAGGCGGAGCCCGGGCGCGTCGTGGTGATTCCGGGCAGCGGCGTGATCAGGATCATCCCCGTCTCCGTCTGCCACCAGGTGTCCACGATCGGGCAGCGGCGGCCGCCGATGTTCTCGTGGTACCAGATCCACGCCTCGGGATTGATCGGCTCGCCGACGCTGCCGAGCAGGCGCAGGGACGAGAGGTCGTGCCGCGCTGGCCACTCGGTGCCCCACTTCATGAACGCCCGGATCGCCGTCGGCGCCGTGTAGAGGATCGTGACGCCGTGGCGCTCCACGAGATCCCAGAACCGGTCGCGGCCGGGCGTGTCGGGAGCGCCTTCGTAGATCAGACAGGTCGCGCCGTTGGCGAGCGGCCCGTAGACGACGTAGGAGTGCCCCGTCACCCAGCCGATGTCGGCGGTGCACCAGTAGACGTCCGTCTCCTTCAGGTCGAAGATCCACTTCGCGGTCGCATAGACGCCCACGAGATAGCCCGCCGTCGTGTGCAGAATCCCCTTGGGCTTCCCTGTCGTTCCGGAGGTGTAGAGAATGTAGAGAGGGTCCTCCGCGTCCATGGCCTCCGGCGGACAATCCGCGGACGCGTTCGCCATCACCACGGACCACCAGCGGTCGCGATTCTCCGACCAGGCGATCTCGCCGCCGGTTCGCTTGACGACCACCACGGTTTCGATCGTCGGCGCCGCGGAAACTGCCTCGTCGGAGATTTTCTTGAGCGGCACCTCTTTTCCACGCCGCCAGCCTCCGTCCGCCGTCACGAGAACTTTCGCGCCCTGGTCGTTGATCCGGTCGCGGAGCGCCTCGGCGGAGAATCCGCCGAAGACGACGGAGTGGATCGCCCCGATCCGCGCGCAGGCGAGCATCGTGATCGGCAGCTCCGGGATCATCGGAAGATAGAGCGTCACGCGGTCGCCCTTGCGCACGCCGAGCGACCTCAGGACGTTGCCGAACCGGCAGACTTCGCGGTGAAGCTCCCGATAAGTCAGGACGCGCTGGTCCCCCGGCTCCCCCTCCCAGACGAGCGCGGCCTTGTTGCGGCGCGGGCCGTCCACGTGGCGGTCGAGGCAGTTGACGGAGGCGTTCAGCTTGCCGCCCACGAACCATTTCGTGCGGGGCACCTTTCCGTCGAGGACCTTCTTCCAGGGCCGGACCCACGCGAGCTCCTTCGCGAATCCCGCCCAGAACTTCTGGAAGTCGCGGTCCGCGCGCCGGTAGACGCCGGCGTCGCGCACGTTCGCCTGCCGCGCGAAGGCTTTCGGCGGCCGGAAGGAGCGCTTCTCATGGAGGAGGGCTTCGATCGTCTTGCTCTTGTCGGCCGGCATGTCGTCCCTCCTCCGTTCGAGTCGATCTTATTGCAGTCGAGGGCCGGCTCCCGGCCGGTGGACTAACATCGTCACAGCGTTCGGGCGCGAAAGGGAGGAGCGTGACCGGAGACTGCCGCCATCACGAACCGGGGGCGGTCGTCGGAGGATTTCGGCTCGAAGAGATCCTCCACCGCGGGCGCATGTCGAACATCTGGCGCGTCGCCTCGGCGTCGGCGCCCGGGAAGCCGCTCGCCATGAAAATTCCCCTCCTCCGGGAGTTCGACGATCCGGCTGCGATCGTCGGCTTCGAAGTCGAGGCCGGGATCCTGCCCCTCCTGACCGGGGTGCACGTTCCCCGGTTCGTCGCGTCCCAGGGCCTCTCGACGGAACCGTACATCGTCATGGAGTACCTTTCGCTTCCCTCGCTCCGCGCGCGCCTGACCGATGCGCCTCTGCCGTCCGGCGACGTCGCGGCCATCGGCGCGCGCGTGGCCACGGCGCTCGCCGACATTCACCGGCAGCACGTCATCCACCTGGACGTCAAACCGAGCAACGTGCTCTTTCGCGAGACCGGAGAGGCCGTCCTGATCGATTTCGGCACCTCCCGGCATCGGGACCTCCCGGATCTGCTCGCGGAGGAGCTCAAGACCCCAATCGGCACCGGACCCTACATCTCGCCCGAGCAGATCCTCCGGACTCGGGACGATCCCCGAAGCGACCTCTTCGCGCTCGGCGTCGTGCTGTATCTGCTTTCGACCGGACGGCGTCCGTTCGGCAACCCGGCCAGCGTGCGCGGCCTCCGCCGTCGCCTGTATCGTGACCCCTCGCCCCCCCGAATGGCCGACCCGGACTATCCTCCCTGGCTGCAGGAGATTGTCCTCCGCTGCCTCGAGGTCGATCCCTCCGCCCGCTATGCGAGCGCGGAGGAGGTGGCGGCGGCGCTTCGGGATCCCAGGCGGGTTGCCCTGACCGACCGCGCACGGCGCGAAGTCCGTGACCCGTTCTGGACCGTCGTGGCGCGATACGCGCGATCCCTCGGAGAGGCCCGGGTCCCCGCTGCCAGGGTGCGCGGGAAGAACCGGGAGCCGCTCGTGGTGGCGGCGATCGACCTCGCCCACCCTTCGGAACCTCTCGACGCCGCCATGCGCGCAGCGATCGGCCGGATCCTCCAGCCCGGAGCGCGCCTCGCTTGCGTGACCGTCCTCAAGACCCACCGGATCGGAATGGACGCCCTGGTGGACAAGGAGGGTCGAAATCTGCACGTCCGGCGGCTCGTCGAGCTCGAGCACTGGGCCCGCCCGCTGGGACTGCCCACCAGTCGCACGACCTATCACGTGCTCGGCGCGCCGGACCCCGGCGCCGCGATCCTCGACTTCGCCAGCGCAAACCGTGCCGCGCAGATTCTCGTCGGTTCGCGCGGCAGCTCCACGCTGCGGCGATACCTCGGCAGCGTTTCCTCTCAGATCGTCGCCCAGGCCGATTGCACCGTCACGGTCGTGAAGGCCTTGGAGGCGTCCGACTAGGCGTCAGGCTCGCCGGCGCCCGCCGTACGGCTGCTCTTGACATTGCGCGAGACTCTGAAAGACTCGCGCGCAAGAGGGAGGCCGATGCGTCGAGCCGAGTCTTCCCTACCCGGAGCTCCGCCTCGCCGCGGCGCCTGCGAGCGCCGTCCCCTCGACGTTTACTCGAATGTTCCTCGCGACCGGCGGCGCGGGCCGCCGCCTTCGCGCTAAGTCGACAGCGGCTTCGGTCTGAGGAAGGAGGATCTGATGGCGACGGCAACCACCGATGTGCTGGGTCCGACCGAGGTGAAGGAGGAACGACGGGTCATCTTCGCTTCGTCCCTCGGCACCGTCTTCGAGTGGTACGACTTCTACCTCTATGCGACGCTCGCCCCATTCTTCGCGGCACTGTTCTTTCCGCCGGGAAACGCCACGGCGGCGCTGCTCTCGTCCTTCGTCGCTTACGCGGCCGGGTTCCTCGTCCGCCCCTTCGGCGCTCTGGTCTTCGGCCGAATCGGCGATCTCGTCGGCCGGAAGTACACGTTCCTGGTGACCATCGTGGTCATGGGCTCCTCCACGGCCGCCGTCGGCCTCCTGCCGACCTACGCGAAGATCGGGTTCGCCGCTCCCATCCTCCTCGTCGCCCTGCGCCTCCTCCAAGGGCTCGCGCTCGGGGGCGAGTACGGCGGCGCTGCAACCTACGTCGCCGAGCACTCGGCCCACGGCAAGCGAGGTTACAACACGAGCTGGATCCAAACGACGGCGACCCTCGGCCTTCTTCTGGCCCTGATCATCATCGGGGTGTGCCGCGTGAAGATGTCGGTGGACGCGTTCAAGGAGTGGGGCTGGCGGATTCCGTTCCTGCTCTCGGTGATCCTGCTCGCGTTCTCCGTCTACATCCGGCTGAAGCTGCAGGAATCTCCGATCTTCCGCGCGATGAAGGAGCAAGGAAAGGGCTCCAAGGCGCCGCTGACGGACAGCTTTGCCCGGTGGCCCAATCTGAAGATCGTTCTGCTCGCCCTTTTCGGGGCGACCGCGGGCCAGGGCGTCGTGTGGTACACGGGCCAGTTCTACGCGCTCTTCTTCCTGACCCTGTATCTCAAGATGGACTACCTGACGACCTACAAGCTCATCGGACTGTCGCTGATCATCGGAACGCCGTTCTTCATCTTCTTCGGCTGGCTCTCCGACCGCATCGGCCGTAAGTGGATCATCATGGCGGGCTGCCTGATCGCCGCCCTCACCTATTTCCCGCTCTTCAGGGCCCTGACGCACTCCGTCAATCCCGCGCTCGAGCAGTACGCCAAGAACACGCCGATCAGCGTCGCCGCTTCGGACTGCTCGATGCACATCTTTCCCACGCCGAAGACGCGGTATTCCGACTGCGACAAGGCGATGGACTTCCTGACCAAGGCCGGCCTTTCCTTCCAGAAGCTGCCGGCCGTCTCGGGAGAGTCGGTCGTCACGAAGATCGGCGACACCGAGCTCAAAGGCTGGAACGAGGACCAGTACAAGGCCGCGCTCAAAGCGGGCGGCTACCCCGCCACGATCGACAAGGCCGCGATCAATTTCCCGTTGACGCTGCTGATCCTCGTCATCATGGTCATCTATGTCACGATGGTGTACGGCCCGATCGCCGCCTTCCTGGTCGAGCTCTTCCCGACGCGCATCCGCTATACGTCGATGTCACTGCCGTATCACATCGGCAACGGGTGGTTCGGAGGCATGCTGCCGCTCCTCGCGACCGCGATGGTGGCCTCGAAGGGCAACATCTACGCGGGCCTCTGGTATCCGATCATCGTCGCGATCATGAGCTTCGTGATCGGCAGCCTCTTCCTGCGGGAGACCAAGGATCGGGACATCCGACATGATTTTTGATCACGGGCGAAAGGCGACGGCGTCTCGCTCGATCCGATAAGGAGGGCCACCATGGCACGACGTTCTCGGGGCTTGACCCGCCGACAATTCAGCAAGCTCGCGGGAGCCGGCGCGCTCGCCGCCGGCGCCCCCGCCTTCCTCGTACCCAGCCGCGCCGCCGCGCAGGAGAAGACGCTGAAGATCATCCAGTGGAGCCACTTCGTCCCCGGATACGACAAGTGGTTCGACGGCGTCTTCACCAAGGAGTGGGGGCAGAAACACGGCACCGAGGTCGTCGTCGATCACATCGCGATCGGGGAGATCAACGCACGCGCGGCCGCCGAAGTCGCCGCGAAGAAGGGACACGACCTCTTCATGTTCCTCTCCCCCCCGGCGGCTTACGAAAAGCAGGTCATCGACCATCGCGAGATCTACGAAACCGTTCAAAAGAGCCACGGCAAGATGATTCCCCTCGCCGAAAGGTCGACCTTCAATCCGAAGACGAAGAAATATTTCGCGTTTTCGGACTCCTACGTCCCCGATCCCGGCAACTATCGGCAGGACCTCTGGTCCAAGGCCGGCTTTCCCAAGGGGCCGGATTCCTGGGAAGACCTCCGCGTCGGGGGCCGGAAGATCAAGGAGCAATCCGGCAATCCCGTCGGTGTCGGTCTCTCTCAGGAGCTCGATACAAACATGGCGGTCCGTGCGCTGCTGTGGTCCTTCGGCGGCGCCGAGCAGGACGCCGCGGGCAACGTGACGATCTATTCCAAGGAGACGATCGAGTCGATCAAGTACATGAAGGCCCTTTTCAACGAGACCATGACGCCCGAGGTGTTCACCTGGGACCCGTCCTCCAACAACCGCGGGATCCTGGCGGGAAAGCTCTCCTACGTCGACAACGCCATCTCGGTCACGCGGGCGGCGGAGAAGGACAATCCCGAGATGTCCAAGGCGATCCAGCTGACTCCGGCGCTCAAGGGACCGGTGCGCCGGATCGCCTCCGAGCACGTGATGAGCTGCTACGCGATCTGGGATTTCGCCGAGAACAAGGATGGCGCCAAGCAGTTCCTCATCGACTACCTCGCCAATTTCGGCGCGGCCTTCAAGGCGAGCGAGTTCTACAACTTTCCGTGCTTTCCCTCGACCGTCCCGGACCTGGCGCAGCAGCTCGCCAACGATCCGAAAGCCGTCCCGTCGGACAAATACAGGGTCCTCTCGAGCGCTCTCGACTGGTCGACGAATGTGGGTTATCCGGGCTATGCGACCGCGGCGATCGACGAAGTCTTCAACACCTTCGTCCTGCCGACGATGTTCGCCAAGGCGGCTCAGGGCATGATGACTCCGGAAGAGTCGGCGCGCGCGGCGGAGAAGGAGATCAAACGAATCTTCGACAAGTGGAAGTAAAGTCCACCCGTGGCCGTCGTCGAGACCCGGGGCCTGACCAAAGTGTTTCAGCGCGGACAGGTCGGCGCCGTCATCGACGTCGACCTTCGGAGCGTCGAAGGCGAGTTCCTGGTGCTGCTCGGGCCTTCCGGATCGGGGAAAACGACGCTGCTGCGCATGATCGCGGGACTCGAGGAGCCGACTTCGGGGGAGATCTGGATCGGAGGCACCGTCGTCAATGGGCTTTCGCCGCGCCAGCGCCGGATCGCCATGGTGTTCCAGAGCTACGCGCTCTATCCGCATCTGACGGTTCACGGGAACATCGTGTTCCCGCTCAAGGCGCAGCGAGTCGCGCGCGCGGAGCGCGACAAGAAGGCCGCGTGGGCCGCCGGGCTGCTCGGCATCGGCCACCTGCTCGGCCGAAAGCCGCGCGAGCTTTCCGGCGGCGAGCGGCAACGCGTCGCCCTGGCGCGGGCGATCGTGCGGGAGCCCTCCGTTTTCCTGCTCGATGAGCCCCTCTCAAATCTCGACGCCAAGCTCCGCGCCTCCGCCCGCGAGGAGATCGAGCAGTTCCAGAAGCGCATCGGGACGACCACCATCTATGTGACTCACGACCAGGTGGAGGCGATGGCGATGGGAGACCGGGTGGTCGTCATGAATCACGGCAGGGTCTGCCAGATCGGAACGCCGCGCGAGGTCTACGACGATCCGGCCGATACGTTCGTCGCCACGTTTCTCGGATCACCGCCGATGAACGTCGCCGAGACCGACGACGCCCTCGTGGGGTTCCGCCCGGAGCACATTCGGCCGGCCGGGACGCTCCCGGCGGACTGCGCCGCTCTTCCAATTTCGTTTCGCTTCAGCCACGAAGAGTATCTGGGAGCCGAGCGCATTCTTTACGGCTGGATCGAGGGCGGCCCGTTCCACGGCAGCAAGGCGATCGCCCGCGTCCCGTCGACATGGTCCCGCCTTCTCGCCTCCTCCGAGCCTGCCGCCTTCGAGGTGGCCCGCGAGGACCTGAAGTTCTTCGATCCCCGGACCGGACGGCGCCGCGCCGCGATTCCGCTCGCATGAGCGGCGGGCGACAACGCTGGCTCGGGCCGGCGATGCTCTTTCCGGCCGTCCTCTACGTCCTGGCGCTCGTGGGAGTGCCGTTCGTGCTCGCTTTTTTCTACGCTCTCGGGGACGTCAAGGTGGGCTCCGTCGGCTGGCACTTCGTCGGCCTCGCGAACTTCCGCTCGGTGCTCGAGAACCCGACCTTCCGGCACGCCCTTCGCAACTCGTTCGTCTTCACGATCACGTCGCAGATTCTCGTGCTCGTCGGCGCCAACATGCTCGCACTGACACTCAAGGACGCGTTCCGCGGAAGGCAGTTCTTTCGGTTCCTGATCCTGCTCCCCTGGGTGGCGCCGGTCTCCATCGGCTCGATCGGGTGGAAGTGGATTCTCGACTCCCTCTACAGCGTCATCAACTGGACACTCGTCCGGCTCCATCTGGTCAAGCCGCTCGACGTGCCGATGTGGCTTGGCCAGCCGACGCTCGCGATGATTTCCGTGATCCTCGTCCACACCTGGCACATCCTGCCGTTCGCGACGGTGATCCTGCTCGCCGGATGGACGGCGATCCCCAGGGACATTCCCGAGGCCGCGGCCGTCGACGGCGCCGGGTACTTCCGGACGCTCTTCCAGATCACGCTGCCGATGCTCCTGCCGATCGTGAACGTCGCCCTGCTCTTCGGGATCATCTTCACGTTCACCGATATGACCGTCGTGTACATTCTGACGCGGGGCGGGCCCTACGACACGACGCAGGTTCTTCCGTCTCTGGCTTTCTTCACCGGAATCCTCGGCAGCGATCTGGCCGAAGGAGCGGCGATCTCGCTCTTCCTGGTCCCGCTCCTCGGGGTGGTGGCATGGCTGATGCTTCGGACCGCTCGTCGGGCCGAGGTGGCGTGATGTCCGACGGTCGGCCGGGAAGCGCGGTGGAGCGCGGCATCAAGAGGACGATCCTCGTCGTCTTCTCGGTGGCCCTCGCTTTCCCGTTCTACTGGATGGCCATCACGAGCTTCAAGCGAACCACGGATCTCTACAACTTGAAGAACAACCCGTTCCTCTTTTCGGAGCGGCCGACGTTCGAGCACTTGCGCCTGCTCCTCCAGGAGACGCTCTTTCTGCGATGGTTCGCGAACACATGCTTCGCCGGGCTCCTCGTCGCCATCATCACGCTGGCGCTGGCCATGCCGGCCGCTTACGCGCTCGCGCGGCTGACCGGCCGTCTGGGCGAACAGCTCGGCATCGCGATCTTCCTGACGTATCTGGTCCCTCCGACCCTGCTGTTCATTCCGCTCTCGCGTATCGTGGCGGGCCTGGGCGTTCAGGACTCCATCTGGGCGATCATCGTCGTTTATCCCAGTTTCACGATCCCCTTCGCCACGTGGCTCCTGATGGGGTTTTTCAAGGCGATCCCGATGGAGCTCGAGGATGCGGCCATGGTGGACGGCCTCACGCGCTTCCAGGCCTTCGTTCGGATGGTGGTCCCGATCTCTTTTTCCGGCATCGTGACGGTGGTCATCTTCGCGTTTACGCTGGTGACCCAAGAGTTCGTTTACGCGCTCACGTTCATCTCCTCGGCGGCGCACCAGACCGTGGGAGTCGGCGTGCCGATCTATCTCGTGCGCGGAGACGTGTACTACTGGGGCTCGCTCATGGCCGCCTGCCTCATCGCCAGCCTGCCGATCGGAATTCTCTACAACCTTTTCCTCGACCGCTTCATCGCTGGCTTCACCGTCGGGGCGGTGAAGTGACGATTCGATGCGCCCACCATCGATCGAAAGGAGGACTCGATGAGAGCCAGGGTCGGATTCACGCTTCTCGCGGCGTCGACGGTTTTGTGTGCGTCCCGGGCGTCGGCTCAAACCGTACAGATGGGAAAGGACATCAGTCTGACGTTTCACGGATTCATCAGCGCCACGGCGTTCGCCCAGGATCAGAGTTTCACTTTCGGTAACGGCCAAAACGCCGAATACCCAACACCGCCCGAGTCTCAGGTCGACCGTTGGTTCGGAGGCGGGGACGTCCGCAATACCCGCCTCACGATGGTCTTCGACGGTCCGAAGGTGGTGGGCTCCTTCAAGGTGGCCGGAACGGTCGAGATGGATTTCTTCGGCGGGAACAACGGCACCGGGGCCTTCAGCGGACAGCAGCCGCTGCCGCGCCTGCGCCTCGGGTTTGCGGATCTGACTAACGGCTCGACCACGATCCGGATTGGACAGCAGTGGTCGCCGCTCTTCGGGAACACCGCCGTCTCCCTGGCCCACATCGCCTTCCCTCTCGGATACGGCTCCGCAGGAGACATCGGATGGCGGTTTCCGGGCATCTTCGTCTACCAGGCGTTGACGCCCAAGGACGCGTCCGTCACGGCGGAGGCTCAGGTCGCCATGATGGCGGGCTCGTGGAACTGCACCGCTCCGATCGCGACGGCCTGCAACAACGACAACATCGACAATCACTCCGCAGGCAGCGGCACGTGGCCCGAGTTCGAGTTGCGATTCAACGTCGGCGGCAAGTCGGATCACTTCACGTGGAGCGGATACGTCGTCGGGCACGTCGATGAGAAAGACCTGTCCGGCCCCGGTGGTTCGGGCGGAGTCGAGCCCAACGATCATCTGCAAGGCACTGCGTTCGAGATCGGCGCGAAATTCCAGATCGGACCGGTCATGCTCCAGGGCAACGGGTACACCGGCCATTCGATCGGCCAGCAGTTCGGCATGATCACGCAGTTCGGAAAGATTCAGGGCCAGGGAGGCTGGGCTCAGGTCGGGTTCGACTTCACCAAGAACTGGAGTCTCTTCGCTTTCTGGGGCATGGACGATCCCAAGGATTCCGACGTCATCGCATCGAAGAACACGCGGCTGAAGAACACCATGTACGCGGGGATGTTGCGGTGGCGCTCCGGCCCCTTCGCGATCGGCGCCGAATACATGCTCGACTCGCTGAAGACGACGACATCGGGCGACCAGAAGGTCAACGGCCGGCAGATGGCGCTTTCGGCCCTCTTCACGTTCTAGGAGAAGGATGCCGGGACGGAGGCGTTCGCGCCTCCGTCCCGACATTCGGAACGACCCCGGGGGCGTTCGCTTGGTACGATCGCCGCGTGAAGCCGTACCAGTCCGTTCGCGTGATGTCCCGCGACGGAGACGACGTTCGCGAGCGCGAGGACTCTCTCGCCGTCGAGGAGCCACTCGAGATCCGGCTGCAGGAGGAAAACGGCGGGTCGCCCGAGGCCTTCGTCGTCACGATGAGGACCCCCGGAGAGGACGAGGACCTCTCCGCGGGATTGCTCTTTGCCGAGGGGGTCCTGGCGACTCCGGCGGATCTGTGTTCCCTGCGCCGGTCCTCCGACCCCCGGATGGAATCGGACATGCGCGAGAACGTCCTGATCGCCACGGTACGGCCCGAGGCTGTCGGGCGCGCCCGCGCCCTGCGGCGCTCGACGGTCATGGGCTCCGCCTGCGGCGTCTGCGGAAGGACCTCCATCGACGCGATCCTCCCGGCGGGGCGCCCTCCCCTGACATCCCCACTCCGCGTCGCGGCGGAGGTCCTCTACGGGCTCCCGGACAAGCTCCGCGAGTCGCAATCCGTCTTTTCCCGGACTGGAGGCCTTCACGCGGCGGCGCTCTTCGACGCCACCGGATCCCGTCTGGCGGTGCGCGAAGACATCGGGCGCCACAACGCCACGGACAAGCTCGTCGGACGCCTCTTCCGTGACGGCGCCGTCCCGGCGGGCGACCGGATCCTGATGGTTTCCGGCCGCGCGGGCTTCGAGATTGTTCAAAAAGCGTACAACGCCGGGATCCCGGTCGTCGCGTCGGTCTCCGCGCCGTCGAGCCTCGCCGTCGAGCTGGCGGACGCGGGCGGCGTGACGCTCGTCGGCTTCCTGAGGGAGCGCCGTTTCAACGTGTACAGCCATTCGCGGCGGGTCCTCGGCGGCGACCCCGCGGGAATCGGTCGGGATCCGAAATATCGCATTCCTGTAGATCGATCTTGACAACCTAGACCGAAGGGTCTGGAATAGTTTGCGCTTTGCAGGAGGGGTCGCATGAAGGTGCAGATCTCGCGACGCGGATTCCTCAAGGCAACCGGCATCGGAACGTCGATCGCGCTCGGCTTCGACGTTTCCGACGCGCAAGCCGAGATGCGCGAGTTCAAGATCTCGCGCACCACCGAGACCCGAAGTACCTGCCCGTACTGCGCGGTCTCGTGCGGAATGATCATCCATACTCTCGGCGACAAGGCGAAGAACGCGACGGCCGCCGTCGTCCATGTCGAAGGCGACCCCGACCATCCGATCAATCGCGGAACGCTCTGCCCCAAGGGCGCGACCGTGAAGGACGACATCATCAGCAAAGACCGCCTGATGAAGCCGAAGGTCCGACGGCCGGGATCGGATCACTGGGAGGACATCAGCTGGGACGAAGCGGTCGCCAAGATCGCGCGCCACATCAAGGACACGCGCGACAAGACTTTCGTCGCGAAGAACGCGAAGGGACAAGTCGTCAATCGCACTCCCGGCATCGCGATGATCGGTGGCTGCACGGACACCACCGAATTCAACTGGCTCCAATGGAAGGTCATCACGGCCCTGGGGGTGCCGTACCGGGACAGCCAGGCCCGGGTTTGACACGGGCCGACGGTGGCCAGTTTGGCCGCCACGTTCGGCCGGGGAGCGATGACCAACGGATGGGTCGACATCAAGAACGCCGATGTCGTCCTCTGCATGGGAGGCAATCCCGCCGAGAACCATCCCTGCGGCTTCAAATGGGCGATCGAGGCCAAGAAGACTCGTAACGCCAAGATCGTCGCAGTCGATCCGCGCTTCACGCGCACCGGCGCGGTCGCCGATCTCTATTCCCCGATCCGGCCGGGCACCGACATCGCGTATCTGCTGGGCATCATCCGTTACGCGATCGCCAACAATCGCTACCACGAGGACTACGTCAAGATCCACACGAGCGCCCCTCTTCTGATCAACCCGGCATTCGAGTTCGACGACGGCTTGTTCTCCGGCTTCGACGCAGCCTCCGGCAGCTACAACCGGGACACCTGGGCCTATCAGACCGAGGCGAAGACCGGTTTCGCGAAGACCGATCGGACGCTTCAGGATCCGAATTGCGTGTTCCAGCTCCTGAAGAAGCACGTCGACCGCTACACGCCGGAGATGGTCGAAAGGGTCTGCGGCACCCCGAAGGACACGTTTCTCAAGGTCGCCGAGGTCGTGACATCGACGGGCAACGCGCAGCGCGCCGGAACGATCATGTACGCGCTCGGCTGGACGCAGCATTCGGTCGGGGTGCAGATGATCCGCACGGCGGCGATGCTGCAGCTCCTTCTCGGCAACGTCGGCCGGCCCGGCGGCGGCGTCAACGCCCTGCGCGGGCACTCGAATATCCAGGGGGCGACGGATACCGCGGGCACGTTCGAAATCCTTCCCGGATATGTCAAGACCCCGCAGTCCCAGTGGCAGAGCCTCAAGGAGTACAACGAGGCCAACATCCCCAAAGCGCTCGGGCCGTCGATGAACTACTGGCAGAACTATCCCAAGTTCATGGCCTCGCTGCTGAAAGCGACTTACGGCAAAGCGGGCACGAAAGAAAACGAATTTGGATACGCCTGGCTCCCCAAGGTCGACGGCAATTACTCCTGGATGTACATCTTCGACGACATGTACCGCGGAAATTCGACGCGCGCCGGAGGACAGGAGCCCGGACCGGAGGGCCTGATCACGTTCGGAATGAATCCCGTCGGGATCGGGCCGAACTCTCCCAAGATGATCGCCGCTCTCTCCAAGCTGAAATGGCTCGTCGTCGGAGAGAATCACGAGATCGAGACGGCGAACTTCTGGCAGGCCCCCAAAGAATACGGGACGTCCGAGGCCTCGAAGATCCCGACGGAGGTGTTCCAGCTTCCCGCCGCGACGTTCGCCGAGAAGGACGGGAGCTTCACCAACTCCGCGCGCTGGATCCAGTGGAAATGGAAGGCCGTGGATCCCCCCGGGCAGGCCAGGTCGGATCAGGAGATCCTTTCTCGCATCTTCCTCGCCGTGAGGGATCTCTACCGCAAGGAAGGCGGTGCGCTTCCTGAGGCAGTGCTCAACATCGATTGGTCCTACAGCAACCCCGTGGCGCCGGACCTGGCGGAATGCCTCAAGGAGCTGAACGGACGGGCGCTCGCCGACATCCCCGACCCCAAGGACAAGACGAAGGTCCTCAAGACCGCCGGACAACAGGTCGATGGTTTCGGCCAGCTGCAGGACGACGGCACGACGATGTGCGGCAACTGGCTGATGTCCGGCTGCTTCACGGAAGCCGGAAACCTGACCCAGCGCCGAAATTCGATCGACGATCCGTCTGGTTTGGGCATGTACCACAACTGGACTTTTTCCTGGCCCGCCAATCGCCGCGTCATGTACAACCGGGCATCGGCGGACGCGGAGGGTAAGCCCTGGGACCCCACGCGGGTCGGCATCAAATGGAACGGAGAAAAATGGGTCGGAGACGTTCCCGACATGAAGCCCGACGCGCCGCCCGGCGAGTACGGCGCTTTCATCATGCTACCGGAAGGGGTGGGGAAGATCTTCGCGCCGCTGAACGACGGGCCCTTCCCCGAGCACTACGAGGCGGTCGAGGCGGCGATCGAGAACCCGCTCCATCCGAAGGTGACTTCGAACCCGGCGACCAAGCGGTTCAAGACGGACAAGGACGTCTACGGCACGGCGGATAAGTTTCCGATCATCTGCACCACTTACCGCTTGACCGAGATGTACCACTACTGGACGAAGAACATCGACCGACTGAACCAGCTCCAGCCCGGCTTCTTCATAGAGATTCCGGAGGAGCTCGCCAAAGAGAAGGGGATCGTCAACGGAGGCCGCGCCCGCGTAACCTCCGCGCGCGGCTCCGTCGAGGGGGTCGCGATGGTGACCAAGCGTCTCCGTCCGCTCCAAGTCAACGGCAAGACGCAGTGGTACATCGGTTTTCCGCTGCACTGGGGTTACGACGCGACTCCCGGTCACACCGGTCCGCTGGCCAACTTCCTGACGCCTTCGGCCATGGACCCCAACACGTGGACGCCTGAATACAAGACCTTCCTCGTCCAGCTCGAGAAGGCATGAAAGGAGGAGCGGAATGACGACACAGAGCCTCGAGATCCGACGCTCCTCCGCATCCGTGTGGGGCAGCCTCTCGGGCATGCGGAAGGAGGCGACCGTCTCGAAATACATCGACACGACGACCTGCATTGGCTGCAAGGCCTGCGAGGTCGCGTGTCAAGAATGGAACGACTTGAAGGTCGTTCCGACCGAACAGGTCGGGAGCTATCAGACGCTTCCGACGCTCCATGCGGATTACTGGAATCTCATCCGGTTCAACGAACGGGACTTCGACGGCGGCATCGTGTGGCTCATGCGCAAGGACCAGTGCATGCACTGCGAGGAACCCGGCTGCCTCGCGGCGTGCCCGGCGCCCGGCGCGATCGTCCAGTACGCGAACGGAATCGTCGACGTCAACGCCGACCAGTGCATCGGTTGCAAGTACTGCGAGACGGGCTGTCCTTTCGACGTGCCTCGTTTCTCCGCGACGACGGGGAAGATGGCCAAATGCACTCTCTGCGTCGACCGGGTGTCGGTCGGGCTCGAGCCCGCGTGCATCAAGGCGTGTCCGACGGGCTGCCTCCACTTCGGCACGAAGGACGACATGGTCGCGCTCGGGAATTCCCGCGTCGCGCAGCTCAAGGCAAACGGCTTCGCCAACGCCTCCCTCTACGACCCGCAGGGCGTCGGCGGAACGAGCGTGGTGACGGTGCTCGCCCATGGCGATCACGCGGACTGGTATTCCCTGCCTGCGAACCCGCACGTGCCGTGGGGCGTGAAGCTCTGGAAGAAGTTCGTTCGCCCTCTCGGCGCGATCGCGATTTTCGGCGCCGTGATCGGCGCGTTCGCGCATTACGGCAAGTACGGTCCGAAGAAGGTTCGCGGGGCGGAGTCCGAGGACGCCAACCTGCCGAACGCCTGAGGAGGTCGCGATGAGCGCGGTCGTACCGAAACGCCCCATGGATTCCGCGATCGTCGCGGGCCGCCACCGAGAGGACGTGGTCGTCGGCAACGAAATCGTCCGGCATCGGCTCGCGTCCCGCGTGATCCATTGGTCGGTCGCTCTAACCTTCGTCGTCGCGATGCTGACGGGAATGGCGATCTGGACGCCGGTCTTCGGCTGGATGGCCTATCTCTTCGGTGGGCTCACGGTCTGCCGCCTGCTGCATCCCTGGGCCGGAGTCGCCTTCTTCATCGCGGCGGGGATTCAGTTCGTCGAGTGGATCGGCGACATGCACGTCGAGACCTGGGAGCGCGACTGGTTCGGCTCGCGGGCGATCCGATACATGCGCTACGAGACGGACGATCCCCGCACGGGCAAATACAACGGCGGCCAGAAACTCTATTTCTGGGCGGTCTCCCTCGGCGCCGTGGGACTGCTTCTGTCGGGGCTCGTCATCTGGTTTCCGCAGAGCTTTCCGAAGCTTCTCGTCGAGTTCTCCTATCTCCTTCACGACTTCACGTTTGTCTGCTTCGCCGTCTCGCTCGTTTTCCACGTCTATCTCGGCACGGCGGCGGAGCCGGGGACCTTCGGATCGATGACGCGCGGCACGGTCACGCGACCCTGGGCCCGCCTGCACCATCCGCGTTGGTACCGCGAGGTGACGGGCGAGGACCCCGTCCACCGTTAAACCCGCCGCGGCGGAGCTCGAGCGGCGGGCGGCGCGCGCGGAGTCGCTTCTCGCTGAGGCGCCCGCCGCCCCGGACGCGCTGCGCTTTGCCTCCGGGCTGTTTCATCTCCAGAGCCGCATCGCCGCCGAGCTCGAGTCCTCGCACTCCCGACAACCGCTCTCCGGGCATCTCGACCGCGACTTCGAGCGCGTCCTCTCAAACACTGCTGCGGTGGCACGGTACGCCGCGGAGGCGGGGCCGCCGTCTCTCGCCGACGCGGCCCGCGCCCGCGAAGGCGACCCCCCCGAGACGGCGCGAACGCGCCTCCTGTCCTACTGGGGCGGCGATGCGCTGCGGGGGGAGGACTACCTGATCCGGGCAGCCCTGCGGCCCTATGTGGCAGTCCTCCGCATCGCTGCGATCGCACCCGATCGGATCCACCGGCGCGGACAATGCCCCTTCTGCGGAGGAGCGCCCGTCATGGGCGCGCGCCGCGAAGGCTCCCTGATGGAGGGCGCCAAGCGGATGCTCGTCTGCGCGCTGTGCGGCGGCGAATGGCTCTTCGCGCGGATCCTCTGTCCCGCATGCTTCGAGGAAGATCCGCGCCGGCTGCCCTCGTTTCAGACCGACAAACATCCTCTCGTCCGCATCGAGGCCTGCGAAACATGCCGCCGGTACGTCAAGTCGATCGACCTCTCGGAGGACACGAGGCCGATTCCAGAGGTGGACGATCTTCTCTCCCTCTCGCTCGATCTCTGGGCGCGTGAAGAGGGCTTCGAAAGAATCGAGCCGGGCCTCGCGGGCCTCTAGAAGCGATGAATGCTCCCTCCGGCGACTCCGATCTCCTGGGGCCGCAGCGCCGCCTGCGCGCGAGGTTCGACGACTTCCTCGGTGCCCTCGACCGGAGGGACCGGGCCGCGCAGTCGCTCGCCCTGCGCGACTTCGAGGAACGTCTGCGCCGTTGGACTCACCGCGAAGAGGAGGTCCTGCTGCCGATCCTCGCGCAGGCCGGCGTGCCGGGGCGAGATGCCGCGCGGGAGCTGCGGCTTCAGTACGTCCAGCTGCGGGAGCTCACGCGCCATCTGCGGGAGATCTCTTCCGGAAACGCACCGCTGGGAGACGTCCTCGGGCTCGTCGAGAATCTCCGGCGCCGCCTGGCCGCGCACGAGCGCGAAATGGAGGCGGTCTACTACCCTGCCGCCGCGGATCGTCTCACTTCGGAAGACCTCCGCCGCCTCCGGGAAGAGGCGCCTCCCGACTGACCTCCCAAACGCCGCGTGCGGAGCCGCATCCTCCGCGAAGGAGGAGCGGCTCCCGGGCGGGCGTTCTAGCGCGAGACGATCACGATCTCGACGCGGCGGTTCCCGGAGCGTCCCTTCGCCGTCTTGTTGTCCGCGATCGGCCGGGTTTCGCCGTACCCGACGCTCTCGATGCGGTCGGCCGACGTCACGCCGTGGTCGATCAAGTATTTCTTCACCGCGGCCGCCCGGCGCTCCGAGAGGGCCTGGTTGTAGGCGCTCGACCCGGTGGAATCCGTGTGGCCCTCGACCGAGATCTTGCACCCCGGATACTTCTCGACGAAGTGAAGCGCCTTCTCGAGCTCGTCGTGGTCGGCCCTCCGAACCTCCGACTTGTCGATGTCGAAGTTCACGTGAACGGTCATCCGATCGATGGGCGCCGGCGGGACCGCCGTCACGTCGATCGTCGTGGACTGGGAATCGGATCCGCCCTCCCCGCTGGCCGTGAGGGTATAGCGCGTGGTGCGGTCGGGACAAACCCGGTGCGATCCGCTCGTGTCCACGGCTCCGATCCCCGAGTCGATCGCCGCTCCGGTCGCACCCGCGGTCGACCAGGTGAGCGTCGCGCAGTCGCCCGACCGGACGGAGCTCGGCGAGCCGGAGAAGGACAGAACGCGGGGCCGCGGCGCGGGAGGCGGGGTGGCCGCCGCGGGCGGAGGAGCCGGCTTCGGCGTCTCGGCGACCCGCGGACAGAGCGAGGCCGCCCGTGCGATCGCTTCCTTCGCTTTCGCGATCGCCTCCGCCGTGTGGCACGCGTAGTACAGCTCGTAGGCGTCGTTCTTCATCTTCTCGGCGGCCTGGAAGTCGGCGGGGCACTCCTTGTCCTTGCCGGCCCTCCGCGCCGCGTCGATGGCCTTCTGCGATTCCGGCAGCTCCTTGTGGTAGAAGAAAAATCTTCCGCCGGGAACGTACTCCATCCCGGAGCACGCCCAGAGAAAGACGACGGAGGCTCCGAGAAGCACCGACGCGAACGCCCTCCGATTTCGATGTTTCATACCCCCTCCTCTCCCGTTTCTCCTCTCACAACTTGGAGCGTCCGACCTATCCCAGCTGCAAGGTTTCCACCGGCGGTTCATCCGAAGACGGCCGGAGCGCCCGATATGCCGCCGCGAGCCGGTCCTGTGACCAGCCGAGCAGGATACCTTCGCCGCGGTAGATGGGCTCCCCCGCTCTCTCGACGACGACGATGAGCCCGGTTCCGCGGTCGGACTCGACGCGCAAGCGCCAGGCGGAGAGCGTCGTGTCGGCCTCACGCGTCCGCACCGGAGTCCGCTCAAGGGCAACGCCTCGAGCGCCGGGAAGGTCGGGGAAATCCCCCCCGTCACCGGAACGCACGTCGGCCAACTATCCTCCCCGCGTATGCATCTCGAGATGCGGATCGCGCTCGAGCGCCTCGCGCACGACGAGCGGAGATCTTTCGCGTACCCGGAGGCGCTCTTCCGCGCCGCGGTCCGTCCGGTCCGTCCAGCCCCGCGCCACGATCGCGCGCAGCTCCTCGTCCGTGGCGCCGGCGCGCAGCGGCCCGCGCAGGTCGGTCCCCCGCGCCGCGTAGAGGCAGAGGTACCAGAGCCCGTCGGCCGTCAGGCGGCTTCGGTCGCAGGAGCCGCAGAAGGGCGCCGTCGTCGAAGCAATGATGCCGAAGACCGTCCCGTCGGGCAGCCGGTACTGCTCCGCCGGCGCCGAACTGTTGCGCGGAAGCGGCTCCGCCGATCCGACCTCGCGGGCGATGCGGTCGAGCATCTCCGCGCGGGAGACGACGTCCGCGGCCGACCAGCGCGTGGCACCGCCGACGTCCATGTACTCGATGAAGCGCACCTCGGCTCCGACCCTCCGTCCGTAAGCCAGGAGATCCGTCAGCTCGTCGTCGTTCACGCCGCGCAGCACCACGGCGTCGAGCTTCAGCGGCGAAAGACCCACCGCCGCGGCCGCTTCGATCCCGTCGAGCACGCGCCGGAGGTCGTCCCGCCGCGTCAGCTCGCGAAACCTCTCGGGGCGCAGCGTATCGAGGCTCACGCTGATCCGGTGGAGGCCCGCCTCGCGGAGCGGGCGCGCCTCGTCCGCGAGCAGCACGCCGTTCGTCGTGAGCGCGAGGTCGGTCAGGCGTTCATCGGCCGCGAGAAGACGGACGAGCCTCGGGAGGTCGCGCCGAACCAGCGGCTCGCCGCCGGTCAGCCGGACCCGCGTGACGCCGAGACCGGCGAAGACGCCGGCCAGCCTCGAGATCTCTTCGAAATCCAGGATGTCGCGCCGCGGCAGCCACGAGTAGTCGCGTTCCGGCATGCAATAGGAGCAGCGCAGATTGCACCGGTCCGTCACCGAAATCCGGAGGTTTCGGAGCGGGCGCGCGAAGGCGTCGGAAACAGCCATCCCCCCGAATTCTACGTGCTTCGACCGACCCGCATCCCGATCTCCCAGCAGATGCTTCGCGCCTCCTCCGGCGGGCCCCAGGCGCGCGCCAGGTCCTCGCGGACCTCGTCCACGGGATCGCCGCCCCGCGCCTCCCGGTAGCGGCGCGCGGCGGACCAGGTCGTGAGGTAGCCTTGAAGCTCCGCCAGGGTCCACCGCTTTTCCATTTGAAACTCCGGCGGCGCGATCTCGGGAAACGGAAAGTCGAGCGAGCGGAATCCGTCCTCCGTGAGCCGGCGCTCGGGAGGCCAGTGCGGGCCGACGACATCGTGATAGAGGCGGTCGATGACGCGGTCGATCTCGGGCGTCGAACGGAAGAGCTCGTAGCACCAGACGGCGACGATCCCGTCGGGCACGAGCACGCGCCGGGCCTCGCGCCAGAACCGCGGCCGGTCGAACCAGTGCGCCGCCTGCGCCGCGGTCACGAGGTCGAAGCAGGCCTCCGGCAGGCCCGAGTCCTCCGCCGGCGCGGCGCGATACGTCACGCGCGCATGCGGCGCCGCTTCCGCGAGCTGCTTCGAGCTCGCATCGGTCGCCACGACCTCCGTGAAGTGCTCCGCGAGGCCGAGCGCCGCCTGGCCGTTCCCGGTCGCGCAGTCCCAGGCACGCCGGTGGGACGGCGCGAGCCCCGCGAGATACGCGAAGAGCTCCGGCGGATAGTCGGGCCGGTACCGTGCGTAAGACGCGGCGTTGGCCGAGAAGTGGTCCTTGAAAACGGAAGGTGGGGGGCCGCTCACGACGCGGGCGCGGTCCAGCGATCCACGATCCGCCGCAGCTCCTGATCCGCGGCGCGCGCCGCGACTTCCGGCGCCACCTCGCCGCGGACCACGCGGGCGAACATCGTCGGCACGAGAAACTTGTTGAACGCCTCGTCCATGGCCGCGGTCGCGAAACCCGGGTAGCCGACGTTGGTGGACCAATCGAGCGCCGATGCGAGGACGGAGTACTTGCCGGGCGGGTCGCCGCGGGGATCCGTCGCAAGCCGGTCGGCCAGATCCGGCACCGTCCCCGGAAAGCAGGGCAGATTGTAGAACTCGCTCTCGCGAAAGACGGCCGGCAGGTCGTCGGCCATGTCCACGAGGAACTTCCGCGCGAGATCGGGCTGGTCGGCGAATTTCCAGATGACGTAGCAGTGCATGATGTGCTCGCACGCGAGCCTCCGCACGGGGCCCGCGAGCGCCGGCGTCAGCCCGATCCGCCGCGCCATGTCCGGGTCCGTCTTTTCCCCGGCGCGCGTGACGGAGATCGCGTTCTGGACGAAAGACCCCCGGCCGGCGAGGATCATCCGGTTGTTCGACGACGGATCCCAGGTGAAGACCTCGGGCGTCATCGTCTCCTGGTAGAGCGCGCGGGCGAACTTCAGGGCCTCGACTGTCCCCGATCCCCCGATCGTGACGCGTCCCTCCTCGTCCTGCTCCGCTCCCCCGAAAGACCACAAGAGCCCCCGGAGCGCCATGTTCGAGTCGGGCTCCTGCGAGAAGCCGATGCCCACGCAGATCCCGGTCGCCCTCCGGATCTTTCCGCCGCCGACGCGCAAGTCCTCCCACGTATCGGGCCCGCGGGGGAAGCCGGCGTCCCGCCACAGATCGATCCGATAGTTGCCCGGATCCGCCGTGTAGGAGTGCGAGAAGGCGTAGTACCTCCCCGTCTTCGGATTGAACGTCGAGCGCTGCGCGAGGGGAAGCATCCTGCCGTGCTTGTTTTCGACCGCCTCGACGACATCGCGAAGGTCGTGCACGCGCTCCTCGTATGCGGCAGGCGGCGACTGGAAGAGGAAGAGGTCGTGCCCCTTTCCGGCGGTAGCCTCGGACGCCGCCCGCGCCGGCAGCTCTGCCGCCGCGACGTGATCCACGACGACGTCGACGCCGTTCTTCTCGCCCCAGGACTTCGTGTAGCGACGGTCGAACCACTCGTCGAACGCCGGCACGAAATGGCTCCACTGAAGAATCTTGAGCGTTTTCTTTGCGGCCGCCGCCGGATGCGTGGGGCGGCACGCGGCGGGAAAGGCCGCGGCCGCGAGTGCCGCGGCGCCGGAGACGAACTCGCGGCGAGAGAGACCGCGGCGGGAGTTTCTCTTCGAGCTCATCGGCGAGCGAACCGGACGCGAGTCTATAATCGCGCGGTGGCCTCTTCCCCGGACCGCGGCACGGTCTTCCCTCTCCACGCGCTTCGCACCGACACCGGCGGCGCGGCCCCGCGGCCCGACGCCGAGGCCCTCTACGCGTTCTTTCACACCGAGTGCCCGACCTCCGAGATGACGATCCCGTTTCTGGAACGGCTCCGGGAGGTCGGCGAGGGCCGAGGGCTGCGCGTCGTCGCGGTGTCCCAGGACGATCCGGCGGCGACGGAGGCGTTCGTCTCCCGTCTCGGTCTGACGGTCCCGGTGCTCTACGACCCGCCGCCGTGGAAGGCGTCGGAAGCGCTCGGCCTCGCGAGCGTCCCCGTGTTCGCCGCGGTCTCGCGGGACGGACGGGTCGAGCGCCTCGTCGTCGGCCTCCAGAAGCTCGAGCTCGAGGCGTTTGCGGAGCGCGCGGCGGCGCTCGCGGGACGCCCGTCGCGGCCCTTCTTCCGCCCCGAGGAAAACGTCCCGGCGATCCGGCCGGGCTGAGTCTCGCGCAACGCCGGCAGGTAGCCGGCGAGGAATCCGATCCCATCCAGAAGAGGAGAACCTTGAGCAAGCCAGCGACACTGAAGGAGCTCGAATCGAGCGGTTATCGCCCCCGGACCGTCAAGGATGAGCTCCGGGCGAACCTGCGGCGCGAGCTCGCTGCCGGGCGGAATCCCTTCCCCGGCATCCACGGCTACGAGCGCACGGTCCTGCCGGCGCTGCACAACGCGATCCTGTCCCGCCACGACCTGCTGCTCTTGGGGTTGCGCGGCCAGGCCAAGACGCGGCTTCTTCGCATGCTCATCAATCTCCTCGACCCCGAGATCCCCGCGATCGCCGGCAGCGAGCTGAACGAGGACCCGCTGCGCCCCATCTCGAAGTACGGCAAGCGGGTCGTCGCCGAGAAGGGCGGCGCGACGCCGGTCGTCTGGATCCCGCGCGAAGAGCGCTATCGCGAGAAGCTCGCGACCCCCGACGTCACCATCGCCGACCTCATCGGCGACGTGGATCCCATCAAGGCCGCCAACGAGCGGCGCAGTTACTCGGACGAAGAAGTGATCCACTTCGGGATCATCCCGCGCACGAACCGGGGCATCTTCGCCGTCAACGAGCTGCCGGACCTGCAGCCGCGCATTCAGGTAGGGCTGCTCAACATCCTCGAGGAGCGGGATCTCCAGATCCGCGGCTTTCCCGTACGGATCCCGCTCGACATCCTGCTCGTCTTTTCCGCAAACCCCGAGGACTACACCAACCGCGGCAACATCATCACGCCGTTGAAGGACCGGATCTCCTCGCAGATCCTGACGCACTACCCCGACGACGTGAAAACCGCCGCGAAGATCACGGCGCAGGAGGCCTGGATCGAGCGCGATGCCGAGCCGGCGGTCGAGATCCCGACGCTCTTCCGCGAGCTCGTCGAGGAGATCGCCTTCGCCGCCCGTGCGAGCGAGTTCGTGGACCAGTCCTCGGGCGTCTCGGCGCGCATGCCGATCTCGGCCATCGAGGTCCTCGCGTCGAACCTCGAGCGCCGCGGCCTCGCCAACGGCGAGAAGCGCGTCTCGCCCCGTCTGTGCGATCTGCCGGCGACGCTGCCCGCGATCACGGGCAAGGTCGAGATGGTGTACGAGGGCGAACAGCAGGGCGCCGAGGTCGTGGCGAAGAAGCTCATCGGCGCCGCCGTCAAGAAGCTCTTCGACGCGAAGTTCCCGGCGCCGGATGCCGGCCGCCCGACGGAGCGCCGCCGCGTCGAGCTCGAGGACGCCGGTGAGGACGGGCCGGCGCCCCGCCGCAGCCGGGCTCCGGCGTCGGCCCCCGAGAAGATCCATCCGATGTACGAGCCGATCGTCGAGTGGTTCGCGGCCGGCAACAAGATCACGCTCTCCGACGACGCGCCATTTACGAGCCACCTCGCCGCGCTCGAAGCCGTGCCGGGCCTCCGCAAGGCGGTCGAGGAGCACTTCGCGCCGGCGTCGCCGGAGGAGCTGTCGATCGGGATGGAGCTCGTGCTCGAGGGCCTCACCCAGCATCTCAAGATCGCGCGCGAGGACCTGGATTCCAAGGTCTCGTACACGGAGATGCTGAAGTTCAATCTCGTGCGGAGCCGGGGCTGACGGCCAGTTCTCTCCGTTCTCGCGTCGCCGCCGGCGAAACGCTCCTCGGCTGCTTCCTGACCTGGCCGACGGCGGGCCTGGCGGAGCTCGCGGCGCTCTCGGGATTCGATTTCCTCGTCCTCGACGCCGAGCACGGCTTCTTTACGATCGAGTCGATCGCGGCCATGACCACCGCCGCCGACGCCGCCGGCATCGCGTCGATCGTGCGCGTGCCGTCCTGCGCCGCGGCCGAGACGAGCCGGTGCCTGGACGCGGGCGCGGCCGGGATCCTCTTCCCGCGCGGCGACGGAGCCGCGGCGATCCGGGACGCCCTCGCGGCGGCGCGCTATCCGCCGGAGGGTCGCCGCGGCCTGGGCGGCGTGCGAGCGAACCGCTACGGGACCGTGCCCTACGACCGCCACGTCGCGGAATCGAACGCGCAGACGCTCCTCGCCGCGCAGATCGAGACGCCCGGCGCGCTCGCGGAGCTCGACGCGATCTCGCGCGAGGCCGCCCTCGACGTGCTCTTCGTCGGACCCAACGACATGACGCAGGCCCTCGGGATCCCCGGGCGGTTCGACGACCCGCGTTACGCGGAGGCGCTCGGGCGCGTCGTGTCCGCCGCCCGCGCCGCCGGCAAGACGGCCGGCATCATGGCGACGCGTCGGGAGCAGGTTCCCGACCTCCTGCGCACGGGCTTCCGCTTCCTGACGGTGAGCGACCGATCCCTCGTGCTCGAGTCGGGCCGCGCGTGGCGCGCTGCGGTGCGCTAGCGCCGTACAATCGGAGGTCCGGTGCGCTACCGATACGCCGAGTTCCCGGTCGACCTCCTGCGGCAGCTCCTGACCTACCAGGAGCTCGTCAAGCTCTTCCTGCAGCTCGTGCTCCAGACCGGCGGCGACGTCGAGGAGGCGCTGCGCTGGATGAAGTATCTGCAGGAGCGCGGCATCATCGGCGAGGAGGTGGACCTCGACGCGTTCGCGAAGGCGCTCGAGCGGAACGAGATCGTCGAAGACCGCGGCGGCGCGCTCGCGCTCTCGGCCGCCGGCGAGCGCCAGATCCGCCGTTCCGCGCTCGAGGAGATCTTCACTTCGCTCTCGAAGGCCGGAGCCGGATATCACTCCATCCCTCGCTCGGGGTCGGGTGGAGACCTCCTGCCCGAGACCCGCGCGTACGAGTTCGGCGACAACCCGACGGCCATCGACGGCGTCCGCACGATCGGCAACGCCGTGCGCCGCGACTCCGAGACGATCGCGCTCGCTCCCGAGGATTTCGAGGTCCACGAGGAGGAGCACCTGACGTCCTGCGCGACCGTCCTCGCGATCGACATCTCGCACTCGATGGTCCTCTACGGCGAGGACCGTTTCACGCCGGCGAAGAAGGTCGCGCTGGCGCTCGTCGAGCTCATCCAGTCGAAGTATCCGAAGGACTCGGTGGACGTGCTTCTCTTCGGCGACGACGCGTCGCGCGTCCCGATCTCCGAGATCTCGAAGGCCGAGGTCGGGCCGTTCCACACGAACACGAAGGCGGGCCTGGCGCTCGCGCGGAAGCTCCTCGTCCATCGGAAGAACCCGAACAAACAGATCTTCATGATCACCGACGGCAAGCCTTCGGCGATCTGGGACCACGGCCGCCTCTACAAGAACCCGTACGGCCTGGATCTGAAGATCGTGAACCGGACGCTCGAGGAGGCCGACGCCTGCCGCCGCGACGGCATCACGATCACGACGTTCATGATCGCGACCGACGCCTACCTCGTGGACTTCGTGGACAAGCTCACGAAGATCAACCGCGGACGCGCGTACTACGCCTCGCCGTACAACCTCGCGGAGTTCCTCTTCACCGATTACATCAAGAACCGCAAGAAGTTCGTGCATTGAGCGGCGCGCTCGTCCTCGTCGCGGGCGCGGTGCTCGTCGGCGCCGTGATGCTCTTCGTCCTGCCGCGTCGGCTCCTCACGCGCGCACAGGACCGCCTCGCGCGGGAGAAGCTCGCGGGCACCGGCGGCGGCGAGAGCCTCCGCCTGCTGACGCGCGCCGACCTCGTCTCCGGCCGTTACCGCCGGCTGCCCGGAATCCTCGGGCTCACGGACGACCGACTCCTCTTCGAAGGCATCTTCGGCGAGTCGCGGGAGCTCGCGACGTCGCGCATCGGGAAGATCGAGACGGGGCGCCGCCTCGCGAACGGCCGCACCCTTCTGCGGCTCGAGGTGCTCCGGATCACGGCGACCGCGAGCACCGCCGGGCCGCCGCTCGAGTTCGTCCTGACGCCGGCCGCCGCCGGGGCCTGGAGGAGCCACCTGGGCCTCTGGGCGATGAAGGAGCGTCAGGCGGACGCGGACCGCGTCAGTCCGGGGCGCTCGTAGTCGACGTCTCCGTCGCGGCCGGAGCGGGCGGCAGGCGGTCCTCGTCGGCGATCCGCACGTCGGCGGTCCAGCCCAGGGCGGTCGCGCCGGCGCCGAGGAGCTGTCGGGCGTGTTCGGCCGCCCGCGCCTCGAGGCCCGCGTCCTTCGCCGCCCGGCCGAGCGCGCCGCGCGCCCAGACCATCCAGCGATTGCGGTCCTCCGTGGTGATCGGGTTGATCCAGCCGTCCTTCTCGTCGAACCACTCGAAGCGCGGGTCGATCGCGAGGAGTCTCGGCCGCGGGAGACGCACGCGCACCGTGCGCCGGACGGCGTCCGCCTCCACGGCGAAGTCCCGGCTCGCGAGATCGAAGCCTCCGAGCACGCGGCCCCGCAAGCGCAGCGTCGCGCTCTTCGGGAAGTCGATCAGAAGAATCGTCTTGACCTCCTCGTAGCGGACGACGTCGGACACCTGGATCTCGACCGTCGCGAGCTGGGCGATCGTCCGCATCGCCTGAACGACCGGCGCGGCGGAGGCCCGCTCGGGCCCGGCACGCCGGCCGGCCCGATAAGCAGTCCAGAGCCCCACAGCGACGATCACGGCGGCGGCAAAGCCGCCCGAAAACCTCCGCATCCTCAGAGACCGTCGCTTCGCCTGGCGTTCGCCGCCAGAACCTGCGCCGCGAGAATCAGCAGTCCCACGTCGCGCAGGATCGTCCACCGCATCTCGCCGAGAAGCTCCGCGCGCGGCTTGTCCTTGGCGTGGACGTCGAAGCATCCGCAGTTGACGGGATTCCCGCGGGCGAGATTGAAGGAGAGCGCCGCGACGAAGACGAGAAGGAGGACCGCGGTGACGCCGGCCGCGGTCCGCTTCCAGATTCCGAGCACGAGGGCCAGCCCCGCGAGGAGCTCGACCCACGGGAGCCACAGCGCGAGCCCGTTGATCGCGAAGCCGGGCAGGAGCCGGTAGTTGTAGATCATGTGCGCGAACGACGGCGGATCGAGGATCTTCGGCAGCGCGGCCGCGACGAAGACCGCGCCGAGACCGAGCTGCGCGCGGATCGAGATCCACGGCGAGAGCCACCACGGACGCGGCGTCGTGATCACCGCGGCGGGCCCTTCTCGACCGGCAGCCCCCGCTTCTCCCAGTCCGGGAAGCCGCCCGTGTAGACGAGCGCGTTGTTGAAGCCGTAGCCGTGCAGTTTCTGCGCGAGCATGTGCGAGTCCTCGCAGTCGCCGCCGCTGCAATAGACGACGAGCGGCGCGTTGACGTCCGTCCCTTCGTCGAAGAGGCGCTTGATCCCGTCGTCCACCGTCGATTCCCAGATCGGAAGGCTCCGCGCGCCGGCGATGTGCCCCTCGGCGTAAACCGACGTGCGCCGCGCGTCGAGGAACGGAACGCCCTCGCGGTGGAGCTCCGCCGCTTCGTCGCCGCCGATCTCGACCCAGGGCTTGTCGGGATGCGGCGGATAGGCGCGTTTTTCGCCGGCGGAGGCGGGCGCCGGGGCTTTCGCCTCCGGCGCGGGGGCCGCCGGCGACGGCGCGGGCGGCACGACGCGCGCGTTCGGATAGTGGCCGATCCAGGGCAGCCGCCGCTGCGGCCCCGCGAGCGCGTTCGAGAGCACGGCGAGAAGCGCCGCGGTCCCGGCGAGCACCGAGGCTCCTCGCCACATCGCTTTCCGATCCGAGGGCGATCTCATAGTCCGGCCGGATTCTCTCGCATCTCCCCGAGGCTCCTCAGCCGTAGATCTCTCCTGCCAGGTGATTCTCGCCGGGCTCCTTCCCCCTCCCCCGTACGTTCCGCCGACGGGTGGGACGGGCGGCGGCAGTTCTCAGGAGGCCGGGGCAACCTCTTTCGACCAGAACAGCGATGAGGCGGTTACTCCTCGGCCTCTCGTCGGCGGTAATCGCTCTTCGCTGTTCCGCATTGACCCTTCGATCCGGCGACGTCGTCCAGCTCTC
>DATBFU010000066.1:0-37541 GCA_036558325.1 Thermoanaerobaculia bacterium | reverse complement strand
TTCGACGCGGACGCGCCGTCGCGGGCTCCCGCATTCTTCGATTTCGTCGTGATCGGCACGCCGGCGCGCGCCAACTGGATCGTCGTTCAGGACCGGAACCCTCCCTCGGCGCCCAACCAGCTCACCCAGGCCGTCGGGCAGCGACCGGCCGACTCGCTCGCGCTCGCCATCCGGCGCGGCGTCACGATTCAGGACGGCAAGATCTCGGTCTCCCTGAAGAAGCAGCCGGGGCGGGCCGGCGTCGTCCTCCGCAAGACTTCCGACAAGGACTTCGTCACGCTCCTCTTCGATGGCGCTTCGGGCGAGGCCGTCCTGACCTCTTGGCGCGACGGCAAGCCGACGGAGCTCGCCCGCGGAAAGGGGACGGCGGACAATCTCTGGGGTCGCCTCGATCTGACGCTCGCCGGGCCCGACATCTCGGCGACCTGGAACGAGACGGCGCTGCTGCACGGGAAGGACCCGAAACCCGCGGCCGGCGCGATCGGTCTCGCCACCCAGGGACCCGGACGGACCTCCTTCGACGAGTTCGTGATCGACGACGGCAAGTAGTCGGCGCCGCGTTACGACGGCGCGATCGACGCGACGTAGCGGAACTTCCCACCACGGACCTGCACGATCACGGTGGCCTTGACGGGATTGCGGTCCGCGTCGAAGGAGATCGTGCCGGTGACCCCCGGAAAATCGGCCGTCGAGGCGAGCGCGTCCCGGACGCGCTTTCCCTCCGTCGAACCGGCGCGTTTGATGGCGTCCGCCAGGAGGCGGGCCGCGTCGTACGAGGTCGCGGCGATCGAATCGGGGGCGATGCCGTACGCCTTCTCGTAGGCGGCCGAGAAGGTCTTCACCGCCGGGTTGGGGTCCTCGGGCGAGTAATGGTTCGAAAAGTACGCGCCCTCGACGGCGTCGCCGCCGATCTCCGTGAGCTTGGGCGAGTCGAAGCCGTCCGCGCCGAGGAGCTTCGCGGTGATTCCGAGGCCGCGCGCCTGCCTTGCGATCAGGCCGGCGTCGGTGTAGTAGCCCGGGACGAAGAGGACGTCGGGCTTGAGCGGCACGAGCGCCGTGAGCTGCGCGGAGAAGTCGCTGTCGCCCTCGGAGTAGCGCGGCTCCGCGACGACCCGGCCGCCGGAGGCCGTGAAGTGGCGGGCGAAGGCGTCCGCCAGGCCCACGCTGTAATCGCTGCGCGCGTCCACGAGGATCGCGGCCGTTGCGGCCGACAGGTTGCGGCGCGCGAAGGTCGCGACCGCGCGGCCCTGCGATTCGTCGGTGAACGAGACGCGGAAGATGTAGTCGCCCTTCTTGGTCACTTCGACGTTCGTCGAAGAGGGCGAGATCATCGGGATCTTGTAGCTCTGCGCGATCGGCGCCGCGGCGAGCGATCGCGACGACGCGTTCTCGCCGATCAGCGCGACGACGTGGTCGCGGGTGATCAACTTCGAGACCACGGACGCGGCCTCGGAAGGCTCGTTGTGGTCGTCTTCGACGCGCAGGTCGATGCGGACGCCGAGCACGCCGCCCGACCGATTGATCTCGTCCACCGCGAGGCGGGCGCCGTTGCGGCCCGCCTGCGCGAACGTGGCCTGAGGGCCCGTCAGCGCGCCGAAGAAACCGATGGGAATTCCCCGCGCCGTCGGGCCCTTTTCCGGGACGCAGCCGGGAGGAACGAGCGCCGAGGCGAGAAGGACCGCGGCCGCAGCGGCTCGGCGCACCGGCGGATTCTACAGGGGCGAGGCCGCTCCGCCCGGCGTTCCTGATAGTCTTTGGCGCTCTTCGGAGACCGCATGAGCTCGACGAAAACCTACGACGTGGCGATCATCGGGTCGGGTCCGGGCGGCTACGTCGCCGCCATTCGGGCCGCGCAGCTCGGGATGTCCGTCCTGGTCGTCGAGCGCGAGCCGCGTCTGGGCGGCGTGTGCACGCTCCGCGGATGCATTCCGACCAAAGCCCTGCTCCACACGGCCGACCTGCTCGAGGGGGTGCGCCACGGCGCCGACGTCGGCGTCTCGGCGCGCGACGTGCGCCTGGACCTCTCCGGCGCGATGAAGCACAAGGAGAAAGTCGTCCGCCAGAGCTCGAACGGCGTCTCCTATCTGATGAAGAAGAACCGCGTGGACGTCGCGGCGGGGTTCGGACGTCTCGCGGGCGCCGGGCGCGTGTCGGTTGCCGCCGCCGACGGCACGGAGACGGTCCATTCGGCGAAGAACGTGCTCTTCGCCACGGGCTCCGCGCCGCGGGCGCTGCCGGGCATCGAGATCGACCACAAGACGATCCTGTCGTCGGACTCGATCCTGGAGCTCAGCGAGGTGCCCAAATCCCTGCTCGTGATCGGATCGGGCGCCGTGGGCGTCGAGTTCGCATCGATGTTCGCGCGCTTCGGGTCGAAGGCCACGATCCTCGAGGTCCTTCCCCGGATCGTGCCGATCGAGGACGAGGACATCTCGCGCGAGCTGGCCGCCTCGTTCAAGCGCCAGGGAATGACCGTCTACGTGGACGCCCGCGTCGAGCGCGTGACGAAGATCGACGGCGGCGTCGAAGTGCTCGCCCGCACCTCGGCGGAGAAGACGGAAACCATGCGGGCCGAAAAGGTGCTGCTCGCCGTGGGCCGCAAGCCGCTCTCCGAGGGCATCGGGCTCGAGACCGCCGGCGTCGCGACCGAGCGCGGCTTCGTGACGGTCGACCCCTTCATGCGCACCAACGTCCCCGGGATCTACGCGATCGGAGATCTCGTGCCGACGGCGCAACTCGCGCACGTCGCCTCGGCCGAGGGCGTCGTGGCCGTCGAGCACATGGCCGGCCGGCCGACGCAGCCGCTCAACTACGACCAGGTGCCCGGGTGCACTTACTGCGCTCCCGAGGTCGGGTCCATCGGCCTGACCGAGGCGAAGGCCCGGGAGCGCGGCCACGATGTCGCGGTCGGCAAGTTCCCGTTCACGGCGATCGGGAAGGCGCGGATCCTGAACGAGACGACGGGTTTCGTGAAGATCGTGGCCGAGAAGAAGTACGACGAGATCCTGGGCGTCCACATCATCGGTCCCTCGGCGACGGAGCTCATCGCCGAGGCGGGCGCCGCGATGAAGCTCGAGGCGACTTCGGAAGACCTGGTGCGGACCATCCACGCCCACCCCACCCTCTCCGAGGCGATGCACGAGGCCTCGGAGGCGGTGAGCGGACACTCAATCCATATTTGACGGCACCGGCACTCGCGTGCCCCCGCTTGCGACTCGCCTCGCCGCGCGGACTTGAAAACTCTCTTCCGCCGCCGGGCGGCGGCATGGGGACGGTGCGTCGCCGGGGCTTGCCCGGCGGCCCTTCACTGCGGCAACTCGGGCGCCCGCGGGACGTCGCCCGGCGCGGCCTGCGTGGCCGGCGCGGGAGGATGCGCGAAGGTCTTTCCCTCGACGTAGTCGTTGGGCGAGTTCGGGAAGCCCATCGTCTGGCCCGGCACGAGCTTCGAATCCCACGCCGGGTTGTATTTGCGATCCGGATTGAAGAGCGCGGAGCCGTCCTTGCTCGCGCCCGGCGGGACCGCGCCGGCCCCGGCGGCCCGCGCGGCCGAGGCCGACGCCAAGCCGCCGCCGGAGGACGGCAGACCGCCGCCGGTCGCTCCGATCTCGACGAGCTGGCCCGGCTTCAAACGCTTGCCTTCCTCGGTCGGCGCGCCGGCGACGATCTTTTTCACGTCGCTCGCGCGGACGCTCATGAGAGCGCCGTCCGGATAGTGCTTGAAGAGCAGCAGCGAGCCGTTCGGCTGCGGCTTGCCCATCGCCCACGAGCTCTGGCCTCCCGAGAGCTCGACCCGGTACAGCGTCGCGCCGGGCACGCCGGGGGCGGCCGGGGGCGCCGCGGCGGCGGTCGCGGCGGCGGTCGCGGCGACGAGGAGGATGGCGAGGTGGAGCATGAGCGGACCCTCCATCGCGATTATGCTCCCGGTTCCCGCGTCCCGGACGCGGCGGGGAATCCCGGCGCGCCGAAAACCGTTGCGACTCCCTGCCGGAGAAGAACTTGGGCGCCGCCGGCGACCCCGCGGAGCGAAATAGAATGACCTCGGAGCTTCATGCGGTGAGCCAGGAGAGGAAAGGTGTCGGCGACCTCGCCGCCCTGCGGATCAATCGGGAGCCCGAGCGATCGCGGGGCGCACGGGGATGGCTGCTGCTCTTCGCCGTCCTGGTGGTCGCCGCCGGCGCCGCGGCCTATTTTCTCGGCGGGCGGTCGCTGCGGCCGAAGAAGGTCGAGGCCGCGACCGCGTCGATCGTTACGGAGGGCCAGGCGACGACCCTTCTCACGGCCACCGGCTACATCGAGGCGGAGCGGAAGGCCGACCTCTCGCCGAAGATCACGTCGCGCATCGTCGCGCTGAACGTCACCGAGGGATCGAAGGTCCGTAAGGACGACGTGATCGCGCGGCTCGACGACACCGATCTCAACGCCCAGCTCGCGGAGGCCGAGGCCAACTACGTCAACGCGAAGGCCGAGCTCGCGCGGCAGCAGTCGCTCTTCGACCAGGGTCTCTCGCCCAAGTCCACGCTCGACGCGGCGATCGCGTCGGATCGCGCGACCAAGGCGCGGGCCGACTACGTGCGGGCGCTGATCGACTACACGGTGATTCGCGCGCCGTTCGCCGGGGTCATCACGGCCAAGCGGGCCTTCGTGGGCGAGGCCGTCTCGCCGTTCGGCTCGTCGCCGTCGGGCGGCGGGTCGGGGGGCGCGATCGTGACGCTCGTCGAGTTCTCGAGCCTCTACGTCGGGGCCGACGTAAACGAAGCGAACCTCGCGAAGATCGGCCCGAAGCAGCCGGCGGAGATCACCCTGGACGCGGTTCCGGACAAGACGTATCACGGCTATCTGCGCCAGATCGTGCCGGCGGCCGACCGGCAGAAGGCGACCGTCCGCGTGAAAGTCGCCTTCCTCGACGCCGACGAGAAGATCCTCCCGGACCTCTCGGCGCGTGTGGCGTTCACGTCCGAGGCCACCAAGGGGAATGCGAACCGGAGCCGCGTCCTGATTCCGAAGGCGGCGCTCGTGGCGAAGGACGGCCAGTCGGGCGTCTTCCGGATCGTGGACGGGCGCGCGCAGTATCAGGCGATCGAGACCGGCGGCGACGTCCAGGGTCAGGTCGAGGTCAAGAAGGGATTGCAGGGAGGCGAGCGTCTCGCCGTCGTTCCGCCGGGCGTGACGCTGCGCGATGGGGAGCGGATTCGAGTGGAAGGGGAGAAGGAATGAGCGCTTTGATCGACATCGAGCACGTCGAGAAGGTCTACCGCCGCGACCAGATCGAGGTCCCGGTCCTGAACGGCATCGACCTCGAGGTGCCCGAGGGAGAGTACGTGGCTCTCATGGGGCCGTCCGGCTCCGGCAAGACCACTCTGCTGAATCTCATCGCGGGCATCGACTCGCCGACGCGCGGCCGGATCGTGATCGGCGGCCGCGACATCTCGACGATGTCTCAGTCGGAGCTCGCGACCTGGCGGTCGCACACCATCGGGTTCATCTTCCAGCTCTACAACCTGCTGCCGGTCCTGAACGCCTTCGAGAACGTGGAGCTTCCTCTTCTCCTGACGAAGCTCTCGAAGAAGGAGCGCCGCCAGCACGTCGAAACCGCGCTCTCGATCGTGGGCCTCGCCGACCGGATGGCCCACTATCCGCGGCAGCTCTCGGGCGGGCAGGAGCAGCGCGTCGCGATCGCGCGCGCGATCGTCTCCGATCCGAAGATCCTCGTGGCCGACGAGCCGACGGGCGACCTCGACGCGAAGTCGGCGGAGGAGATCCTGGAGCTTTTGAAGCAGCTGAACGAGCAATACGGGAAGACGATCGTCATGGTGACGCACGACCCGAAGGCAGCGGCGCGGGCGCACCGCATGGTGCATCTCGACAAGGGCGTCCTCCACGCCGAGGAGCGCACCGGGACCATGAGGTCGGTATGAAGTACTTCCACCTCATCTGGCGCAACGTCTTCCGCAAGCTCCTGCGGACGAGCCTCACGGCGTTCTCGATCGTCGTCGTGCTCGTCCTCATCGTGATCCTCGCCTCGCTCCTGAAGGCGATGCAGACGGACCCGTCGGGCGGGAAGGGCGCCAACCGCCTCGTCGTGCAGCATGCGACCGGGCTCGGCAACTTTCTCCCGCTCTCGCAGCGCCAGCGTATCGAGCAGATTCCCGGCGTCGTGGCGGTCAGCCCCGAGATCTGGTTCGGCGGCGTTTACAAGGACGACCGGCCGGAAAACTGGATCGGGCAGCTCTCCGCCGACCCCGACATCTATTTCGACAAAATCTTCGACGACGCGAAGATCGACCCGCAGGTCAACGCCGAGTGGAAGGCGACGCGCAACGGCTTCGTGGCGGGCGAGACGATCGCCAAGAAGTTCGGCTGGAAGAAGGGCGACCACATCATCCTGAAGGGAACCTACATCCCGTTGAACGCGGACCTCGTGTACATCGGGCCCTTCAACGCGGGAGACGAGTCGAATATCTTCTTCCACAACGAGTATCTGAACCAGTCGAGCTGGTTCGGCGCGAACAAGTACACGGGTCTCTACTATCTGAAGGTCGCCAGCGGCGAGGACGTGCCCCGCGTCGCGGCGGCGATCGACAAGATGTTCGAGAACAGCGACGCGCCGACGAAGACGCTCACGGAAAAGCAGTTCCAGCTCCAGTTCATGGAGATGATGGGCAACGTCAAGCTGCTCATCAACGGCATCTCGCTGATCATTCTCTTCGCGGTGGCGTTGATCGTGGCCAACACGATCGCGATGTCGGCGCGCGAGCGCGTCACCGAGATCGCCGTGATGCGGACACTCGGTTTCCGGCGGGGCCACATCCTGGGCTTCATCCTCTCGGAATCGGTCCTCATGGCCCTTCTCGGGGGCGTCCTCGGGACCGTGCTGGCGAAATTCTTCTTCGTGCCCCTCCTCGTCGCCGTGGGCAACAAGACGTCGATCTCGGTCTGGCTGACGAACTTCAAGGTGTCCGGCGATACGCTCCTGATGGCGTTCCTGATCTCCGTCGGCATCGGGATCGTCGCGGGCTTCATCCCGGCGATCCAGTCCTCGCGGCGCCGCATCGTGGACGGCCTGCGGCAGGTGGTGTGACATGGCGATTCCGCTGAAGTACAACCTCCGCAATCTCGTCGTCCGCAAGGCGTCGACGGGCATGACCGCTTTCGTGATCGGGCTCGTCGTCGCGGTGTTTCTCTGCGTGCTCGCGCTCGTGCAGGGCGTGACCCGGACGCTCTCGGTGACGGCCTCGACGAAGAACGTGCTCGCGATGCGCGTCGGCTCGCAGGCCGAGATGCAAAGCGTCATCACGCGCGATCAGGCGGATCAGCTCGTCTCGATGCCGGGCCCGGAGCGCAACGCGGCGGGCAAGCCGTACGTGTCCCCGGAGCTCATCACGCTCATCAACGTGCCGCGCTCCGACGGCAAGACGTTCTCGAACGTGCAGGTCCGGGGCATGGCGCCGATGGGAATCGAAGCCCGGCCCGACGTGAAGATCGTGCAGGGCCGCGTGTTCACGCCGGCCACGAACGAGGCGATCGTCTCGAAGAAGGTGGCGAACCGCTTCGAGAACATGAACGTCGGCGACACGCTGAAGACGGGCAGCTTCCGCTGGGTCATCGTCGGGCTCTTCGACGCGAAGGGGAGCGCCTACGAGTCGGAGATCTGGACCGACGCGTCGGACCTCCAGCAGCAGACGAAGCGCAATATCTACTCCTCGGTCTTCGTGCGCCTGCCGGACGACGCCGCCGCGAGCCGCTTCATCGAGGCGATCAAGGGCGACCAGCGCCTCAAGCTCGAGGGCAAGACGGAGCGCAAGTATTACGACGAGCAGATGATCACGGCCGCCCCGATCATCGCGCTCGCGTTCATCGTCGGTTTCTTCACGGCAATCGGCGCCGCCTTCGGCGCGATGAACACGATGTACGCGCAGGTTTCGGCGCGGACGCGGGAGATCGGGACGCTGCGCGCGATCGGATTCTCGCGTCGATCGATCCTCATCTCGTTCGTGCTCGAGTCGCTGGCGCTCTGCCTCGCGGGAGGAGTGCTCGGCGTCGTGTTCACGTTCCTCGTCTTCAATCTGTTCCTGACGAAACCGACCGGGACGATGAACTTCCGAACGTTCTCCGAGGTGCTCTTCAACTTCCGGCTCACGCCCCCGCTCATCGTCGGAGGGCTCGTCTTCTCGCTCGCGATGGGGCTGCTCGGCGGGTTCTTCCCGGCCTTCCGCGCCGCGCGCCTGAAGATCACGTCCGCGCTCCGCGCGGTCTAGGAGGGGCGCCGGACGGACTAGACGTCCGCCCAGATCCGCAGGAGATTGTGGTAGACGCCGATGAGGGCGACCGCGCCCGGCGAGCCGGCGCGCTCGCGGTTGATCTCCTGCGTCGCGAGATCGAGGTCGAAGAGGATGCGGCGGCGATCCTCGTCGCGCACCATGCTCTGGATCCAGAAGAACGAGGCGAGCCGCGCGCCCCGCGTGACCGGGCGGACGTGGTGCCGGCTTCCGGAGGGGTAGAGGATCACGTGGCCGGCCGGCAGCTTGATCCGCTGATCGCCGGCGAACTCCTCGATCACGAGCTCGCCGCCGTCGTACTCGTCGGGATCCGAAAAGAAGAGCGTGGCGGAGAGGTCCGTCCGGACGCGGTGCGGCGTCCCCGGCACCTGGCGGATCGCGTTGTCGATGTGCGTGCCGAACGACTCGCCGCCCTCGTAACGGTTGAAGAGCGGCGGAAAGACGCGCGCGGGAAGCGCGGCGGCGAGAAACAGCGGATTCGTCCCGAGGGCCGCGATGATCGTTTCGCCGAGCTCGCGAGCGGCCGGGTCGTCCTCGCGGAGCTGCCGGTTGCGCTTCGCGAGCGCCGACTGATGACCCGCCGTGACGCGGCCGTCCACCCAATCGGCGGTCCCGAAGAGCTCGCGGGCGCGCGCGACCTGCGCCTTCGTCAGAACGTCCGGAATCGGGAGCAGCATGACGCGCTCTCGCGGATCACCAGTGCGCGGCGACGCCCACGACGGCCCATCGTCCGGCGCCGGGCACGATGTGCCCGGGATGGAGCTGGTCGTCGTACGTCGTGTTGCCGAGGTTGTACAGGTTGAGCTGCAGATCGAGCGCCGGCGTGATCGGCCGGCGCACCATCGCGTCGAATGTCCAGTAGCCCGGCGCTTCCTTGAGGAGTCCCGTGACGGGGTCGTATGGGACCGTCGAGCTCGCCGTGCGGCTGCCGACGTAGTTGACGCCGGCGCCGAGATCGACCTCCCACGGCAGCGAGAAGACGTTCCAGAGCCGGAAGGTGTTGGCGGGCACGTTGGCGAGGCGCGCGCCGATCGCCGCGGGAAACGCCTTCGAGTCGGTCAGCCGCGCGTCGAGATAGGCGTACGCGAAGTTGGCGCGCCACCCCTCGGCGACGCGGCCGCTCGCCTCGAGCTCGACGCCGTTCACCCGCTGCGTGCCCGCGAGCACGTTGACGGACGGATCGTTCGGATCGGGCTCTCGCGCGTTGAGCTTCTCCGTCCGGAAGACGGCGAGCCGCGCCGAGAGCCGCCCGCCGGCGAAGTCCCACTTCGTCCCGGCCTCGTAGGTGCGGTTCTCCTCCGGGTCCAGGTTCACGTTGGCCGCCGAGAGCGAGAGCGTCTCGGCGGACGGATTCGAAGACGTTCCGGCGTCGAAATAGATCGTCCCGTTGGGTTTCGGCTTGTAGACGATCGCCGCCCGCCAGTTGGGCATGTCGTCGGTGCGGGAGAGGGCGACCGCCGGCGCCACGCTCTGGAGATAGTCGGTCGCGAACCGATCCCAGCGGAATCCGCCCGTGACCTGGAAATCGCCGAACGCCACCGTGTCGAGCGCGTAGGCGGCGAACGTATCGGCGGTCGTCTGAACGTGGGAGGAGACCGTCGCGGAGCCCGCGAACTCGTCGGAGGGATCGGGGTGGACGAGGCTCGTGCCGGGCACGCCCGCGTACGCGAAGCGGGTCGGATCGGAAGTCTCGCGGCCGATCTCGATGCCCGCGACGAGCGAGTGCTTGAGCGCTCCGGTATCGAACCGGAAGGTCGTGTCGAGCTGGTTCTGGAGGAAGGTCTCCGTGCTCTGGACGGCGATCTGGTTGCGCGTGACCTGGATCTGATCGAGCGGCGTGTCCGGAGTCGCCGTCGCGGGCAGGCGCGCCTCGGTGATCCGCCCGTCGCGCGTGTAGCCGGCGTAACGCGCCTGATCGCGAATCGAGACGTTCGAAGAGAAGTCGTGCTCGAAGCGGATCGTTCCCATGTCGGCGTTCGTGTTGAGGTACGAGCCGTCCTCGAATCCGTAATAGTTCGCGCGGCCGACGGGAGCGGGCTGGTTGAAGTACCAGGGAATGCCGTAGTCGGGAATGTCCTTGGCCGTCTGGTGGAAGTAGGAGAGGGTCAGACGGGTCGGGCCGTCCAGCCCGAACGCGACCGACGGCGCGATGCCGAAACGCCGGTTCTCCGCGACGTCGCGTCCGGCCACCTGCGAGTCGTTGCCCATGAGCGAGACGTGGAACGCCGCGCCCTCGCCGAGAGAAGGGAGGGGCTCCGAGACGTCCGCGGTGACGCGGTACGTCTGCGCGGTGCCCAGGAAGAGGTCGGCTCCGAGAAAGGGCTGGAGCGACGGCGCCTTGCTCGACTGGTTGACGACTCCGCCCGTCGAGCCGCGCCCGAACTCGGAGGACGCCGGGCCCTTGAGGACCTCGACCTGCTGGAGGTTGAACGGGTCGCGATAGTAGCTGCCGAAATCGCGCATGCCGTCGATGTAGATGTCGTTGCGCGCCGTGAAGCCGCGAAGCGTCAGATTGTCGCCCTGCGCGCCGCCCTCGCCCGCCGCGATGCTGATGCCGGCGACGTTTCGGAGCGCGTCCCGCAGCGTCGACGTGCCCTGCTCCTCCATGACCTCCGTCGGAATGACGCTGATCGTCTGCGGCGTGTCGCGGAGCGGCTCCGTGAACTTGGGCGAGATGCTGATCGGAACCTGGCCCGTGACCTCGACCGCCTCCGACGTGTCGAACGACAGCTCGGCGCTGTCGGAGGAGGTGAATCGGAAGCCCAGGCTCGTCCCGACGAGAATCTGACGCAGCGCGACCTCGACCGACAGCAGTCCGGTCACGCCGGGCGACGGGATCTGGAGGACGGCCGGATCGGGCACCCGGACCCGGACGCCGCAGACCTCCCGGTAGGCGTCGAGCACCGCTCCGAGCGGACCGCCCGGGATCGCGAATCGGCGGACGGGGAGGGCGGCCGGCGGGCCCGCCGCGGCCGCCGCGTTTGGAGGAGTGGTCGCGGCGAGCGCCCTCGCCGAGGGCCGGACGGCGGAATAGGCCACCAGCGTTCCCGCCGCCATCCAGATGGAACGGGTGCGTTTCTTCGACTGCTTGCGCTGCGCGCGCTCCCGGGTCATGACGTCGCTCCTTTCGCTCGAGCAAGCTCGATTTCGTTCGAATTCGACGGCGTTTCGAGCGTGGCGGCGCGCCGCCTCGCGCGGAACGAGGAGAGGCGGCGCAGCGCGAGCGAGATCCCGGTGATCGCGAGCAGCACGCCCGAGAGGGATGCCGCGCCGGCCGCGATCTGACCGGCCGGGCCGAGCGCTTCTCCCGTATGAAGGAATCGCATCCACGACCGCGCCCGGCGTCCGCCGCTCGCCCCGGAGTAGGGCTCCCATCTCACGGCGGCGCCGGTGTCCGGATCGAGCGCGAGCGCCGACCGCGCAAAGCGGTTGGCGTACCCGCCCTCCTCGATCGTGAACGCGACGGGACCCCGTCCCGAGGGCGCCCGCATCGTGATGGCCTTCCAGCCGGGCGACCTTCCGGCGGCCGTCTCCCAAAGCCGGTCGAGGCGGGCGGCCTCCGCTTCGGTGACGGGCCGCGCGTCGCGGGAGCCTCTCTCGCCGGCGTTGCCCGGCGGAGGCTCCCCGCCGGCGAAGCGATAGACGAGATCGTTGGCCCACCGGTACGACATCGGCAGAGCGGTGACCGTGATGACGGCCAGGATTCCCGCCGACCAGACGCCGAGCACGTTGTGCCAGTTGAAGTCTCGCGCTTTGCCCCGGAGGCCGCGGCCGAAGAGACCGACGCTCGCGATACGACGGATGCCGCGCAGCTTCGGCCACCAGATGTAGAGGCCGGAGAGCGCGAGGCCGAGGAACGCGACGTTCGCGGCCCCGGTCACGGCCCTCCCCGCGCTCCGGTCCGCCTCCGGGAGCGCAAGCCACCGGTGGACGTCCTGGACTTTCCCGAAGAACGCGCGCCAGCGCGCGGCGCTTCGGCCGACGAAGACGCCCGTCGAACGGTCGAGAAAGATCGCGGACTCCCGTCCGAACGCGACGGCCGCGGTCTCGGCCGGGTCGGCCGCGATTCGCACGGAGGTCGGCGCCGCGCCGGGGGAGACGGCGCTCGCAAGACGAAGGAGCGTTCCGGGCCCGAGGGTGGCGGCGGCGCCGGGTCCCGCGGCGCGACTCCCCGAACGGGTGCCCTCGACGACGCCGAGGACGAGCGGCTGCAGGGCGAGGAGAACGCCGGTCGCGCACATCGTCAGAATGACCGCGCCCGCGGCCGATCCCGCGGCGAGGTGGCACCAGAAGAGCGCCTTCCGGAGGCCTTTCACCCGTTGCGCCTGCGACTCAGATTGAGACTCAGTCTCATTTGCAACGGAGGCTATCGAAGGCCGCATCGGCGTGTCAAGGGCGGGACGCGGAACGGCCCGTCGGTTGCTTAGAGTAGGGCCGTGAGGCTCCGCTTCTTCGGCACGAAGGGCTACGTCGAGGAGTCGTCGGAGGCCCACCGCGGCCACTCCGCCTGGGCCCTCGAGACGGGCGGTTTCCGCCTGCTCTGCGACTTCGGGGAAAACCGGAAAGGCCTCCTGTCGAAGATCGCTCCCGACGCCGTCTTCGTGTCCCACGCGCATCCGGACCACGGGGGCGGGCTCGCGGAGGGGACTTCCGTTCCGGTCCTCGCGTCCGCGATCACCCACGAGATCACGAGGGATTTCGCCCTCGGGAGGCGCGTGACGCTCGTCCCCGAACGCGCCGCGCGTGTCGGTCCGCTGCGGATCACCGCGTTTCCCGTCGTCCACTCGATCCGCTGTCCGTGCGTCGCGGCGCGGATCGAGACGCCGGAGGGCGTCGTCGTCTACTCGGGCGACGTGGTCGCCTTCGAGGATCCGGGAAAGGCGCTGACCGGCGCGGCCCTCTACGTCGGCGACGGCTCGACCCTCAAGGGTTCGCTCGTCCGGCGCCATGCCTCGGGAGTCCTCGTCGGGCATACGACCGTGCGCGCGCAGCTCGGTTGGCTCGACGCGCACGGCGTGCCGCGGGCGGTCTTCTCGCACTTCGGGAAGGGCCCGATCGAGATGGGGGAGAAGGCGCTCGCGGAAGCGCTGAAGGCGCTCGCCGCCGAGCGGGCGCCACGCTGCGACGCGACCGCGTCCCGCGACGGTCTCGAGCTCGATCTCGAGCTCGGACGAAACGGGCGAGGGTCCTAGGAGTCGGGCGAGTCGGGCGGCGTCGGGTTCGGCGGATTTGCCGCCGGGGGCTTCGCGGGCGCCGGCAGCGGCTTCGTCAGGACCGGCGGGTACTTTCGGAGGAAGTAGCGCACCGAATTGTTGACGGGATCATCGAGCGGCGGCGCCTTCGGCTTGTCGAGCTCGAAGGACGGCTCCCGCTTCAGCTCGATGTGCGCGGACACCGCGGACGCCGGATTGACGGCCGCCCACGGTCCGGCCATCAGCGGGTCGGGGTTGTACTGGAGCCCGAAGGGCCGATTGCACGGATAGGCCGTCTGGCAGCGCTGGAAGAGCACGAACTGCGCGGAGGCCGGCGAGGCCAGGAGCAGGGCCGCGGCCGAGAGCAGACCGGCGATCGGGAGGCGCGGTCTCACGCCTCCGATTCTACAACCCGCGATTCGAGAGCGGTGACCGTCCGTGGGCGGGCACGGCCGGTCCGGTCGGCGCGGGAACGGGCTCGCGCGGCGAGGCCGTCTTCTCCGGAGTCTCGCCGAGAACGACGCGGCGCGCCTCCTTCGTCCGCTTGACGAGCGCCAGGAAAGCGCCGGCCATGAGGACGTAGAAGCCGCCCCAGACGAGAGAGATCAGCGGCTTGCGGGTGACGTCGACCGACAGCGACTCCGTCGTGGCCGGCTGAAACTCGGCCGCCTTGTCCTTCGACACTCCGGTCAGCCGCAGCACGAGCGCGCCGTCGTTGGGAGACACGGCGACGACTTTCATCTTCCCGCCGGGCACGCCGGGAACGTCGACCTCCGGCGCGTCCGCCTCGCGCGTCTCCATGTTCCAGACGTAGCGCAGGGTCGCGTCGCGGTTGACGCCGTCGGGCGCCGTGATCGTGACGTCGGTCAGAACCAGGATCGTCTTTTCGCCGCGCATCATGGCGGAGCGGTCGGCGTTGAAGTCGCGGAAGGTGAAACCGATGCCGTCGATGTTCTGCGTCGTGCCCTTCGTCATCCGCACGTCGCGCCCGATCTGCTCCGGCTGCCCGGGGTCGTAGGACTGCGGAGCGATGTACAGGTCCGACGCGGCGGTCTTGCGGATCGCCGGGTTGGCCATGAGCTGGTTCGTGCGCGAGTTCACGTACATCTTCGGATACACGAAGAACGTCTTTCCCTCCGCCGTGCGCACGCGAACTTCCATGGCCTGCTTCTCGGTCGCCGTCGCGGGAAGGACGCGAAGGAACGTCAGCGTGTTTCCGTCGACGGCGACGGGCTTGCCGGCCGGAAGCGTCACACGCGTCGATTTGGCGTAGACGCCGGAGACGACGATGCCGGCGATCATCAGCCCGACGCCGACGTGCGCGAGGTAGCCGCCCGCGCCGGCGATCTTTCCGTTGCGCGCCTTGCGGAGGACCGCGCGCAGGTTCATGTCCGCGGCGAAGAAGGCCAGGGCGAGCAGCGCGAGCGCCGTCGGCTGGCGCGCGCCGAGCCCGAAGGCGATCGCCGCCGCGGCGGCCGCGACGATGAGCGAGCGGCGGGAGCTCGCGAAGAGCGCCCCGAGCGACTCGCCCTTCCACGAGACGAATGGCACGAGCGCCGCGAGGAGCACGATGAGGGCGGCCGCCGGCGTCGTCGTGCGGTTGTAGAAGGAATTCTGGACCTGCGAGGGATTGCCGGAGAGGCGCGTCAGAAGAGGCGCCGACGTGCCGAGGAGGATCACGAAGGCGAGCGCGCAGAAGGCGGCGATCCCGAGGATGAAGAGGACGCTGCGCGAGAGCGCGGGCGCCTCGTCCTCGGCCTCGACCGGGATCTCGCGCCAGCGCCAGCCCACGAGGGCGAGCGAGAGCCCGAGGAAGCCGAGCAGGATGGCGACGAGCCAGCCCGTGATGCCGAGATCGATGAAGGAGTGCACCGAGAAGTCGGCCAGGATGCCGGAGCGCGTCAGGAACGTTCCGTAGAGGATCGTGATGTACGCGAAGCATGCGAGGAGCAGATTGACTTTCCGGTGGCGCTTGCGCGCGCGTTGCAGGAACATTCCGTGAACGAGCGCCGCCGTCGCGAGCCAGGGCACGAGGCTCGTGTTCTCGACCGGGTCCCAGCCCCAGTACCCTCCCCAGCCGAGCGTCTTGTACGCCCAGTAACCGCCCATGAGGATCGCGGTGCCGAGCGTCACGAACGTGAAGAGCGCCCACGGAATCGCGCGCGCGATCCAGCCGTCCCACCGCTTCTTCCAGAGCGCGGCGATCGCGAACGCGAAAGGCACCGAGAGCGAGGCGAACCCGGAGAACATCACCGGCGGATGGATCACCATCCACGGGTCCTGCAGCAGCGGGTTCAGCCCCACGCCGTCCTCGGGCGCCGGCGGCGGGAGCAGCTTGAAGGGGCTCTGCTTGCACAGGATCGCGACGATGCCGAGGAAGCTCGCGAGGTACACGATCATCACCGGCGCCTCGAGCTCCTTCGCGCTGCGCCAGACGACGAGCCCGATGAGCGCGCCCCAGAAGCACCAGAGGAGGAACGACCCCTCCTGCCCGCCCCAGAAGGACGAGACGAGGAAGTGCAGCGGCAGGTCGCGGCTCGAATAGGCGTTGACGTAGGAGACGTCGAAGCGATGCTGGAGGATGAGCGTCATCAGCACGGCGGACGCGGCGAGCACGCAGGTCGCGAAGGCGGCATAGAACGTGCGCGCCAGCGGCAGGAGATCTCGCCGCCCCCGGTCCGCGCGCCAGTACGTCGTCGCCGACGCGATCCCCGAAAACAGCGCGCCCCAGATCGCGGCGACGCCGGGCCAGAAGTACGAGGAGGTCATCGGGGGGCTACGACCGGGACGCGGGGGCCGCGGGCGCGGAGGAGTAGGACTTCTCGACTTCGGCCCCCTGGTATTTCGAGGGGCACTTCACGAGCAGCTTTTCCGCCTCGATGCGGCCGTCGTGATAGCGGCCGATCGCGACGATCGAGATCGCGTCTTTGAAGTTGCCCGGCTTGATGCCGCGGTAGGCCACGGGCAGCGAGCGGCCGTGCTCGTCGAGCAGGTTGAACGACAGCTCCTGCGTCGTCGTGTCGTAGCGGTCGCTCGTCTTGTCGAGAGCCCCCATGACCTGGACGACGCCGCGGGACTTGCGCGCCTCGTCGAACGTCAGGTACGGCGTGAGTGTCCGCTGGAAAGCCGTGAGGCCCAGAGCGAGGAAAGCGAGCGCGAGGACGGCGGCGATCCAGTAACCCTTCTTCACGGTTCGCGCTCCTTTTCCGAGATGCGGCGGTCGAGCCGCCAGACGTAGAAGAAGAGCCCCGCCCAGATCACGAGGTTGACGGCCGCGAGGTAGCCGAGGCTGCTCACGGAGCGATTCTTCCCCCGGGGGCCGCGAAAATCAACCCTCTCGCCCGAAAGGGAGGGCTATCGGCGGCCGCGGCGCCCGCGCACGAGCGGGAGAGGGAACGCGTCGCCCAGGCGATCGATCTCGGAGAGATGCTCGAGCGCGAGGGCTTCGAGCACGCGCCGTCCCCGCGGCGTCAGGACGACCCGAACGCCTCGGCGGTCCCGCCGGTCGGCCGCCCGCCGCACGAGCCCCGCCCGGGCGCAGCGGTCGACGAGGCCGACCGCGCTCTGATGCGCGATCTGCAGCCACTCCGCCAGATCCGCGATGCGCGGGTGGCCCTCCGGAAAGCCGCGCACCGAGACGAGCAACTGATACTGGACCGGGGAGACGCCGGCGCGGCGGTCGGCGATCTCCGAGTGGCGCAGGAACCGGCGAAGGGCATAGCGCCAGCGCGCCAGGCGCTCGTAGTCGGAATCGGTGAGCCCGGGGGAAGGAGCTGCCACGTTCCATGGAATATATCGCGATACGATATAATTCTCCAGTGCGGCCGGCCGCCGGAGTTCCTCCGGATCCCCGCTCGAGCCGCAAGGAGACACAGGCCATGTCGACAAAGGTCCTTTCCCATCGGGTCCCGGTGTCCCTGGCCCTCGCCGTTCTCGTCCTCATTTTCGTTTTCGCCTGCGCCAAGAAGAAGCCCACGACCGTCGCCGAGAAGGCTCCGCCGCCCGCCGCCGCGGCTCCGGCGCCCGCCCCGACGGCCGCCGCGCCCGCCCCGGCGCCGGCTCCGGACGTCCTCGCGCAGGATCTCGATCATCTGAATCGCGCGGGCTATCTGAAGGACGCCTACTTCGACTACGACCGCTCGGAGCTCCGGGAGGACGCGCGCACGGCGCTCTCGGCCGACGCCGGATGGCTGCAGCGCTATCCGAGCGTGAAGATCCTCATCGAGGGGCACTGCGACGATCGGGGCACCGACGCCTACAACATGGCGCTCGGGCAGCGGCGCGCCAGCGCGGCGGAGGACTACCTGGCCTCGCTCGGAATCGACGGCTCGCGAGTGAAAGTCGTCTCGTACGGGAAGGAGCGGCCCTTCTGCACGGCCGAGAGCGACCCCTGCTGGCAGGAGAACCGGCGGGGCCACGTCGTCATCACGGCCAAGTGAGACCGGGCCGGCCGGCGCCGCGTCTTTTTTCGGCAGCCTTCGAGTTCGCGCGCGCCGACGTTCCCGGCCGGATGCGGGCGAAGACCGCGGCGACCATGCGGTCGCATCGCGCGCCGAGGAACGGATAGACGCCGGCGCGCATCGTCCCGGCGAGCTCGCGGCGGAGCAGCCCGCGGGCGCGGTGAAGGCGGGTCTTGACCGCTTCTTCGGTGAGCTCGAGACATTCCGCGGTCTCGGCCGTCGACAGCTCTTCCACGTCGCGCAGCACGAGGACGCCGCGGTAGAGGTCGGGGAGCGCCGCGATGGCGGCCTCGAGGACGCTCGCCGATTCCCGGTCGGCGGCGGTTTTCTCGGGATCGCTCTCCCTCGAGACGGGGTCGGTCATGGGATTTGCCCTTTCCGGTTCGATCGAAACAAAGCGGCGTCCGCGCCGGGCGCGGGCCCAGGCTTCGTGAATCGCGATGCGCGCGAGCCAGGTGGAGAAGCGGGCGCGGCGCTCGAACTGGTCGAGATGGGTGTAGGCGCGCACCCAGGCTTCCTGGACGACGTCCTCCGCGCCCGGGTCGTCCCGCACGACGGAGCGGGCGATCCGGTAGAGGCGCTGGTTGTAGCGACGCATGAGCGTCTCGAAGAGGTCGACTTCGCCCTCGCGCACGCGGTCGACGACGTCTTCGTCGGACAGAATCTCGGGGGCCGGGGCGGCTTCCTGAACTTCGACCTCCATGCGGTCCTTCCCCAGCAATAGAGCCGCCAACCGGGAAAAGGTTTCGAGCTAAAGAGATCCTTAATTCGGCCGGCCGGCCGCCACCGATCGGCGCCTCGCGACTCCAGAGCGGTGGAGGTCGACCATGGCACCCTTGGCCCAGATCCGATCCCTCGGTCTCCCGCTTCTGGCCGTCGCCGCCGCCACGCTCTGGACGCTCGGGTCCGCGCCGCCGTCCTCGGACGCCGCGGCGGAACAGACGGAAGCGGAACCGGGACTCCCGGACTTCGCCGGGCGAAGCGCCCGGGGCGGCGATCGCCGGCTCTTCGAGGAGGGACGCCGCACCTTCCGCTTCGACACCTTCGGCGACGAGGCGTTCTGGGGCGGTGCGCTGCAGCTCCATCGCGCGATCGCGGGCGCGAAGCAGGGCGGCGTCGGACCGGGCGTCTCGCCGAAGACCGCGCTCGCGCTCGGTTTGAAAGTCGACGTCGACGCGCTTCCGCAGCCGCTCCGCCAGCAGCTGCGCCGGGGTCGCGTCGATCTCGACGATCCGGCGTCAACCGTCGCTCTCCTCCGCTTGAATGCCGTCGTCGGCGTCACCGGGTTTTTCTCGGGAGGGCGGCTCACGTCGATCGGCATCCAGTGCGCGTTTTGTCATTCGACGGTCGACGATTCCTTCGCCCCGGGGATCGGACATCGCCGCGACGGCTGGGCGAACCGAGATCTGAACGTCGGAGCGATCGTCTCCACCGCGCCGGACCTGTCGCCCTTCCAGAAGCTTCTGAACGTCGACCGCGCGACCGTCGTGAAGGTGCTGTCGGCCTGGGGGCCGGGCAAGTTCGACGCGGAGCTGATCCTCGACGGCAAGGGATTCCGGCCGGACGGCGGCTCGGCGGCGACGCTCATTCCGCCGGCCTTCGGGCTCGCGGGCGTGAATCTGCACACGTGGACCGGCTGGGGCTCGATTCCTCACTGGAACGCGTTCGTGGCGAATCTCGAGATGCACGGGAAGGGCCGGTTCTGGGACTCCCGGCTGAACGACGCGGAGCAGTTTCCGATCGCGGCCGCGAATGGTTTCGGAAATCTCAACCCGACGCTCGGACCGGACGATGACCGGATCACGCCGAAGCTCGCGGGTCTCCACTTCTATCAGCTCGCGATCGCCGCGCCGACGCCGCCCGTGGGGAGCTTCGACGAAGCGGCGGCCGCGCGAGGGGACGTCCTCTTCTCCGGCAAGGCCAAGTGCAACACTTGCCACACCGAGCCGCTCGGGACCGAGCCGGGCTGGAACCTGCACACGCCCGACGAGATCGGGATCGACGATTTCCAGGCGAACCGCGCGCCCGACCGGCGCTACCGGACGTCGCCGCTCGCCGGACTCTGGACGCATACGAAAGGCGGCTTCTACCACGACGGGAGATTCGCAACCCTGCTCGACGTCGTCGATCACTACGACGGCGTCTTCGACCTCGGGTTGACCGCGCGGGAGAAGTCGGACCTCGTCGAGTATCTGAAGTCGCTGCCTTCGGAGGAATGACGATCACCGGTCGGCTGCGGCAGCACATCCCGGTCGCGGCTTTCGGCCGCGGGCGTTCGCTCCGGAAACGGCGGCCGAGAGTTTCGGCCCGGACGGCCCTCCAGCAGTCGAGCTGAAATCCGGCTCGAGAGCGCCGCTCGTCAGACGGCGATGGGCTCCGACAGGCCGCAGCGTTCGAGCAGCGCGTGCGCCTCCTCGGCCGTCGCGCCCAGTTTCCCGGCCTTCTCGACGAGGTCTTCGCCGCGGAAGGGATACCAGTTGCGGCGGTCCCTGCGGCCGAGGCCCGCGACGTCGAGCGGCGCGATCGCCTCGTGAACGTCTTCGATCAGCGACGCGCGGTCGAGGCCGCTTCGGCCGATCGCGCGGAAGCAGATCGAGCGCGTTCGGGAGGCGAACGGCTCCCGGTCGGAGCAGAGGAAGGACCCCGCGAGCTCCGGCCGGCCGAGGCGGCGCGCGGCCTCGGAGAAGCTCGCGGCCGCGAAGTAGAGCTTCGAGAGCGCCGCGAAGAGCGGGAAGTCGTCGAAGGCGGAAGAGAGCGCGCCGACGAGGAGCGCGGCCGCATCGGTCTCCGCCAGCGATCGGCGCGCGTCGCGCGCGAGCCGGTCGCGGAGGCTCGGCGAGCCCCAGTCCTCCGCCAGCGCGCGGCCGAGCCGCTCGATCCCGAGAAGGGTCAAGGGGAATCCGGTCGAGAGGAGCGGATCGACGAACGCCGCGGCGGACGGGAGCATCGTCCAGCCGGGGCCGCTCGCCTGCTCGGTGCGGAAGGGCAGCCTCGGCCGGTGGACGAAAGGGAGCGCCGGTCGGGCGGAAGCGAACTGGTCGCGCACCGTCGGGAGCCGCTCGAGGAGGCGCTCCCACGCCGGTGCGCCCTCTTCGAATCGCAGCGCCCGCGCCAGCGGATCCCGCGCCGCCACACCCGCGCTCGTCAGGCCGTTGCCGAAGCGGAGCACCCAGATCCAGCCGCCGTCGAAGACGTGGTGGAGCGCCGCGTCGTCCGGCGGATACGGAGGCGTTTGGCCGTCGGGCAGCACGCCCATCTCGTCGAGGCGGTGCACGTCCGTGAAGTGAGCGTAGAGCCCCGCGGTCTCGGGCATCCCCTCGAATGGACGCGGGCGCTCGCCGATGCGGAGCGCTCTCCAAAGGAACCCCCGCGGGCCGGACGCGTCCACGGCGAGCCGCGCGCGGATTTCGAGCGGCTCGCCCGCGCGCCGTCCCGAGAACCGGATGCCGTCCTCGTTCATCGATTCGACGCGCTCGAGCTCTGCGCGGTCGGCATATTCCGCGCCGGCGTCCCGCGCCTCTCCGACGAGAAAGGCGTCGAAATCGGGACGGTACCAGTGCGTGTCGGCGACCTCGTCGCGCGGCGAAGCGCCGACGAGGAGCTGGTCGGATCGGTCCGGATCGCCGGCGAACGGCCGGCCGGCGGCGCTCGGATGTGCATAGAAGGAGAAACCCCGCTTCAAGCCGCAGGCGAGGGCCGGGTATTCGCGGCGCCAGGGCCCCCACTTGCAGAGCGGCAGGAGCCGTGGGAGCCCGTAGCGGCGCGCGATCTCTTCGAGAAGGAGGTTGGCGAGCGGAGAGGTGGATTCGCCGATCGCGAAGCGCGGGTGCGTCCCGCGCTCGAGGAGGGCGACCGTGAGGCCGAGCCGCCGCGCCACGAGCGCCGCGAGCGAGCCGCCGAAGCCGGAGCCGAGGACAGCGACGTCGGCTTCGAGCTTCATGCGGCCTTCCCGCAGTCGGCGCACGCGACCGGCGGGAGCGCGCGCTGCGCGAGGTTCATGCCCTCGAGGCGGCGCCGCCGCTTCGGGAAGCAGGCCGCGCACCCTCGGAGGCGCTCGAGGTCCCAGAGATCCGCGAAGACGCGCCCGCGCGCTCCGCACGCCGCGATTCCGTCCGCGAGCGCGCGCTCGAGCATCCCGAGCGTCGGCGGCTCGAAGTCGCCCCGCCGCGCGAGCGCGTCCATCGCGCCGTTGCCCGCACGCATCGGGATGAGCACGGCGGACGAGGAGCCGCAATCGAACGCGAATTCGAGCGAGCGCGCCGCCCAGGCCGGCGAATCTTCCGGCGCGAGGAAGGGCAGCCCGAGGAGGACGAACGTCCGCAGCGCGACGCCTCCGCGCGCGAGAGAGTCCGCCGCGCGGCGGAAGGACGCGAGCGTCATGCCCTTGTTCAACCGCTCGAGGATGCCGGCGTGCGCCGTCTCGAGGCCCATCGCGACCTCGAGGCGCCCCGAGAGGAGCTCCGCGAACCGGAAGCAGTCGTCTCCCACGAGCGCCGGGTGGCACTCGACGGTGACGCGGTCGAAGTCCCGCAGGATCCCGGCGATCGCCGCGTGGTCCTCCCGCGGCACGGCCTTCCGGTCGAAGAAGCTGCCCGCGTTGTAGAGCTTGACGCGCCGGACGGCGGGAAGCTTCGCGAGCGCTCGCTCGATCTGCGCCGGGATCGCGCCCGGCGCGACCGAATCCTCGAGCGTGTGCGTCCAGAGGTCGCACATGAGGCAGCGCCAGGGGCATTCGCGGTTGGCGAGGAGAATCGTCGCGACCCGGGCGGCCTCGCCGGTCTCGCTGCGCTCGGTCTCGACGAGCGCGCCGGCGGCGCGCGAGGGATCGACCGCCGCCCGGGACCCCCGGCGCTCGAGGATCCACCTCGTCCGGTCGGCGGCGCGGTCGGGGTAGGCGTCGTCGAGGGTCAACGGCTCACCCGCGGCGGCCCGTGCGCTCCGGCGGTCAGACGTACTGGGAGAGAAGCTCGCGCCGATAGATCGCCTCGGCCACGTCCCGGTCGCGCGGCGGCGGCGCGGCGAAAGCGCCGTCCTGGAAGCGGCGCTTGGGATAGACGGGCATGCGGACGCCGGTGACGGCCGCGACCCCCTTCGACACGATCTCGCCCTTGAGGGCGTAAAGGCGCGCCGGGCTCCAGTCGGTCAGCGCGACGAACGGGATCGCCTCCGCGATCGCGACGACCGCGGGCCGCGTGAAGGGGCTGAAGCCCTCGAAGCCGAAGCGCGCGAGCGGCGCATACGTGCGCGTGCAGCTGCGGCTCTGGCCGCCGGAATACGTGAGCGAGTGTTTCACGCTCCCGACTCCCCATCCTTCCTGGTAGAGCATCGGATTCGAGAGCACGCTCCGGATCGTGAGCTCGCGGTTCTCCTCGATCGGATAGTCCTTCAGATTCTCGTCGCCGCCATCGCCGTCCGCGAGGTGCTTCCATCCGGGGTAACGTGCCCGGATTCCGCGGCAGAGCGCGATCGCCATCGCGGCCGACTCGACATCGAGCGGCTTGTAGTCCTCGATCACGCGCACGGCCTCGGCGTGGTCGATGGCGCCGGGGTCGGTGCCGATCGCCTCGAGGTAGAACGCGCGGCCGCATTCCTCGAGGAACCGCCGGGCCTGGGAGAGGTCCGCGGTCTCGCCGGCGATCTCCGTTGCGGCCTCTCCGGCCGCCAGCGTGAAGGCTTTCAGACGCGCGGGGCTCATGCCGAGCGATCGCAGGACGTGCTCCGTCACGAGGAGCACGGCGCCCGAGTCGACGCCTCCCGAGAACGCGACGCCGATCGGTTCCCGCGGATCGATCCGCGAGACCCATTTCCGGATCTCCTCCGCGAGCGCGCCGATGTATGCGGCGCCGATCGCGTCGGGGTCGGCCGGCAGCGTGCCGCGCTCGGGAGCGAAGAATCGCCGGTACTCGGGCAGCGGGTCGGGGCACCCCACGAGCCGGATCTCGACGACGTGGTGCGCGGGCACCATCCGCGTGTAGCTCGGGTGGAACTGATCGGCGAGCCCGAGGGCCGAGAGGCGCGCGTGAATCGCGTCGATGCGGTCCGCCACGACGAGGAGCGGTCCGTCCGTCTGCTTGGCGAGGAAATAGCGGAGCGGCCGGTCGAGCGAGCGGGCGAGGCGCACGATCTCGCCGCGGGTTGCGACGAGGGCGAAAGATCCCTCGAGCCCGCGAACGTCCTCCGGAGATCCCTCCGCGAGCAGGCGCCGGGCTTCGTCGACGGAGTGGTCGTCGAGGCGATTCCGTCCGGGGTCCGTGAGGTCGGCGACGCGGGCGACGGGACGCGAGGTCATCGGGGCAACCTTGCGCGCTCCGCCGCCGCGCGAAGGAGCCGCGCCGCCCGGGTCTCGAGCGACAGCATCCAGAGGAAGAGCGCCGAGAACCCGGCGAGGCTCCCGAAGAAGACGGCTTTCGTCGGGCCGTCCATCAGGATCTTGCCCTGCGGATTGATCACGGTCTGCGGGTGGAGCGACTGCGTGATCCGTGGCGCGACGAAGACGAGGAACGGCATGAGGAACGCCGCGAAGATCGCGTACGCCGCGGCGATGCGTGCGCGCCGCTCCGGGTCCTCGATGGCGTTCCGGAGGAAGAGGTACGCCGCGTAGAGGAAGATCAGGAGCAGGAAGGACGATTCGCGCGGGTCCCAGTTCCAGTAGGAGCCCCACATGATGCGGGCGAAGAGCGACCCCGTCACGAGCGCCAGCACGGCGAAGAGGAGGCCCAGGCGCACCGCTCCGGTGGCCACGTCGTCGGACCGCGGCTTCCGGCGCACGAGGTAGGCGACCGAATAGCCGGCCGCCACGACGAAGGCGAGACTCGCCACCCAGGCGCAGGGGACGTGGAAGAAGACGATTCGGGACGACTCGCCGAGGAATCCCTGGGCCGGCTTGGGCCACAAGAACGCCGCGGCGACAACGGCCGCGAGATACGGGCCCAGCAGGGCCTTGGCAGCCTTCACCTCTGGAAGACTATCGCACCGTCCCTGCGCGAGCCCCTCCCGCGACAATGCCGTTGGAGGGGACGCCGGGAGTGCCTTAGGATCGGCCGCTCGAAGGAGGTGCCCGTGCGCTCGATCCTCCGAATCCTCGCCGCTCTGGCTCTCGCCCCGGTCCTCTCGGCGACGCGAGCGCCGGCGCAGGCACCGACGGCGACGCCGACGCCGACCGCCACGGCCGCGTCTCCCACCGCCACGCCCACGCCGACGCCGGCGAAGGACGTCGCCGCCGACGTCAACGAGCCCCGGCCCGACGCGCGCCGCATCGCCTTCGACGTTCACGAGGGAACGTGGATGTCGCTCGACGTGTCGCCCGACGGCGGCACGATCGTCTTCGACCTCCTGGGAGATCTCTACGCCATTCCGATCACGGGCGGTGCGGCGAAGGCGTTGACGCGAGGGCCGGCCTACGACACGCAGCCGCGATTCTCGCCGGACGGAAAGACGATCGCGTTCACGACCGATCGCAGCGGCATCGAGAACATCTGGCTGATCGACGCCGACGGCCGTAATCCGCGGCCGCTGACCGAGGAGAAGGACTCCTACGTCCGCGCGGCCGCCTGGACTCCGGACGGAACCTACCTCATCGCTCGCAAGGAGGACGGCAAGCGCGCCGGCATCCCGCCGGTGGAGCTCTGGATGTACAACCGCTACGGCGGCGGCGGCGTCAAGCTCACCTCCTCCGACGAGATCAGCAACGCGGCGGGCGCGGTCGCGTCGCGCGACGGCCGCTTCGTCTTCTTCGCGGCGCGCGCGCGGAGGTTCAGCTACACGCCGGACCTCTCGGACGGCCTCTGGCAGATCCAGCGTCTCGACCGCGTGACGGGCGAGGTGTTCCCCGTCACGAGCGGCTTCGGCGGCGCGGTGCGTCCTGCGCTTTCGCCGGACGGCAAGACGCTCGTGTTCGTGAGCCGCCGCGACGCCGACTCGGTGCTCGTGGCGCGCGATCTCGCGACGGGCGCCGAGCGCATCCTCGCGACCGGCGTCACGCGCGACGAGCAGGAAGGCTTCGTCCAGATGGACACGTGGCCCGGCTACGCCTTCCTGCCGGACGGACGCTCGATCGTGTATTCCGACCACGGCAAGATCGCGCGGCTCGAGCTCGCGTCGCGCACGCGCATCGAGATCCCGTTCACGGCCTTGGTCGAGCAATGGGTCGCGCCGCGCGTGACCTTTCAGGAGAAGCTACCGACGGGACCGGTCGAGGCGCGCATCCTGCGGTGGCCCTCGCAGTCTCCCGACGGAAAGTGGATCGCCTTCGACGCGTTCGGGCGCGTGTGGCTCCAGGCGCTGGACGGATCGCGCGCCGTCGGCTCGCCGCGCCGACTGACGCCGGAAACGCCCGGCGCGCCCCGCCGCGAATACGCGCCGGCGTTCTCTCCGGACGGCCGCTTCGTGGCTTATGTGACGTGGTCGGACGCCGACGGCGGCGCGATCTGGAAGGCGCCGGTCGGTTCCGCCGCGGGGACGCCGCAGCGGCTCACCAGGGCGCCGGCGCACTACGCGAATCCGGAGTGGTCGCCGTCGGGCGACCGGATCGTCGTCATCCGCGGCTCGGGGCTCGAGTTCCGGGGACAGCAGCCCGAGGACGAGGAGTACTTCGACATCGACTGGCTTCCGTCAACGGGCGGCGAGCCGCAGCGCGTCACGTCCGTCCAGGGCGCGCCGGTGATGAAGTTCCACCCGCAGGCCTTCTTCTCGAAGGACGGCGCGCGGGTCTTCTACCGGGATCCGGTTCCGACCAAGAAGCCCACCGACGACCCCAAGAACGATCTCGTCTCCGTGAGGCTCGACGGGACGGACCGCAAGGTCCACATGCGGTTTCCCCCCGTCGACGATCTCGTCCCGTCGCCCGACGAACAGTGGGTCGTCTTCACGTCGCGCGACAACGTCTATGTGACCGCGCTTCCGGCGATGCAGATGAAGGAACCGCCGGAGGTCGGACTGAAGGACGGCGCGGAGCCCGTCTGGCGGCTCTCCCGCGAGGCCGGCGCCTACGCCGGGTGGGCCGACGGCGGAAAGACGATCACCTGGGGCTTCGCCGCGAGCTTCCGCCGCCTGCCGGTGGCCGAGGCGATCCGGTTCGTCGAGGAGCAAAAGCGGAAGGCGCGCGAGAAGGAAAAGGAGAAGGCGGACGACGCCTCGAAGAAGGCCGCCGCCGGGAAGAGCGGCAAGAAGCCGGACGACGAGAAGCTCGAGCTGCCCCCGTCCGAGGAGATCGCGATCCGTCTCTCGATGCCGCGGCCGGCGCCCGAGGGGTCGATGCTTCTCTCCGGAGCGCGCGTCGTCACCATGAAGGGCGACGAGGTGCTGCCCAACGCCGACGTTCTCGTGACGGGAAATCGCATCGCCGCGGTCGGGCCGTCCGGCGCGCTGTCTCCGCCGGCCGGGACGAAGACGTTCGACGCGCGCGGCAAGACGATCGTCCCGGGTTTCATCGACACGCACGCGCACCTGCACTATTCGGGCTTCGAGAACTTTCCGGACACCAAATGGGAGTACGCCGCGAATCTGGCGTATGGCGTGACGACGGTCTACGATCCGTCGGCGCCGTCGCTCGACGTCTTCGCGCAGGCCGAGATGGTCGAGGCCGGCCTCATGATCGGGCCGCGCGTGTTCTCCTCCGGCGCGATCCTCTACGGTGGCCAGCAGTCGGACGCGTATGCCGAGGTCAACGATCTCGAGGACGCGCGCCGGCAGGTGCGCCGGATGAAGGCGTGGGGCGCGCGGATGATCAAGGTGTATCAGCAGCCGCGTCGGTCGCAGCGGATGTGGTTCGCGGAGGCCTGCCGCGACGAGCGCATGCTCCTGACCGCCGAGGGAGCGGGGGAGCTGCAGACCGACATGACGATGGTGCTCGACGGGTTCACCGCGTGGGAGCACGCGCTGCCCGTCGAGATCGGCGCGGACGTCGTCGATTTCGTCGCGAAGTCCACGACGTTCTACACGCCGACGCTCATCGTCGCGTACGGCGGGCCGTGGGGCGAGGAGTACTACTGGCAGACGCGCAACCCGCACGACGACCCGAAGCTCAACCGCTTCACGCCGCACCGGTGGATCGACGCGAGGGCGCGCCGCCATCCCTGGATCGATCCGTCCGAGTACAACTTCCCGACCGTGGCGCGCGGCGCGGCCGCGGTGCTGCGCGCGGGCGGCAACGTCTCGCTCGGCGCCCACGGGCAGGTCCAGGGCCTCGGGCCCGATTGGGAGATCTGGATGATGGCGGGCGACGGTCAGCCGAAGGGAATGACGGCGATGACGCCGCTCGAGGCCCTGCGCGCGTCGACGATCCTCGCGGCCGAGAAGATCGGCTACGCGCCGGACCTGGGCTCGATCGAGGCGGGAAAGATGGCCGACCTCGTCGTTCTCGACGCCGACCCGCTCGCGGACATCCACAACACGGAGAAAGTCCGCTGGGTCGTCAAGAACGGCGAGCTGTGGGACGGCGACACCCTGCGGCGCGAATGGCCCTCGGCGTTGCCGGCGCCGAAGTTCTTCTGGCAGACGGAGGCGAAGTGACACGCGATGCGTGTCATCCCGAGCGATAGCGAGGATCCGGAGCTCGGCAGGCTCTGCGCCGGACGCTGGCATCCCGGGCGGGAAAGCTCGGGATCCCTCGTCGCGGACTCCTCGGGATGACAGACAAGAGTCTGTCAGCTCGGGATCCTCCGTCGCAGACTCCTCGGGATGACCGGACGCGCCCGATCGACGTCGGAGCGTCCGGTCACTCCTCCCACGCCGCCGCCGCCAGCAGATACGCCGCGCACGTCGCGGCGCCGTCGTAGGCCACGATGACGCGCAGAGGCGTCGCGGCGAGCTCGCCTCCCGCCGCCGTCCCCCCGCCGGCCGCGGCCACCGTCGCCGCGATCGCGGAAAGCAGGAGCGGCACGAGCAGCGGGAAGCAAACGAGCACGAAGAGCACGTTCTTTCCGCCCGCCCGCGCGACGAGCGCCGAGAGAAACGTCGAGACGACCGTCAGACCGAATCCCGACGTCGCGAGCACGACCGCGAGCGCGCCCGGCGACGCGATCTCCCAACCGACGAGGATCGAGAGCCCGGGCACGGTCACGGCGGCGATGGCGGCGAACAGGAAGTAGTTGAAGAGAGTCTTCCCCGCGAGCACCGTGATTCCGGGCGCGGTCTTGCGGAGCGCGAGCGCCGTGCCCGTTTCCTCCTCGCGCACGAAGGCGCGGGGCAAACCCGTGGCCGTCGAGAAGAAGAGGAGGATCCAGAGCACCGCCGCGTGGAGCGTGGCGCGCTCCTCGCGGGCGAAGCCCGCCGGCCCGATGGCGAACGAGACGAGGGTCAGCGCGGTTGCCGCGAAGAAGAGGATGGACGCGAGCGCGATCCGCTGACGCGCTTCTTGCGCGGCGTCCTTCGCGCAGACGGCCCAGGCGCGGGCGATCGGGCTCGCGGGCTTCATCGGGCGAGCGCGATCGTTTGCTCGGGCGATACGAAGTCGCGCGCGTCGTTCGAAGCGAGGAGCACCGGGCCCGCCGCGCGCCGCTCGGCCACGACGCCGGCGAGCATGGCGCGGCCGTCTTCGTCCAGCCCGGCCGCCGGCTCGTCGAGCAGGAGCACCGGCGGATCGAGAAGGAGCGCGAACGCGAGTCGCAGCCGCTGCTTCATGCCGGTGGAGAACGCGCCCACCCGCCGGTCGGCGACCGCGGCGAGGTCCATCCGGGCGAGCCGCCGCCCGAGGTCGGCGTCGTCGGCCGGAAGTCCCGACGCGCGGCGAAAGAAGCGCAGATTCTCCCGGGCCGTGAAGTCGTCGTAGAACGCGAGGTCCGGGCCGGCCCATCCGACGGCGCCGCGCCGCTCCTCGCCGGAGAGCTCCCGCTGGGCGTCGAAGATTCCGACGCGGCCGCGCTCGGGCGCGAGCAGTCGCGCGAGAATCTTCAGGAGCGTCGTCTTGCCGCTGCCGTTTCTTCCCGCGACCGCGGTGAGTCCCGGGCCGGCGGTGAACGTGAGGTTCGAGAAGAGCGGCGGGCCGGAATAGGACTTCGAGAGCTCGCGCGCTTCGAGCCGGAAGGCGGACACGGTGCTGCGAGACGATAGCAGATGGCGCGCCGCCCGCATCCCTTGAAAGGCCGGGAGGCCTTCTATATGATGCGGCGCGTTTTGAGCAATCTCGCGCTCGCGCCGGCGGTGTTCGGCGGGCCTCTGTCCGGCCCGAGCCGCCGTCGCGACGCCCGAACCGACCGAACCAATCGGCTCTGAGCACCAAGGAGTGAGAATCGTGATGTCCAAGCGCGCTCTGTTGATCCTCCTCGCCGGCGCGGTCAGCCTGACGCTCGCGGCCTGTGGAGGCGGCAAGGAAGAGGACGCCCTCGACGAGGAGTCCGCTCCGACGACCTCGACCGCTTCGGCGGCCGCTCCGGCGGCCGCGGCTCCCGCGGCGGCTCCGGCCGCGGCGCCCGCCGCAGGCGGCGCGACGATCACCGGAAAGGTCGCCTTCGCGGGGACCGCTCCCGCCAAGGAACAGATCAAGATGGACGCGGACGCGTACTGCAAGGCGGCGCATCCGACGCCGGTGTACACGCAGGACGTCGAGATCAACCCGAACGGGACGCTCAAGGACGTCTTCGTGTACGTGAAGGAAGGGATCACGGGCAACTACCCGGCGCCGACGACGCCCGTCGAGCTCGATCAGGAAGGATGCCAGTACCATCCGCACATCTTCGGCATCCAGGCCGGCCAGCCGCTCAAGATCGTCAACAGCGACAGCACGCTCCACAACATCCACGCGCTGCCGAAGACCAACGCCGAGTTCAACATCGGACAGCCGTTCAAAGGGATGGCGACGACGAAAAAGTTCGACAAGCCGGAGATGCCGGTGCGCTTCAAGTGCGACGTCCACAAGTGGATGGGCGCTTACGTCGGCGTCATGTCCCACCCGTTTTTCTCCGTGACCAACGACCAGGGCACGTTCGAGATCAAGAATCTGCCGCCCGGCACCTACACGATCGAGGCCTGGCAGGAGAAATATGGACCGCAGACGCAGACCGTCACGATCTCGGGCAACGAGTCGAAGACCGTGGACTTCTCCTTCAAGGGCTGAGGAGGCAAGCTTCCCGGACGTGACTCCCCGGCGCTCCCGAACCGGCCTCGCGCGAATCGCCGCGATCGTCCTCGCCGCCGCGGCGCTGCCCTCGGCCGCGACGGCTCTCCCGTTCTGGATGAAGCTGCCGGAGGGCGTCTCGACCTACAGCGGCCGCGTGGACGGCCTCTTCCGGCTCATCCTCTGGATCACCGGAATCATCTTCGTGGTGGTCGAGGCGCTCCTGCTCGTCTTCCTCATCAGGTACCGCCATCGCGAGGGCCGGCGTCCGCGTTACACGCACGGCTCGAACCGGCTCGAGGTCATCTGGACGATCGTTCCGGCCGTGATCTGCGTCGTGCTGGCGCTTCTCTCGCGCGCGACGTGGGCCGACATCAAGCAGCACCTGCCGAAGGACGGCGTCCAGATCGAGATCACGGCGGAGCAGTTCGCCTGGAACGTACGCTACGCGGGTCTCGACAACAGGTTCGATACCGCCGACGACGTCCTCTCGCTCAACCAGCTCCACTTCCCGGTGGGGCAGCCGGTGATCGTGACGCTCCACTCGAAGGACGTCATCCACTCGTTCTTCCTTCCGGAGTTCCGTGTCAAGCAGGACGCGGTGCCGGGGCTCTCGACGCGGATCTGGTTCGAGGGCACGCGCACCGGGCACTGGGAGATCGCCTGCGCCGAGCTTTGCGGGCTCGGCCATTACCGCATGAAAGGCTTCGTCACCGTCGAAACGCCCGAAGAGTTCGCCAAGTGGCTGCACGAGCAGGCGGCCTCGGCCGCGCCCGAGGCGGCGCCGGCGGCGGCTCCCGAGGCGACGCCGGCGGCGAGCCCGCAGGAGGCCAAGAGCTGATGAGCAGCGTCGCTGTCGCCCACGAGCTTCCCCACGCCGGTCATCCCGCGCCGACGTCGTTCTGGCGCAAGTACATTTTCTCGCTCGACCACAAGGTCATCGGCAAGCAGTACTTGTTCTACGCCCTGTTCATGCTGGTGATCGGGGGATTGCTCGCGACGCTCGTGCGCTACCAGCTCGCGTGGCCGGGCCGGCCGCTCGCGTTCATGGGCAAGATCGCGCCGGAAGGGATGCCGGGCGGCCAGATGCTGCCGGAGTTCTACAACTCCCTCTTCACGATGCACGCGACGATCATGATCTTCTTCGCGATCATGCCGATCCTGATCGGCGCGTTCGGCAACTTCGTCGTGCCGATCCAGATCGGCGCGCGCGACATGGCCTTCCCGACGCTCAACATGCTGTCCTTCTGGACGGCGGTGCCGGGCGCCGTGCTCATCATCTGGTCGTTCTTCGTGACGGGAGGCGCCGCGCAGGGCGGATGGACGTCGTACGCGCCGCTTTCCGCGATCACGCCGAGGGGCCAGACGCTCTGGCTCCTCTCGCTGCTCGTGCTCGGGATCTCGTCGCTGCTGACGGCCGTCAACTTCATCACGACGATCATCAACATGCGCGCGCCGGGCATGACGTTCTTCCGGCTGCCGCTGACGGTCTGGGCGCTCTTCATCACGGCGATCCTGCTGTTGCTCGCGCTGCCGGTGCTGTCGGGCGCGATGATCATGCTGCTCTTCGACCGGACGCTCGGCACGACGTTCTTCCTCCCGAAGGGCCTCGTCGTGTCCGGCCAGCCGTGGACCAACGCCGGCGGCGGGCAAGCGCTCCTCTGGCAGCACCTGTTCTGGTTCTTCGGACACCCCGAGGTCTACATCATGATCCTGCCCGCGATGGGCATCACCTCGGAGATCCTGCCGGTCTTCTCGCGCAAGCCGATCTTCGGCTACCGCGCGATGGCCTACTCGATCATGGGCATCGCCGGCCTCGGGTTCATCGTCTGGGGCCACCACATGTTCCAGAGCGGCATGAACCCGTATCTCGGCACGACCTTCATGATCTCGACGATGGTCATCGCGGTGCCGTCGGCGATCAAGACGTTCAACTGGCTTGGGACGTTGTGGGGCGGCAGCATCAAGTTCACGACGCCGATGCTGCACGCCCTGTCGTTCGTGTCGATGTTCGTCATCGGCGGGCTCTCGGGCATCTTCATGGCCGCGACCCCGGTCGACATCTTCATCCACGACACGTACTTCATCGTCGGCCACATCCACTACGTGCTCTTCGGCGGATCGCTCTTCGGCGCGTTCGCCGGGATGTACTACTGGTACCCGAAGATGTTCGGCCGGATGATGAGCGAGCGCTGGGGCAAGATTCACTGGTTCATCACGTTCGTCTGTTTCAATCTCGTTTTTTTCCCGATGCACTTTCTCGGGATGCGCGGGATGCAGCGCCGGATCTACGACTACACGCAGTACGCGCACCTGAAGGGCCTGCAGCCTATGAATCAGTTCATGACGATCTCGCTCTTCGTCCTCGGGATCGCGCAGATCATCCTCGTCTTCAACTTCTTCCTCTCGATGCGCCGCGGCAAGCTCGCGGGGAACAACCCCTGGCAGGCGAACACGCTCGAATGGCAGACGACGTCGCCGCCTCCGCACGAGAATTTCAAGGGCTCGGTGCCGTCCGTCTATCGGGGGCCGTACGAGTACAGCGCGCCCGATCACGACGCCGACTTCTGGCCGCAGAACGAGCCGCCGTCCGGCGCGCGGCCGGCGGGAGCGCATGCGCACTGAGCGCGCCCTTCATCGGCTGGCGCTGGCGCTCGTTCTGGCGACGGTCGGGCTGATCTTCGCCGGCGGCCTCGTCACGTCGACCGAGTCCGGTCTCTCCGTGCCGGACTGGCCGACGACCTACGGGCAGAATCCCTTCACGTTTCCGGTCTCGAAGTGGGTCGGAGGGATCAAGTTCGAACACTCCCACCGCCTGATCGCCTCGGCCGTAGGGCTCCTGACGGTCGTCGTCGCCGTCGCGTTCGCGCGCGGCGAGAAACGCGCGTGGGTCCGTCGCCTGGCGTATCTCGCGCTCGCGGCGGTCGTGGCGCAGGGCGTTCTCGGCGGTCTGACGGTGCTCTTCCTGCTGCCGACCGCGATCTCGGTCGCGCACGCCTGCCTGGCGCAGACTTTCTTCTGCCTCGCCGTAGCGCTCGCCGTCGTGACGTCTCCCCGCTGGCGCGAGGCCGAGCCGGCCGGCGCCAATTCCGTTCGCCGGATGGCCGCCGCGACCGTCGCGGTCGTCTTCCTGCAGCTTCTCGTCGGAGCCGTGATGCGCCACACGAAGGCGGGGCTCGCGATCCCGGACTTCCCGCTGGCCTTCGGCCGGGTCGTGCCGCCGATCACGTCGTTCGCCGTCGCGATCCACTTCGCGCACCGGATGACGGCGCTCGCCGTCGCCGCGGCCGCCGCCGTCTGTCTCGTCCGGGCGCGCCGCTCCGGCCGTGAGGACCTGAAGCGCATCGCATGCGCGCTCGGCGGCCTCGTCGGAGTCCAGATCGCGCTCGGCGCGCTGACGGTCCTTTCGAAGAAGGACGTGATTCTCACGACGGCGCACGTCGTGACCGGCGCGCTCGTGCTCGGCGCGTCGCTCGTTCTGGCGCTCGCCTCGCGCCGGACGTCGATGTCCGCCTCGCGGAAGACGGCGTCCCGGACGCCGGCCGCCGCGATCTCCCTGTCGGAGGAGCCCGCGTGGAAGTAGCCGCCGTCGCCTCCGCACCGTCTCGCGTCGCCGACTTCCTGGAGCTCTCGAAGCCGCGCATCACGTCGCTCGTCGTCGTGACGGCCGCCGTGGGCTACGCGCTCGGCGCGCCGGTCTTCCAGACCGGCGTCTTCCTCGCCGTGCTCGCGGGGACGGCGCTCGTCGCAGGCGGCGCCTCGGCGCTCAACCAGTACGCCGAGCGGGATCTCGATGCGCGGATGCTGCGCACGCGGCACCGTCCGCTGCCGGCCGGCCGCCTCGGACCGGGAGAAGCGCTGATGTTCGGGCTGCTGGTGTCCGCCGCGGGGCTCGTCCTGCTCGCGGTCGGGACGAATGCCCTGACGGCGGCCCTGGGGCTCGCCGCGCTCGGAAGCTACGTCTTGCTTTACACCCCGCTCAAGCGGCGGACGTCGCTCTGCACCGTCGTCGGCGCCGTTCCGGGCGCGATCCCGCCTCTCATGGGGTGGGCCGCCGCCCGCGGCGGCCTCGATCGGACGGCCTGGGCGCTCTTCTCGATCCTTTTTCTCTGGCAGCTCCCGCACTTTCTCGCGCTCGCCTGGATGTATCGCGACGACTACGCTCGGGGCGGCTTTCCCATGCTCGCCGTTTCCGACGCGGACGGCTCCTCGACCGGCCGCCAGGCGCTTCTCTACTCCGCGGCGCTCCTTCCGGTGACGCTCGCGGCCGGTCTCTTCGCCGGCGCGGGACCGGTGTTCCTCTGGGGCGGGCTCGCCGCCGGCATCGCGTTCCTCGCGGGCGCGGTCCTTTTCGCCCGGCGGCGCGAGATCGCCTGGGCGCGGCGCCTCTTCCTCGCATCCGTTCTGTATCTGCCGGCCGTGCTCGGCCTGATGGTGTTCGACCGATGAGCGCGGGCGGCCCGGCAACGGTCAACCGCCGGACGGCGTGGGCGCTCGCGCTCGTCATGCTGGCGCTCTTCGCCGGCTCGATCGCCTTCATCGCCTCGCAGGCGCGCTGACAGGGAGACAGGGAGGATTCATGTCGGACGAGATCACGCAGCATCGCGAGGAGCTCGCGGCGGACGAGGAACGGCGGGTCCATCAGCAGCCGAACTACATGGCGATCTTCTGGTGGCTCTTCGGACTGACGGTCGTGGAGGTGTCGTACTCGGTCTTCACGCACCCGCCGAAGGTCGTCCTCATGACGGTGCTCGTCGGGCTCGCGATCATCAAGGCGACGATGGTCGCCCTGTTCTTCATGCACCTCCGGTTCGAGCGCAAGAGCCTCGGCATCATCTTCGCCTCGACCCTGATCCTCGGGATGATCCTCGTCTCGGTCGGGATCGCCGAGCAGGTGCTTCCGAGACCTTAGGCCATAGGAGGAGACGTTGGAACACGCCGCCGCCGCTTCGCTGCCTCTCCCGCACGGCTCCGTGCATGCCGCCCCGGGCGGCGCCCACGGGCACGGCGAGGAGCCGACGACCGGGATTCCCCACGACAAAATGGGGATGTGGGTGTTCCTGTGCTCCGAGGTGATGTTCTTTACGGGGCTGATCGGCTCCTACATCGTGCTGCGGTTCGGGACGCCCAACTGGCCGCACCCGGGCAATACGCTGAACATCTGGCTGACGGCCGGCAACACGTTCCTCCTGATCTGTTCCTCGGTCACGATGGTGCAGGCGCTCGCCGCGGTGCAGCGCGGCGATCTCCGGAAGCTGCGTCTCTTTCTCTCTCTGACGCTGCTCTTCGGCGCGAGCTTCCTGTCGGTGCAGGTGGTGGAGTACTGGAAGCTCCTCCACGAGGGATTCAACCCTCACGTCTCGCTCTTCGGGTCGGTCTTCTTCACCACGACGGGCTTCCACGGGTTCCACGTCTTCTGCGGCGTCGTCTGCATGGCGTTCGTGACCGGCAAAGCCTTCCTCGGGAAGTACACGCAGGCGAGCCATCAGGGCGTCGAGACCATCGGCCTCTACTGGCACTTCGTGGACCTCGTCTGGATCGTTCTGTTCACGATCATCTACTTGTTCTGACGAGAGCAAAGGCGGGGACCCTCACCCCAATCCTCTCCCGTCACCGGGAGAGGGAGATGACGCGAGTTCCCCTCGCCCCCGTCTTCGGGGGAGAGGGTCAGGGTGAGGGGGTCCGGTGACCGCAACCCTCCGCCTCCTCCCCGCGCTGAACGCGGTCTTGAACGCGACGTCGGCGATCCTCGTCGTCTTCGCGTACCGCGCGATCCGGCGACTCGACATCGAGACGCACCGGACATTGATGCTCTCGGCGGCGTCCGTTTCCGCCGTCTTCCTCGTGTCCTATCTGACGTATCACGCGCGCGTCGGCTCGGTCCGCTTCACGGCGACCGGTCTCCCGCGCGCGATCTATTTCACGATCCTCGTGTCGCACACGATCCTCGCGGCCGCGACGGTGCCGCTCGTCCTGCGCACGCTGTACCTGGGATTGAGGCGCCGCGACGACCGCCACCGCCGCATCGCGCGCTGGACGCTGCCGATCTGGCTCTACGTCTCGGTGACCGGCGTCGTCGTTTACCTGATGCTCTATCAGCTTTACCCGCCGCCCGCGGTCCGATAGAGTTTCATCCGATGTCACCTTTCGCTCGCAAGGCGCTCGTCGTCGCCGCCCTCCTGTTGATCGTTCTGCCGATCGTTCTCTCGGCGTGCCCGCTCTGCAAGGACAACCTCGAGGACCAGGCCAAGATGGGCGGCGCTCCGAACGAGCTCGGCCGCGGCTTCTACTACTCGATCCTCCTGATGGTCTCGGCGCCGTTCCTGATGGTCGGCTTCCTGGCGCTCAAGATCTACCGGACCCGGCGGCTGCGCGGAGCCCGCGCCTGAAGCGGGCCGCGGCGCTCCTTTTCCTCGCCCTCTCGGCCGGAGCGGCGCTCGCATTCGCCGCGGCCGCCCGCAGGATCTCGCCGCTCGATCCCTCGAAGGAGCTGGACGAGGTCGCGGCGCAGGCCGCGCGCGAGACGATCGCCGAGTTCGGCGACAAGGGCCTGACCGAGGAC
>DATBFU010000065.1:0-75542 GCA_036558325.1 Thermoanaerobaculia bacterium | reverse complement strand
ATTCCCCGAGAAGTATCGGGAGGCCCTCCTCCGCGCAATCGATCAGTGCACCGTCAAGCGCCACATCGTCGAGCCGCCGCGGATCGAGGTCTTGATTTCGGGCACCGAGGCCTTCTCGACGCACGTCGAGCCCGCGGCGTGACGTTCGTTTCCGGACCTCAGTTCACGTTGTCGAACGCCGCCGTCGAGAGTTTGACGTTGGCGTGGCTCGTGACGGCGAGCCCCACGAAGACGTCGCTTCCCATCGCGATCGTGGCCGATCCCACCGGGCTCGGCGAGGTGTTCACCGCGACGTTGCCGAAGGCGGCGGACGACAGCTTCGTGTTCGTATGGCTGGTCACCGCGAACTCGAGGAAAACGTCGCCGCTCATCGCGATCGTCGCCGAGCCGACGGCCGTCCAGACGGCGCCGTCCGCCGAGATCGACCCCGTCAGCGTCGTTCCGCTGCGAACGAGCTTGACCCAGTAGGGCGCCGCGATCGCCGCGCCGGCCACCGGCGTCGTCGCTCCGCCGGCGGTCAGCCGGCTCTGGAAGGTCGCGCCGTGTCCGGGTGTCACCGCCACGTACGCGTAGGGCGATCCGGCGGTGAGGTCCTGCCGGATCATCACGCCCGCCTTGGCCCACGGGTTCGTGTTGAGCTGACTCAAGACGCGCGCGACGATCTGCCCATCTCCCGGGAGCGACCGGTATGCGAAATGAAACGCGTCGGCCGTGCTCTGGATGTCGGTCCCCGAGCCCTGGAGCGCGAAATTGCCGCTGGCCTGCGTCGCCGTCCCCGCGACGCCGACACCACCGACGTCCTGGTCGAGCCAGGGATCGGGGAGCGCTTCGCCGTAGCTCGCGGTGAAGGTCGCCGGCGCCGCCGGGGCGGTGAGCGTGTGCGTCTGCGCGCCTCCGACGGGCTCCGGCGGATCGCCGCCGGGGTTCGGCGGAATCCCCTTCTGTCCGTAGTCGGTGAAGTCGAACGAGGCGCCCTCGCCCGCGCTCGCGTAGAGCGCGCCGTCGCTGCCGAAGAGGAGTGTCCCGACCGAGTGACTCGGGAACTGCTGGAACCAGTCGTTGATCAGGACCAGCTCCGTCCCGGTCATCGCGTTGCCGAGGGCCTCGAGCCGCGAGAGCCTTCCGCTCGCGACGCATCCCTGCGTGGCGCCCGGCGGGTCGGGGCACGTGTCGGTCGTCGCTCCCGCCGTGCCCCACGTGGGAGCGGTGCCGCCGATCGGCGCGTCATACGTGTAGAGGACGTAGACGTATGGGGTGGCTGGAAAATTCGGATGGAGCGCGAGGCCGAGGAGGCCGCGATCCCAGTAGTTGTAGACGTTCGTCCGCAGGTCCGCGAAGACCGTCGGCGTCGTCGCGGTGAGACTGGTGAACACCTTGATCAAACCGCTCTTCTCCGCGACGAAGACGCGCCCGTCCGAGGCGAACGCCACCGCCGTCGGCTTCGTCAGGCCGCTGAAGACGACCGTGTCCTGGAATCCGGCGGGAAGGGAGATCTGCGCCGCGCCGCTCGACGGAACGACAGCCAGTCCCGCGAGAGCGAGGCAGAGCGCCACGGGAACTGTTCGGCCGACGAGCACGTCTCACCTCCGAGGGGATGGCAAGGTCCGCACTCCCTGCCCGACGTCGCCTCTCCGATCGCTTGTCCCGAAGCCTTCGAGCGAAGCCTATCCCAACGGCGAAGGGCCGCGGGCGCCGAAAATCGCCTGCTAGAGTCGGAGCCGTGACGCGCCTGCGGCTGCTCTCCTACCTCGCGCCGAGCATTCCCGAGGAGCTCTTCGAGCTCGTCGCGGCGGAGCTCCGGGCCGCGACCCGGATGCCGGTCGATCTCGCCTTCGAGACCCGCGTCTCGGGGCCGTCGGCCGAGGACGATCCGTTCGCCGCGGGACGCGCCGACCTCGCCTTCGTGTGCGCCCCCTCTTATCCGGCGCTGCGCGAATCCGGATCGCCGGTCGTGCTCCTTCCCGCGGCGCCGGTCTTCGACGATCCGCGCGCGGAAGGACGACCCGTCTATTACTCGGACGTCGTCGTGCGAAGCGCGCATCCCGCGTCGCGGTTCGAGGACCTGAACGGAGCCGTCTGGTCCTACAACGACCGGCGCTCCCGCAGCGGGTGGTTCAACATGCTCGCGCGGCTCGCGCAGATCGGCCACCCCGGCCCGCCGGAAGGGTTCTTCGCGGCGCTCGTCCCCGCGGGCTCGCACCGGCGCTCGCTCGAGCTCGTCGCCGGCGGCGCGGCCGACGCGGCGGCGATCGACTCGAACACGTTGCGGCTCGCCGTCCGCCGCGAGCCCGAGAGTGTTTCGGGCCTGCGCGTCCTCGAATCGTGGGGGCCGATGCCGATCCAGCCCGTCCTCGCCGCCGCCGCGCTGCCGGAGCGGCTCCGCCGTCGGATCGCACAGACGCTCCTCGGTCTCGCAGAGGGTCCGATCGCGCGCGCGCGGCTCTCCGAGTTCGGGCTCCGCGGGTTCGCGCCGGTCGAAGAAGCGACGTACGCTTCCCTGTCCTCCGATCTTCCGTGGGCTGTTAGGATGGTGTGAGCCCGATGGCCGAGCCTTTCGAGGAACGCCGCTTCGCGCGGTGGATCTGTCGCAGCTGTCGCGCGGCGCGCTTCGCCACGATCCCGCGCGACGGGCGTCTCAAGTGCCCCATCTGTTACGCCGGCGAGTCGTTCGATCCGCGCAAGCACGCCCGGCGCGATCCCGCCAACCGGGGCAAGCGTCCCGAGCACATCGCTCCGGAGCCGCTGTAGCTCCGGACGGCGTCGAGACGCGAGCCTCCGCGCTCATGTCGCCCTCGTCCCGCCGGCGCCGCGGCCCGTGGAGACGGCCGGTGCCCTGGATCGTCGCGGCGGCGGCGGCGCTCGGTCTCGCCGGCCTTCTGGACTCGCGCGTCGAGGCGGGCGTCGATCTTTCGATCTTCTACGCCGCGGCGATCGCCGGCATCGGTTGGTGGCTCGGGCGGCGCTACGCGATCATCGCCGCGGCGATCTCGACGGGACTCTGGATGAACGCCGAGCTCTCGCGCCTGCCTCCCGGCGAGGCGCGGCGCTTCACGATCTGGAACGGCATCACGCGGCTGATCATCTTCCTCTTCGTCGGGCTCGCCTCGGCGCGTGTGCGCGCGGACAAGCGGCGGCTGGGCCGCTCGCGCCGACACCTCGAAGACGAAATCATGCGCGCTCGCCTGGACGGGGCGACGGACCTTTTGAACTCACGCGGCTTCGTCGAGCGGTTCGATCGCGACATCGGCGCGCCGTCTCACCGCGGCCTTCCGTGCGCGCTCGCCGCGATCGACGTGGATGGGTTCCGGCGTTATCAGGACGAGCACGAGATCGCCGCGGTCGACGCGCTCGCGCGCCGCGTCGCGACGGTCGTGCGCAAAGCCGTCCGCGCCTCCGACACCCCGGCGCGGCTCGGACCGGACGAGTTCGCGGTCTCTTTCTGGGACGTCGAGCGGGAGGTCGTCGAGAAAACCCTGCGCCGCATCATCTCCGGTATCGCGTCGCTCGCGGCGGAAGATCCCGAGGCGCGCGTCTCGGCTTCCATCGGAGTCGCCTATTTCTTGGAGCCGCCGGCCGACCCGCAAGAGGCGCTGCGTCGGGCGGAGAAGGCCCTGCACCTCGCGCGCGACACGGGCCGGGGCATCCTCCACGTCTGGGAGCAGGAAGCCGAGGACATCGCGACCCCCGAACCGGCCGCACCGGAGTCCGCCACCGAAAGCTAGCTCCCCGCGAACGGCACTTGCGTGCCATCGGGCAGGCACTCGCGGGCGATTGGCGACTCGAAGGCGCGCGCCTACCCTCTCAATTAACCCGGGCCTCGATTCGGGTAAACGCCCAAAACGTAAACAGACGGCTCTCCCACGGGGTGGTTGCCAATCCGGGCCTCCAACGAGGGGAAGACAAAGAGAGGGCTCCAATGGCTCAGCAGATGACGTGGCGGTGCCGGGAATGTGAGGCGGTCGTGACGACGTCCTCGACGGACGGGCCTCCGGCCTCCGAGTGTCCCAACTGCCGCACGCCGAAGGAGGCGCCGGGCCGCAACGGCTCGGACGGCAAGATCCCGAAGGCAGCAGCGTACGACCGGCGCGCTGAAGCGACCTTCGCGGACACGGCCGGTCCGGAACTCGATCGTCTGCTCGCGCGAAAGGTCCTCGGCGGGGCGACCGCGACGCCCGTGCCTCCCTACTCCTCGGAGGACTGGGCCGCGATGGCGCTCGCGGAGCTCGTCGGGCGGCAGAGCGTGTGGTCCTTTCACCTGGCGTTCTGCGGAAACGCGTGGATGGCGACCTTCACCGAGAAGGGCGAGGCGAAAGACGCCGTGCCGGACTCGCCGGTCGCCTCCTTCGTGTCCGCGACCGGGCGCAGCCGCGCGCTCGCGATCGCGCGCGCACTTCTCAAGGTCGTGCGCTGCCCGCGATGGATGCCGCTCGGCGACCAATTCCTCGCGGGGCCGCTCGCCTTCGCCGCGCGCGCCGCGCAGATCTGACGCCCGCGCGGCGAGCCGCCGCGGCGCCTCAGGAAGCCGGCTTCAGGTGCGCGTCCAGGAACGGGAGGACGCGGTTCCAGTAGTCGAGCTTGTTGGCGTGCCGCTCGAGCAGGTGGCTCTCGTCGCGGTATCGCAGATAGACGACGTCCTTGTTGAGACGCTTCAGACCGACGTACACCTCGTCGGAGAACTCGACGATTCCGTCGTCGTCGCCTCCCGCCTGCATCATCAAGGGCGTCTGGATGCGGTCGAGATAGAAGATGGGCGAATTCTCGACGTAGCGCTGCGGCGCTTCCCACGGCGGAGCGCCCATCGCGCCGCCGAGCTTCTCGAGCCACGGATGCCAGCCGCCGGATCCGTCGTTCTTGTTCATCGACCCGTAGAAACCGACCAGATCTCCGAAACCGGAGTTCATGAGCGCGGCCTTGAAGCGGGTGGTCTGACAGATGAGCGCGAGCGTCGAATATCCTCCGTTGCTCTGTCCCGTGACTCCCAACCGGTCGGGATCGGCGATCCCGAGCTCGATCACGCGGTCGATCGCCGGCATGACCGCTTTCATCAGGTCCCGCATTGGCGTCCCCGTGTGAACGGGGATGTCCGGCGCGAGGATCGCGTAACCGCGCGTCGTGAGGATCTGATAGTTGTATTCGCCGTAGTGATCGATGCCGAACGAGTTGACCGACTGTGAGCCCATCCCGCTCGCGTAGACGAGCGCGATGACGGGATAGCGTTTCCCGGACTCGTATCCCGCCGGCAGGAAGAGCGCGGCCCGCAGCGCGTCGCCGTCGGCGCCGTGAAACTCGATGATCCGCGACTCGCCGGACGGATACTTCTCGACCTGGGGATTCAGATGGGTCAGGCGGACGGGAACGGAGAGCCCCGACGTGGTGATCCAGAGGTCCTCCGGCGCCGCGCTGCTCTCGGCGTCGTAGATCACCGCGCGCCCGTCGGGCGTCGCGCGCACACGGTCGTACGGCATCACGTAACGTTTCTGCTCGTCGACACGGGTCGTGACGCCGCCGTCCCGCGCGATGACCCGGAACGAGGACCGGAGCGTCTTCGGATCGGAAGCCGTGACCGCGATGGCGCCCGGCGCCGGCTCCCACGCCGTCCCGTCGTGCGCGGGCACGATCGTCGTGATCCGCGCGCCGAGAGGAGCCGTCAGAGGAGCGACCTTGCCGTCGGCGACCGTGGCGCGCCACACCCGCTCGTCTCCGACGGCGTAGATCGCTTTTCCGTCGGCGCTCCAGCGCGGCGGGGAGTTATCCGCGTCGAACCCCGAGGTCGCCTCCGACGGCGCGAACTTTTCGACGGCGCCTCCTTCCGCGGGGACGATGGCCAGCGCGCCGCGGACGTCCGTGGAACCGCCGGTCTGGAGGGATCCGCTCGCCGCCTCGGATGCGATGAAGAACGCGATCCGCCTGCCGTCCGGCGACCAGGACGGCGCCGCCTCGAGCGCGCTCGGGTTGTTCTCGACGAGGACGCGCCGCGCCCCGGTGGCGAGATCCGCCACGACGACATCCATGGGCGCGACGAGGCCGCTGCCGCCGGGCTTGAGCGCCGCGTAGAGAATTCGCGTTCCGTCGGGTGAAGGCAGCAACCGCACCTCGTTCGCGCGGCGAACAATCGTCGTCGCCCGGCCGGTCGCGACGGCGACGCGGGCGATGTCGGCGATGTATCGCTGCACGAGAGCCGCGCCGCGGCCGGCCGCGGACTGGTCCTTCTCCGCGGCGGCGCCCGAGCGATAGACCTTGACGGTCGAGCCCGCGACGGCGTCGGTCTCGGGCCGCGCGTCATGCTTCTGGCCGGGCACGCCCACGTCGAGCTCGTCCTCGCTCATTCCTTCCGGATGGAGCGTGACCAGAACTTCCGATCCGCCGGGGAGCCAGAGCGGCCGCTGCGATCCGATACCGACGCGGACGACGGCATCGCCCACGCGGCGCGTCTTGCCGCTGCGCGCTTCCCAGAGCCAGAGGCGCGTTTTGCCGTCGCGGTCCGAATAAAACGCCAGGCTCTCGCCGCCGGGAGACCAGGACGGCGCCCAGTTGTTTCCCTCGCCGTTCGTCACGCGGCGGCTCGCCGATCCGTCCAGCCGGTTGAGCACGATGTCGCATCCCCAGCTGTACATCGCGGCGCCGCGCGACGCGACGAGATCGGTCATGCGTCCCGCCTTGTCCTTCGCCCGCGCCGCCGGATCGCAAACGACCGAGGCGGCCCATTTCGAATCGGGCGAGACGGCCGGACCGCCGTCGTAGATCTGAAATGTCTTGATCGCGAACGCGTCGTCGATCGGAAGCGGTGCCGGCTGCGCGGACGCCCGGACGGAAAGGACGACGCCGGAGGCCAGAGTCACGGCGAAGGCGAGGGCCGCGCTCTCGGCGCGGCGGGAGTCGAACGACATCATCTCTAGAGGACTCCTTCGCTTGGAGTCTTTCACGACTTCCTCGCGAACCGATCCGGCGAGTCGTTCCGTTCGCAGCGCGACCAAGCTTCGTGAAGCCCCCGTTTCGAAACTCTCGGCGCCGGTCGCGAAGCGACCGCCCGCGCCGAAAGCATCGCGCTGCGGGAGCCGGAGCGCAGCGAGGGGATCAGGCGAGCGGTCGAGCCCCGGTCGGCGAGCCGCGAGCCGGTGGCATCCGCCGGATCCCCGAGCAAGCGAAGGCGACGGAAGACGTGGCACCCGACCTTCCCCCGTCGCCGGGAGGAAGAAGACGTTCGCAGCGCGACCAAGGGTTGCGAAGTTCACCGAGCAAACCGACTCGCGCTGCGGGAGCCGGAGCGCAGCGAGGGGATCAGGCGAGCGGTCGAGCCCCGGTCGGCGAGCCGCGAGCCGGTGGCATCCGCCAGATCCCCGAGCAAGCGAAGGCGACGGCGAGGTGTAGGCTTGGCTCGTGCCGCCGGGGCATGAGCACGACGACGACCCGGGCCACGTCATCACGGCGGGAGGCCACGAGCACGAGCGGTCCGCGCCGCCGCCGCTGACGCCGGGCGACCCCGGGCCCGACGAAGTCTCGAAGGCCGGCGGACTCGCGCACGCGATCTTCCGGCCCGCGGGCGGGCGCTGGAAGCGGCCCCATCCCGCCGAGAACCCCGATCCGCGAGGCAGCTTCGGCTATGTCGGAAGCTTCGCGCTTCTCCACGACCACGACGTGGGAGACCAGGGCCCGGGCACGCTCGTCTTCCCGATCGACGCGAAGGCGATCGGCGGCGTCGCGCGCGGGACGCTGCGGATCTTCCGGTGGATCGAGAAGGCGCGGCGATGGACCCTCGTGCCGCGCACCGCGCCCGGGCAGACGCGAGACTACGTCTGGGCTCTCATCGATCCGGCGGCGCCGGGGCTCTACGGCCTCATCGGCGTGCACGGCGATCCGCTCGTCGCGCGCACGCTCGCGCTGCACGCCGCGATCCGCGGCGCGGCCGAAGCCCTCGGAAAGGAGCTCGGCCGGGAGGTCCTGCGGAGAACGTGCGGAATGCTCCTCTGCGATCCCGCCGCTCGCAAGCGCATCGCGGATCGCGAAATCTACCGCGCGCTCGTCGAGGACAACCATCGCATCGGCCTTCCCGGCGTCGTGCTGCCGCCGATGCCGGATATGCCCATGCCGGAAACGGCCATGCCGGACATGCCCATGCCGGACGTGCCCATGCCGGAGACGGCCCCTCTTCCGAAGGTCGATCCCTGCGAGACCTGCCGCGAGCTCGCCGACCGCGGCCAGACGGCTCCGGAGACCGCGCTCTTCGCGCTCTCGGTCGCGCCGGCGTCGCTCGCGGGCGAATGGTCGCTCGTCGAGGCGCTTCCGGCCGATCGCAACGACGTGCTGCCGGTGCACGCGGCGCTCCTGCGCACGGGAAAAATTCTCTACTTCGGCGGCTCGGAGAACGTCGGGGCGCAGAACATCGCCGGCGGCGCCGCGATCGACAAGACGCGACTCTACGATCCCGCGACCGGAAGTCTCGAGATCCTCCCGTCGCCGCCGCGCCATGACCTCTTCTGCTGCGGCCACGCGTTTCTCTCCGACGGAAGGCTCCTCGCCGCGGGCGGAACGAAAGACTGGGGCGGGGTCCCGCACCCCAACCACGGCGTGAACTTCGAAGGGCTGCGCTCGGCGGCGATCTTCGAGCCGGCGGCGCCGGCCGGGGAGAGCCCCTGGACGCCGGTCGAGCGCCTGCGGCCCGAACGCGGGCAAACGCGCGGCGGCGGCGCGTGGTATCCGGCGCTCGCCGCGCTGCCCGACGGAAAGATCCTGCAAATGGGAGGTCCTCCCGAGTTCGAGGATTCCCGCCACAACAACCGGATGCTCGAGGTCTTCGATCCGGAATCGGGCCACTGGATCGATCAGGGCGCCGGCGCCGACATCCCGGCGAGCGACACGGCCGACCTGCCGCAGTATCCGCGCCTGCACGTTCTCGGCACGGGGCAGGTCTTCTGCGCGACGCCGCTCGAAGGGCCGGGAGGCGGCCCGGGCTGGCAGAGCTGGACGTGGAATCCGGCCAACCGCGTCTGGACGCCGGTCGGATCGAAGCCGGGCGGCGAGTTCAACGGCTTCGACACGTCGTCGGTGCTCCTGCCGCTCCGCGCCGCGGAGCACTACCGCGCGCACGTCCTCTACACGAACCGCCCCGATCCGATGATCATCGACCTCTCGGCGCTCGCGCCCACGTGGCAGGCGACCGCGCCACGCGCTCTCTCCGATCCCGTCGACGGGCCGCCCATTCGCTACCACGCGACGGCCGTCCTCCTCGCCGACGGCACCGTACTCCTGCAGGGCGGTCACAACGATCCGAACAACTGGGACCCGCCGGTCCTGACGGCGGAGCTGTTCGATCCGAAGACGGGGACGTGGTCGATCGGCGCCGACGCGGCGGTGCCGCGCGTCTATCACTCGGTCGCGCTGCTCCTTCCGGATGGCCGCGTCTGGACGGCGGGCTCCGATTACGGCAACGGCAGCCACGAGATGCGCATGGAGATGTACTCGCCGCCCTACCTCTTCCGCGGCGCCCGCCCGACGATCGCCGCGGCGCCCGACGTCGTCACGATCGGCGCGAACTTCGACGTCGACACGCCGCAGGCCGGCGCGATCGCGACGGCGGCGCTCGTTCGCTGCGGCACGGCGACGCACGCGCAGGCGATCGACCAGCGCTGGGTGGATCTCGTGATCGCGCAGGCGCAGTCGGCCCGTCTGACGCTGCAGGCGCCGCCCAACAGCCGCGTCGCGCCGCCCGGCTACTACATGCTCTTTCTTCTCGACGGCGCCGGCGTTCCGTCCGTCGCCAAGGTCCTGCGGCTCCAGTCGAACGCGCGTCCGACGATCTCGCGTCTCTATCCGCGCTCCGGGCCGCCGGCGGGCGGCAGCGCCGTGACGATTCTCGGAACGAATTTCCAGCCGGGCGCCACGGTGACTCTCGGCGGAGTCGCCGCGACGGGTGTGGCCGTCGTGAGCGAGACGGAGATCACCGTCACGTCGCCCGCGCGGCCGCCCGGAACGCTCCACGACGTCGTCGTCCGAAATCCCGACGGTTCGACGCGGACGCAGCCGGACGCCTGGCTCTCCGACTTCCTCGACGTGCCGCAGGCGCATCTCTTCCACGACGCCGTCGAGCGTCTCTTCCGTAGCGGCGTCACCGCCGGCTGCGGCGGCGGCAACTTCTGCCCGAACGACACGGTGACGCGCGCGCAGATGGCGATTTTTCTGTTGCGCGCTCTGCACGGGCCGGGCTGGGCGCCGCCTCCCGCCACGGGCACGGTCTTCACCGACGTCCCGGCGAATGCGTTCGCGGCGGCGGCGATCGAGCGCGCCGCGGCCGAGGGCATCTTCCCGCCGGGCGGGTCCTTCGGGCCGGCCGTCGCGGTGACGCGGGCCGAGATGGCGAAGCTGCTGCTCCGGGCCGAGCACGGGCCGGGTTATGCGCCCCCCGCGGCGGCGGGAGTCTTCGGCGACGTCCCGGCGGCCGACCCGTCGGCGCCCTGGATCGAGCGTCTCGCCCGGGAGGCCATCACGGGAGGCTGTGGAGGAGGCAACTACTGTCCTGACGACACTTCCAGGCGCGCCGAAATGGCGGCGTTCCTGGTCCGGACGTTCGGCCTGCCGTAGAGGGGCCACTCCGCCTGGAGCTCCCCCGTCACTTGGCGAGGGACCAGATCGTGCGATAATTGAACGAAATCAGTGAAGGTTTCAGCGGAAGTTGGCCCACCCCTCTCTCGGGGTCTCGGGGATCGTGAGACTTCTCGGTTCGAGATCACGCCCGTTCCCGACAAGGATCCCGACCGCTCCGAAGGGGACGAAACCTCCGTCACGCCCCGTCGCCGCGCGTCCGATCCCGGCCCGGAGGCCAATCTCATCCTGATCTCGCACCCGCACGGCCGCCTGCTCGGGTCCCGTTTCCGCTTCCGGCCGGGCTCGACGCTGGTTCTCGGCCGCGGGAAGGGGGCCGACGTCGTCATCCCGGACGCCACGTCGCTCTCCCGGCGGCACGCGTCGCTCACCTATCGCATCGAATCCGTGATCCTCGAGGACCTCGGCTCGACCAACGGCACGTACGTCAACGACATCCGCATCGAGGAGCCGACCTTGCTCCGCAGCGGCGACCGATTCCAGATCGGCTCCGTGCACTTCAAGTTCCTGCAAGAGCGCGACGTCGAGAACGCCTACCACGAGGCGATCCACGAAATGATGGTGCGCGACGGCCTGACCCAGACGTCCAACCGGCGCAAGTACGAGGAGGAGGCCGTGCGCGAGGCGGCGCGGGCGCGGCGCTACGGCCGCCCTTTGTCGCTCATCTTGTTCGACGTGGATGAATTCAAGGCCGTCAACGATACGTACGGCCATCTCTGCGGCGACTTCGTCCTGAAAGAAGTCGCCTTCCTCGTGTCGGACTTCTTCCGCAAGGAGCAGACGTTCGCGCGCGTGGGCGGCGACGAGTTCGCCGTGCTGACGCCCGAGGCGAAAATCGAGGGCGCGAAGATTCTCGCCGAACGCCTCCGTTTCCGCGTCGCCGGACACGAGTTCTCGTACGCGGGGCACACCTTTCGCGTCACGTGCTCCTTCGGTGTCGCCGAGTTCGGCCCCGAGATGAAGGGCCCGCAGGAGCTCTTCGAGGCGGCCGATCGGGCCCTCTACCGCGCCAAGCACGCCGGCCGCAACGCCGTCGAGGCGTTCGTCCGGACCTGAGTCGCGGCGTCCGCTGCGCCAACGGCGGAGACGGAACCGACCCCGGGCGGCTCTCCCTCATAATCTCCCCGGCATGACCGCGCGATTCCGAGATCTCGTGGACGAAGGACTTCTCGTCGTGGACGGCGCGATGGGCTCCTATCTTCTCGCGCGCCGCGCCGCGCCGCGGGGGGCCGTCGAGGAGATGTGCCTCTCCCACCCCGACGACGTCCTGGCCGTGCATCTGGCGTACATCGAGGCGGGCGCGCGCGTCATCGAGACGAACTCCTTCGCCGCCAACCGCCAGAAGCTCCGCCCGATGGGGCTCGAGGATCGCGTCGAGGCGATCAACGGCGCGGCGGCGAAGATCGCGCGAAAAGCTCGGGAGGTCTCCGGAAAAGACGTCCTCGTCGCGGGCTCCATCGGCCCGAGCGGCTTCGGCTACGATCCGAGCGACCCCGTTTCGGAGGAAACGCTCAAGGAGATCTTCCGGGAGCAGGCGCGCGCCCTCGACGCGCGCGGCGTCGATTTCTTCCTGCTCGAGACTTTCGTGTCGCTGCCCGAGATGCGCGTCGGGATCGAGGCGGTCCGCGAAGTCTCGGCGCTGCCCGTCGTCGCGTCGATGACGTTTCCGGGCGACGCCTGGGAGGACCTGGAGGACGCGGACTGGCCGGGCAAGGTCGCGCGGCGCCTCGAGAGCCTCGGGGCGGACGTCCTCGGAACCAATTGCTCGCTCGGACCCCGGGACCTGCTCACCGTGCTCGACGCGATGCGGGCCGCGACGCGGCTCCCGCTGCTCGCCGCGCCGAATACCGGCGTGCCCTCCTACGTCGCGGGCCGGCTCGTCTATCCGCCGTCGTCGCCCGAGTACTTCGCCTGGTTCGCGCGCGAGGCCGTGCGCCGCGGCGCCCGGCTGATCGGCGGCTGCTGCGGCACGACTCCCGAGCACATTGCGGCCGTGTCCGCGGCGCTCGCGGGCGTCTCGGTCTCGGCGGAGAGTCTGCCCGCGGCGCCCGAACCCGTGCCGTCGTTCCCCGGTCCGCCGGAGCACGCGGCCCCCAAGACGTCCCGCGTCGCGACGATGCTTGCGCGCGGAGAGTTCGTCGTGTCGATGCAGATCGACCCGCCCAAAGGCACCGACTTCGAGGCGGTCCTCGGCGCCGTCAGGACCTTTCGAGACTCCGGGCGCGTGGACGCCGTGGACATCAACTCGAATCCTCTCGCGCACCTGCACCTCGATTCGCTCTGGATGGCGCTCGCGTGCGAACGGGAACGCGTCGAGACCATCCCGCACGTCACGCCGCGCGACGCGAGCCTCATGGGCCTCTGCGGAAACCTCCTCGGCGCGTGGGCGCTCGGCATCCGCAACGTGCTCGTCATCACCGGAGATCCCTCCCAGCGCGGCGACCGCGCGGGCTCCTCCGACGTCTACCAGACCGACAGCATCGGCCTCGTCAAGGTGATCCGCGACCTGAACGACGGGCGCGACGCTGCCGGCAATCCCATCGGGAATCCGCCCAACTTCCTCATCGGTGTCGCCGTCAACCCCAACGAGCCGGACCTCGACCGCGAGGCGGAGCGTTTCCGCCGGAAAGTGGACCACGGCGCGGACTTCGCGATGACGCAGGTCTTCTTCGAATGGGCGGCCTGGGAGCGCTTCCTCGAGCGTTTCGGCGGCAGGCTGCCGATCCCGGCGATCGTGGCCGTTTGGCCGCTGACGAGCCACCGTCTCGCGCTGCGGATCCACCACGAGGTGCCGGGCATCCTGGTGCCCGACGGCGTCCTCGCGCGGCTCGAACGCGCCGGCTCGGGCGCCCGGGACGAGGGGTTCGCGATCGCGCGGGAGATGCTGTCCGAGGCGCGGCGCCGCGCGCAGGGCGCCTATGTCATCGCGCCGTTCAAGAGTCCGGCGACCGCCCTGGAGCTCCTCTAGCCGAGGTTTCGGACGAGCGCCGGAAGTCAGGCTTCCGGCGGTTTTCGGGAGCGCGGCGAGACGTCCTTCCAGAGATTCGGCGACGCCGGATCGTTCGGAAAGACCGGAACGGACGATGACGCCCGCCGGCGAGGCTCGACTTCCTCGCGGAGAAACTTCTCCACGAGCTCCGAGATCCGCGGCTTCGCGACCCCCGCGATGCCCTCGCGCGGCGGGGCGATCGCGACGCGCGGCCGCGCCCGGAAATTCTCGGGCGTCAAGCGCGGGACGCCGCGCAGGTCCCAGGGGATCGCGTGGAGCCAGTGCGACGCCATGCTGATGACGGTGCGAACCGCCTCGAGCTGCGAGGCCGCCTCGGCGAACGTCTCGGCCCGCTCGATACGGTCCTCCTGATAGGCCGCGACGATGGCGCGCGCGCCCTCCGAGCCGTGACAGAGGAGGAGCTCGAAGACGGAGGTGGCGCCCCCCGGGTCCGGCGTCGTGCCCGACCAGCGCAGGAACTCGGCGATCGAGTGCTTCCAGGCGCGGCCGGAGAAGACGGGAAGCCCCGCGACCGACTGCACGTCGACTCCCGACACGCGCGCGAGCGCATCCGCGCGCTTCAGGATCTGCGCGATGGACGGAAGAAACTCGGTCGTCTCCGACGGGCTCATGGCACTAGATTTTCAAGCTCCGGGGGCGCGGTCAAGTCCAAAGTCTGCCGGACCCGCATGCTACGCTTGCAAACGGCATGCAGGAACCCCTCCCGGAGCAGAATCGCCTCGAAGAAATCGTCCGGCGATTCCGGGCCGACACGGGGACCCTGCACCTTCTGGAGGACGGTGTCCTCGTTCTCAAGGGCCAGGTGGGCCTGCCCCCTCCCGTCGTCCAGATCGTCGGCCGCGTGCCCGTCGGCAAGGGGATGGCCGGCCTCGCGGCCGAGCGCAACGCCCCGGTGTCGGCGTGCAACATCCAGACCGACACGAGCGGCGACGTTCGTCCCGGCGCAAAGCAGACCGGCGTCAACGGCGCGATCGTCGTTCCCGTCCGCGACGCGAAGGGGACGGTGAAGGGAACGCTCGGAATCGGCGTGCACCGCGTTTACGACTACACGGAGGAAGAGACCGCCCGCCTGCTCGAAGAAGCGGCGCGCCTCGCTCCTACGCGCTGACGCGCCTCGGCCGCATCGCCCAGAAGGCCGCTCCGAGCGCCGACCAACCCGCAAACGCGATCCACTCCGCGCGCGAGAAGCTGCCCGCGATTCCCGGCGATACCTTCATCACCACGACGGCCGCGGAGACCGCCGCGCCGGTCCAGGCCAGGATGGCCTCGCGGGCGCCGCCCCGCCCCGCCCGCCGCGCCCGGAGGCGGTCGGCGAGACACGTCGAGAACCATCCCACGCCGACCGCGAGCGATCCCACCTCCGACACCGGGACGAGGATGGCGTCTCCCAAAAACGACGCCGCCGCGGTCAGGACGGCCATCAGCGCGATCGCGACGTGCGGCGTGCCCCGCGTCGGGTGGACGCGCGCGAGCGCCGGGTGCACGAGGCCGCGGCGCCCGATGCCGAAGAGCATCCGCGTGGCCGCGACGAAGTTACCGTTGAAGATCTTGACGAGCGACAGGAGCGCGGCGAAGAGGATCCAGTCCGCGACGGCCGGCGAGCCGAAGGCGCGCGCGAACGCCGCTTCCGTCCCGAGCTTTTCGGTCACGAGCGTCTTCCACGGGAAGACCCAGGACACGGCGACGACGATCGTGACGTAGAAGAGCGCGCCGATGGCCGCCGCGGCGAGGATCGCCCGGCCGAAGTCGCGCGGATCGAATCCGCGCCGGGCCTCCTCCGACCCCTTCCCCACCGACTCGAACCCCGTCATGAAGTACGGCACGATCTGCAGGACGAGGAGTATGGACAGCGCGGCGCCGCCCGCGCCGGGCCGCGCGAAGAGCGGCTCGAGATTGGCGGCGTGTCCGCGAGCGAAGCCGAGCGCCGTGAAGACCGCGAAGATCGCGAGGAGCGCGAACGTCAGAAGCTTCTGGAACGCGGCGCTCGGCCGGATTCCTCGGACGTTGACCCACGCGATGGCGCCCGTGAGCAGGAGCCCCAGGCCCAGCCGCGGCAGCGTCATCACGCGCCCCGCCACGGTGTAGAGCGGCGCCGCGTGGAAGACCGGGAAGAGGCGGCCGAGGAGATTGCCGACCGCGACGGCCTCCCAAGGGCAAACGATCGCGTACGCGAGCACCATCGTCCACGCGGACGCGAACCCGGCGGCCGGCGGGAAGACGCCCTCGGTGTAGGCGATCTCGCCGCCCGCGTCCGGCACCTCGCGCACCATGCGCCCGTACGTCGCGGCGACGGGCAGAAGCAGAATCCCTCCGATCAGGAATCCGAGCGCCGCGCCGCCCGGGCCGCCGCGCGAGAGCCAGTCGTCCATGAGGACGACCCATCCGACGCCGACCATGGCGCCGAACCCGAACGTGAAGTATTCGGTGCGCGTCAGCGTCCGGACGAGATCTTCGCCGGCTTTCGCTTCGTGGTTCGTCATGGTCGGGACGGCGGTTGGGGATAGTCTAGTTCGCCGATGCGCGCCGCCGCCGCTTCGGGTCGCCGGCCGGTCCCCCGGCGGCGGAAGATCTCGCTCTCCCGCCGCACCCGACCGTTCCAGGAGTCCGTGATCCGCGAGATGACGCGCCTCGGCGCGGAAGTCGGCGGCGTCAACCTCGCGCAGGGACTCCCCGACTTCGATCCCCCGCGCGCGCTCGTGAAGGCGCTGGAGCGCGCCGCCGCCGGCGGCCATCACCAGTACACGTTCACCTGGGGCGAGGAGGGCTTCCGCCGCGCCGTCGCCGAGAAATGCGCGCGCTTCAACGCCCTGCGGCCGGATCCGGACACGGAGGTCACGATCACCTGCGGCGTGTCGGAAGCGGAGGTGAGCGCCGTGCTCGGCCTGACCGAGCCGGGCGACGAGGCGATCATCCTCGAGCCCTGGTACGAGAACTACCTGCCGGCCTGCGTCCTCGCCGGCGTGACGCCGCGCTTCGTGCCGATGCGCGAGCCCGAATACGGCATCGATTTCCGCCGGCTCGAGCGCGCCATCGGCAAGCGGACGCGGCTCCTGCTCCTCAACACGCCGGGCAATCCGTCGGGCCGCGTCCTCACGCGGGAAGAGCTCGCCGAGATTTCGCGGATCTGCCAGCGCTACGGCCTCGTCGCGGTCGTGGACGAGATTTACGAGCACATCTGGTACGAAGGTCATCCGCACGTCTCGCTCGGGTCGCTGCCCGGGATGGAAGACCGCTGCGTCACGCTCTCCGGGCTCGGAAAGAGCTACGCCGTGACGGGATGGCGCGTCGGCTGGGCCGTCGCGGCACCGCCGCTGACCGCCCTTCTCCGCAAGGTCCACGACTACCTGACGATCTGCGCGCCGGCGCCCTTCCAGGAGGCGGGCAAGACGGCCCTCGCGCTGCCGGACGACTACTACGAAAACCTGCGCACGGCGTACGCCCGCCGGCGCGACATCCTGCTGCCGGCGCTTGCGCGCGCCGGGCTCGCCTTCACGCCGCCGGAAGGCTCGTACTACGTCATGGTGGACGCGGCGCCGCTCGGCTGGAAGGACGACTGGGCGTTCGTGGACTTCCTCGCGCGCGAGGTCGGCGTGCTCGCCGTGCCGGGCTCGTCCTTCTACGCGCGCGGCGGCGGGAAGACGCGCGCGCGCGTCAACTTCGCCAAGAAGGATGAGACGCTGCGGGAGGCCGTCCGGCGGCTCGACGCCGCGGAGCTCTCCGCGCCGAGGCGGAAGTCCCGCGCCGGCGCCCGCTGAGCTTCCATGCAGGCGCTGCAGCTCGGCCTTCCGACGCTGCTGCTCATCGCCGCGTATCTCGCCGGAATCAACCTCCTCGGAGCGCGGCTCGGCCGCGGGCAGAAGGACGCGCGGGACTACTTCCTCGGAAGCCATGCCATGCCCTGGGGCGCCGTCCTCGCTTCGATCGTCGCGACGGAGACCTCGGCGCTCACGTTCCTCTCGGTGCCGGGCGACGCGTATTCGAGCGGGTACACGTTCCTGCAGCTCGTGCTCGGCTACGTCGTCGGGCGGATCGCGGTCGCCGGGATCCTCCTCTCGGGCTATTTCGAGCGCGAGTACCCGACGGCCTACGCGCTCCTCGAGGCGCGCTTCGGCGTCCGCGCGCGGCGGTTCACGTCGCTCCTCTTCATGGTCACCCGCGTGCTCGCGGCCGCGGTCCGTCTCGCGGTGCCGGCGATTCCGATCGCGCTCCTCCTCGGCATCCCCGTCTGGGCGGCGATCCTGCTCCTCGCCTGCGGGACCGCGCTCTACACGCTCCTCGGAGGCCTGAAAGCCGTGATCTGGATCGATCTCATCCAGGTGTTTCTGTATCTCTCCGGCGCCGCGATCGCGCTCGCCGTGCTCCTGTCCCGCGTGCCCGGCGGTCTTTCGGGCGCCTTCGCCGCGCACGCGGCCGCGGGCGAGCCCGTGCGCTTCTTCGACTTCCGGTTCGATCTCTCGCTGCCTTACACGTTCTGGTCGGGTGTCCTCGGCGGCGCGTTCTTGACGATGGCGACCCACGGAGCGGACCAGCTCATCGTGCAGCGGCTCCTCGCCTGCCGGAGCCTCGGCGACGCGCGGAGGGCCCTCGTCGGCAGCGGGTTCCTCGTCTTCGCGCAGATGGCGCTCTTCACGACGATCGGCGTTCTCCTCTTCGCCTTCTTCGGCGGCCGTCGATTCGATTCGCCCGACGCGATCTTCCCGACGTTTCTCGTCAAAGACCTGCCGCCGCTCCTCTCGGCCTATCTCGTGGCGGGAATCTTCTCGGCGGCGATGTGCTCCGAGTCCTCGGCGCTCAACTCGCTCGCGAGCGCGCTCGCGCTCGACGTCGTCGGGCCGCGATCGGGACGCGGCGCGCTCGAGGGACGGTCGGGGCTCCGCCTCGGCCGCGCCCTCACGGTCTTCTGGACCGTCGTGCTCGCGGGCCTCTCGGTCGGCTTCTCGCTCCTGCCGCGCACGCAGCCGGCGGTTCAGGTCGCGCTCGGGCTCGCGTCGGTGACCGCCGGGGGACTCCTCGGCGCGTTTCTTCTCGCGCGCTACGCGATGCGCGCGACGGAATCGGACGTGCTGTGGGCGATCGGGCTTTCGACCACCGCCGTGTTCCTCCTGTGGCTCGGAGGGCGCGGATGGGCGCCCGTCGCCCTCGGCCGGCGGATCGCGTGGCCGTGGTACTCCTTGATCGGCTGCGCTCTCGCCGTCGGCGTGGGGTTCGGGCTTTCGCTGCGCCACGCGCGGCCGCGTCCCGGCTAGACTCGCCGCGCGTGAAGAGACGGGAGGAAGTCGATGCGGCGGTTCTGCCGGGCCCTGGCCGGCCGGTCGAGATTCGCCGGTTTCCCGCGCCGCGGCCCGAGCCCGGAGGCGCGGTGCTCGAGACCGTCGGCAGCGAGGTCTGCGGCACCGACGTTCATCTCTTTCACGGACGCCTCTCGGGTGTTCCCTACCCGATCATCCCGGGGCACGTCGTCTGCGGCCGGCTCGCCGAGTCGGGCGGCGAGGTCCGCGACGTCGAGGGCCGGCCGATCGCCGACGGGACGCTCGTCACGTTCTACGACGTCTTCCGCACGTGCGGCGCCTGCTGGCACTGTCTCGTCGCACGTGCGGCGACGCGGTGCCCGCACCGCCGCGTCTACGGCATCACGACCTCGGCCGACGAGGGATTGCTCGGAGGCTGGTCGGAGCGCGTGGATCTCAAGCCCGGCGTCCGCGTCGTGCCGCTGCCGGACGGCGTCGAGCCGCTCGACTTCCTGGGGGGCGGCTGCGGGCTGCCGACGGGCTTTCACGCGATCGAACGGGCGGGCGTCGCACTCGGCGACATGGTCGTCGTCCAGGGCAGCGGCCCGGTGGGACTGAACGCCGCGATCTTCGCGCAGCTCTCGGGCGCCGCGAGCGTCCTGGTCGTGGGCGCGCCGCGCGCGAGGCTCGACGCGGCGAGGAGGCTCGGCGCGGACGACGTCTGCGACATCTCGCAGGCGGCGGATCCCGCGGCCCGCGTGCGGTTCGTCCTCGAGAGGACAGGAGGCCGCGGCGCGGACGTCGTGATCGAGGCCTCGGGAAATCCCGCGGCGGTGCCGGAGGGACTCGAGATGCTGCGCGACGCCGGCCGATACGTCGTCGTCGGCCAGTACACGGACGGCGGCGACGTTTCGATCAACCCGCACCGCCACATCAATCGAAGGCACGCCGAAATCCGCGGATGCTGGGGCTACGAGTTCTCGCACCTCCACCGCGCGCTCGCTCTGATGGGCAAGCACCGCGAGCGTTTCTGCTGGCGGGAGCTGGTCACGCGCGAGTACCCGCTGGCAGAGGCGGGACAGGCGCTCGAGGACATGGAGAAGATGCGGGTGGTCAAGGCGGTCGTGAGGCCGTAGGGGCGGGGCTTGCCCCGGCCGTTCAAAATCGGGCGGCCGCGAGGGCGGCCCCGCCGGGTTTCTATCTCGGCAATCTCGCTTTCGGAATCTTCACCAGGACCGTGTACTCGGGATCCACCAGCTCGACGATCGGCGCGCGCGCGTTCTGCGACACGAACTCGTACGCGTCCATTTCGCCGAGCCCCGTCTTCTCCTGTACCCAGCGCACCATGTCCTTGTACGCGATGCGCGCCGCGTCCTCGAGCGGGCGCGCGGCGCCGAGAGACATGATCCACTCGTCGTTTTCGATGCGCGGCCACGGCGTCTCGCGCTTCTTGACGAGATCGACGGTCAGCTCGACGTTCATCGCGCCCTCGATCGCCGTTCCCATGATCTCGCCGTCGCCCATGGCGAAGTGGCCGTCGCCGAAGGAGACGAGCGCGCCCGGCACGCGCACGCCGAGAGAGATCGTATTGCCCGCGCGCACCTCGGGGCAGTCCATGTTGCCGCCGAAGTCTCCGGGCACGATCGTCGACCGCACCTCCGCCGCGCCCGGCGCGACGCCGAGGCAGCCCAGAAACGGCGCGAGCGGGACTTCCCACGATTTCTTGCCGTCCTGCGAATGCGTGCGGGCGACTCCCTTTCCGACGTCGACCTCGTAGAACCACATCGTCTCCGGGAGATCCGGGTTCAACATCGCCGTCTTGTCGGTCCCCTTCAGCGCGCCGAATCCCGGAAACGCGACGGAAAATCCGTACGGTCGCGCGGGCTCGAGCTTTTCGACGCGGATGACGAGCGTGTCGCCGGGCTCGGCGCCCTCGACGTAGAACGGCCCCGTCTGGGGGTTGTCGTGGCCGGGCTGCAGGACCTCGGAGGGCTTCTGTCCCGCCTTCGTCAGGGCCCCGTCGAAGCAGTCTTCGCTCCAGGACACGATCCGCGTGCCCGGCTTGATTCGATGCGTCGGCGCCGCCCCGCCGAAGGTGTACTTGAGCTCCTCGTGCTTCGGGATGTAGCGCAGGACCGGGCGCTCGTCGGCCGCCCGGGCGAGCGCGGCGGCGGCCAGCGTGAGCGCGGCGAGAAAGAGAGGCTTCATCGCGGCTCCTTTCGGGGGGCTCGTGCCGCCGGATTCTATGTGGGAAACTCCGCGCCCGTGAGCAAAGCCTCCGCCGGGAAGAAGCCGCGCCTCTCGGGCGTGTTCGTCGCGGTCATCGTTTTCAAGTTCCTGAAGTGCGCCGGCTTTCTGCTCCTCGGCGCCGCCGTGCTGCACATCGCGCACGTGTCCCGGCGCGCCCCGACGATGGAGCTCGCCGAGATGCTGGGCGTCAACGCGCACCGATTCGGTGTCGAGAAGCTCCAGGAGATCTTCGAGCAGTTCACGCCGGGCCAGGTCCTGGCGCTGGGACTCGCCGCCATCTCGGTCGGTCTCGTGTTCGGAGCCGAGGGCGCCTTTCTCACGGCGCGCTTCTGGTGGGCGACGTATTTCACCGTCACGCTGACGGCGCTCGGCATCCCCGTCGAAATCCTGGAGATCACCAAGCGGCCGCATCACCTGCGCGGCTACGTTCTCTTCGCCATCAACCTCGCGATCCTGGCGTACGTCTGGACGAAGCGAAACGAGTTCCGCAAAGTGAAGCCGACGACATGATGCCTCGCAAGACACCGACATCCGGTCGCGGCGCGAGGAGTCTCCCGAGGTAATCGAGGGAGGAGCCCCGCGGGAGCGAAGGCGTCGCGAGGATCCAAGCGGTCAGGACGTCGACGCCGGCTTGACCTCGGCCGGAAATTTCTTCGCGAGCCACGCCTCGACTTCTTCCGGGTGGAAGCCGAACGGCCCCGGCTTTCCTTTGTAGACGATCACGCCGTTCTCGTCCACGATGTAGAAGCGCTCGGGCCAGCCGGCGTACACGGCATTCGCTCGGTTCTCGATCGAATCGACCGCGAGCGGGATGTCGTAGTGGAACCGCTGCACGAAGTCGTTGGCGATCGCGACCCGCTCGGCCGTTGTCCTCGGCTGCTTGTAGCAGACGTTGTCCTTGTCTTTCGCGTTCGACTCCATCTGCCACTCGTCCTCGGGATGCGCTTCCTTGATGTAGAGCGTCACGAAGCGCACCCGGTCGCCGTACCTGCGGTTCATCGCCTGCACGCGCTCGACCGAGCGGCGGAAAGGCGGTCAGGTGAAGCTGCCGAAGACGAGGACGGTCGGCTTGCCGCCGCCGAACGAGTCCTTGAGCGGAACGGCGGTCTTCCCGTCGAGCGCGAGAAGCTCCACGTTCGGCGCGGCATCACCGACTTTCAGCGAGCCTTCCTGCCTCTGGTCATAGCGCAGCATCCCGATGATGTTCTTCGGGCCGAACGAGATGACGGCGTAGGCGACCGCCGCGAAGACGAGCAGCCCGAAGCCGAGGAGGAGCTTTTTCCAGAGCTTCATGGCGCGCTTAGTTTAGTCGGAAGGACATCGTCACCGTCAAATACACCGAGACGGACTTGCCCTTCCACGTCGCCGGCCGGTAGACCCACTGCCGGACCGCCTTCAACGCCTCCTCGTCCAGCAACGGGTGGGCGGACCGGATCACGCGCGCCTCCCGGACGTTTCCGTCCTTTCCGATGATCGCCTCGAGGATGACGTTCCCGGCGATGCGCGCCACGCGGAAGGCCGCCGGATACGCCGGCTCGACCTTCTTGATCAGCACCGGCGCCTGGACGTCCCCCGCGACCGTCATCGGCTCGTCGGTTTCCGGCGCGGCAAAGAACGAAGGCGGGCCCTTCCAGTCGTCCCCGGGGCCCTCGAACTCGATGCCGGCGGGAGGCGAGAACAATTCCGCGTCGATCGGCGCGCCGGTCTCGATCTCCACGTTCTCGTAGACGAGCGTCCCCGACGTCATCCGGAGCGGAGGAAGCTCCAGCGAGAGAGGAAGCCAGATGTTCCAATCCTTCCCCCGGAAGGTTCCGCGGGAGAGCATCGCCGGCTGTCCGCTCACGGTCTCGAGTCCCACCTCCGAGCCCTTCCACTCGGACGGGAACGCCTCCGTGAAGACGGCGGGCGGCATGACGGACTCCGGCGAGATCGACCGATATCGCAGCCCGAGCGTTCGTCCCTCCTGCCACCAGAAGATCCCTCCTCCGAGGATGAGCGCGCTCGAGGAACGGCCTGCCTCCGGGCTCGAGAAGCGGAACTCGGGCGACTCTCCGACCCGGCGCATCGAAAAGTGGACCGGCGCCCTCGGAGGCCCCTCGCCGGACACGCGGGTCCACCAGCTGGCCGTCGAGGGCCACTCCGGGCGCGCCGCCGGCCGCTCGGTCGGCGCCCGGACCGTGGCGACGGCGGGAGAGATCGCGGGTGTCATCGGAGCCGGAACCGGCGCCGTGACGGGCGCTGCGGTCGCCGACGGGATCGCGGTGCGGGCCTCGATCGGCCGCCCTGGGCGTTCGGCGGGCGACTTCGTCTCCGGCCGGCACGCGGCCATGCCGAGGGCGGCGCAACCGAAGAGGGCGCCGAGCGCCGCGGGAGGAAAACCTACAGCTTGACGAGGCACCACTCTTCCGACCACGGCAGCCGCGACATCTGGAGCGCCGGCTTGCCGCCCGGCGTCACGCAGAAGCCGTCGGACCAGTTGGCGCCGAAGCCGTTCTCGAGATCGTAGAGCCCGGGCTCGACGGAGAAGATCATCCCCGGCTCGAGCATCGTGTAGTCACCGAGCGCCAGGTACGGCGGCTGGTGGCCCTCGACGCCCATCCCGTGCGCGGGCCGGTGGTAGATGTACTTCTGCACGCCTTCTTTCACCTGGTGCTGGTGGATCTGGTACGCGACCGTCGAGCACGCGACTCCGGCGCGCGACAGGTCCTTCTGCATGGCGCAGCAGTCGCGCGAGACGGTCCAGAGCTTCTTCTGGTGGTCCGTCCACGGAGCGATGAGGAAGGCGCGGTACAGCTCGCCGCCGCAGCCGCCGATCTCGACGCCGCCCGCGATCTGGAGCGCCTGCCCCTTCTGGATCTTGTTGTGGTGGAACTGATTCGGATGCGGGTACGCGGTGCCGCGGCCGCAGCGCACCTCGATTCCGAGCTCGATGCCGACGGCCGTGTGCGAGCCGCCGTCGCGCTTGATCGTCTCCATGAGGCGGTTGGTTCCCCACTCGGTCGCCGCCATGCCGAGCTCGAAGTCGGTCAGGTCCGTGCCCTTCTCGAGCAACAGGTCGCGCGCGAAGGCGTGCGTCTCGTCGAAGACGCGGTAGGCACGCCGCCAGAGCGCCAGCTCCTCCGGCGTCTTGACCATCCGCATTTTCTCGCAGCGGTCGGCGACCGAGTCGATCTTCGCGTCTTTCAGGAACACCTTGCCGGCCGTCGCCTGCTGGCGCCGCGAGAGCTCCCAGTCCGTCGCGAGGCGCTTGCCGTCGAGGCCGCGCCTCTTCAAGCCCTGGAGCGTCCACTCGAAGGTGTCGACGGTCGCGCCCTGCTGGACCTTGCCCTCGTTCGGGAAGCCGCCCTCGGCATGCGGGTAGTCGAAGTAGATCTCCTGCTCGGTCGCCCACCAGCTCTTGACGGAGTCGCGGTCGATGCCCGGGTGGAACCAGATCGCCGCCAGCCGGTCGGCCGGCAGATAGACGCGGAACGGGCGCTCCGTCGACGTGAAGAAGAGCCCGGTGAAATAGATGATGTTCATCGGGTCCGAGAGCAGGATGCCCGCATAGCCGTCTTCGGCGAGGCTCGCCTGGAGGAGCTTCAGCCGCGCCTGATGCCACTCGAGCGGCAGCCGGTCGTACGTCGCGGGCTTGAGATTGTCGTCTTCGGTCAGGAAGAGCGCCGCCGAGCGGGAGGCGGGCGCGGACCTGGCGGCTGCGGCCGCCGCCGGGCGAGTCCCGGCCAGGCGCAGGGAAGCCGCCGCGGCGCCCGACGTCGAGAGAAACCGTCGCCGGTTCCAGGTCATCTTCGCTCCTCCTCGAAAATTTCGCACGGGATGGTATCAGGACGGCTCGCGAGACCGTTGTCCTGTTGTAAAAGCTTGCGGCGCTCGCCATGACGAATCCCGAGACCGATCGGCCCGATCCGCATCCGCAGCTGCCGCCCCATCCGCTGCGGCGCATCGCGAAGGCGCTCGGACCGGGCGTCGTGACGGGCGCCGCCGACGACGATCCTTCCGGGGTCGCGACGTATTCGGTCGCGGGCGCGCAGCTCGGGACGATGCTCCTCTGGACCGCGCTCGTGACGTGGCCGCTCATGGCCGCGGTCCAGATGACGTGCGCCCGCATCGGCATGGTGACCGGGCGGGGGCTCGCGGGGGCGCTGCGCCGGAAATTCTCGAAGCGCACGCTCGTCGCGGCCGCCGTCGCGCTTCTGCTCGCCAACACGATCAACATCGCCGCGGATCTCTCCGGCATGGCGGACGCCGCCGAGATGCTCACCGGAATCAACTCGCACTATTTCGTCGTCCTCTTCGGCGTCGGGATCTCCTGGGCGATCATCCGGTTCCGCTACTACCAGATCGCGGCGATCCTCAAGTGGCTCGCGCTCGTGCTCTTCGCATACGTCATCGCGGCGATCCACATCGGCCCGGATTGGGGCCGCGTCGCGCGCGACGCCTTCCTGCCGTCGGTTCCCGCGGGCCGCGCCGGATGGGCAACGCTCGTCGCGATCCTCGGAACGACGATCTCGCCGTATCTCTTCTACTGGCAGGCGTCGCAGGAAGTCGAGGAGGAGAAGGCGATGGGTCGCCGCATGTTGCCGAAGCGCGAGCGCGCGACGCCGACGGAGATCTTCGACCGCGGCGTGGACGTCGGCATCGGGACCGCGTTCTCGAACCTCGTCATGTTCGCGATCATCCTGACGACGGCAATGACGCTGCACCGCCACGGCCTGACCAACATCGAGACGTCGAAGCAGGTGGCGCAGGCCCTGCGGCCGCTCGCCGGCCGGTTCGCCGAAGTCCTCTACACCGTCGGCCTCGTCGGCGTGGGCCTCCTCGCGATCCCGACGCTCTCGGGCTCCGCGGCCTACGCGTTCGCCGAGACGTTCGGTTGGAAGCAGGGGCTCGACCAGAAGCTGACAGGCGCCCGCTACTTCTACGCCGTGATGACGCTCTCGACCGCCGCGGGCGTCGTCCTCGACTTCGCCGACGTCAACCCCGTGAAGGCGCTCTACTGGAGCGCCGTCCTGAACGGCCTGCTCGCGCCGTTTCTCCTCATCGGGATCCTCGCCGTGGCGTCCGATCGCAAGATCATGAAGGGCCAACCGAGCTCGCGGCTCGCCCGCGCGGCGATTCTGGTCACGACCTTGTTGATGTTCGGCGCGGCGATCGGGATGTTCGCCTTCTAGGGAGCCTTTGCGAGCAGCTTCTCGCGATATCGCGCCACCGGAACCGGCCCGTCCGCCAGCATCGCGTCCATGAAGCCCTTCAGCCGGAACGCCGTCCCGCGCGCCTTCTTCAGGTCCCCGAAGAGATCCGTGACCTGCCGGTACCCGAGCCAGTAGGTCGTGATCTGCGTCGGCGTCGTGATCGCGCGCGTCCACATGTTGGACGCGAACTGCTCGTCCTGGAGCGCGTCCTCCTTGACGAAGCGCAGCACCTCCGCCCGCGGCATGTCTTTCGTGTGCACGCGCACGTCCACAATCGCGCGCGCGATGTTCTCCATCTGCTTTTTCAGGTGCGCGAGGCGGTCGAGCGGACCGCCCCAGCCGAGGTCGAGCATGAGGCGCTCGCAGAACGTTCCCCAACCCTCGACGTACACGCCGTCGGCGAAGAGAGCCCGGACCTTGCGCGGAAGGTGCGCGGCGACCTTGAGCTGCAGGTAGTGTCCCGGCAGGATCTCGTGCGGCGTGATCATCACGTTGAAGTGATGGTTGAAGTCGCGGTAGAAGCCGTCCTTCTCCTCCGGCGTCGCGGAGTCGGGCGGCGTCGGCAGAAACCACAGCGTCCGGGCGTCCGGCGCATAAGGGCCGGCCGCGTACACGCCGCCGACGGACTGTCCGACGAAGTAGCCGGGCGACCGGTCGGTGTAAAGCGTCAGCGGGTCGGGCAGCGTCACGACCTCGTGCGCGTGGAGGAACGCGTTCACGTCCGTGACCTGCTTGCGGTAGTCGTCCACGAGCTCGTCGACCGTCTTCGCGCGGTCGGCCGATACGCGGGCGAAGAGCTTCCCGAGGACGTCGCGGTCGGAAGGCGGCGGCTCGGTCGCCGGGAAGATCTCCTTCCAGACCGACCGGCCGTACCCGGCGGCCTCCGTTTTCTTCGCCGCGAGGTCTTCCTCCGCGCGGGCGAGCATGACGTCGGGATCCGCCTGGCCGGTCGCGATCCTCAAGGCGTCGCGGTACGCCGCGCCGAGGCGCGGCGACGCCGTAGCCTTCTTCGACAGTTCCTCGAGGAACGCGCCGAGCCCCTCGAGCGCCGACGCGGCTTCCCCGGCTTCTCGCGACGCGACTTCCTTCTCGGCGCCCGAGAAGAGCGTCGCGAATCCTTCCCGATAGAACTGCGCGGAGGCCTTCGCCTGCCCGGAGGCGATCCGCGCGAAGTCCGGCGCGACGTCGGACGCCGGGGTCGCCGCGAGCGCCTCCTGAGCCTGCCGGCAGAATCGCGGCAGCAGCTTGACGCGGGCCCGCGCCGACGCGAGCCGCTCGGGCAGAGGCCGGTCGTCGCGGACGAGCAGAAAGACCGTCGCGTTGCCCGCGAGGCCGGTCCAGAAGAGCGGGTCGCGCTCGGCGCGGCGGCGGTCGGCCAGCTCGAAGAGCTCCCATTCGACGCGCGCGCGAAGGAGCTCCGCGTCGAGGCGATCGTCCAGCGACGTCGAGGGCGGGAGCTTCGAGAGCGCGGCGAGCGTCTGCCGGTTGAACGCGATCCAGGCGGCGCGGCGGGCGGGCGTCAGGTCTTCGAGTTCCCGGTCCCGGTCGTGCCGCCCGGCCTCCGTCGCCCGCGTCGGATACGTCTCGAAGTACCTCTCGATGTAGGCGTCGACGAGATCGGGGGAGGCCGGCGCCGCCGACAGCGCCGACAGCGCCGACAAAACCGCGGCGAGGAGGAATGCGAGCATGCGCGAGATCCTACCGGAGGGCGAGACTCATTAAGATGACGCCGTGAGGGCCCTGATCCTCGAGGACGACGCGCGCCTGCGCTCCCTCGTCGTGCGCACGCTGACCCGTTCGGGCCTCGCCTGCGACGAGGCCGGCAGCGTCGAGGCGGCGGAGGAGCTGATGGACCTCCACCAGTACGACCTGCTCGTACTGGACCGCCGCCTTCCCGACGGCGAGGGCCTGGAGGTCTGCCGCCGCGCGCGGCGCGCCGGCTTCTCCCAGTCGATCCTCATGCTGACGGCGCTCGACGACGCCGAATCGACCGTCGAGGGACTGTCCGAGGGCGCCGACGACTATCTCGGCAAGCCCTTCGACCTCGAGGTGCTGGCCGCGCGCGCGAAGGCGCTGCTCCGCCGCAACGAGCGGCGCCCGACCGTCGAGCTCTCGAGCGGCGACCTGCGTCTCGATCCGGCCAAGCGCACGGCCTGGAGGAGCGGCGAGATCCTCCAGCTCACGGCGCGGGAGTTCGCGATCCTCGAGGCGCTCCTGCGCAAGCCCGGCGCCGTCGTCTCGCGCGAGGAGATCCTCGAGCAGGCGTGGGGCGAGCGCGAGGAGCCGATGTCCAACACCGTGGACGTCCTCGTGGCGCGGCTGCGCCGCAAGATCGACACGCCGAAGCGTCCCTCGCGCATCGAGACCGTGCGCGGGATGGGGTACCGGCTGGTGTGATGACCGCCCGCCTCACCCAAGTGAACCTTTGAAGATCCGAGCCCTCGCCAAGTCCCGCACGCGCATCGCGCTCGCCGGGGCGCTCTTGTCCGCCGCCTTCCTGATCGTGCTCGCGCTCTCGGCGAGGGCCTTCATCCGCTTCCGGACCTTCGCCGACATCGATGAAGAGCTGTACACGCTCGCCGCGGCGGTCGGCTCGAGCTACGAGCTCGAGGGCCTGGAGCAGGTCCGCCGCGACTCGCTGCGCGCCGGTCTCGAGGCGAACGCCTTCGAGTTCCGCCTCGCGAACCACTCGGCGATCCTTTTCAAGGGGGCCAAGACCGTCGCCGCCTCGGGCAATCTCCTCCGCACGAGCCTGACGGGCGTCGCGCCCTACGAGAATCAGCCCGAGACGCCCTACACCGCCGTCGAGCCCTACAGCGGACAGGCACGGCGCTGCCGGTTCCTCGTCACGCGGCTCTCGGGCAAGGCGAAGGGCGCCACACTCGTCCTCTTCCGCTGGATCGGGCCGAACCTCGAGAGCCTCGCGCGTCTCGACCGCGCGCTCGCCGGAATCGTGCTCCTCGGGTTCCTCGGCACGGCGGCGATCCTCGCGTTCGCCGTCACGCGCGCGATCCGGCCGGTCGAGGAGGTCACGCGGCTCGCGGAAGAGCTCGAAGCGACGGACCTCTCGCGCCGCGTCCGCATCACGAAGGGCGGCGAGGAGTTCCGCCGTCTCGCGGCGGTCATCAACTCGCTTCTCGACCGCCTCGAAAACGCCTTTCGCGCGCAGCGGCGTCTCGTGGCCGACGCGGCGCACGAGCTGAAGACGCCGACCGCGGTGCTGCTCGGCGAGGCGCAGGAGGCGGCCCGTCCCGACGCGACGCCGGAGGAGCGGCGACAGTCGCTCGAGACGGTCGGGCGCGCGGCGCGCGGCCTCGCGCAGGAGGTGGACGCGCTGCTGCTTCTCGCGCGCGGCGATGCCGCCCTGCCCGGCCGCCGCGAGACGCTCGATCTCGGACCGGTGGCCGCTCAGGCGGCTGCCGACGCCGCGCCGTTCGCCGGAAGCCGCGGCGTTCGCTGCCGTCTCGAGGCGGCCGAGGAGGCGACCGTATCGGGAGACCGCGCCGGCCTCGCGCGCGTCGTCTCGAATCTCCTGTCGAACGCGATCCGTTACACCGCGCGCGAGAGCGAGGTCGAGGTGCGCGTGTCGCGAAACGGCGCCTCCGTCGTCCTCGAGGTCGCCGACCGCGGCCCGGGGGTCGCGCCGGAAAACCGCCGGCGGATCTTCGAGCGTTTCGTGCGGCTCGACGCCGCGCGCTCGACCTATCCGGAAGGCTCGGGCCTGGGTCTCGCGATCGTGGACCAGATCGTGCGCGCGCACGGCGGCGAGGTTTCGGTCGAGGAGCGCGAGGGCGGCGGCGCGGTCTTCCGCGTGCGTCTGCCGGCGGCCGGCGCGCCGGGCGTCAGCGGGACCTCGGGGTCGGGCTAGCCGGAGCGGCGGAGGCCGACGCGGTCGCCGTCGCCTCCGGGGTCTGGATCATCACGACGGTCGCGACATTCTGCTTCTCGCGCGTCATCCAGCGCACGGTCACTTTCTCGCCCTTCTCGAGCTTTCCTCCGGTAACGCGCGTCGCGCCCGTGAGGACGACCGTCGTCTCCTTGCCTTTCGCGTCGCGCACGGTGAGGCTCTTCCCCGCCGGGTCCACGGCGGCGACCGTGCCCGTGAGCGTCTTCGCGTGATTTTTCGCGGAGGTCTGCGGCTCTGCCGAAACCGCGGCGGCCGCCAGGAAGAGCGTCGCGGCGGCGAGATGGGCATACGCCTTCATCGAACCGCTCCTTTCGAGGCCGAGCGTACGTGTTGCTCCGTGAACGCCGCGTGAATGCGGCCTTCCAGCGCTCTCGCGAAAGGTCATAGACTCGCCCGCATGAAGAAAATCGCGATGCTCGGGAGTGTTCTGACCGCTTTCCTCGCGCTCGCGGCGCTCGGCGCGGCCGCGGCGAGCCCGGGGGTTCCCGAGTACGACCTCCTCGTCCAGGGCGGCCGGGTCGTGGACGGCACCGGGGCGCCGTGGTTCTCGGCGGACGTCGCCGTTCGCAACGGGCGGATCGCGGCCGTGGGGCGGCTGGACGGCGCCCGGGCGAGGCGCACGATCGATGCCACGGGCCTCGTCGTCTCCCCCGGATTCATCGACCTGCTCGGACAGTCCGAGTACAACGTCCTGGTGGACGGCCGTGCGGCGTCCAAGATTACGCAAGGGATCACGACGGAGGTCACCGGAGAGGGCGACTCGATCGCTCCGCTCGACGACAAGCTCATCGCCGAGAACGGCGACGTCTATAAGAAGTACGGCGTCACGCCGGACTGGAAGACGCTCGAGGGCTACTTCCGGGCGTTCGAGCGGCGGGGCTCCGCGATCAACCTCGGCACGTTCATCGGCTCGGGAAGTCTCCGCGCGATGGTCGTTGGGCGCGACGAGCGCGCGGCGACGCCGGAAGAGATGGCGCGCATGGAGGCGCTCCTCGACCAGGCGATGAAGGAGGGAGCGCTCGGCGTCTCCTCCTCGCTCCAGTACATCCCCAACATCTACTCCTCGACGGCGGAGCTGACGGCGCTCGCGAAGGTCGCCGCGAAGTACGGCGGCGCGTACTTCAGCCACCAGCGCTCCGAGTCGAACCGCATCGACGCCTCGGTCGACGAGGTCATTCAGATCGCGAAGGACGCGGGGATCCGCGCGCAGATCTGGCACCTGAAGACCGCCTACAAGCCCAACTTCGGCCGCATGCCGGAAATCCTGAAGAAGATCGAGGACGCGCGCGCGCGCGGCATCGACGTCGCGGCAAATCAGTACCCGTGGAACCGCGCCTCGAACGGGCTCGACGCGTGCTTGCCGCCGTGGGTGCGGGAGGGAGGCCGAGACGCGCTCTTGAAGCGCCTCGCCGATCCGGCGACGCGCGAGAAGGTCAAGGCCGACATGGACCGCGAGACGAAGGACTGGGAGAACCAGTGGCTTGGCTCGGGAGGCGCCGAGGGCGTCATGGTGGCCGAGGTTCTGTCGGAGAAGCTGAAGCCGCTCGAGGGCAAGACGATCGCCGAGATCGCCGCCTCCGAGAAGAAGGACCCGCGCGACGTCGTGATCGACACCGTCGTCGCCGACCGCGCCAACGCGGGCTGCATCATCTCGATCATGGACGAGAAGGACGTCCGCGCGGCGCTCGCGTCTCCGCTCGTCTCCTTCGGCACGGACTCACCCGCAAAGGCCGTGGACGGGCCGCTCTCGCACGAGACCTCGCACCCGCGCGGCTGGGGATCCGCGTCCCGGATCCTCGGGTACTACGTCCGCGACGAGAAAGTCCTGCGGCTCGAGGAGGCGGTGCGCAAGATGACGTCCTTCGCCGCCGAGGCGGCCGCCATCCCCGACCGCGGCCTGATCAAGCGCGGTTTCTGGGCGGACCTGGTCGTCTTCGATCCGCAGACCGTCGGTTCGCGCGCGACGTTCGAGAGGCCCAACCAATACAGCGCCGGCATTCCGTACGTCGCCGTCAACGGCGTGCTCGTCGTGGACGGCGGCAACGTCACCGGCGCGAAACCCGGACAGCCGGTGCGCGGCCCGGGCTATGCGGCGGCGTCCGCGCGATGAGCCGTCGCCGCGCCGCCACTGCCATCGCGACAATGAGTTTTCTGGGAGCGCTCGCCCTCGGAACCGCCGGGCCCGACATCTCGAAGGACGCCATGAAACAGTCGATCTCGAAGGTCGAGGCCGAACTCGCCGGAAAGTACGGCGAGACCGCGCGGCCTCGGATTCGCCAGGGGCTCGCGCAGGCGGCCGAGTTCTGGCGCCCGGAGGACGGCGACGTCGCCGCGTTCGAGGCGGTCGCGCGGGAACAATTCGCGGGCGACGAAACGACGCGGAACGCGCTCTTCTCGCGCATGGAGTTCGCCCTCGAGTCCTTCGACGGCCACATGAACGAGATCGGCCGCGACTTCCGCAAGCAGTCGGACCTCGATCTCGGGACGATCTATCCCTTCGACGAGATCCTCGCCGGCTACGACCCGAGCGCGCACTTCGTCGAGGACTCCTTCGCGAACCGCCTGGCGTTCGCGGTCCTGCTGAACTTCCCGATCACGACGCTCGGGGAGCGTCTCGAGCACGGCGCTTCGTGGTCGCGGCGGCAGTGGGCCGAGGCGCGCCTCGCCGACCGCTTCGCGAAGCGCGTTCCGGCCGACGTCAACCAGGCGATCGCGAAGGCCGCCGCCGAGTCGGCGCAGTACATCGCTTCGTACAACGTCTGGATGCACCACCTCGTGGGCGAGAAAGGAACGCGCCTCTTCCCCGCGAAGATGCGCCTCCTCTCCCACTGGAACCTGCGCGACCAGCTCAAATCCGACTACGGCGACGCGGCGCACGGCCTCGCCAGGCAGCGGGAGATGGCCGTCGTCATGGAGCGCATCGTCACGCAGACGATCCCGAAGGCCGTCGTGGACAATCCGGGCGTCGACTGGAATCCCGTGACCAATGCCGTCGCGGCGTCGCCGGTGAAGGACTCGGAGCCCTCCGCCGTCAAAGCCCTCGCCGCGGCGAGCGACGCCGAGCCCGACACCCGCTACGCGATGCTCCTCGGGTGCTTCCGGGCCGCGCGCAGAGCCGACCCGTACTCGCCGACCGCGCCGACGCTGATCGCGCGCCGGTTCGACGAGAACCGGCAGATCCCGGAGGAGCGCGTGCGGAAGATGCTCGAGGCGGTCGTGACGTCGCCGCTCGTGCCGCGTGTCGGCAAGCTGATCGAGAAGCGCCTCGGACGCAAGCTCGAGCCCTTCGACGTCTGGTACGCCGGCTTCCGGCCGCGCGGTGCGCACAGCGAGGAGGAGCTCGACAAGATCACGAAGGCGCGCTATCCGACCCCCGAGGCCTACAAGAAGGACATCCCCAACCTCCTCATGGGCCTGGGCTTCTCGAAGGAGCGCGCGCAGTATCTGGCCGACCACATCGAGGTCGATCCCGCGCGCGGTTCCGGACACGCGCTCGGCGCCCAGCGCCGCGACGACCACGCGCACTTGCGCACGCGCGTCGAGAAGGACGGAATGAACTACAAGGGGTTCAACATCGCCGTCCACGAGATGGGGCACAACGTCGAGCAGACGTTCTCGTTGAACGACGTGGATTCGACGCTCCTCCAGGGCGTTCCGAACACCGCCTTCACCGAGGCCCTCGCCTTCGTTTTCCAGGGGCACGACCTCGAGCTCCTGGGCCTCGCGAAGCCGGACGCGCAGAGCGAGGCGCTCAAGACGTTGAACGACTTCTGGGCCACCTACGAGATCTCGGGCGTCGCTCTCGTGGACATGGCGGTGTGGCACTGGATGTACGACCACGCCGACGCGACGCCGGCGCAGCTCAAGGAGGCGACCCTCGCGATCTGCCGCGACGTCTGGAACCGGTACTACGCCCCCGTCTTCGGAAAGCGCGACGTCGTGCTCCTCGGGATCTATTCGCACATGATCGATTCGTTCCTCTACCTGCCCGACTACCCGATCGGCCATCTGATCGCCTTCCAGATCGAGAGACAGATGGACAAGGGCGGCGCGATCGGGCCCGAGTTCGAGCGGATGGCAAAGATCGGCAACGTGGCGCCGGACATCTGGATGACGCAGGCGACCGGCGCGCCCGTCGGCCCGGAAGCTCTCCTCGAGGCGTCCGAGAAGGCGCTCGGGACGCTGTCGAAGTAGGCGCATCCGAAAGAGGCCCGGAGGACCCATGCCGGAAGAGCTCGAAAAGACCCGGAAGATCGATTTCGAACGCCCGAGCGGAGAGCTGTCGCCGGCCGGCGTCTCGACGCTCGTCGAGATGGACGTCGCGGCGCTGACCGATCCGGGCAAAGTCCGCGACAACAACGAGGACCACTACATCGTGGCGCGATTCGACCGCGCCATGAGCACGCTCCTGACGAATCTCCCGAAGGGCCACGTGCCCGCGGCGTACTCGGAGACCGTGTACGGGCTGCTCGTGGCCGACGGCGTCGGCGGCCAGCAGGCCGGCGAGGTCGCGAGCCGCACGGCGATCCAGGCGATCGTCGATCTCGTCATCGACACCCCGGACTGGATCATGCGTCTGGACGAGCCCCTCGAAAAGGAGGTCCTCGACCGCATGGAGCGGCGCTTCCAGAAGGTGCGCGAGGTCCTGGTCGAGCGCGCGCAGGCCGATCCGAAGCTCCGCGGCATGGCGACCACTCTGACCGTCGCCTGCAGTCTCGGTCCGGTGCTCCTCACGACGCACGTCGGCGACACCCGTGCGTATCTGTACCGCGGCGGCAAGCTGATGCGCCTGACGCGCGATCAAACGATGGCGCAGTCGCTCGCCGACGCCGGCGCCATCCGGCCTGAGGAGATCGCCGAGCATCCGATGCGCCACGTGCTGACGAGCGCGCTCGCCGCCCGCGGCAGCTTCGTGCAGGTCGAGGTCGGACGCTGGCGTCTCGAGAACGGCGACCGCCTGCTCCTCTGCTCCGACGGGCTCACGGAGATGGTTTCCGAGAAACAGATCACGTCCGTCCTGGCGGCCGACTCGCCCTCCGACGCCGCCTGCCGCAAGCTCGTCGATCTCGCCCTCCAGGCCGGGGGCGAGGACAACGTCACCGTGGTCCTGGCGCGCTATCGGATCCCGGAGGCCGCGCGGGCCTGAGGGGCCTGCGAATCCATCCGGTTTTCCCTTCGCCGAGAAGGCGCGAGCGCGGCACGAGCCCGAACCGCTCGATCGCGTGCTTCTGGATGTGCGCCATCGCCTCGTCGATCGAGTCCGTGAAGAGGAGCAGATCGAGGTCCGACCGCGCGATCGTCCCGGCGCCCACCATCTCGTCGAGGAGCGCCCGCAGCGAGCGCCAGTAGTCCTTCCCGAAGACGACGACCGGAAAGTTCTCGATCTTGTGCGTCTGGACGAGGGTCACCGCTTCGAAGAGCTCGTCCATCGTGCCGATCCCTCCCGGCATGACGACGAAGGCGTAGGAGTACTTGACGAGCATCACCTTGCGCACGAAGAAGTGCCGGAAGGTGACGTTCACGTCGAGGTAGGGATTCAGCTTCTGTTCTTCGGGGAGCATGATGTTGCAGCCGACCGATCGGCCGCCGGCCTCGCGCGCGCCGCGGTTGGCCGCCTCCATGATGCCGGGACCTCCCCCCGTCATGACCGTGAACCCGAGCCGCGCGATGCGCGACCCCGCCTCGCGGGCGAGTGCGTAGTAGGGATGGGCGGCGCCGAAGCGCGCCGAGCCGAAGACCGTCACGCACGGACCGACGAAGTGGAGCGTTCGGAACCCGCGGACGAACTCGACGCCGATGCGGAAGACCGACGCGAGCTCGCTCTTGCGGGAGCGCGGACCCTCGAGGAAGAAACGTTCGACCGGCTCGGGCCCGGGGCCGGAGGGTCTCTCGGCGGGGATGACGGGGGGATTCGAGTCTTCGGTCATTGGCGAATCGTAACCGGCGACCGCCGCGCGGGCGTCGAGCGGAACTCCTGCGTCCGTTCGCGGCGCGACAAAGTTTCGCGAAGGAACCGAGCGAAACGGCTCGGGCCGCGGGAGCCGGAATGACCTGTGCGGCTCACCGCGCGGAGCTGCCTTTGAAACTCTCTTCGGCTGCGGGCCGGGATGATCCGACGGCGGCCGCGGGTACTAGGCCCGCCGCGCGACCGCCAGCCGCGCCTGCGCGAGCTCCAACCGCGCCCGGATCTCGGGCAGCGTGTCGGCGGAGGCCGTCGCCATCTGCTTCTCGGCCTCCGACCGCTCGCGCTCCGCGGCCGCGGCGTCGATGTCGGACGCCTCCTGCGCCGAATCGGCCAGGACCGAGACTTTGTCGTCGGCGATCTCCGCGAGACCTGCCGAGACGGCGAAAGCCTCCCGGGATCCGCCCCGTTTGTACGAGAGCACTCCCGTCTTCAGGAGTGTAACGAGCGCCGTGTGGCCGGGGAGAATCCCGAGGTATCCCTCGCTGCCGGGCAACTCGACGGAGTCGGCCTCCGACTCGACGACCCGGCGCTCCGGAGTGACGACCTCGAGATGGAGCGTTCCCGCCATGGCCTACGCCGCGGCCTTGGCGAGGCTCGCGGCCTTCTCGCGCGCTTCCTCGATCGTTCCGACCATGTAGAACGCCTGCTCCGGCATGTCGTCGCACTTGCCGTCCACGACTTCGCGGAAGCCACGGATCGTGTCGGCGATCTTGACGTAGCGGCCCTCGAGGCCGGTGAACTGCGTCGCGACGAAGAACGGCTGCGACAGGAAGCGCTGGATCTTGCGGGCGCGCGCGACCGTGAGCTTGTCTTCCTCCGACAGCTCGTCGATGCCGAGGATCGCGATGATGTCCTGGAGGTCCTTGTACTTCTGCAGAACTGCTTGCACGTCGCGCGCGCACTTGTAGTGCTCCTCGCCGACGACCCGCGGCGAAAGGATGGTGGACGTCGAGGCGAGCGGATCGACGGCCGGGTAGATGCCCATCTCCGAGATCGCGCGCGAGAGCACGGTCGTGGCATCGAGGTGGGCGAACGCGGCCGCGGGCGCGGGGTCCGTCAGGTCGTCGGCCGGCACGTAGATCGCCTGGACCGACGTGATCGAGCCCTTCTTCGTCGAGGTGATGCGCTCCTGCAGCTCACCCATCTCCGTCGCGAGGTTGGGCTGATAGCCGACGGCCGAGGGCATGCGGCCGAGCAGCGCGGAGACTTCCGATCCCGCCTGCGTGAACCGGAAGATGTTGTCGATGAACAGAAGGACGTCCTTGCCTTCCGTGTCGCGAAAGTACTCGGCGACCGTCAGTCCGGTCAGCCCGACCCGCAGGCGCGCCCCCGGCGGCTCCGTCATCTGCCCGTAAATCAGGGAGCACTTCGACTTGGAGGGATCGCCCGGCGTGACGACGCCCGACTCCGTCATCTCGAGGTAGAGGTCGTTGCCCTCGCGCGTTCGCTCGCCGACGCCCGAGAAGACCGAGTAGCCGCCGTGGTGCATGGCGACGTTGTTGATGAGCTCCTGGATGATCACCGTCTTGCCGACGCCCGCCCCGCCGAAGAGGCCGGTCTTGCCGCCCTTCGTGTACGGCTCGAGCAGGTCGATGACCTTGATGCCGGTCTCGAACATCTCGACCGACGTCGCCTGCTGGTCGTAGGCGGGCGGCTCGCGGTGGATCGGCCAGCGGTCTTCGGACTTGACCGGGCCGCGACCGTCCACCGGATCGCCGATGACGTTGAGGATGCGCCCGAGCGTCTCCTTCCCGACCGGCACGGAGATCGGCGCGCCCAGGTCTTCGGCCGCCATCCCGCGCACCATGCCGTCGGTCGGCTTCATCGAGACGCAGCGGACGACGCTCTCACCGAGCTGCTGCGCGACCTCGGCGATCACGTCGATCGGCTCGCCGGTCTCCTTCCCTTCGTCCTTCACGTGGACCGCGTTGTAGATCGCGGGAAGCTTCCCGGGCGGGAACTCGATGTCGAGGACCGGCCCGATGATCGCGACGACTTTGCCGATGTTCTTCTCCGCCATGGTCAACCCTTTCTCACTCGAGCGCCGCGGCGCCCGAAACGATCTCGATCAGCTCCTTGGTGATCCGCGCCTGCCGCGCGCGGTTGTAGGTCAGAGTCAGCGAGTCGATGAGCTCTCCGGCGTTCTTCGAGGCCGAATCCATCGCCGTCATGCGGGCGCCCATCTCGGCGGCCGCCGACTCGGCGAGCGCACGGTACACGGTGAACTCGAGGAAACGCGGCACGAGCCACGCGAGGATCGCCTCGAGGCTCGGCTCGAAGAGCGGCTCGACCCCGGCTGCGGCATCGGCCGGCCTTCCGGCGCCTTTCCCGTCCGGCGCCGCCGGCGCCTCCGCCTCGGGGGCGAGCGGGAGGATGCGCGCCGTGTGGACCACCTGCGACAAGATCGAGCGAAACTCGTTGACCACGACGTAGGCCGCGTCGATCCGCTCCGCCAGGAATTCCTCCGACAGAAAACCCGCGATCTCCCGCGCGTTCTCGTAGCGCAGGTCGTTGAAGAGAGCGGGATACGTCTTCTCGGTCAGCGGATACTTGCGGCGGCGCCAGAACTCGACCGCCTTCTTCCCGATCGGGAGGATCCGGATCTCCCGCCACTCGGGGTGCGACGCGATGAGGTTCGCCGTCGCGCGATGCACGTTCGTGTTGAAGGCGCCGCAGAGGCCGCGGTCGCCGGCGATGACCACGACGATCACGCGCCGCTCTTCGCGGGCCTCGAGCAGCGGGTGCGCGCCGCCGCCGAGCCGCCGGCGCACCGAGGCGAGCAGGTCGGCGATCGACTTCGCGTAGGGCCGCGCGCTCACCACGCGATCCTGTGCGCGGCGCAGCTTCGCCGCCGCGACCATCTTCATGGCCTTGGTGATCTGCTGCGTGCTCTTGACCGAGCGCAGCCGGCGGCGGATGTCGATGAGGGAGGCCATTCGAGCTTCGGCGAAAGCTGCCTAAGCGTGCGCCGCCGCCCCGGCTTCCGGGGCCTTCGGCGCCGCGGGCTTCTTCGGGGGCGAGGCCTCCGCCTTCTTCGCCTCCGCCTCCTTCTTCGCCGGGGCATGGTCCTTGTCGAAGGCGGCCTTCGCTTCGTCGATCGCCTTCCCGAGGGCCTCCTCCGTCGCCTTCTCGAGCTTGCCCGTGGAAACGATCGCCGAGAGGATCTCGGGCTTCCGGCTCTTCAGGTGCTCGTGCAGCGCCGCTTCGAACTCGAGCACGGACTCGACCGGGAGCGAGTCCATGTATCCCTTGGTCCCCGCGTAGATCGAAGCGACCTGCAGCGCCACGTCCATCGGCTGGAACTGCGGCTGCTTGAGCAGCTCGACCATGCGCTGGCCGCGCGAGAGCTGCGCCTGCGACGCCTTGTCGAGGTCGGACCCGAACTGCGCGAACGCGGCGAGGTTGCGGTACTGCGCGAGGTCGAGGCGCAGCGTGCCCGCGACCTGCTTCATCGCCTTGATCTGGGCGTTGCCCCCGACACGCGAGACCGAGATGCCGACGTTGACCGCCGGCCGGACGCCCGAATAGAAGAGGTCGTTCTCGAGGTAGATCTGCCCGTCGGTGATCGAGATGACGTTGGTCGGGATGTAGGCGGACACGTCCCCGGCCTGCGTCTCGATGATCGGCAGCGACGTCAGCGATCCGCCGCCCTTCTCGTTGGAGAGCTTGGCCGCGCGCTCGAGCAGGCGCGAGTGGAGGTAGAAGACGTCGCCGGGGTACGCCTCGCGGCCCGGCGGCCGGCGGAGCAGCAGCGAGATCTCACGGTATGCCGCGGCGTGCTTGGAGAGGTCGTCGTAGATCGTCAGCGCGTGTTTCTTGTTGTAGAGGAACCACTCGCCCATCGCGCACCCGGCGTAGGGGGCGAGGTAGAGCATGGGCGCCGGGTCCGAGGCGGTGGCCGAGACGATGATCGTGTGCTCCATCGCCCCGTGCTCGGCGAGGGTTTTGGCGACCTGCGCCACCGTCGACTTCTTCTGGCCGATCGCGACGTAGATGCAGACGACGCCCTTGCCCTTCTGGTTGATGATCGTGTCGAGCACGATCGCCGTCTTGCCGGTCTGGCGGTCGCCGATGATGAGCTCGCGCTGGCCGCGTCCGATCGGGATCATCGCGTCGATCGCCTTGATGCCGGTCTGAACGGGCTCCTTGACCGGCTGGCGATCGATGACCCCGGGCGCGATGCGCTCGGTCGGGTACGACTCCGTCGTCTGGATCGGGCCTTTGTCGTCGAGCGGCCGGCCGAGCGCGTCCACGACGCGTCCGACGAGCGCGGGCCCGACGGGGACCTGGATGATGCGGCGCGTGCGGCGGACTTCCTGGCCTTCCTTGATCTCCGACGCCTCGCCGAGAAGCACGACGCCGACCTGGTCCTGCTCGAGGTTGAGCGTCAGGCCGTAGATGTCGTGCCCGAAATCCACGAGCTCGCCGGCCATGACTTTGTCGAGGCCGTAGATGCGCGCGATCCCGTCGCCCACGGAAAGCACCGTCCCGACCTCGGCGACGTCGATCGCCTTCTCGAAGTCGGTCAGCTGCTGTTTCAGGATCGCCGTGATCTCGTCCGGTTTGATTTCCATTTCAGACTCCCGTTCTCTGCCTTATCTCGGACTCGAACTTCCGGATCGCGGCATCGGCCGAACCGTCGAACACTTTGGAGCCGACCCGCGCGACGAAACCGCCGAGGATGGCCGCGTTCTGATCGACCTCGAGGCGCACGCGCTTGCCGGTGCGCGCGGCGAGCGCGTCCTCGATCATCATCCGCTCGGGATCGCCGATCGATTTCGCGACCGTGATCCGGGCGCGAACGACTCCCTGCAGGGCGTCCACGGCGTCGCGGATCGCCCGAAAGACCTCGGCGGCCGCGAGCAGGCGGTGGTGCCGCAACAGGACCTGCAGGAATCGCGACGCGTACGCGTCGAGCCCGGACTTCGCGGAGAGCTGCGCCACGGCCTTGCTCTTGGCTTCCTTCGGCACGGCGGGGTTCTGCAGAAACGCCCGCAACGGCGCGCTCGAGCGCATCGCCGACGACATCGTCTCTCCGGCCGCGAGGAAAGCGGCGTAGTCGTAGTCTTTCGGCGCGCACTCGACGAAGGCGCGCGCATAGGGATGCGCGAACTCGCTCACCGCGCCTCCTTCAGCCGCTCGACGCTCTCCGAGAGCAGCCGCCGCCGGTCGTCGTCCGTGATCTCGCGGGAGACGATCTCGCGCGCCGTCGAGGCCATGAGGCCCGCCGCCGTCTGCTGCAGGTCGGCCTTGGCGGCCGCGACGCGCCGCGTAATCTCCTCTTCCGAGTCCTTCCGGATGCGCTCCGCCTCTTCGCGGGCGCGCTCCACGAGGCCCGTTCGCGCGTTTTCGCCGTCGGCCTCGCCCTGCCGGCGGATCTCGGCGACCTCGCGCTCGAGACGGGTCATCCGCTCCTGGATCTGGGTCTCGAAGCGCGCGGCCTCGGCGCGCTTTTCGCGCGCGTCCGCGAGCGCCTTCTCCACCGCGACCTGCCGGTCTCGAAACGCGTTGGTCAGCGGGCGCGCGACGAAATAGATGAGCACGGCGAGAAACAGCGCGAGGTTGGCGAGCTGCCAGATCCAGGCCGGCAGCCCGAGGATCTTGCCCGCGTGCTCTGCGGCTTCCTCGAACGGGAGAGAAAGCGGCGTCGAAAGAAGAAACGCCCTCACGCGGCGAGTGTCCGTCCGAGGATCTTTTCCGCGAGCGTCCGCGCGAGACTCTTGGCGCCCTCGCCGAGCTGGCCCGAGAGCTCGCGCTCGCGCTTCTCGATCTCCCGGCTCGCGTTCTCGACGGCCGCCGCCGCCGCCGCGGTCGCATCGGAGAGACGCTTCTCGAGCTGCGCCTGCCCCTCGGCGCGCATCTGCTCGCGCGCTTTCAGCGCCTCGCGCCGGGCTGCGGCGAGGCTCTCCTCGGCCTCGGCGAGAGCCTTCTCGAGCTTCGCGCGGGTCTCGGCGTGGATCGACTCCGCCTCGCGCGACTCGCGTTCGCGCTCGTCGAGGATCGCGCCGAGCGGCACGAAGAGGCAGCGCTTCAGGATCGCGTAGGCGATCAGGAAGCTGATCACGACATAGATCATCGTGACGTCGGGGAGCTTGATCATCGGGTTTTCCGGCCTTTTCGGCGGCGCTCAGACCCGCCGCGCGTCGTCGCTGCGTCTTTTATGCAAGAGCCTGGAGCGCGGAGAGATAACACAGGCCGCCGGCAGAGTCGAGCGGCGCGCGGAACGGCCGCCGACGATCACTATAACTGCCGTTATTTCAATGCTTTAGGTATGATCAAGGCTTGCGCGGCGTCGAGACGAGATCAACGACGTTCGACCCCGTGCTCTCCGCCATGCGGCAGGAGCCGTCGAAGCGCGCGCCTTCTTCGATCTTCAGGACCGGCGTCGTAATGTCGGCCTCGACGCGGGCGCGGGCATGGAGCTCGACGCGCTCCGTTGCGCGCACGGTGCCCTTGAGCGAGCCGTTGACGGAAAGCCGGCCGACTTCGATCTCGCCGCTGACGTCGGCGGTGTCGCCCAGGATGAGCTCGCTGCCGGACCGGATCTTTCCCTGGAACCGTCCATCGATACGAAAGGTCTCCTCGAAAAGGAGCTCGCCCTGCAGGTGGCTGCCCTTGTCGAGGAACCCATTCAACGTCGAGCCTTCGGGTTTTCCCTTCATCGGAGTGCGCTCCTCTCGGTCGGAACTCCTAGCCCTTGCCCATGAGCCTCTCGTAGAGGCCAATCAGCTCCTCCTCGGACGAAAACACGATCTCGATTCGGCCGCCGCGACGCCGGCGCGCGATCTTGACCCGTGTGCGGAGCCGCCTCGAAAGCTTCTCCTCGGCGTCGCGCGTGAACGGGTCGCGCCGCTTGTCCCGCCGGATCTTCGGCGGCGCCGCCAGCCGGGCGACGAACGCTTCCGTCTGCCGGACCGAGAGATTCTTCTTCACGACCAGCTCCGCGAGGCCCTGTTGCTCGTCGGGGGTCGCGAGCGACGAGATCGCCCGCGCGTGCCCGCCGGAGAGGGATCCATCGCGCACGAGGTCCTTGACAGATGACGGTAAACGCAATAGTCTCAAAGAGTTGGCTACAGTCGCACGGTCCTTGCCGACGCGCGACGCGATCTGCTCCTGCGTCAGCTCGAACTCCTCGCGCAGACGGCCGTAAGCCTCGGACTCCTCGATCGCGTTCAAGTCCTCCCGCTGGAGGTTCTCGACGAGGGCGAGCTCCAGGAGCTCCCGGTCCGAAGGCTTGTCGCGGACGACGACGGGCACGCGCTCGAGCCCGGCGAGCTGGGCCGCCCGAAACCGCCTCTCCCCCGCCACGATCTCGAACCCGTCCGCGCGCGGCACGACCACGAGCGGCTGGACGATGCCGTGCTCCCGGATCGAGGCCGCGAGCTCGAGAAGCCCCTCCTCGGCGAAGCCGCGGCGGGGCTGGAACCGGCCGGTCGAGAGGCGCCCGATCTCGACCTCGTGGAGCAGTGTTCCACGTGGAACGTCGTCGGCTCCGGGTATTAGGGCCGAGAGCCCGCGGCCGAGGACCTGCTTGCGCGTCATCGCTTCACGGCTCAGCGCGTTCCCCGCCGGCGAAGAAGCTCTCGGGCGAGCGCCAGATAGGCCTCGGCGCCCTTCGACTTGACGTCGTAGGCGAGCACGGGCTTGCCGAACGACGGGGCTTCGGCCAGGCGGACGTTGCGCGGTATGACGGTGTCGAACACGCGATCTCCGAGGTGCTTGCGGATGTCTTCGATGACTTGCCTCCCGAGGTTAGTCCGCTCATCGAACATCGTCAAGACGACGCCTTCCAGACGCACCCGGGGGTTGAAGGCGTTGCGGACCCGCTCGACCGTATTCAGGAGCTCGCTGACGCCCTCGAGCGCGAAGTATTCGGTCTGCATGGGCACCAGCACGGAGCCCGCGGCCGCGAGGGCGTTGACCGTCAGGAGCGACAACGACGGAGGACAATCGACGAGGACGAAGTCGTACTCGGGGGCGACGGAGGCGAGGGCGTCCCGAAGCCCGTGCTCGCGGTCCTCCCGCTCGACGAGCTCGATCTCGGCCCCCACGAGGTCTCGGCCCGAGGGAACGATCGACAGGTTCGGGAATTGCGTGGGCCGGAGGGCCGTCGAGGCCTGCCGCGAAAGGAGCGCCTCGTAGGAGCCGGAAGTGCCTTCCGCGCGCGGGAAACCGAGGCCGGAGGTGGCATTGGCCTGAGGGTCGAGGTCGACGAGGAGCACCTTGCGGTCGAGCGCCGCGAGCGCCGCCGCGAGGTTGATGGCGGTGGTTGTCTTGCCGACACCGCCCTTCTGGTTCGCAACCGCGATGATGTCGCCCACGGGGGCGCAGAGTAGCAGGTTGCCTCGTCGCCAACGGTGAGCAGTCCGCGTCGCGGCTCGATCCGGGCCGACGCTCTCGCCGGCCGCTCGGTTTAGCGATGGCCCGCGGTCGGATGTTCCACGTGGAACATCGCGCGTCAGACCCTGCGGAAAGCGGCCACGGCCCGGCGTTCGGCGCCCGGGAGCGGGAGAACGCTCTCGAGGCGGAAGGCGCCGGACAGGCCGGCGGCCAGGCCGTCGGGATCGGACGTCCACGCCAGAAGGAGCCCATCCGGCTCGAGAAACGGCGCTCGTCCGAGCCGGCCCGCGAGCTCGCCGAGGGCCCGGGACGTCGCGACGGAGAACGGACCGGCCGAAATGCTCTCGACCGTCACCTCGATGACCCGTGCGCTCTCCAGACCGAGCGTCCGCGCGGCATGGCGCAGGAAAGCGGCCTTCCTTCGGCGGGGCTCGACCATCGTCATCGCGACGTCCGGGCGGACCGCTGCGATCGGGATCGCGGGGAAGCCGCCGCCCGATCCGATGTCCACAACCCTCGCTCCACGAGCAATTAGCGAAGCTGCCGCGACCGACTCCAGGGCGTGAATCGCGAGATCTTCGGCGGAAAGCCGCCCGGTGAGATTTACCTTGCCGCGCCAGAGGTCGAGCTCCGCGAGAAATCGGGCGAGGCTCGCGCGTCCGGAAGGGGAGAGCGGGATCGAGAGCTTCGAAGAGGCCCGCGTGAGAAGCTTCGCGAACTCCTCAGCCGTTACCGGCACTGCTGGCGCCGCGGCGTCGCGCATGCGCCGAGATTATCGCCAGGGCCGCCGGCGTCATCCCCGGCACCCGCGCGACCTCTCCAAGCGTTCGCGGGCGGCGCCGGCCGCACTTCTCGACCACCTCGCGCGACAGGCCGGGGATCGCGTCGTAGACGAGGCTCTCCGGGATGGCGAGCCCCTCCAGAGGCTTGAGCCGCTCGACGCGGTCGCGCTCGCGCCGAATGTAGCCCTCGTACCGGACGCGGCTCTCGAGAACTCTCATTTCCTCGGGAGTCAGATCGGCAAAGGCATCCGGCGAATAGGAGGCGAGCGCTTCTACTGTTAAATCATTTCGTTTCAATAAGTTACACACATTGGTCGGCGCGTCGACGCGCACGCCGAGGGCTTCGAAGAGCCGCTCCCTCGTCTCGGCGGTCGGATGGATCTCCTGATCCTCGAGCCGTTCGCGGGCCTTCGCGAGCCGCACTTCGCTCTCCATGCCGCGCGCGTAGTCGTCTTCGTTCACGAGGCCGAGGCGCCTCCCGTGCGGAAGCAGGCGCGGCAGCACGGAATCGACGCCGAGCAGCAACCGGAACTCGGCGCGCGACGTGAAGAGGCGGTAGGGCTCCTCGAGCCCTTTCCCGATCAGGTCGTCAACCATCACCGCCGCGTAGGCCTCGGAACGATCCAGGAGGAAGGGCGACTCGCCGCGCGCCGCGAGCGCGGCGTTGACGCCGGCCCAGAGCCCCTGCGCCGCGGCTTCTTCGTATCCCGAGGTGCCGTTGATCTGCCCGGCGAGGTAGAGGCCGGCCATGTGCTCCGTCTCGAGTGTGGGCCGAAGCTGATCCGGATGGCTGTAGTCGTATTCGACCGCATAGCCCGGGCGAAGCATCCGGACGTTCTCGAGGCCCGGGATCTCGCGGAGAATCGCGCGCTGGATCTCTTCCGGCAGCGACGTCGAGAGCCCGTTGACGTAGATCTCGATCGCGTCGCGTCCTTCGGGCTCGAGGAAGAGGGTATGGCTCGCTTTGTCGGCGAACTTGACGACCTTGTCCTCGACGGACGGGCAGTAGCGCGGGCCCAGGCCCTGAATCCGGCCCGAGTACATCGGGCTGCGGTCGAGGTTCCCGCGGATGAGATCGTGCACGCGCGCGTTGGTCGCCGTCCTCCAGCAGAGCACCTGCTCGAGCGCGAGCCGGCCCGTGCGGAACGAGAAGGGCACCGGCGGGTCGTCGCCCTCCTGCGGGATACAGCGCGCGTAGTCGACGCTGTCGCGATGCAGCCGCGGCGGCGTACCGGTCTTGAAGCGGCCGAGGCGAAGTCCGAGACGTTCGAGCGCGGCCGAGAGACCCTTCGCCGCCGGCTCGCCGACGCGCCCGCCTTCCGTGCGACGCTCGCCCGTGTGCATGAGACCGCGCAGAAACGTCCCCGTCGTGACGACGACCACGCGCGCGGCGATGCGGGTTCCGTCGGCCGTGAGGGCGCCCGCGGCCGCGCCGCCGCGCTCCAGCACGTCCTCGGCCATGCCCTCGACGAGCGTCAGGTTCGGCGTGGCGTCGAGCGCCTCGCGCGCGCGCCGCGCATAGAGCGCGCGGTCGCACTGCGCCCGGGGCCCCCAGACCGCCGGGCCGCGCGACCGGTTGAGCATCTTGAACTGGATGCCCGCGCCGTCGGCGAGACATCCCATGAGACCGCCGAGCGCATCGATCTCGCGCACGAGCTGGCCCTTGGCCAGGCCGCCGATCGCGGGGTTGCACGACATGCGGCCGATCGCGGCGAGCTCGCCCGTCAGAAGCGCCGTGCGCCGGCCCATGCGCGCCGCGGCGTGTGCCGCCTCGATGCCGGCGTGTCCACCTCCGATGACCAGGACGTCGTACGAATTCACGCCGCTCATTTTCCGATACAGAACGTCGCGAAGATGCGGTTCAACACATCGTCAGCCGTCGTCTCGCCGAAGAGGTCCGCGAACGCTTCGAGCGCCGCGCCAACGTGCGAAGCCGCGTACTCGGGCGACTCGCCGCGGGCGAGCGACGCGCGCGCCTCGGCGGAGGACTCGCGCGCGCGGACAGCGAGATCGCGCTGGCGAACGGACGACAGGAGATCGCCGCCCGCCTCGGCGTCGAGGCGCGTCGTGATCTCGGCGGCGAGAAACGCGCGCAGCTTTTCGGCGGCCGCGGCTTCCAGACCGCAGAGCGCGAGGTCCGCTTCGGCGCGGGCGGCGGCCGCTTGCGACGGAGTCGCGTGGTCGAGCTTGTTCGCGACGCGGCGCACCGGTCGTCCCTGGCGGTCGAGGCACGCGAGAGCGCGCCGACCCTCTTCGTCAGGCTCCGCCGCGGCCTCATAGACGTAAAGCACGAGATCGGCGCGGGCGGCCTCCTCGCGGGCACGCGCGACGCCGATCCTCTCGACGACGTCGTCGGTCTCCCGTAGCCCCGCCGTGTCGACGACGGTCACGGGGACTCCTCCGACGTCCACGGTCGCCTCGAGGGCGTCGCGCGTCGTCCCGGGGACGTCCGTCACGATCGCACGCTCGCTTCCTGCCAAGACATTGAAAAGAGTTGACTTGCCGGCGTTCGGCGGACCCAGGATCGCGACGCGGCAGCCCGCCGCGAGAAGGCGCCCCGTTCGGTACGTCTCGAGAAGCCTCCCGAGCTCCGCCTCGGCGCGGCCGAGCGCAGCACGCGCGCCCTCGGGCACGGCCTCGCCGACGTCCTCGGCGAAATCGATCGCGGCCGCGAGCCCCGCCGCGGCGGAGAAGAGATCCTCGCGCGCGGCCGCGAACCGCCTCGAGAGACCGCCTTCGAGGCGGCCGAGGCTCGCCCGTGCCGCGGCCGGCGTGCGCGCTTCGATCAGCTCCGCGATCGCCTCGGCGCGCACGAGATCGATCTTGCCGTTCCAGAACGCGCGCTCCGTGAACTCGCCCGGCCTCGCGAGGCGGGCGCCCGCGGCGCGCGCGGCCTCGAGCACCCGCGCGATCACGACGGGAGCGCCGTGGACGGAAATCTCGGCGACGTCTTCTCCCGTGAACGAGGCGGCCCCCGGAAAGAACGTCACGAGGCCGCGGTCGATCGCGTCGCCCGCGTCGTCGACGATCGCCGCGAGCGTCGCGCGCCGGGGCGCCGGCGGTTCGGGAAGCCGCGGCGCGAGGGCGCGGAGGACGTCCCCGGCATGCGGGCCTGAGATTCGGATCACGGCGAGCGCGGACCGTCCGGGCGGCGTGGCCGGCGCCACGATCGTGTCGAGGAAAGATTCCGTCGCGGTGCGCATCGATCGGTACTTCCGCCGCCGGCTCTCCGCCGCCGGCAGACGCCGATCGCGAAGAGCCCGGCCGCTAGCTCGTTTTCAGCCGGACGGCGACCCGCTTCAGAAACCCGCTGCCTTCGCTTTCGGTCTCGACATCCGGGTCCTCGGCGAGCGCGAGGTGAACGAGGCGCCTCTCGGCCGGAGGAAGCGGCGGCAAGAGCTGCGGCCGGCGCGTGCGCTTGGCCTCGTCCGCGGAACGGCGCGCGAGGTCTTCGAGGGTCTCTTTCTGATGTCTCCGGAATCCTTCCGCGTCCAGGCGCGGGTGCACGGGGCGGCCGACGCGGCGGCTCGCGATGCGGCCAGCCAGGACCTCGAGGCCGTTCAAGCCCTCGCCCTTGTTGGCGAGAAGGCCCTCGACGTCGTCGCCGATCAGCTCGAAGACCATCTCGTCGGGCGAAGGCCGCCGGCGGATCTCGACGAGGAACCCCGCGGCCGAGAGAAGCTCGGTGAGCGCCGCGTCCACCGCCGCCCAGTCCTCCTCCGTGGCGGGCTCGGACGCCGCGCGGTCGGACGTCTCGACCGCCTCGGCCGGTTCGAACGCGCGCGGGGACTCGGCCGCGGCGGCCGGCGCGTCGGGGATGGCCCGGAGGGCGACGCCGTCCGCTTCGACCTCGATCTCGATTTCCACCAGGCGGCCGCCCCAGAAAGACTTCTCGTCGCGCACGACCGCGTAGCGCAGACGGTCCGGATCGAGACCCAGCGCGCGGGCCGCGTTGGCGGCTGCTTCGGCCTCGCTCTTTCCTTCGTATCTCATCGTCTCGACCTCGCTATCGCGCAGCGCCCTTGGCCTGCGGCAGCCGCGGTTTACGCGAGGCCGCCCGCGCGGCGACGGGCGGCTCGTCGTCCTTGACGATCTTGTTGATCAGCATCTGCTGCAGGATCGTCAGCACGTTCGAAAAGAGCCAGTAGAGCACGAGACCCGACGGCATGTCCTTGAGGAAGAATCCCCAGAGAAGCGGCATCGCCATGAAGATGCGCTTCTGCGCCGGATCGGCGGTCGAGGGCGTCATCGCCTGCTGCACGTACATCGAGACGATCATCAGGATGAGCAAAACGTACGTGTGGTCCACCGCCGAGAGGTCCTTGATCCACAGCGCGAAGGGCGCGTGCCGCAGCTCGATCGAGCGCGAGAGCACGTTGTAGAACGCGACGAGAATGGGAAGCTGAAGAAGGATCGGGAGACACCCGCTCATCGGGTTGTAGCCCTCCGCCTGATACAGCGCCATCAGCTCCTGGTTCATCTTGTTGCGCTGTGCGGCGTCCGTCTTCGCCTTCTTGTACTTGTCCTTGATCGCGTTCATCTTCGGCGCGAGCTTCTGCATCTTCTTCATCGACGCGTAGCTCTTGTGCATGAGCGGGAAGAGGAGGATCCGGATCGCGAGCGTGACGAGCAGAATCGCGAAGCCCCAGTTGCCGATCCACCCGTAGGTGCGCTTCAGAAGCCAAAGCAGCGGCCGGGCGAGCACGCCGTACCAGCCGAAGTCGACCGTGCGCTCGAGGCCCAGGTGGAGACTCTCGAGGATCTCGACGTCCTTGGGACCGAAGTAGGCGCGGGCCGCGAGCTCGCCGCGGCCCTGGATCGCCGCCGAGAGCGTCGGAGACGTCTTCCCGGCCGGATCGGTTGCAAACGGCGCGACGCGCGCGTCGGCCGCGCGATCCGGAAGCAGCACCGCCAGGAAGTAGTTGTCTTCGATGCCGGCGAAGCCCTTGGGCGGCAGCGCCCACGTGAGCTCCTTCTTGTCCTTCACGAGCTTCTCGGCGCGCACCTTGTCGATGCCGCCGCTCGCGGTCGCGGCGATCGCGGTCGCGGGCATGACGTAGCGGTTCGCGAGCTCCTTCTCCGTGGGATTGCGCAGACCCGTGCCGACCGAGAGGGCGTATGGCGGACCGACCACCGACACGGAGACATCGAAGAGATATCCGGTCCCGAGACGAATCTCCTTCTTCACCTCGATCTTTCCGTCCGAGAACGTGAACCTCGCGTCGCGTCCGGAAACCTTCTCGACCGAGAAGAGCGCGCCGGACACGAGATCGGTCGCGTCCTTGCGTCCGGGAAAATCGAGCGCGAGCGGCCGCGGCGCCGCCGCGGGGAGCTGCCGCACGAGCTCCAAGGGCCGCTTCTGCTCGTCGAGATATCTCGGGAGAACGGCGGAGGAGACGACCGCGCCGCGATTGGTGATCGTCAGCCGCAGCACGCCGTTCTCGAGCGTCGTGGCGGTCTCATCCGACGCCGCGACGGGCGCGACGGCCGGGCGCCCCGCCTCGACCGCCGGCGCCCCGGACGAGGCGGCGGTTTCGGACGAGGCCGAAGGGGACGTTGCCGTCGTCGAAGTCGAATTCGAAGTCGATGTTGCGGCGTCCGGCCGCCCCGGAACCGGCTTCGGCGGCTTCGGCATGAGGATCTCGCCGACGACCAGAACGGCGAGCGAGAGACCGGCGGCGAGAAGGAGTCGCTTTTCCACGATGGATCGGCTTTCGACGTCCTAGGGCACCGGATCGAAGCCGCCGCGGCGGAAAGGATGGCAGCGAGCGAGCCTCTTGACCGCGAGCCAGGCGCCCCGGCGAAAACCGTAACGCTCGATGGCCTCGCGGGCGTAGACCGAGCACGTCGGCTCGTAGCGGCAAGCGCGCGGCAGCCACGGCGAGATCGCCGCTTTGTAGAACCGGAGCGCCACGACGGCCGCCCGAGAGCCGAATCCGAGGGGCGAGCCGGAGGCCGCGTCCGGAGACGGCGTGACGGGACGCGGACCCGCCTCGGTCACTTCCGCCGCTCGAGGGCGCGCCGGACGCTCTGCCGGTACTCCGCCGAGAGATCCGCGAACGATGCTCCGGCGGCGGGCGGACGGACGTGGACCACCAGGTCCACGCCCGCGCGGGGCTTCCCGAAGATCTCGCGTTCCCGCCGGAAGAGCTCGCGGACGCGGCGCCGGAGACGATTGCGGACGGCCGCGTTGCCGGTCCGCTTCGGCACCGAGATCCCGAGTCGCGGCCGGTCCGAGCTCGCGCGCAAGAAGACCTGAAGAAAGCGCCCGGAAATCCGGACGCCCGAGGCGTAGCACTCTTCGAATTCCCTTCGTTTTCGAAGGCGGTCGTCTCGGGAGAAGGTCTCCCGGGCGGCCGGGCCCGAGTTCACACCGAGAGTTTCTTGCGTCCCTTGCGGCGGCGCGCCGAGAGCACCGCGCGCCCCGAGCGCGTCCGCATGCGCACGAGAAATCCATGGGTGCGTTTGCGGCGGCGATTGTTGGGTTGATACGTGCGCTTCATGGGGAGGCGGAATCCTAGGGGGCAGTCGGAGGGAAGTCAAGGAAACAGGCGGCCGAGGACTCCTTCCGGCGGTATACTCCCGCCCCCCCGAGCGGCGCAAGCTTTCCACAGCTGTGGAAAAGCTTGCGGATAACCGGGGCGGAGCTTGATGACGGAGATCTGGACGTCGATCCTCAAGGGACTGGAGGAGAAGCTCGACCCGAAGGAGCTCAGGACTTGGTTCGCCCCGACCCGCCAGGTCGCTTTCGAGTCCGGCCCCGAAGCTCCGTGCGTCACGGTCGCGGTGCCCAACCGCGTCTTCGCCGAGTGGATCGAGTCCCGCCACGGCGACCTGCTGTCCCGCGAGGCGGCGGCGGCGGGCCTGCCCGGCCTCGCTTTCCGATTCGAGCCGGCGGCGGCGGCCGGAGTTCCCGCGGTCGTCGAAACCGCGCTGCCCGTCCCCGCCCCGCGTCCCCTGGTTCTCAACCCGCGCTTCACTTTCGAGACCTTCGTCGTCGGCTCCTCGAACCAGTTCGCGCACGCGGCCGCCCGCGCGGTCGCCGAGTCGCCGTCGCGCTCCTACAATCCGCTCTTTCTGTACGGCGGCGTCGGGCTCGGAAAGACGCATCTGATGCACGCGATTGCCCACGAGATCCTGCGCCGCGCCCCCACGGCGCGCGTCGCGTATCTGTCGGCCGAGCGGTTCTTGAACGAGCTCATCAATGCGCTCCGCTTCGAGAAGATGCACGAGTTCAAGCGCCGCTATCGCGAGCTCGACGTGCTCCTCATGGACGACGTCCAGTTCATCGCCGGCAAGGACTCGACACAGGAGGAGTTCTTCCACACGTTCAACGCGCTCCATGAAGCGCAGAAACAGATCGTCGTGACCTCCGACGCGCTGCCCAAGGAGATCCCGACGCTCGAGGAGCGCCTGCGCTCGCGTTTCGAGTGGGGCCTGATCGCCGACATCCAGCCGCCCGACCTCGAGATGAAGGTCGCCATCCTGCGAAAGAAGGCCGCGGCGGAGAAGGTGGAGGTTCCCAACGACGTCGCCCTCTTCGTGGCCGGGACCGTCAAGTCGAACATCCGCGAGCTCGAGGGTCGATTGAACCGCGTGCTGGCGTTCGCCTCGCTGACCGGCAAGCGCCTGTCCGTCGAACTGGCCCGCGAGACCCTGAAGGACATCGTCGGCACCGAGGAGACCCGGGCCGTGCCCGCCGAGATCCTCAAGTCCGTCGCCTCCCACTACGGGCTGCGGGTCTCGGACCTCAAAGCCCGGTCAAACGCCAAGCCGATCGCCTTTCCACGCCAGGTGGCGATGTACCTCTGCCGCAAGCTCACCGGCCTCTCGTACCCGGAGATCGGCCGTCTCTTCAACGACAAGCATCACTCGACGGTGATGCACTCGGTCGAAAAGATCGAGCGTCTGGTGGAAGACGACGCGAATTTCCGCAAGGTGATCGAGGGCTTTTTACAGCCCTACCGCTAGGCCTTCGGTTCGGCTCCGCAGTTTTCCTCCGCGGACTTTTCCGGAGCCCAAAACGAAGCCCGCGTCGATCGCCGTTCTGCGGATCGCGAGACGTTTCTTCGACAGACGCCGACACGCATTTCGAGCCCGTTTTATCGGGGTTTTCTGCATGTCGACAAACGCGTCCGCAGACCTACTGAAAGCTCTACCGTGTGATAGACTTTTTTCTCTTTCCGGAGGTGGTTTGATCCCATGGAATTGACGCTTCGAAGGGGGGACTTCTTGAATGAGCTCACGCTCATGCAGGGAGTCGTCGAGAGGAAAAACACGATCCCGATCCTCTCGAACATCCTCCTCAAAGCCACCGACGGGCATCTCGATTTCACCTCGACCGACCTCGACCTGACCCTTCTCTCCCGGGCCAAGGCGTCGGTCTCGCGGCCGGGGAGCGTCACGGTGCCCGCGCGCAAGCTCTTCGACCTGATCCGCAACCTCCCCGAGGCCGAGGTCGCCCTGAAGCTCCATGAGAACCACTACCTGGGAGTGACCTGCGAGCGGTCGAGCTTTCGCCTCGTGGCCCAGCCGGCGGAGGACTTTCCGACGGTGCCGAGGGTGGAGGGGAAGGGGCACATCAGCTTCCCGCTCGATATCTGGAAACGTCTGACCCGGAAGGTCTTGTACGCCGTTTCGGCCGAAGAGACGCGGTTCCAGCTCATGGGAGCGCTCCTCAAGGAAAAGGGCAAGGAGTTCGAGCTCGTGGCGACCGACGGGCACCGCCTGGCGCTCATCGACTTCCCGCGCGGCGAGGCGAAGGGGTCCCTCCCGAACGTGCTCGTCCCCAAAAAGGCGCTCGCCGAGATCCTCAAGATGGACGGGGGGGAGGATTCCGCGCTCGAGATCCGGCACTCGGAGAATCACCTGCTCTTCTCGGTCGGAAACCGGCAGCTCATCGCGCGGCTTCTCGACGTGAATTTTCCCGACTACGAGAAGATCCTCGCCAAGGACAACGACCAGGTCGCCATCGCCTCTCGCGCGACGCTTCAGGGGGCGATCCGCCGCGTGGCCCTCTTCTCCTCCGAGCGATCGCGCGGCGTCAAGCTGACGTTCCAGAAGAACCTCCTGACCGTCGCGTCGGCGAGCCAGGAGCTCGGCGAAGGCACGGAGACGCTGGACGTCGAGTTCCAGGGCGAGCCGCTCTCGATCGGACTGAACGCGCAATACCTGCTCGACTTTCTCGAGGAGGCCGAGACCGACTCCGTGCGGCTGGAGCTGAAGGATGAGAACACGCAGTGCGTGTGCAAGCCCGAGGGAGGCATCGAGTCGGCCTCCCGCTATCTGTACGTCGTCATGCCCATGCGGCTCTGACCAAGGACGCCTTGCGCTTTTCCGAGATCACGCCTCACAGCTTCCGCAACCTCTCCTCGGATCCCGTTTTCCTCGGGCCCGGGCTCCACGTGTTCGCGGGAGAGAACGGACAGGGCAAGTCGAACCTCCTCGAGGCCGCGGCGCTCGCCTGCGGGCAGCGCTCGTTCCGCCGGGCGAAACCCTCGGCCTGCGCGCCGGACGGCGAGGCCTTCGGCGTCTCGGCGGAAGTGCGGGGCGACGTCGGCAGCGCGCACGTCGCCCTGCGCATCCACGTCGAGTGGTCGCGCGCGCAGGGCCGTCGTTTCTCCCGGGCCGGCAAGAGCGCGACCTTCCGCGAGATCTCGGAGATCGCGCCGGCGGTATTCCTGGCGCCCGAGCACCGGGAGCTCGTGACGGGATCGCCCGAGGCGCGCCGGCGCTTCCTCGACCGTCTCGTGATCGGGTGGCGCCCCGCGGCGGGCGACGACCTCTCGCGATATGACCGCGCGCTCGCCGAGCGCAACGCGCTCCTGTCGCGCGTTCACGGCCGCGGGCCGGAAGAGGGCGAGCTCGAAACATGGACCGAGGAGCTCGTGACGGCCGGGGCCGCGGTCCGGCGTCTGCGCGCCGGCGCGCTCGCGGAGTGGCAGGCGGACTTCGCGCCGCTCGCGCGCGCGGCAGGCCCGGCCTTCGGCGGAATCCGCGCCGAATACCCCGCCGGGGCGGAGACTTCCGACGCCCTCCGCGCCGACTGCGAGCGCATGCTGCCGACCGAGCGGCGGCGGGGACACTCGCTCTGCGGCCCGCACCGCGACGATCTGATCCTCTCGCGCGGAGGACGCCCGCTCGCGGCCGAGGCCTCGACCGGCGAGATCCTGCGTGTGGCCGCGCTGGCGAAGCTCGCCGAGTGGCATGCGCTGGCGCGCGCCCGCGGTGTGGCTCCCCTGTTCGCCGCCGACGATTTCGACGCGGGCCTCTCGCGGGCGGCCGTGGACGCCTTCCTCGCGAGCCTGCCGCCCGCCGATCAGACGATTCTGACGACCGCCTCCGACCCCGCGCGTTTCAAGGCGCGGGCGCAGGTGATCTGGATCCGCGCCGGGCGCGCGCTGTCGGCCGCGCCGGCCGTTCAGGCGGCGGGAGTCTGAGGGCCCGATGAGCAGCACCGCCTACACCACCGACTCGATCAAACTCCTGAAGGGGCTCGAGGCCGTGCGCAAGCGGCCGGGGATGTACATCGGGGACACCGACGACATCTCGGGCCTTCACCACATGGTCTACGAGCTCGTCGACAACTCGATTGACGAGGCCCAGGTCGGGTACTGCGATCACGTCACGGTCACGATCCACGCCGACAACTCCGTCACCGTCGAGGACAACGGCCGCGGCATTCCCGTCGGGATGCACAAAGAGCACAAGCGCGAGACGCTCGAGATCATCCTGACGGACCTCCACTCCGGCGGGAAGTTCGACGACAACTCGTACAAAGTCTCGGGCGGTCTCCACGGCGTCGGCGTCTCCGTCGTCAACGCGCTCTCGAAGCGGCTCGAGGCGGAAGTGCGCCGGGACGGCAAGGTCTGGCAGCAGACCTACGAGAGGGGTCGTCCGGTCGCGCCGATCAAGGCCGTCGGGACCGCGAAGAAGACGGGGACGAAGATCACGTTCTGGCCGGACTCCGACATCTTTTCGGTCACGGAATTCCACTTCGACAGCCTCTCGCAGCGCCTGCGGGAGCTCTCCTTCCTCAATCCCGGCGTCACGATCTCGATCCGCGACGAGCGCACCGAGAAGAAACACGATTTCGCGTACGAGGGGGGGATCCGCTCCTTCGTCGAGCACCTCAACAAAGCCAAACAGCCGATCCACGACAAGGTCATCTACTTTCAGGAGATCAAGAACCCGACGGGCGACCCCAAGCGCGACACCGACAAGGAGCGGGTCGAGGTGGCGCTCCAGTGGAACGAGGGATACGCCGAGACGATCTTCACCTTCACCAACACGATCAACAACCGGGACGGCGGCACGCACCTCGAGGGTTTCAAGACGGCGCTGACCCGCGCGATCCAGAAATACGCCGACGCGAACGCGTTGACGAAGGCGCTCAAGGAGACGAGCCTTTCCGGCGACGACTGCCGCGAGGGTCTGACCGCGGTCGTCTCCGTCAAGGTCAAGGATCCGAAATTCTCCTCGCAGACGAAGGACAAGCTCGTCTCCTCCGAGGTCAAGACGTGGGTCCAACAGGTCGTCTACGACAAGCTCGGCTCGTATCTCGAGGAGAACCCTCGGATCGCCAAGCGGATCGTCGAGAAGATCGTGGAATCCGCACGCGCCCGCGAAGCGGCACGCAAAGCCCGCGAGCTCGTGCGGCGCAAGGGAGCGCTCGACTCGGGATCGCTCCCGGGCAAGCTCGCCGACTGCCAGGAGAAGAACCCGGCCTTCTCCGAGATCTTCATCGTGGAGGGAGATTCGGCCGGCGGCTCGGCCAAGCAGGGCCGCGACCGGCGTTCGCAGGCGATCCTGCCGCTGCGCGGGAAGATCCTGAACGTCGAGAAGGCGCGCCTGGACAAGATGCTCGGCTTCGCGGAGATCCGCGCGCTCATCACCGCGCTCGGAACCGGCATCGGGGAGGACTTCGACCCCGAGAAGGCGCGGTACCACAAGATCGTGATCATGACGGACGCCGACGTCGACGGATCGCACATCCGCACGCTCCTCCTGACGTTCTTCTTCCGTCACATGTCGGCCCTGATCGACAAGGGTTACCTCTACATCGCACAGCCGCCGCTCTTCAAAGTCGCGGAAGGGAAGAAAGAGACCTACCTGAAGGACGAGAAAGCGATGTCGCGGTTCCTCCTCGGCCGCATCGGCGACGACCGCTCGCTGTCCTCCGAGATGTCCGGCACCTCCGTCGCGGGCGCGAAGCTCGTCTCGCTTCTCGAGCGCATGGAGGAGTACCGGGACCACGTCGCAAAGCTCGGGCTGCGCGGCGTCCCGGAGGGCTTGATCCGCGCGCTTCTGGACCGCGGCATGACGGGGAAGTCGGACCTTTCGGAGAAAAAGAAGGTCGAGGACCTCGCGAAAGCGGCGCGCGCGTTCGACGCCGAAAAGGTCGCGGTCGTCGAGGACGAGGAACATTCCGGCTGGGCGCTCGAGCTCGAGCGGCGCGTCAACGGCGTGCCGCGCAAGGTGCGCATCGATGCCGAGTTCGTCGGCAGCTTCGAGTTCAAGCGGATCCGCGAGACGGCCAAGGCGATCGGCGCGTTCCTCGACGGCCCGTACGTCGTGGCGCGAAACGGCGAGAAGCAGGCCCTCGCGACGCTCGGCGCCGTCGTGGACGCGATCTACGAGTCGGCGAAAAAAGGCCTGACGGTCTCCCGCTACAAGGGTCTCGGCGAGATGAATCCCGAGGAGCTGTGGGAGACGACGATGGATCCGGAGAAGCGGCGCCTCCTGCACGTCAACGTCGAGGACGCCGTGGAGGCCGACGAGATTTTTTCGATTCTGATGGGAGACGCCGTCGAGCCGCGGCGCGAGTTCATCGAGCAGAACGCGTTGAACGTGAGGAATCTGGACATTTAGACCCGCGTAGGGGCGGGGCTCGTCCCCGCCCGCGGGCGGCCGCGAGGGCCGCCCCTACGGCGGCCGAAGGCCCATGACGAGCACCCTTCTGACGCCCGACGAAAAGATCCCGATCACGATCGAGGAGGAGGTCCGCCGCTCTTACCTCGACTACGCGATGTCGGTGATCATCGGCCGCGCTCTGCCCGACGTGCGCGACGGCCTGAAACCCGTGCACCGCCGCTCGCTCTACGCGATGTGGGAGCAGGGCAACTTCCACAACAAGCCGTACAAGAAGTCCGCCCGCATCGTCGGCGACGTGCTCGGCAAGTACCACCCGCACAACCCGGACGCCGTCTACGACACGATCGTCCGCATGGCGCAGGACTTCTCCATGCGGTACGAGCTGGTCGACGGACAGGGCAACTTCGGTTCGGTGGACGGCGACAACGCGGCGGCGATGCGCTACACGGAGATCCGCCTCACCCGCCTCGCCGAGGAAATGATCGGCGACGACATCGAGAAGGAGACCGTCGACTGGGGCCCCAACTACGACGGCTCGCTCCAGGAACCGTCGGTGCTCCCCTGCAAGTTCCCGAACCTGCTCGTCAACGGCGGCTCGGGAATCGCCGTCGGCATGGCGACCAACATCCCGCCGCACAATCTGGGCGAGGTGGTGGATGCGACGATCGAGCTCATCCGCCATCCGGACGCCACCGTCGCGCAGCTCGCGAAGAAGCTTCCGGGCCCCGACTTCCCCACCGCCGGATTCATCCACGGCGCGCAGGGCATCCGCGACGCCTACAAGACGGGCCGCGGTACGGTCCAGGTGCGCGCCCGCGCGATGGTCGAGAAGGCCGCGCGCGGCGACAAGGAGTCGATCGTCGTCACGGAGATTCCTTACCAGGTGAACAAGGCGAAGCTGATCGAGCGGATCGCCGAGCTCGTCAACGACAAGAAGCTCGAGGGGATCGCCGACCTTCGCGACGAGTCGAGCCGCGAGGGGATCCGGGTCGTCGTCGAGCTCAAGCGCGGCGAGAACGCGCAGGTCATCCTGAACAAGCTCTATGCGCTGACGCCGATGCAGACCTCGTTCGGGATCATCTTCCTCGCGATCGTCGACAACCAGCCCCGCGTCCTGCCGCTGACGGAGCTCCTGCGGCACTTCATCGACCACCGCAGGTCGGTCGTCATCCGGCGGACGCAGTTCGATCTCAAGAAGGCGGAGGAGCGCGCGCACCTCCTGCGCGGCCTCGCGCTCGCGCTCGCGAGCCTCGACGCGGTCATCAAGATCATCCGGGCTTCCAAGGACCCGAAGGAGGCCAAGGAGCGCCTGGTCTCCGAGATCTCGATCACGCGCGCCGGCCTCGAGAAGTTCCTGGGCGGCCCGATGTCGCCGGCGGGCGAGAAGGGGAAAGGCACGGACGTCCTCCGCCTGGACGATGTCCAGGCACAGGCGATCCTCGACATGCGCCTGCAGCGGCTCACGGGCCTCGAGCGCGAGAAGATCGTCCTCGAGTTCAAGGAGGTCCTCGCGCTGATCGCGAAGCTGCGAGAGATCCTGGGCTCCGAGAAGCTCGTGCTCGACATCATCGTCGACGAGCTCCAGCAGGTGAAAAAGCAGTTCGGCGACGAGCGCCGAACCCAGATCGTTGCCGAGGCCTCGGAGATCGACATCGAGGATCTGATCGTCGAAGAGGACATGGTCATCACCGTGTCGCGCGGCGGCTACATCAAGCGCTCTCCCCTGTCCCTCTACCGCGCGCAGCGCCGCGGCGGAAAGGGAAGAATCGGCGCCACGACCAAGGAAGAAGACGTCGTCGAGCACCTGTTCGTCGCCTCGACACACGCTTTCATCCTGGCGTTCACCTCCAAAGGCCGCATGCACTGGATCAAGGTGTACGACTTGCCGCAGCTCGGGCCCGCGACGCGCGGCAAGGCGATCGTGAACCTCCTCAACCTCGGCCCGACGGAACGCATCGTCGCCATGGCGGCGACCAAGGACTTCCCGGAGGACCGCTACGTCGTCTTCGCCACGAAGAACGGACTCGTCAAGAAGACCGCGCTCGCGGCCTTCGCCAACGTCCGCTCGGGCGGCATCATCGCGATCAACCTCGAGGAGAAAGACGAGCTCCTCTCCGTCCGCATCACCGAGGGCGAGCGGCAGATCTTCATCGGCACGCGCGCGGGCATGGGAATTCGCTTTTCCGAGAAGGACGTGCGCTCCATGGGGCGCGACACGACCGGCGTCATCGGCGTCACGCTCAAGAAGGAAAACGACGCCGTCGTCGAGATGGACGTCGTCGAGGAGAAAGGGCACCTGCTCTCCGTGACGGAGAACGGGTACGGAAAGAGGTCCGAGGTCTCCGAGTATCGCTTCCAGGGACGCGGCGGCTCGGGAGTCATCAACATCAAGGTCACGGAGAAGAACGGAGCGGTCGTCGGAATCAAGTCGGTCAGCGACGCGGACCAGCTCCTCCTGATCACGCAGAGCGGAATGCTCATCCGGATCAAGGTCAAGGACATCCGCGAGACGGGCCGCGCCGCCCAGGGCGTGCGTCTCATCGATCTGGACGAGGGGGATCGCGTCGTCGCGGTCGCGAAGCTGGCCGAGCCGGAAGAAGGCGAGGACGAGCCCCAGGCCGCGCTGCCGGCGGCCCCCGCGACGGCTCCCGTCCGCACGGCGGGTAAGGCCGAAAAGGGCGCGAAAGCCGCGAAAGGCGAGAAAGCGGCCGCCCCCTTCCTGGACGACGAGGACGACGAGGACGAGGACGACCAGGACGAGGAGTAAGTCCGCTCCCCGCGGCTAGCCCGTGCGGGCCCGACGTGCGCGCAACTTTCTGACAGATTCCAGGGCTCGGCCGCTTCCGATTCAGGACGGGCCGGAGAACCCGGCGGCGCCGTTGCCGTAGAAAAACGGCGTGAAGCTCCCGGGCTTTCGCGTGTCGGCTGCGGCGTGCCTCGCCGCCGCCGTTCCCGTGCTCGCGGCGCCGGCGGAGACCGCGATGTTTCGCGTCGACGCGCGGCATTCGGGCGTCTCCGCCGGGCCGGCCGGACCGGCGTTCGCCGGCGTCCGCTGGAAGTTTGCGGCGCGCGGCCCGGTGCGGGGCTCGCCGGTCGTGGCCGGCGATCTCGTCCTCGTCGGGAGCGGCGACGGCAACCTGTATGCCCTCGAGACGTCGACCGGGCGGGAGCGCTGGCGCGCGCCGCTCGGCGGCGCGGTGGCCTCGACCCCGGCGGTCGCCGGCGGGCTCGTCTTCGTCACGAGCCGGGAACGGCGCGTCACGGCTCTCGAGCTCTCGACCGGGCGGGAGCGCTGGCGATTCGAGGCGGGCCCGGACCTGCCCTTCCAATGGGGTTGGGACTTCTGGCTCTCCTCGCCGGCGGTCGCCGACGGGCGGGTCTTCGTCGGAAGCGGCGACGGCAACCTCTACGCGCTCGACGCGAAGTCCGGGCGAAAGCTCTGGGAGGTCCCGACGGCGGCCCGCGTCCGCTCCTCCCCCGCCGTCGCCGGCGGCGTCGTCTTCGTCGGGAGCATGAGCGGGCGCCTGCACGCCGTGGACGCCGCGAGCGGCAGTCCGGTCTGGGCCTTCGACACGGAGGGCGTCTCGATCGACTCGAAAGCGGCGGGCTTCGACCGGACGTCCATCGTGTCCTCGCCGGCGGTGGGCGACGATCTCGTCTTCGTCGGCTCGCGCGACGCGCATCTCTACGCCGTCGACCGAAGGACCGGCGAGAAGCGCTGGCGCTTCGGCCACAAGATCGACGACATGGAGGGCACGCCGGAGGTGAGCTGGGTGCTCGGCTCCCCCGCGCTCACGAACGGCCTCGTGCTCGTCGGAAGCTCGGACGGCCGCTTCTTCGACGCGCTGCGGGAAGGATCCGGCGAGGAGATCTGGCGGTTCCGGACGCCCGGCAACGTGCTCTCCTCCGGGACGGTCGCCGGCGGCGTGGTCTTCTTCGGCTGCGAGGACGGGCACCTCTTCGCGCTCGACGCGGCGTCGGGCCATGAGCTCTGGCGCTTCCGGACGGGCGGCGCGGTGATCTCGACTCCGGCGGTCGCCGGCGGGGCCGTCTATTTCGGCAGCGACGACGGGACGCTCTACGCGCTTGCCACGGGTCCGGCGCCGGCCGGCGCGCGTCCGCGGCGCGCCGTTTACTGGAAAGATGGCGGAGATCATCGGTGGTTCAAGGGCGCCGCCGCGTTGAAGGACTACCTGCGAGAGGAAGGCTACGAGCTGCTCGACGACGACGGGCTCTCGAAGCTCCTCGCCGATCTGCCGGGCGCGCCGCGGTCCGTCGTCGTCGTCTCGGCCGACGCGCTGCCGGCGTCGGCCTTCGCGGAGCCGCCCGAAGAGAGCCCGTTCCGCCGCTACCTCGCCGCGGGCGGGCGCGTCGTCTGGCTGTCGCTGCCGCCCGACAGCATCGAACGCGATCCGAAGACCGGAAAGGCCGTGCGGTTCGACCCGTCGCGCTCGACGCGGCTCCTCGGGGTCGAGCAGCAGGCCGGAAACGTGGACTGGATGGGCGCGACCGCGACGCCGGACGGCCGCCGCTGGGGCATGCCGGACTGGTATCTCGCCGGCTGGGCGGTTCCGAAGGACCAGGTCACGACGGCCCTGGCGATCGACGAATGGGGCCTGGCGAGCGCCTGGGTGAAGAGCTTCGGATCGGTGCCCGGCTCCGGGTTCGTGCGCGTCTGGGGCCGCGCCGATCCGATCCCCGACCCGTCGTGGGTGCGGGCGGTCGCGGAACATGCCGAGTGAGCTGACAGCCAACACCGGACAGCTAACAGCCAGAAGAACAGATTCGCCGCTTCCCCTCCGGCTGACAGCTGTCGGCTGTCCGTTGTCAGCTATACAATCCCGCCCCTCATGCGCCTTTTTCTCGACAGCGCGAGCCCGGACGACGCCAAGCGCGCGAAGGACTGGGGCCTGCTCGACGGCGTCTGGATATCTCCCGGGGCAGCGGAGGCGGCGGGCCTCGACTATCGCCGGGCGGTGCGCGAGCTCTCGGCGTTGACGGACGGCCCGGTCTGCGTCGAGCCGCTCTCCTCGGACGCCAAGGGGATGTACAAGGAGTCGCGCGAGCTCGCGAAGCTCGGCAAGGACGTCGTCCTCCAGCTCCCGACGAGCCCCGAGGGGCTGCGGGTGGCGCGCCTGCTCGCGCAGGACCAGATCACCGTCTGCGCCGCGGGCTGCTATTCGGCGGCCCAGGCCCTCCTGGCCGCCAAGGCGAACGTGGCGTACGTGGCGCCCTCCGTGGGGCCGCTCGACGAAGTGGGCTCGATCGGAATGGACCTCGTCGAGCAGATCATCCGGATCTACGACAACTACGGGTTCCAGACGCAGATCGTGGTCGCGGCTCTGCGCAACCCCGTCCACGTGCTCGACGCCGCCGTCATGGGCGCGGACGTCGCGACCGTGCCGCCGGCGGTGCTCGAGCAGCTCTTCCGGCATCCTCTGAGCGAGGCCGCGCTCGCGGGGAAGAAGTCGTGAAGGTCTCTTCCGACCGCCTGCTCTACCTTTCGCGGATCATCGCGCGGAAGCTCAAGGAGAGCCACAACCTCGTCGCGCGCGCCGACGACGAGACGATCCGGCGCGCCGTGATGCGCGTCCTGACCGACACGCACAAGGAGCTCGAGGGGATCGAGGAGAAGGTGGCGGCTTCGATCGCCAAGAGGCGGAATGTCTCGCCCCGCGATCAGGAGTTTCTCTTCAATCAGAGGCTCGAAGAGGAGCTTCGGAAGCACGGGGCCTGATCTTCTTATCCGTACAGTTCTATAGTGTCAAACTATTGACACATAGTATTTTCATATAGAACTACAGTAGATTTAATATCTTCGGAGGCTCTCCGGATGGACCAGCGCACTTGACTCTCTGAAAATTGGCTCGATACAATTGGCACTTCAATGAGCCAATTGGATCTCGAGCCGGATTCGCTCGACCGCTCGGGTCGCCATGCCCTCGCCGACCAGGTCGCCGAAGCGATCGAGGCGCGCATCGTCTCGGGCCGTCTGCGATCGGGAGACCGTCTCCCGACGACACGCGAGCTCGCCGCGGCGCTTCGGGTCAATCGCGGCACGGTCCAGGCGGCCTACCGCTCCCTGTCTCAGCGGCGTCTCGTCGAAGGACGCGTCGGAAGCGGCACGGTCGTGCGCGAGGCGGCCTCCCCCGCCCGCGGCTTCGACGCCCTGGCCCTGCTTTCCCGGCGCGTGCGCGGCATCGGCGAGGAGGCGGGGCTCGCGCTCGCGGAACCGATCGTCGCCGACTTTTCGCGGCTGACGCCGGACGAGAGATTCTTCCCGCTCGAGGACTTCACGACCACGCTCGCGCAGGTCTGGAGCGGCCGCCGCGACCTCTGGCAATACGCCTCCCCCCTCGGACTTCCGGAGCTGCGTCAGGAAATTTCCCGCCGGCTCGCCGAGCACGGCGTCGAGCGATCCCCGGCCGAGATTCTCGTGACCTCGGGGGCCCAGCAGGGACTGGACCTGCTGCTCCGCACCTTCGCCGACCCCGGCGACGTCTTGGCGGTCGAGTCGCCGACGTATTCGGGCGCGCTCGCGCTCGCCCGCTTTTCCGGCGTCGAGATCCTGCCGCTGCCCGTGGGTCCCGAGGGGCCGGATCCGTCGGCCCTGCTCGGCCGCCGCGTCAAGGTCGTCTACCTCATGCCCGAGCGGCAGAACCCGACCGGCGTGACGACGCCCGATGCGCGTCGAGACGAGATCCTGGAGGCGGCGAAGGCCTGCGGCGCGCTCGTCGTCGAGGACGGCTACGAGGAGCCGGAGTCCGGCCGCCGGCCGCTCGCGGCGCGCGCTCCGGATCGCGTCGTCTGGCTCGGGACGCTGTCGAAGGACCTCGTCCCCGGCTTCCGCATCGGCTGGCTCGCGGGCCCGGCCGCGATTATCGACCGGCTCGCGCGCGTCAAACGCACGGCGGATTTTCAGACGCCGCTGCCGCTCCAGGCCGCCGTGGCCCGTTTCCTGCGCGCCGGCGAGGACCGCAAGGCCCGTCAGAAGCGGGCCTTCGAGGTCGAGACGCGGCGCCTCGCGGCGGTCCGCGCCCTGAAGAACCATCTGCCTCAGGTCGCGCGGTGGGGCGGCGAGGTCGGAAATCCGCTTTTCTGGCTCCATCTGCCGCCCGGGGTCTCGGGGCGTCGCGTGGCCGAGGCGGCGGCCGCGCGCGGCGTCGGCGTCGCGCCCGGAGCGGACTTCGACCCCCGAGCGGAGGACCGCCCGAACCTGCGCCTCTCGGTCACGCGCGTCGACAAGCGCGCGATCGACCGCGGCATCACGATCCTCGCGGAAGCGATTCGAACCGTCGCGGAGACGGGCGGCGTGCACGCCGTTCCCGTCGTCTGATCGAGCCCGCAAGAAACCAACGGAGGAGGCTGCGATGACCATCGACGAAACGTTCCGAGTCAAAGTGGGGCTGGCCGAGATGTTGAAGGGCGGCGTCATCATGGACGTCGTCAACGCCGAGCAGGCGACCATCGCCGAGCGCGCCGGCGCCGCGGCCGTGATGGCCCTCGAGCGCGTGCCCGCCGACATCCGGCGCGACGGGGGAGTCGCACGCATGTCGCCGGTCTCGAAGATCCGCGAGATCCAGAACGCGGTCTCCATCCCGGTCATGGCGAAATGCCGCATCGGCCATACCGCGGAGGCGCGCATTCTCGAGGCGCTGAAGGTGGATTTCATTGACGAGTCGGAGGTCCTGACGCCGGCCGACGAGGAGAACCACGTCTACAAGGGCGACTTCAAGGTGCCGTTCGTCTGCGGATGCCGGAATCTGGGCGAGGCGCTGCGGCGCATCGGCGAGGGCGCGGCGATGATCCGGACGAAAGGGGAGGCGGGGACCGGAGATGTCGTGCATGCCGTCAAGCACCTGCGCGAGGTGGGCCGCGACATCCGCAACCTGACGCTGATGTCGAAGGACGAACGGATGCACGAGGCGAAACGCCTCCAGGCTCCTTTCGAGCTCGTCGTCCAGGTCGCGGAGACGGGGAAGCTGCCGGTTCCAAACTTCGCCGCCGGAGGCATCGCGACGCCGGCCGACGCGGCGCTCTGCATGTCGCTCGGCGCCGAGGCGGTCTTCGTCGGCTCGGGCATCTTCAAGTCGGACGATCCGGAGAAGCGGGCCCGCGCGATCGTGAAGGCCACGACCCACTGGCGCGACGCGCAGGCGCTCGTCGAGGCCGAGGAGTCGCTCGGCGCCGGCATGAAGGGGATCGAGGCGGCGAGCCTGCCCGCCGAGGCGCAGCTCCAGACGCGCGGATGGTGAGTCCTCCGAAGCCGGAGGCGATCGGCGTCCTGGCGATCCAGGGCGACTTCGAGGCGCATCGGAAGAAGCTCGCGTCGATGGGCCTGCCGTCCTTCGACGTCCGGCGCCCGGCGGAGCTCGGGGCCGCCGCGGGGCTGATCCTGCCGGGCGGCGAATCGACGACCCTCTGGAAATTCTTCGAAGCGGAGCCGTGGGAGGCGGCGCTCGCGGACTTCGCGCGGAGCGGGCGTCCGATGCTCGGCACGTGCGCGGGGGCGATCGTCCTCGCGCGCGAGGTCACGAACCCGTCGCAGAAGGGCCTGGGTCTTCTCGACATCTCCGTCGAGCGAAATGCCTACGGCCGCCAGGTCGATTCCTTCGTCGGCTCGGTCGAAGCGCCGGCGCTCGGCGGCGAGATCCCGGCGGTCTTCATCCGCGCGCCGCGGATCCGGCGCGTCGGACCGGGGGTCGAGGTTCTCGCGACGCGCGGGGGAGAGCCGGTTCTCGTGCGGCAGGGCAACGTCGCGGCCGCGACGTTCCACCCGGAGCTGACCGGAGACTCGCGCGTGCACGCGCTCGTCTTCCGGCCCGTGTCCGCGGCGGCCGCGGCGGCGGGGGCGCGCGTATGAGCCTCGTCCGCGTCGAGCGGCGCGAGGGCGTCGCGGTTCTGACGCTCGACCGGCCGCGCGCGAACGCCTTCACGCCCGAGCTCGTCGCGGACCTGTCGCAGGCGTTCGCCGCGAGCGCCGACGCCGGCGCGGCCGTCCTGACCTCGTCGTCGCCGGGCATGTTCTCGGCCGGCTGGGATCTGACGTACCTCGTGACGCAGGAGCGCGACGCCTTCGAAGCCTTCGTGGACGCCTACAACGACCTCGTGCGGCGGATCTTCTCGTTCGAGCGGCCCGTGATCGCCGCGCTCACCGGGCATGCGATCGCCGGCGGTCTGATCGTCGCGGCGGCGGCGGATGAGCGCATCGCGGCGGCGGGGAAAGGGGAGCTCGGTCTTTCCGAGGTCCTTCTCGGCGTGCCGGTGCCGGCGTGCCTCCTCGAGATCTTCCGCCACGCCGTGGGTCCGCGCGCCATGGAGCGCCTCGCCGCGACCGGCGAGAATGTCTCGGTCGAGCGGGCGAAAGAGATCGGTCTCGTGGATCGCGTCGTTCCGCCCGAGGCGCTCGCCGAAGAGGCGTTCGCCCGGGCGCTCTTTCTCGGCGGCCGCCCCGCGGCGGCGCACGCGTCGATCAAGTCGCGCAGCCGTGCCGCGGCGCTCGCGCGGTTCGATCAGGCGCGGAGCGGCGATCCCTTCGCGACCTCCTGGTTCTCCGACGACGCCCAATTCCGCATCCAGGCCCTCGTCGCGCGGCTCGCGAAGAAGAGCTGAAGCGCGGATTACCGGCAGCTTGGCAGAACCCGAGACCGCGCCGCTTCCCCTGGAAGACGTTCTCGAAGCCCTGGATCTGCCGCGCGCCGCGCCGGGCACGGGGCTGCTCGAGAGACTCTTTCTCCGGTTCAACGCTCGCGTCCCGTTCGAGACGGCCTCGAAGATCCTGCGCGACGCCGAGCCGCTCGCCGCGTCCGAAAAGCCGCGCCGTCCGGAGATCTTCTGGCGCGAGCACCTCGAGTCGGGGACGGGCGGCACCTGCTTCGCGCGGGTCGCGGCCTTTCACGCCGTGCTCGAGGCGCTCGGGTTTCGCAGCCGCAAGGTCGTCGGCCGCGTGGTCCAGGACTTCGATCATGCGGCGCTCGTCGTCGAGACCGAGAGAGGCCCGATCCTCTGCGACGTCGGATTTCCGCTGCCGGCGCTTCTGCCCGCGCGCGCCGGCGAGGTCGAGACGCCGCTCGGTCCCGTGCGCGTGTCTTCCACGAACCGAGGCTTCTCCGTCGAGCTCGGCGGCGTGCCCGAGGGTCCGCAGCGCCTCGAGATCTTCCTCGCCGACGTTCCCGAGTCCGACTACGCGCGGCTCTGGGCCGCCACGTTCCGTCCCGGATCGAAGTTTCTGGCGGAGGTGGGGCTCCGGCGCGACCTCGAGAACCGCGTGATCCGCTTCGCGCGGGGCCGGGTGCACGTCGACGACGCGCACGCGCGGCTGTCGGTTCCTCTCCCGGCGCCGCGGGCGCCGCGGATCGAGGAGCTCTTCGGCGTCGAGCGCGGGATTCTCGAGCGGGCCTTCGCGCGCGCGGGCGATCCGGAGGCCGGAACCGCCGACGTCGAACTGACCGCTTATCTCGAGGTCGCCGCCGCGCCCGAGGAGGCGTTCGACGCGATCGCGTCGCCCTCGGGATACCGGCGTCTGCTCGCCGGCGTCGCCGACGTCGTCTCCGAGGAGACGGGCGAAAACGGGAAAGCCTTCCGGTTGCGGCTGCGGCCGCCCGGGGGATCGGCTCCGCCGGGAGCCTCCGCAGACGCCGCCGGCGCGGGACTCGAGGACCGCGTCGCCGTGGACCGCGAGCGTCTGCGCCTGGACATCGCGCGCACCTCGGGGTCGGCGCGCGCCGCCTCCTCCTTCCGGGCCGAGCGTCGGGGCGGCCGGTCCTATCTCTCGCGCGGCGCGCTCCTGCCCGGGCCGCGAGAGGACCTGCTGCGCAACGACTCGCTGCGGGGCCGGCTCGCCGGCGCCCTCGCCGTCGACCTGCTCGGCTGGGCGCGCCTTCTGTCGGCCCGACCCTAGCCGGCGAACCGCAGCGTCCGCTCGCCTTCCAGGAGCTTCAATCGGGGCTCGCCGAGCGCGCGCACCTCGCGGCGGATCCGCGGGAGCGAGAAGGGCTTCACGTGGTAGAGGAAGATCGGCACGCGCGGGGGAAGCTTGGAGAGCTCCTGCGATACGAGCCGCGGCGTCAGGTGCTGCGAGTCCGCGGCGAGGCGCTCCTCGGCGTCGGAGAAGGAGCACTCGAGGAAGATCGCGCGCACGTTGGGGGCGCGGCGCGCCGCGACCCAGAGCCGCTCCGTCGGTCCCGTATCGCCGGAGAAGACGGCGGCGGCCGCTCCCGTCGAGATGACGTATCCGAAGGTCGGCACGACGTGGTTGACGGCATAGGGCGTGACCTCGAGCCCGCCGGCGCGAAACGCGCGGCCCTCTTCGAGCGCGCGGTACCGGATCGTCGGACGCGCGACGGACGGAAATCGCGTGAAGTCGGGCCACGTCGCGTCGTTGAACACGTGCCGCCGCACGGCCTCGAGCACCGGCTCGGGCGCGAGGATCTCGAGCGGCGCGCCGGCGCGGCCGTGGAGGTTCGCCGCCAGGAAGGGGAGAGACACGATGTGATCGAAGTGCGCGTGCGTTAGGAAGACGCGCCGCAGCCGCCGCTGCACGGGCGGCGGAAGCGCTTCGGTGAGAGCGCCCGCGTCCAGGGCCGACTCGTTTCCGATAAGAAACGACGTCAGCCGGCAACCGGGCGCCGATCCGCCGAAGGCGCCGAGGACCTTCACCGCCAGAGATCGCTCGCGGGGCACGCGAGGGGCGATTCTAGCCCGCCGGCGGCCTCAGAGTGCGCTCAGAACGTGTAGCCGATGTACCAGGACGTCTTGAAGCTCGTCAAATTGGTCTTCAGGTTCGTCTGCCGCGCGAAGTCGATGTGCACGGGCAGTCCCAGGATCTGCATGTCGAGGCCGCCGCCGTAGGCCGCCTGCGCGTCCTTCAGCTGGTCGAGATTCGAGTCCCAGAGCTGGAAGCTCCCGCCCTTGGCTTTGGCGCCCGCGATGTCGAAGAAGATGTGGCCGCGGATGTCGCCGAAGGCGATGAAGGGCAGCGCGATGATGTCGATGAGCGGGAAGCGGAACTCGAAGTTGGCGTAGGCGCACGAGTTGCCGAAAATCGCCGCGTAGTCCACGCCGCGGTACGTGTCCAGCCCGCCGAAGGCGCAGATGTCCGGGATGTTCCCCGTCGACTTGAACCCGACGGCGCGCAGCGCGAAGAGCATCCGCTTGCTGATCGGGAGGTATTCCCGCAGATCGATCGTGGCGCTCTGCGTGAGCGTCGAGCCGATCGAGGAGCCGGGCGGCAGCGACTGGTCCTTCTGGAAATCCGGGGCGTAGGAATACGTCAGCATGAAGCGATAACCGGCGCGCGGGCCCCAGATCTGATATTCGACCGTATCGCCGATGAACGAGAGGTCGATCTGCGGGTATGTGTTCTTGACCTGCGCGAATCCGAAGACGGGACTACCGTCGGGGAACTTGTCGCCGGTCAGGTAGTTGTAGCCCACGTCGCGCGAGATGACGGAGAGGCCCCCCTGCGCGCGGAAGTACCGGGACAGCGGATACGTCGTCATGAGCGAGCCGCCCGTGTATCGGGCCGCCTGTTTCACGCGCTCGACGGTGGGCTGGCCGCCGAGCTCTCCGACGCCGAGGTAGTACGTTCGCTGGTCGAAGGCGCGGACGCCCCACTGGAGCCGCCGTCCGATGTTCCAGTAGGAGAAGTCGAAGACCGTGTAGCTCGAGAGCGACTCGATGATCGCGTAGAAGCGGCGGTCGCCGAGGTTGTCGCCGAAGATGAGCACGGTGTCCGAGTAGAAGGTCTGGTCGGTGTTGACGCCCGCGAGGACCTGCGCGTTCTCGAGGTAGAGCTTGCGCGACGGCTTCGCGGTGACCTTCTCCGGGTCGATCGAGACCTCGATGGCCGGCTGGTAGGGCGCCACCACCGTGGGCGTCGCGGGCGTGATCGCCGGCGCGAGCTCCGGGAGCTTCTTGACGGGTTTCTTCGGATCGGCGATGTAGAGCTGGAACCGGCCCTTGTAGTACGCGGTGAAGACGAGCTTCTCGGCGTTGTCCTTGCCGATGAAGGCCGTCGGCCCGAAGCAGCCGCCCACGACGTTCGTGTGGAGGTACGTCTCGCCGGTCTCGAGATTCTGCGAGTAGATGTTGTAGATGCCCTCGTCGCGGTCTGAGGTGAAGTAGAGGCGCTTTCCGTCCGGAGACAGCGAGGCGTCCTCGTCGTTGCCGTCGCCGTAGGTGACCTCCTCGCGCGAGTCCGGAGACGCGATCTGAATCCGGTAGATCTTCGACTTCGTGCCGCGCACCGAGGAGTAATAGATCCACTTGCCGTCCGGCGAGAAAATCGGGCCGAAGTCGTAGGAATCGTCGTCGGTCAGGTTGGTGATCGAGCGCGTGCCCACGTCGTAGAGGTAGATGTCGGCGCGCCCGCCGCGCATCCCGTGGAAGGCGATCTTCGTCCCGTCGGGCGAGAAGGCGGGGGAGAGCTGCTGGTCGATGTCCGGCATCACGATGCGGTCCACGATGTCGCCGTTCAACGCGTCGAGAAGCAGCAAGTCGCGGCCGCGCTCGCGCCGCGCGAAGACCGCGATGCGGTTTCCGTCGGACGACACCGCGAGATCGACGCCCTGAGAGGGCCCGGTGGTGATCCACTGCGCGACGAGGTACTCGTAGGCCGTCTTGCGGCCCTTGGTCAGGTTCTTGAAGAGCTTGCGCTCGCGTGTCGACATGACGACGACGTCCGCGTCTTCCTTGTACGTCGAGATCGCCGCGACGAAATCGCCGGAGGGATAGGCCCGCGGCGAGAGCTCGGCGGACGGCGTGTCCTCGATCTTGAACCGCTCGCCGAAATCGGTCGGCTCGCCCTTTTCCGTGAGGATCTTCAGGAACTTCTGGCGCAGATAGCGCCGGAACTTGATGTCGAAGTCCTCCCCGGTTTCGTTGAAGGTGCGCTTGACGGCGCGCTCGACGCTCGGGCCGATCTGGTTGCGGTACTCGAAGAGGAAGTCCCGGACGGCGTCCGGGCCCCATTCGGCCGTGACGAAGTCGAAGACGGCGTGGCCGAAGCGGTAGGCGAAGAAACCGTAGATGCCGCGCTGCGAGACCTCCGGGACGCGATCCGCCAGGACGGCGTCGCGCAGGACCATCCGATCCTTGTTGTCCTCGTCCTTGCCGAAGTACGAGGCCATGCCCTCCATGAACCACTGCGGCGCGTTCGTGGTCATCGCGCGAATGTAGTTGCCGTTGAACAGGATCTCGAACTGGAAAACGTGCGTCAGCTCGTGCGCGATCAGCTGCTGCAGCTTCTCGTCGGGGAGGTCCACGGGAAGAACCATCCGGTTGCGAGAGGGGAGCGCGAAGGCGCCGACGCCCTCGGAGATGAAGTTCAGATCGGTGTTGGTCTGCTCGAAGTCCGAGTGGTCCGCGTAATAGATGAGGTTGATGGATTTCGGGATCTGGAAGTTGAGCGCGCGGGAGATGTCGTCGTAAGCGCTCTCGGCGAACGACGCCACTTTCTGCAGCGAGGCCGCTTCGCGGTCGTAATAGAAGATCGTGAAGTGCGTCGACTTGTAGGTCTTCCAGTCGAACTTGTCGTAGACGATCTTGTTCTCGCCGAACGAGTACTCGGGGTTGTCGAGAAACACCTGGGCCCCGGCGGGGACGGCCAGCACGGTCACAGCGAGCGCCAGGACGAATCGCCTCATGCTCGGTCGCCTCCTTCCGGTCGAATCAACTGGTGAAAAGATACCGGTCCGCTTCCCGCTCGCGCGCCACGAAGAGATTCAGGATCTGGTTCTCGAGCGAGAAGAGATTCTCGAAGAGTCCTTGCAGCTCGTCGGACCGATTGGAAGATCCGGTCTGACGGAAGTCCTTGAACTCGTCCTGGAGCAGCTTCTCCCCCGAGTGCCCGTCGAAGACCATGAAAACGATGTCGAACAGGAAGCCGCTCTGCTCGACGTAGACCTGCCGGTAGTAGGTCTGTCCGTTGATGGGGGAGACGTACTCCTCGGTCTTGTAGCCGGAGCGGTCCTCCACCCGGAACTCCAGGCTGCCCGAGACGAGCACCTCGCCGCCCGTCGTGTTCCCGAGGGCGCGCCAGAACTCGACCGATCGCCCGAGCTCGGTCAGGTTCTGCGTCGGCAGCTTGAGGTCCGGCGGCGCCTCGACGACTTCGAGCTTCGTCTTCTTCTCGATCTGCCGCTTCAGGAACCGGTGGAACTCTCCCTGGATGTCGACGTTGGCGAGCCGCTTGTCGCGGACCTTGTCGGCCTCCGTGACAATCAGGAAGGGGGCGAGCACAACCTTCTCGTTGCCCCGGAGCGGGAGGCGCGGCTTGAGGGGAAGCCGGAGACGGACCTGCTCGACGGAGGAGCAGCCCGCCGCGGCGGCGAGCAGGAGGATCGCCGTCCACGCGGCGCCGCGCCGCGCCGCCGTCCTAGGAAGCACCGGCCGCCTTTCCCGTCGTGCGGGTGTAGGAGGTGTAGAACTCCGCGAATCGCGCGTAGTTGCGCCGGATGTAGCTGTCGTGCGGATCGAGCTCGAGCGCCTTCTTGTACTCTTCGAGCGCGCGGGCGAACTCCCCGGTCGCCTCGAGGGCGACCGCGAGGTTGTTGTGGGCGCGGGCGTTCTTCGGGTCCGCGGCGATGACTTTCTCGAACCGGAACGCCGCCTCCCGCCACAGGCCGTCGTGCGCGACTTTCGTGCCGAAGGCGATCTGATCGCCGGAGGTGCCCGCGCTCCCGCAGCCGGCTCCGGCCGACGCGGCGGCGACGAGGAAGGCGACGGCGAGGATGTGCTTTCTCAATCCGGCTCCAGCGGTGCGCATTATAGGAAAGCCGGCGGGTCGTTCGATTGTTCCCGCCGTCTTCCGGTTCGAGCCGAGGGGCGATCGCACGGCCCCGCGGCCGGAGGGGTAAGGTAAGGGACGGATGAAAAACGCCCTGGGACGGCGGGCGGCCATCGGCTGGTGCCGCGAACGGGATCTGACACCGCAGCGGATGTGGCCTCTTCTCCGGGACGCCGGCGGGGTCGAGGCGCTCCTTTCCCTCACCGAGGCCGAGCTCGGGCAACGCCTGGGCTCGACCGCCCGGGCGCGCGCGGCGCTGCGCGCGGCCGATGACCCGCGCATCGATCGCTGGGCCGCGGAGCTCGAGCGCTCCGGCGTCCGCTTGTTGACGCCTTTCGATGACGACGGCTATCCGCCGCTCCTGGCGGAGATCGCCGATCCGCCCCTGACGCTCTTCGCGCGCGGCGCTCTCGACCGGCTGTCCGGGCCCGCGGTCGCGGTCGTCGGATCGCGAAACGCGACGCACTACGGCCGCGACGTGGCGGCCGGCCTCGCGCGCGGGCTGTCCTCGGTCGGCATCGCGGTGGTCTCGGGCCTCGCGCGGGGCGTGGACGCCGCGGCGCACGAAGCCGCCGTCGACGGAGCCGGCGGAACGATCGCGGTGCTCGGCTGCGGCCTCGACGTCGACTATCCGAAGGAGAACGCGCGCTTGAAGCAGGAGATCGCGTGCCGCGGCGTGCTGCTCTCCGAGTTCGCGCCGGGCGAGGAGCCGCGGCCGCAGAACTTTCCGATCCGGAATCGCATCATCGCGGGCCTCTCGTCGGGGGTCGTGGTGGTCGAGGCTTCGCGCCGCTCGGGCTCGCTCATTACGGCGCGCCTCGCCGCCGACTTCGGCCGGGACGTGTTCGCGGTTCCGGGCAGCGTCTTTTCCGAGACGTCCGCCGGAACGCACGAGCTCCTGCGCGACGGCGCGATCCTGTGCCGCGGCGTCGAGGACGTGTTCGCCGAGCTCTTTCCGTCGCTCGGGACGCCGGCCGCGGCGCCGCTCTCCGCCCCCGTGCGCCTCCCGGAGGAGCTCGGCCAGGAAGCGCGGCGGCTCTTCGAGGCTCTCCGGAGCGAGACCGAGGCTTCCGCCGAGGAGCTCGTCACCCGCCTCGAGATGCCGGCCGCCGTCGTGCTCGCGGCCCTCTTCGAGCTCGAAGGCGCCGGGCTCGCGTCCGAATCCGACGGCCGGTATCGCCTCCGGCGGTGACGCGGCGGGCAAGATCCTTGACCTCAAGCAGATGGGGCGCGGGAATAGCCGGCTGTTACGGGAGGGTGAGGCAAGGCGCGTTTGCGCTTTCTTCCGCGTTGTGGCAGGTTCCACCGCCCGCATGACCGCCCGCGACGCCGAACGCCGCACCGCGCTCCCGAACGAACTCGCATGAATAGCACCCGTCGCAATCTCGTGATCGTCGAGTCGCCCGCCAAGGCGAAGACGCTCGAGAAATTTCTCGGACGCAACTTCCGCGTGCTCGCGTCCTACGGCCACGTCCGCGATCTCCCGAAGAAGGGCCTCGGCGTCGACCGCGAGAAGGAGTACGAGCCGACGTACGAGGTCTTGAAGGGGAAGGAGAAGACGCTCGGCGAGCTGAAGAAGGCGGCGCGCGAGGCCGCGGCCGTCTATCTCGCG